>NZ_JACSUE010000006.1:0-625803 GCF_014384845.1 Caballeronia sp. EK
CCCGATACACGATGATCAAAGTGTCAACTATGTCCCCGACGAAAGTGTCAACCATGTCCCCGGTCTATACACAGCAGCAAAGAAAGTGACTGCCGCCCCGCACAGGGGCAGTGCTAATAAACCGACACGAAACCGGGATCCGGCGACCCCCACCCCCACCCCGCAAAACGGAACCAACCTACGGGTAAACCTAGATTCAACAGTATAAAACCACTTGTACAATGATAAACAACTAACCCAGAGCGAAGAAATTCGCACCCGAGCTGAACGCGTCTTGCAAAGACGACAAAAGGCCCGACGATGGAGACGATCGAATGTCCGTGAACTACGCCAGTCTGCGTTTCGACTACGAGCGCGCACCCGAGCACGATGCGCCCGTGTTATCGCCATATCCCGTCGCCGTGATCGGCGCGGGCCCCGTCGGTCTTGCAACGGCGATCGAACTCGCGCAGCAAGGCGTGCGCACCGTGCTGCTCGACAACGACGACACGGTCTCGACCGGCTCGCGCGCCATCTGCTTCGCCAAGCGCACGCTGGAAATCTTCGATCGCCTCGGCTGCGGCGACAGAATGATCGAGAAGGGCGTGAGCTGGAATGTCGGCAAGGTCTTTCTGCATGACGATCTCGTCTACACGTTCAATCTCCTGCCGGAAACGGGGCATTCGCGGCCCGCGTTCATCAACCTGCAGCAGTACTACGTCGAAGGCTTTCTCGCCGAACGCGCGATGGAGCTGGAGCAACTGCAATTGCGCTGGAAGAGCAATGTGACCGGCGTGTCGCAGCATGAAGATCACGTCGAATTGCAGGTCGAAACGCCCGACGGCACGTATGCGCTCAAGGCACAGTACGTCGTGGCCGCCGATGGCGCCCGCAGCCCGATGCGCAAGTGCCTCGGTCTCGACAGTCACGGCCGCACGTTCAAGGACCGCTTCCTCATCGCCGACGTGAAGATGAAGGCGCCGTTTCCGACCGAGCGCTGGTTCTGGTTCGATCCGCCGTTTCATCGGAATCAGTCGGTGCTGCTGCATCGTCAGCCGGACAACGTATGGCGCATCGATTTTCAGCTCGGCTGGGACGCGGACCCCGTCGCGGAGAAAGAGCCCGAGCGTGTGATTCCGCGCGTGAAGGCGCTGCTCGGCGAAGACGCCGAATTCGAACTGGAATGGGTGAGCGTGTACACGTTCTCGTGCCTGCGCATGGATAGCTTCAGGCATGGGCGCATCATTTTCGCGGGCGACGCGGCGCATGGCGTGTCGCCTTTCGGGGCGCGCGGCGCGAACAGCGGCGTGCAGGACGCGGACAATCTCGCGTGGAAGCTGAAGCTCGTCGTGAACGGCGATGCACCGCACACGCTGCTCGACACCTACGCATCGGAACGGGAATACGCCGCCGACGAAAACATCCTCAACTCGACACGCGCCACCGACTTCATCACGCCGAAGAGCGCGGTATCACGCCTCTTTCGCGACGCGACGCTCAATCTCGCGAAGGATTGCGCCTTCGCGCGGCGCATGGCGAACAGCGGACGTCTTTCGGTGCCGGCGGTCCTGCGCGACTCGACGCTCAATACGCCCGACGCGGACGGCGACACCTTCGATAGCGCGATGATTCCCGGCGCACCGTGCGTGGATGCGCCCGTGCGCGTCGGTGACCGCGATGCGTGGCTCTTGCCTCAGACCCACGGCGGCGCATTCACTGGCATCTATTTCTGCGGACTGGGTCACGGCCCCGATGTCTGCGCGCAAAGCCTCGCCGCGTTAGCGAACGCGCCGTTGCCCGTGCGCGCGCTCATCGTCGTGCCGAGAGGCATGACCTGCAGCGTGCCGGGCGTGACCGTGATCGAAGATATGGAAGGCATGGTCGCGCATCGCTTCGATGCACGGCCCGGCACGTTCTATCTGCTGCGTCCCGATCAACACGTGTGCGCGCGCTGGCGCGCCTTCGATGCCGCATCGGTTACGGCCGCGGTCAAACGTGCAACCTGCAACGGATGATGAATCGTATGAAGCTCAATCTCGAACTGAATATCGCGGATCACGATGCGTTCTACGAGCGCCTCATCGATACGCACAACGGACTCTCCGACGAAGCGAGCCAGATGCTCAACGCGAAGCTCGTGCTGCTGCTCGCGAATCACATCGGCGATAACGATGTATTGAAAGAAGCGCTCGCGATGGCGCGTCACGGTCTCGCCGCGAGCTGATCCTTCAGCACGATGCCCACGCGTTCGCAGATGAACGCGCCGATGCTCGCGACGTCGTTCAGATCGAGCATCGGCAAGCTCGACTCGATCGCGGCGGCATCGTCGGTTGCAATTGCAACTATCTCCACATCGGTCCTGTAGAGCGGATCGCGGCCCGCCGATGGCCGCACGACTTCGAGCCGCGGCATCGCTTCGCGCGCGAATCCTTCGACGATCACGAGGTCCGCGTGCGACAGGCGTGCAGCCAGCTCGGCAAGCGGCGGCTCCGCGTCGCCGTTCAACTCACGCACGATCGCATACCGGTAGGGCGACGCGATCAGCACTTCCCCTGCGCCCGCGCGGCGAAAGCGCGCACTGTCCTTGCCCGGCGGCTCCAGTTCGATCGAGTGATGACTGTGCTTGATGACGTTGACCGTGATGCCGCGAGCGCGCAGCCACGGCAACAGCGCTTCGATCAATGTGGTCTTGCCCTGGCCCGAGCGGCCCGAAATGCCGAAGAGCGGCGGATGACGCGAGTTCATGCGTATGGTCGGCTGATTGCTTTGGTTTCGATCAGACGAGTTTAACGGGTCGATGGCGAGCGCGGAGAATTCGCGCTATCGTCGGGCATTGCCTTTGCGGCACTTCACGCCAGCGCGCGCAACGCTTTTCCGACCCCATCGCGCGAGGCGCAGCAATCAAAGGATCTCCGACATGGCAGAAGACAATCCCAGCACCGCTCTCGCACCGCAGCAGTTCTCCATCGACGTGATGCTCGAAAAATATGCCAAGGGCGACGAGACGCGCGTCGAGGATATTTATCGCCGCGTGGCGCGCGGTGTCGCACTTGCCGAGCCGAAAGAGGCGCGCGCGAAGATCGAAGCGGAGTTCGTCGATAACTTCAAACGCGGCGCGCTCGGCGCGGGGCGCATCATGAGCGCGGCCGGCGCGGGCATCGACGCGACGCTCATCAATTGCTTCGTGCAGCCCGTGGGCGACGCGATACAGAGCGTCGATGCCAACGGCTTGCCGGGCATCTACGTCGCGTTGCTGCAGGCCGCCGAGACGATGCGTCGCGGCGGCGGCGTCGGCTATAACTTTTCCGCGATCCGTCCGCGCGGCGCGCGCGTGCATTCGACGGGATCGGCGGCGTCGGGTCCATGCAGCTACATGGACGTGTTCGATGCATCGTGCCGCACGGTCGAGAGCGCGGGCTCGCGGCGCGGCGCGCAAATGGGCATTCTCGATTGCTCGCATCCCGACCTGCTCGAATTCATCGCGGCAAAACATACGAAAGGGCGCTGGAACAATTTCAATGTGTCGGTCGCGGTGACCGACGAGTTCATGCAGGCCGTCGCCGATGACGCCGCCTGGCAACTCGTGCATAAGGCCGAGCCTTCACCGGCGCAGCGCGCGGCCGAGGACATGCATCAGCGCGAGGACAGTCTTTGGGTCTATCGCGAAGTGCGCGCGCGCGAAGTATGGAACACGATCATGCGCTCGACTTACGATGTCGCCGAGCCGGGTGTCGTGTTCATGTCGCGCATGAACGACGACAACAATCTGCGCGCGGTCGAATCGATCCGCGCGACCAATCCGTGCGGCGAACAGCCGCTGCCCGCATACGGCTGCTGCAATCTCGGTCCGCTCAATCTCACGCGCTTCGTGCACGATCCGTTCGCGCAGATGCGTGGCGGCGCACCGTCCTTCGACTGGGACGCACTCGCGCGCACGACGCGCACGCAAGTGCGCTTTCTCGACGATGTGCTCGACGTCACGCTCTGGCCGCTCGAGGAGCAGGCGCGCGAAGCGGCCGCGAAACGCCGCATCGGCGTGGGCTTCACAGGCCTCGGCGATACGCTCGTGATGCTCGGCCTGCGCTATGACGCGCAGGAAGGGCGCGACTTCGCTATACGAGTCGCACGCACGATGCGTGACGAGGCGTATCGCGCATCGGTCGAGCTCGCGAAAGAGCGCGGCAAGTTTCCGCTGTTCGATGCGAAGCGTTATCTGGAGGAGGGCACGTTCGCCTCGCGCCTGCCCGACGACATCAAGAGCGCGATACGCGAGCACGGCATCCGCAACAGTCATCTGCTGTCGATAGCGCCGACGGGCACCGTGAGCCTCGCGTTCGCGGACAACGCGTCGAATGGCATCGAGCCCGCGTTCTCGTGGACTTATCAACGCACGAAGCGCATGGCGGATGGCACGCGTCAGACCTTCCCCGTCGAAGATCATGCGTATCGGCTTTATCGCGAGATGGGCGGCGACGTGAACGCGCTGCCCGAGTACTTCGTGAGCGCACTGGAGATGTCCGCGCACGATCACATGGAGATGATGGCCGCGGTGCAACCGTTCGTCGATACGTCGATTTCGAAGACCGTGAACGTGCCCGCCGATTATCCCTTCGACAAGTTTCAGGATCTTTATTTCGAAGCATGGCGGCGCGGATTGAAGGGACTCGCGACATACCGGCCCAACGAGACCCTGGGCGCGGTGCTTTCCGTCACGCCCGCCGAAACGCCGAGCGATTCACCGGACCCCGAGCTCGATCTCGATCCGTTGCGCATTGCGATCGATCATCGGCCGAGAGGCGAGTTGCCCGGCATCATCGAGAAGGTCGAGTATCTGACGCAGGCGGGAAAGAAGTCGCTTTATCTCGCGGTGTCGTTCATCGAAGTGACGGGGCGTATCGGCGGCGAGGACGTGACGATCGAGCGGCCCATCGAGTTCTTCATTCCCACGGGGCAGCGCGACGAATCGCAGCAATGGATCACGGCGACGATGCGTTCGCTCTCGCTTGCCGCGCGCGGCGGTTTCGCGGCGCGCACGCTGCAGGATATGCGCAAGGTGTCGTGGGATCGCGGTCAGGTGCGTCTCGGCGATGTCGAACGGCTCGACGGACATCGCAGTCCGCGCTGGCACGATTCGGAAGTCGCGGCGCTAGCGTATGCGATCCAGCAGATTCTTTATCGCCGCGGTTTTCTCGACGCAGAAGGAAACCAGGTACCGTCGCGCGTGCTTGCGCGCAAGCGTGCCGATGGCGCGCCGCATCCGGTAGCTGTAGCCGATGAACGCGAAGAGGTATCCGAGGGTATCGCGCGAAGCGAGATCGATCCGCATAGCCTTCCCCTGATGCACGGCCGAAAATGCGCGACGTGCGGTGCCAATGCAGTGATCCGCAAGGATGGCTGCGACTTCTGCACGGCATGCGGCGAAATCGGGGCGTGCGGTTGAGTTGAAGAAAAAAAGGCGCGGGCTTTTGTCCGCGCCTTTCATGTCACGCTCAGTGCGAGCGTTCAGTGCTCTCTTGCTTCGTCTCTTGCACAACAGCCGATGTATGCGCGGTGTGTTGCGTGAACGGATGCCATACCGGCGTCAGTGCAGGAAGTTCGTCGAGAAGCGAGAACTGATCGAGTGATGTGTTTTCAAACATGATGACCTCTTGAATCTTCTTCTGACGGAGTGATCAGCGCGCCGTTACGTTGCCTTGCGTTGCCGAGCCGTTGGCATACCCGACGATCTCACGGTTGCGCGCTTCCGCCTGCGCCGCATCGCGTGCGCCTTGCTCGCTTTGAGCGGCGACGGCATCGCCCCACATACTGCGTTCCGGATACGAATTGCGGTTCAATGCCGGCAGAGAACCGTTCGAATAGGCGGCCACGAGTTCGGCGCGAACTTGTGCGCGTGTCTTCGGCGTATCGCTCGAAGTCGCTTGCGTTTGCGTCTGAACCTGATACGTGCCTGCCCGGCCGATACCCTGACCGCCTTCCGCGAACGCGGTTGTCGTGACGACGGCGGAAATGGCTGCGAGAGAGAACCCCGTGATGAGCTGCTTCATGCTTGCGACTCCTTTCATTCCGATGCTGCGTGCGGGCAAATGCGGATTGCAATTGACGGATGAGCACGCTGCGTTAGGGATGAATGTAGTCGCGTCGCAGAGGGGGATAAATGCCGTATCAGCGAATAGATTTATCGATTTCGGCGAATAATCGCGTGAAGGCTTGTGGGGCGGGCGTTTGCGCGCCGCTAAGCGAGTTGCTTATGGAAGAAAGTCGTGCCGCAAAAACGTGCCGTCGGGCATCAACGCATAGTTCGGCACGACGCCCACACGCTGCCATCCCGCGCGTTCATAGAGGCGCTCGGCATCGCCGCCGGTAACGGTGTCGAGCACGAGAACCGACTTGCCCGCGGCGCGCGCTGCTTCGTCGGCGGCGATCAACAGACGCTGTGCAATGCCGCGTCGCCGTGCCCGACGCGCGACGAGCATCTTCGCGACATCCGCGCGATGCGGCTGATTCTCGGGCTGATCGGTGACGATCTGCACCGTGCCCAGAACATGCCCTTCGGCGTTCTCCGCAACGAGCAGGATGCGCTCGTCACGCGCGATGCCGTGCATCACGCGTGTCCAGAATTCGATAGCTGTGGCACGCGAGATCGGCGGCATGAAACTGATCGACGCGCCGCCTTCGACGCAATCGATCAGCACGTCCGCCAGCGCTTCCACATACCCCGATGCTTCATTCGCGCCGACGCGGCGCACGGTGATGCTTTCGTTCATCGTTGGTCTTGTGCAAAGCCGCTATGCAATGACATCCTCGGTGCCCGCAACCTCCGGCGTGCCATGCCGCACGATCGTGGGCGATGCGGTGCTCGTCGGCAGGCAGCGTTCTTCCGCATCCTTCTGGCCTTGCAGAAGCGGGCAGCGTTCGAACAACTCGGCTGCCCAGTCGACGAACACGCGCACCTTCGGCGACAGATGCCGATTATGCGGATACACCGCGGAAATCGGCATCGGCAGCGGATTCCATTGCGGCAGCACTTCGACGAGCTCGCCCGCGCGCAGATGCGGCAACGCCATGAAGCGCGGCACCTGAATGATGCCGACGCCCTTCAGCCCGCAACTCAGATACGCTTCGGCGTCGTTCACCGCGATCATGCCGCGCATCTTCACTTCGATGGTTTCATCGTCGATGACGAAGTCCATATCCATGACGCGTCCCGTGCGGCTCGAAAAATAATTCACCGCCGTGTGATTCTGCAAATCCTCGATCGTTTTCGGCGTGCCGTTGCGTTCGAGATATTGCGGGGCCGCCACCGTCACGCCCTGAAACACGCCGATGCGGCGCGCGACGAGACTCGAATCCTGCAGCGTGCCCACGCGAATCACGCAGTCGACACCTTCCTGGATGAGGTCGACCGGCTTGTCGCCGAAGCCCATCATGAGTTCGATTTCCGGGTAGCGCGTATGGAAATCGCACAGCTGCGGCATCACGATGAGCCGCCCGATCGCGCCCGGCATGTCCACGCGCAGCTTGCCGTGCGGTCCCTTGCCATTGTTCGAGAACGAGCCTTCCGCTTCCTCGATATCCGCGAGGATGCGCACGCAGCGCTCGTAATACGCAGCGCCGTCGGGCGTGAGATTGAGCCTGCGCGTCGTGCGCTGGAGCAGGCGCACGTTCAGATGCGCTTCCAGATTCTGGATGATCGTCGTGACTGAGGCGCGCGGCAGATTGAGCGTGTCCGCTGCGCGCGAAAAGCTGTTGGTGTCGACGACGCGGGTGAAGACCTGCATTGCTTGTAGCCGATCCATGTTCTCTCACCTTCTTTACTTAGCGTCGCAACTATTTAAGCGAGCGCTAAAAAAATAGCCGGATAAACAATCGCAAGGGATAACCACGATTGTTCGGTGCGACCGAATTGTGTTGCCGGATTATAGGCATTTATTAAAAAAGGCGCGGACTCCAGAATTCGCAGCATCGCAACTCATGCGTGACGGCCTTGCAGCACGGGCCATGCACCGAGAATAACCATGACATCACTGTTGGATCTGGAGTCGAGCCCCCGTTTGTGCATCGAAGATGTGCACATCATGGGACACGCGCAGCCGATCACGTTGCGCAGCTATCGTCCCGCATCGGATGGCACGGTGCTGCCCATCGTTCTTTACTTCCACGGCGGCGGTTTTATTCGCGGCGGACTCGATGACGCGGACACCGCCGCTGCGACCATTGCCCGCGATACGCCCGCGTGGGTCGTATCGGTCGGCTATTCGCTCGCGCCGAAGTTTCCGTTCCCCGCCGCGCCCGAGGACGGCTATCGCGCGGCGCAGTGGGCCGTCGCGAATGCCCGCGCGCAGCGTGCGGACCCGCAGCGTATCGGCGTTGCCGGTCACGACGCGGGCGGCAATCTTGCGACCTGCGTCGCGGCGATCGCACGTGATCGTGGCGATATTCGCATGTCCGCGCAAGCGCTGCTCGCACCGCTGCTCGATCCGAGCATGACGCGCCTCGCCGACGAACGCAAAGTGCTGTGCCCCGATTTCGAAGCGTGCGAATGCGCGCAGTGGTATCGCGCGTATCTGCCGAATCCTTCGCAACGCCTGCATCCGTATGCCGCGCCGCTCGAATCGCGCCGTCTCGGTGGCCTGCCTCCCGCCATCATCGCGAGCGCCGAGCACGACCTGCTGCATATCGAAGCGGAGAAATACGCGGGCGAACTGATCGCCGCGGGCGTGCCGACCGAAGTGACGCGTCATGGCAAGACCTCGCATCAGGCGCTCGCCGCGCATCCCGATGCGCTCGCCGATGTCGTCGTGTTCTTCAGAAAACGCCTGGCGCGCGCGAAGTAAGCGCTGAAGTTAAGCGCAAGAAACGGCACGCCACGCACGCACCACACAACAACAATCTCAAATCAACCGGAGCCTCTCACCATGTCTTTCACTCGCAAACGCATCTACGCCGCGCTAGGCGCGACGCTGATCATCGTTGGCGCGGGCGGATACACCGCCTGGCGCGGTCACGGCGACTCAGCGATGAACGAAGCCAAAGCCGCCGCCCACAGTCCGACCGCAACGGAAGTGGATGTAGCGGCCGTGGTGTCGAAGACCATCACCGACTGGCAGAGCTATTCGGGCCGTCTCGAAGCGGTCGATCACGTCGACATTCGCCCGCTCGTGCCGGGCACGATCGTCGCGGTGCATTTCAAGGACGGCCAGCTCGTGAAGAAGGGCGATGCGCTCTTCACGATCGACCCGCGTCCGTACGAAGCCGAAGTGGATCGCGCGCAGGCGCAACTCGCGGCGGCGCAGGCGCGCAACGGCTACACGTCGACGGATGCGGCGCGCGCGGAACGGCTGCTCGCCGATAACGCGATCGCCAAGCGCGACTACGACGAGAAGCAGAACGCCGCGCGCGAGGCCGTCGCCAACCTGAAGGCCGCGCAGGCTGCGCTCGAAACCGCCAAGATCAATCTCACCTACACGCATATCGTCGCGCCGGTCGCGGGACGCGTGTCGCGCGCGGAGCTCACGGTGGGCAACATCGTGTCGACGGGTGCGAATGCGCCGTTGCTGACGACGCTCGTGTCCGTGTCGCCGATCTACGCATCGTTCGATGTCGATGAACAGACGTACTTGCGTTATCTCGGCCGCGATGCGGGCAGCGCGGTGCCGGTGTCGCTCGGGCTCGCGAACGAGGACGGCTATTCGCGCGAAGGTGTCGTCGATTCCGTCGATAACCGGCTCGATACGACCTCCGGCACGATCCGCGTGCGCGCACGTTTCAACAACCCGGACGGCACGCTCGTGCCGGGTCTCTATGCGCGCGTGAAAGTGGGCGGCGGCACGCCGCACCCGGCCGTGCTCGTGGAAGACGAAGCCATCGGCACCGATCAGGACAAGAAGTACGTGATGGTCGTCGACAAGGACAACCGCGTGCAGTACCGCGAGGTGACGATCGGCCAGACGCATGAAGGTTTGCGTGTCATTTCGAAGGGCCTGCAGCCGGGCGAGCGCATCGTCGTCAATGGCCTGCAGCGCGTGCGTCCCAACGATGTGATCAAGGCCAACAACGTCGCGATGAACGATAGCGGCGCTGCACCCGCGCCCGCCGTGAAGACGGCATCCACGCAGTGATGCGCGTCATCCGCAACAGACAGAACCCGTCATGAACATATCCAAATTTTTCATCGACCGTCCGATCTTCGCGGGCGTGCTATCGGTGGTCGTGCTGCTCGCGGGCATCATCGCGATGTTCAAGCTGCCGATCTCCGAGTATCCGGAAGTCGTGCCGCCTTCGGTCGTCGTGCATGCGCAGTATCCGGGCGCGAACCCGAAGGTGATCGCGGAAACCGTGGCCTCTCCGCTTGAAGAGCAGATCAACGGCGTCGAGGACATGCTCTACATGCAGTCGCAAGCGAATAGCGACGGCAACCTCACGACCACGGTCACGTTCAAGCTCGGCACCGATCCGGACAAGAACACGCAGCTCGTGCAGAACCGCGTGAACCAGGCATTGCCGCGTCTGCCGCAGGACGTGCAGCGTCTCGGCGTGACGACGATCAAGTCATCGCCGACATTGACGATGGTGGTTCACCTGAACTCGCCCAACGGCCGTTACGACATGACGTATCTGCGCAACTACGCGCTGATCAACGTGAAGGACCGGCTCGAACGCATCGCGGGCGTGGGCGAAGTGCAGTTGTGGGGCTCGG
This sequence comes from Caballeronia sp. EK, assembly GCF_014384845.1. NCBI lineage: Bacteria > Pseudomonadati > Pseudomonadota > Betaproteobacteria > Burkholderiales > Burkholderiaceae > Caballeronia > Caballeronia sp. EK. The sequence continues at coordinate 10,676 of NZ_JACSUE010000006.1, forward strand.
GCGATTACTCGATGCGCGTCTGGCTCGATCCGCAAAAGGTCGCGCAGCGCGGCATGACGGCGACCGATGTCGTCAACGCGATCCGCGAGCAGAACGTGCAGGTCGCGGCCGGCGTGATCGGCGGTTCGCCGACGCTGCCGAACGTGCCGCTGCAACTGAACGTGAATGCGCGCGGCCGCTTGCAGAACGAGTCGGAGTTCCGCGACATCGTGCTGAAGACATCGCCGGATGGCGCGGTGACGCATCTCTCCGATGTGGCACGCGTCGAACTCGCCGCATCGGAATATGGCTTGCGCTCCTTGCTCGACAACAAGTCGGCGGTTGCGATCGCAATCAATCAGCAGCCGGGCGCGAACTCGCTGCAGATCTCCGACGAAGTCCGCAAGACGATGAAGGAGCTGAAGGCCGACATGCCGGCGGGCCTCGAATATCAGATCGTCTATGACCCGACGCAGTTCGTGCGTTCGAGTATCGAAGCGGTGATCCACACGCTCGCGGAAGCGATCGCGCTGGTGGTGCTCGTGGTGATCGTGTTCCTGCAAACGTGGCGCGCGTCGATCATCCCGTTGCTCGCGGTGCCGGTATCGATCGTCGGTACGTTCTCGCTGCTGCTCGCGTTCGGCTTCTCGATCAACGCGTTGTCATTGTTCGGGATGGTGCTTGCAATCGGTATCGTCGTCGACGATGCGATCGTGGTCGTCGAGAACGTGGAGCGCAACATCGAGTCGGGCTTATCGGCGAGAGACGCGACGTATCAGGCAATGCGGGAGGTGAGCGGGCCGATCATCGCGATTGCGCTGACGCTGGTCGCCGTGTTCGTGCCGCTCGCGTTCATGTCGGGTCTCACGGGCCAGTTCTACAAGCAGTTCGCGATGACCATCGCCATCTCGACGGTGATCTCCGCGTTCAACTCGCTGACGCTGTCGCCCGCACTCGCTGCAATGCTGCTGAAGGGTCACGACGAGCCGAAGGACTGGCTCACGCGAGGCATGGACCGCGTGTTCGGCGGCTTCTTCCGCGGCTTCAACAAGGTGTTCCATCGCGGCTCGGATGCGTACGGCAAGGGCGTGAAGAGCGTCATCAATCGCAAGGCAGTGATGATGGCCGTGTATGCCGTGCTGCTCGCCGGCGCCGTGCTGATGGGCAAGGTCGTGCCGGGCGGTTTCGTGCCCGCGCAGGACAAGGAGTATCTGATCAGCTTCGCGCAACTGCCGAACGGCGCATCGCTCGACCGCACCGAAGGCGTGATCCGGCAGATGTCGGATATCGCGCTCAAGCAGTCGGGCGTGGAAAGCGCGGTGGAGTTCCCGGGCTTGTCGGTGAACGGCTTCACCAACTCGTCGAGCGCGGGCATCGTGTTCGTCACGTTGAAGCCCTTCAAGGAGCGTGTGCATGACAAGGCGCTGTCCGCGAATGCCATCGCGGGCGCGCTGAATCAGAAGTACGCGGGCATCAAGGGTTCGTTCATCGCCGTGTTCCCGCCGCCGCCGGTTCTCGGTCTCGGCACGCTCGGCGGCTTCAAGATGCAGCTCGAGGATCGCGGCGCGCTCGGCTATGCGGCCCTCGCCGATGCCACCCAGGCGTTCATCAAGCGCGCATCGCAGACGCCCGAACTCGGACCTACTTTCTCCAGCTATCAGATCAACGTGCCGCAGTTGAATGTCGATCTGGATCGCGTGAAGGCGAAGCAACTGGGCGTATCTGTGACCGACGTGTTCGACACGATGCAGGTCTATCTCGGCTCGCTCTACGTGAACGACTTCAATCGCTTCGGACGCGTGTATCAGGTGCGCGTGCAGGCGGATGCGCCGTTCCGTGCGAATCCGGAAGACATCGGCTTGCTGAAGACGCGTAACGCGAATGGCGACATGGTGCCTTTGTCGTCGCTCGTGAAGGTCACGCCGACATACGGCCCCGAAATGGTCGTGCGCTACAACGGCTACACCGCCGCGGATATCAACGGCGGGCCGGCTCCGGGTTATTCGTCGGGGCAGGCGCAGGCGGCGGCGGAACGCATCGCGGCGGAAGTGCTGCCGCGCGGGATCAAGTTCGAATGGACCGATCTCACGTATCAGCAGATCCTCGCGGGCAACGCGGCGCTGTGGGTGTTCCCGATCAGCGTGCTGCTCGTGTTCCTCGTGCTCGCCGCGCTGTATGAAAGCCTGACGCTGCCGCTCGCGGTGATCATGATCGTGCCGATGAGCATTCTGTCCGCGCTGCTCGGCGTATGGCTCACCGATGGCGACAACAACATCTTCACGCAGATCGGTTTGATGGTGCTGGTGGGCTTGTCGGCGAAGAACGCGATCCTGATCGTCGAGTTCGCACGCGAGCTGGAGATGCAGGGCCGCTCCATCGTGCAGGCCGCGATCGAAGCAAGCCGCCTGCGTCTGCGCCCGATTTTGATGACGTCCATCGCGTTCATCATGGGTGTGGTGCCGCTCGTGCTGTCGACGGGCGCGGGCTCGGAGATGCGCCACGCAATGGGCATCGCGGTGTTCTTCGGCATGCTGGGTGTGACGCTCTTCGGTCTGATGCTGACGCCGGTGTTCTACGTGATCCTGCGCAAGCTCTCTCGTACCGAGCACGTGACGGACAAGCACGGCTCGCATCCGCAGATGCGCGGTATCGGTGCCTCCTACGAGGCGCAATGAGGTCGATGATGAATAAGCTACATGTTTTATCGAGTCTGATGGCCACGCTGTTGCTGGTGGCGGGCTGCTCGCTCGCGCCCACTTACGAGAAGCCCGACGTCAACGCGCCGTCCGCATACAAGGAAACGCCGCAAAAGACGCTGGACGCATCGGAAGCGGGCACGTGGAAGACGGCGCAGCCTTCGGAAGAGATGATGCGCGGCGAATGGTGGACGATCTTCGACGACGCCGCGCTCAACGATCTGGAAAAGCAGGCGCAGGACGCGAACCAGAACCTGAAGGCGGCAGCGGCGCGCGTGAAGGAAGCGCGCGCGATCAACCAGACGGCGCGCGCCGGTCTCTTCCCGACGCTCGATGCGGGCTTCGGCCCGACGCGCGAGAAGTTCTCGCCGGCATCGCAATTCCTGCCTGCCGATGGCAACGTGCCCGCGCAGACGCTGTGGCGCGCGCAGGCGAGCGCGTCGTATGAAGTGGATCTGTTCGGCCGCGTGGCGGACTCGGTGCGGGCGGCGAACGCCGACACGGAGCAGAGCGAAGCATTGTTCCGCTCCGTGCAGCTCGCGTTGCAGGCGGATGTCGCGCAGAACTACTTCAATCTGCGCGAACTCGATGCCGAGACGGATGTCTTCACGCGCACCGTGCAGTTGCGCGAGGAAGCGCTGAAGCTCGTGCAGCGCCGCTATACCGAAGGCGATATCAGCGAACTCGACGTTGCGCGCGCCAAGTCGGAACTCGCGACGGCGCGCTCGGATGCGATGACGGTGCAACGTCTGCGCGCGGCATCGGAACACAGTCTCGCGGTGCTGCTCGGCAAGGCGCCCGCCGAGTTCTCGGTGGCCGCGAACCCGCTCAAGCCGGTGACGGTGCGCGTGCCGCCGGGGCTGCCTTCGGCGCTGCTCGAACGTCGTCCTGATGTCGCGTCGGCGGAACGCGCGATGGCGGCGGCGAATTCGCGCATCGGCGTGGCGAAGGCGGCGTTCTTCCCGTCGCTGACGCTGACGGGCTCGGGCGGCTTCGAATCCGCGACGCTCGGCGATCTCTTCAAGTGGTCGAGCCGCACGTTCCTGCTCGGGCCATTCGCGGGCACGGCGCTGAACATCCCGATCTTCGATGGCGGCCGTCGCAAGGGCAATCTCGCGAATGCGCGCGCGGTGTATGAAGAGGATGTCGCGAGCTATCGTCAGCAGGTGCTCGTCGCGTTCCGCGAGGTGGAGGACAACCTTTCGGATCTGCGCATCCTCGAAGACCAGACGGCGACCCAGGACGATGCCGTGAAAGCGTCGGTGCGCGCGGCGCAGCTTTCGCGCACGCAGTACACCGAAGGCGCGGTGAACTATCTCGACGTGATCGACGCGGAGCGCACCGTGTTGCAGACGCAGCGCGCGTCGGTGCAGTTGCGGGGCACGCAGGCGGTATCGACGGTGAATCTGATCCGCGCGTTGGGCGGCGGCTGGGGCGATGCGAAGCCTACGCCGGTGCCTGAGCCGAGTCTCGCTCAGAAGTGATGTGAACATGGCCCTGCACCAAGCAGGGCCATTTCGTTAGTGCGCCCGCTGAAAAGACAGATCGAAGAGACGAGGCCGATTGTTCGTCTTACGGAACATATGTCTTCACCTTCCGAGCGTTTATCCGCAGGGCTCCAATCCTTAAAATTCTATTCATGGGATAGGGAGCCGAAGATGAAAGACTTGATCGCAAAACAACTGTATCAGCCGGCGGTGGTGCTGCCACTGCTGCTGTTGACGCGCCTGATGGTCACGCTCGACTTCAATCTCGCGCAGGTCATGTTCGTGATGATGCTCAAGGGTTCGCAGCACGCATATCAGTTCGCGCTGCGCCACACCGTGGCGCGTCAGCGCAGCAATGTCGCCGTGAAGCATGTCCCCTGCAACAACTGCTGCTGACCCGCGGCGCGTCATCGAACCTCAATAGATTTCGGGAACGTACATTTCATCCGGCACGGGCTGGCGCAGATAATCGGGGTTGAATACGCGATCGGGCAGTTCGATAGGCTGATGCTCGATCTCGTGATAAGGCACCTGGCTCAACAGGTGATGAATGCAGTTCAGGCGCGCACGCTTCTTGTCGACGGCCTGAACGACCCACCACGGCGCTTCCGGAATGTGCGTGCGCTGGAGCATGACTTCCTTGGCGGCCGTGTACGCCTCCCAGCGGCGGCGGCTCTCCAGATCCATCGGGCTCAGCTTCCACTGCTTGAGCGGATCTTCGATACGCGCCTCGAAGCGCACTTCCTGTTCGTCGTCGGTGATCGAGAACCAGTACTTGACGATCTGGATGCCACTGCGCACCAGCATCTTCTCGAACTCGGGAACCGAGCGGAAAAATTCCTCATACTCTTCGTCGGTGCAAAAGTTCATCACGCGCTCGACGCCCGCGCGGTTGTACCAGCTTCGATCGAACAGCACGATTTCGCCCGCCGCGGGCAAGTGCGTGACATAACGCTGGAAATACCATTGTGTGCGTTCGCGATTGTTCGGTGCGGGGAGCGCCGCGACGCGGCACACGCGCGGATTCAGCCGCTGCGTGATGCGCTTGATCGCGCCGCCTTTGCCCGCCGCATCGCGTCCCTCAAACAGCACGACGAGACGATGCCCCTTGTTCACGACCCAGTCCTGCAGCTTCACGAGTTCGCCCTGCAGACGGAACAGCTCGCGGAAATAGGTCTTGCGCAAGACCCGCTCTTCTTCCGAGAAGGTCGATTCGCCGTCCAGGAAGCGATCGTCCACCTCCATCTCGAACTCTTCGTCATAGCTGTCGATGATGTCGGCATGGAAGCGGCGCTGTTTTTCCGTCTGATTCATGAAGGGCTCCGTGGGCGTTCTTGGGCTGCCGTCGTCGGGATGACCGGTCGGCGCGGGCGGCGCGATTATGACGCTATTCGATGGCAGTCGTATGACAACGGTCGATTCAGGCATTGTAGAAAGCGGCGCGCGCGGGCTCAAATCCGGTTTGCCGCTTTGTGACAAGGCGCCGCGCGCCGTTAGAATGTTCCGGCATTTCGATGGCATGCCGATGGCACAGTCAACCGCATCTCAACATCCACAGCGAGCGAACACGATGACCGCAACGATCCAGAGTTTCGACGAAGCCCAAACCGCGCGCCTCGTGCCTTATGACCGGCTCGTGGACACGCTCGCCGCGACGATGCTCGATTACGCGGCCGGCCGCATCGTGAGTCCGGAGCGCATGGTCGTGCCGATCGAGGGCGGCGTCATGCTGTCGATGCCCGCGAGCGCCGCCGATATCGCAATGCACAAGCTCGTGAACGTGTGCGCCGGCAATGGCGCGCGCGGCCTGCCGACGATTCACGGTCAGGTCACCGCATACGACGCCGCGACGGGCGTGCCGCAATTCATGCTCGACGGTCCCACGGTGACGGGGCGGCGCACGGCATCGGTGTCGATGCTCGCGATCCGCGCGCTTCATGCCGCCGCGCCGCGCGAAGTGCTCGTGATCGGCACGGGCAAGCAGGCGGCGTATCACGTCGAGGCGCTCGCCGCCGTTTATCCGGATGCGCGCGTTCGCGTGCAGGGCTCGCGTCCCGAACGCGCGCGCGAGTTTTGCGCCGCGCACGCGTCGGCTTCGGGCAATCTCGCCGCGCTCGACGACGCCGCGGTCCCCGATTCGATCGATGTCGTCATCGCCGCGACCACGAGCAAGACGCCCGTCTACACGATGCCCGCGCGTGCGGGGCGGCTCGTGATCGGCGTGGGCGCCTTCACCGCCGATGCCGCCGAGATCGCCGCCGCGACCGTCCACGCGAGCGAGCTTTATGTCGATGACCTCGCGGGCGCGCGTCACGAAGCGGGCGATTTCATTCTCGCGGGCGTCGACTGGAACGCGGTGCATGCGCTCGCCGAAGCGCTCGCCGCTCCGAAAAAGGCCGAGCGTCCCGTGATGTTCAAGTCGGTCGGCTGCGCGGCGTGGGATCTCGCGACGTGTCGCGTCGCGCGCGCGGTTTTGTCGGAGGAAAACGGCTCGCACTGAAAGTTCGGTTGGAACGGTACTTGCTGACGGTTTGCTTAATGATAGAGGCGCAACGGCGTCACGAGATAAACGGCGCAGGCCATGCGCCAAAGCAATCGAGCCAGCGAACTGACCCATGAAAAGTCGATACGACAGCAAGTGGCACCCGTGGATTCCGGCGCACGACGACGGTGGCGAAGGTGCGGGCGCAAACCGAAAGGCGCTCCCGCATGCGTCCGCCTCACCGCCCGCGGCTTACTTCATCTCCGTGCTGGAGCTTGCAACAGGCGAAAAACTCGGCAGCGACGAGCGTGTGCGCGCCGTCGCGATGCTCGAATCGCAGTTCGGCGAGGGCCGGCCGCGCACGCTGAAAGAAGCGGTCCGTATCTGCGCGGCGGCGATCGATTCATCGACGTTGCAGCGCATGGCGCGCGGCGCAAAGGCCTGAAAAAAGGTCCGATAAAACGACCAATCCGAAGCGCGCTTTTTTCACACGCTTGTAAAACGCGCGTGTTCGCCGAAAAACGCGCGATCGTTCGAGCGCGCGCGTCGGCCTGTCATTTGACGGTCTGAATCACTTCGAAGCCTTCGAACTCCGGATGTCCGAGATAAAGCTGGCGTGTCTCGCCGCCGGCATTGCGATGCGCCGCGCGAAACGCGTCCGAGCGCGTCCAGTCCTCGAAAGCCGCCTGATTCGCCCAGATCGTGTGGCTCGAATACAGGACGTGATCGTCCTTCACCGGGCCCTTGAGCAGATGAAACTCGACGAAACCCGGCACGTCCTTGAGATGCGTGTCGCGACTGGTCCAGAGGCGTTCGAAATCCGTCTCGGCGCCGGGCACGATCTTGAAGCGGTTCATGGCGATATACATGTCGATGCGTTTCCTTAACCGTAGAGTCAAAAAATAAAACGATCAGCCGCGCTCCAGTTCGACGAGCGTCGTGAAGCCGCCGAAGAACATGCGCTGAGGATCGAACGGCGGCTCGCCGGACTCCATCATCGCCTTGAGGCGCGGGTCTTCCATTACTTTCGCATTGACGCTGTCGCGCTGCTCGCGCGACTCGTAGACGATATACGAGAACACGACGGTCTCGCCTTCCTTCTGTTGCACGCTCTGCGGAAACGACGTGAGCTTGCCGGGCTTGACGTCGTCGGCGATGGTTTCCACGAATTGCAGCGCGCCATGCTCCATCCAGATCTTGCCGGCGGCTTCGGCCATGGTGCGGTAGGCGTCGATCTTGTCGATCGGCACGGGTACGACGAATCCATCCACGTAATGCGCCATCTGAGTCTCCTGAATCGGTTCGAAAGCGGACCGCGCATGCGATGCGCTGCTCGTTTGAGCGATTCGTAAGCGATGAAGTTCAGGCCGGCTGATGGGGCAAATCCGCCTTCCATGCTTCGGCGGCCGATGCGCGCTTGAGCACCGTGGACGAAAGCGGCGCGAAGTTCATCCGGTAGACGGATTCGAGCGGCATGCCGAGCGCATGCGCGAGCGCCACTTTCACGACGATCGCATGCGTGACAACGATGCAGCGCTCGCACGCATTCAGGCCATCGATGAACTCCAGCCCATGCGCGACGCGCACCGCGAGCATGGCGATGCTCTCGCCGCCATGCCCGCGCGCCTGCGGATCGGCGAGCCATGCAGCGACATGTTCCGGCTCGCGTTCGCCTGTCTCGCGTATCGATTGCCCGCGCCAGCGGCCATAGTCGATGTCGTCGAACGCGGGGACGATATCGAATGCATCCGCGATCCATGCTGCCGTCTGACGTGCCACGGGCGCTGGGCCTGAAATCACGCGCGTAGCGTCTTGCGGCCCCACGAAGCTTGGCGCGAGCCGCGAGCGCGCGTCGTGCTCGGCGAGCTCGTCGCCGTTGGGAAAGTGACCGGTTTTCATCGCACGCGTGGCCGCGTGACACAACAGAATGAGTTCCAAGGGGCGTCAGGGCAATTCGGAATCGTTTTACTTTGCCGCCGATCATCATAGAATGGCAAGCTTGCAGTGCGAGGAAGCCGGTGCAAACCCGGCACGGTCGCGCCACTGTATGCGTTCGTCAGCGTGAAAGCGTTGCGCCGCGAGTCAGACCCCGCTGCAAGCTCTTCGTCAATCGGGACGCGCTTTTCCCTGGAGAACCATCATGAATGCTTCCAGCACGCCGGTCTTTTCCGCTCCGGTTTCCCCGTCGCTCGACGCACCCGTACCCATTCCGGTGCGCGAAGTGCTGCCGTGGGCCGTCTTCATCGGCCTTCTTTTGCTGATCGCCATTTATTTCGTCGGCGCGGAGCAGGGCGCGACGTCGATCTTCTCGGGCATGTACGTCCACGAATTCGTTCACGACGGCCGGCATCTGCTCGGCTTTCCGTGCCACTGAGGACGCGTCATGATTCGCACTTTGCTGATACGCGGCATGATCGCGGGGCTGGTCGCGGGCCTGATCGGCTTCGGCTTCGCGCGTGCGTTCGGCGAGCCGTCGGTGGCGCGCGCCATCGCGTTCGAGGAACAGCACGAGCATGCGCAAGCCGCGCATGAGCACGAACATGAGCACGCCGACGCCGCGACAGCCGCCGCGCATTCGCACGATCACGGCGACGAGGAACTCGTCTCACGCGATACGCAAGCGGGCCTCGGCCTCCTGACGGGCGTCGCGGTGTTCGGCACCGCGCTGGGCGGTCTTTTCTCGCTCGTGTTCGCGTTCGCCTACGGGCGGCTCGGCGCGTTGCGCGCGCGGGGCACGTCGGCGCTGCTGGCGTTGCTCGGCTTCGTGAGCGTCGCCATCGTGCCGTTCCTCAAGTATCCGCCCAATCCGCCGGCGGTCGGCAATGCCGAAACCATCGGGCCGCGTACGGCGCTTTTCTTCGGCATGGTGGCCATTTCCATCGCGGCGGCCGTGTTCGCCGTGTGGCTGCGGCGGCGCATGGCGGCGCAACATGACGGCTGGAACGCGACGCTCATCGCCGCGGCCGCGTATATCGTCGTGATCGTGGTGGCGCAGGTCGCGCTGCCGCGCATCGATGAAGTGCCCGCCGATTTCTCGGCTTCGCTGCTGTGGAATTTCCGGCTGGCCGCGATCGGCATTCAGGCGCTGATCTGGACGACGCTCGGTCTCGTGTTCGGCGCACTCGCCGCGCGTGAGCTGGAACGGCCGGCCGTCAGGAGAATGGCGGCGGCTTGACCGGTTAATCCGGCCCGATCACGCGGCTCACTTCGCGCTCGCCGCACGCCGCGCGAGCAGCGCGTCGAACAGATCGAGCTTCGCGGCATCGTCCATCGATCTGAAGGTCTTGATCTCTTCGCGGCTTCTGAAGCAGCCGAGGCACAAGCCCGTTTCGGGATCGAGCTTGCATACGTCGGTGCATGGCGAGCCGATCGGTTCCTGTGTCTTGGCGCGCTCGATCGTGAAGGCGAGGTCGAGCGGCGTGCGGATGTCTTGCGTGGTCGTCATAGTGATTCGCCGCGAAAGAGCGCGGCGGCAGCGGCCGGATTCGACGGCCAGTAAGCGTGCATGTAGGTGGCCGTCACCGGACCGTGCCGATAGAGCGCTTCGCCCGATGTGCCCGTCGTCGCGTGTTTCGCTTCGAGGACGGCCTGCATCGGCGTGTGCAGCGTCGAGTAATGGAACGTGTGGCCCGTCATTGCGCCGTGCATCGTGTCGATGCGCTGCATCGCGAGCCGCGACAGCTTGCGTTGCATCGCGGCATCGCCGGGGAGAATGCCGAGCATCGCGTGCCGCGTGCCTTCGATGTCCGTCAGCGTGTCGAGCAGATACAGCATGCCGCCGCATTCCGCGACAACCGGCTTCTCTTTCGCGACGTGCCCGCCGATCGACGCGCGCGTGCGCGCATTCACGGCGAGCGTCGCCGCATGCAGCTCGGGATAGCCGCCGGGAAGATAGAGCGCATCGGCGTCGTGGGATGCGGGTTCGTCGGCCAGCGGCGAAAACGTGCTGATGCGCGCGCCCATCGCGACGAGCAGATCGACATTCGCCGGATAGACGAACGAGAACGCGGCATCGCGCGCAATCGCGATATGCATCCCGTCGAGCAGACGCGGGGGCGCGGGAAGGCTCGCTTCATCGAAATGAACCGACGGCGGAAGATCCGCGAGCGCGGTTTGCGCGATGGCATCGGCGGCGCGATCGAGCCGTGCGTCGAGGCCCGCGATTTCTTCCGGCTGCGTGAGGCCGAGATGACGCGCGGGCAGCGCGATATCGTCCGCGTTCGACAGATGGCCGCAATAGCGCAGCCCCTCTGGAATGGTCTCCGACAGCATCTGCGCATGACGCGGCGACGCGACGCGATTCGCGAGCACGCCGTGAAACGGCACGTCCGCACGATAGCGCGCGAGCCCGAACGCGATCGCGCCGAAGGTCTGCGCCATGCCGTGCGCGCCGATCACCGCGAGCACGGGCACGTTGAACGCGGCGGCGAGATCGGCGCTGCTGGGCGTGCCGTCGAAAAGACCCATCACGCCTTCGATGAGGATGAGATCGGCCTCGCGCGCGGCTTGTGCAAGCAATGCGCGGCACGCATCGAGCCCGACCATCGACAGATGCAGCGAATAGACGGGCGCGCCGCATGCGCGCTCGAGGATCATCGGATCGAGAAAATCCGGGCCGGTCTTGAAGACGCGCACGTTCAGGCCACGGCGCGTGTGATGACGCGCGAGCGCGGCCGTCACCGTGGTCTTGCCTTGATGCGACGCGCTTGCGCCGATGAAAAGAGCGGGGCAGTCGGGCATCGCGTTCAGAACTCGACGCCGCGTTGCGCCTTCACGCCCTGCTCGCGATAGGGGTGCTTCACGAGCCGCATCTCGGTGACGAGGTCGGCGAGTTCGATCAGCGCATCGGGCGCATGACGGCCCGTCACGACCACATGCAGCATCGCGGGGCGCGCCTTCAGCACGTCGAGCACTTCATCGAGCGGCAGATATTCGTACTTGAGCACGGTGTTCAGTTCATCGAGCACGACCATCCGATACTCGCCGCTTTCGATCATGCGCCGCGCCTCGTTCCAGCCTTTGCGCGCGGTGGCCATGTCGGCTTCGCGGTTCTGCGTGTTCCAGGTATAGCCGTCGCCCATCGTGACGAAATCGCAATGAGCGATCGCGCCGAGGAAATCGCGCTCGGACGTGTGCAGCGCGCCCTTGATGAACTGCACGACGCCGAGCTTCATGCCATGACCGAGCACGCGCACGGCCATGCCGAACGCCGCCGTGGTCTTGCCCTTGCCGTTGCCGGTATTCACGATCAGAAGGCCTTTCTCGTGATCGGCGGCGGCCTGCTTTTTCTCGTGACCTTCCTTGCGACGTTGGGTCATGCGCAGATGCGATTCGGTATCGGTTTTCACATCGACTCCAGTGTGAACGGGATTGCGGCGGGTCTTTGCATGACGAAAGACGGCCGTATCGTACATCAGGTGGCGGCTGCGTTCGCGGCTTAATTCTGCGCTAACAGACGGTGGGCATCATGCACTCACGCACTCACCGACTTCAGGAGCAGGAAAATGGACGCGCTCTATCTCTATCTGGAACTCGTGGCGCTCATCGTTCTCGTCTGGCTCTGCCGCGACAAGTTCAAGCCGGTTGTCGCGAAGCCGCTCGCCGAAACCAAAGGCCCGCGGATGGCGACGAAGCCGGTATTCATGTTCCGTTCGCACCGGTTTCATGCGCCGCTGCGATCGCGACGGTTACGCCGCAATCGATCGTCTTTGGCACGATGAGCGTGCGCGCGTTGCCCGCAAGCAGCGCGCAGGGCTCGCATACGCCATCGACGTTCAGATGCTTCGCTGCATGATGTGAAATCGCGGTGCGTGGCGCATGCGCGATTTCATCGGCGCTATAGAAGCGCAGCGGCAGACCGTGACGCTCGCAGAACGCGAGCAAGCCCGCTTCATCCCTTTTCGCATCGATGCTCGCGACGATCGCGATCTCATCGAATCGATGCGTGCCCAGCGCGAGGCGCACCGCGCGTTCGATCGCATTGGCGCTCGTGCCTCGCCTGCAGCCGATACCGACCGCGAGCCGCATAGCGGCAGACGCATTCATGCGAGCAATGACGGATTCCATGTGCGATTCAAAGAAAGCGCGCCGCGCGGGCCAGCATTATGACACCGCGCGCGCCGCGTCATTTCTTGACGCTCGCGCCCGCCGGGCCTAGACTTTCACGCAGTTTTGGTGCTCGCGCGCGGATTCTCTCGCGCGCAGTTAAACGGGAAGCAGGGCGCGTTCCTTCGACCGATCGAGCGGACGTCAACCTGCGCTGCCCCCGCAACGGTAAACGATTCCCCGTGCACACGATGGTTTCATCGCATGAACGGGAAGCCGGCTTCGAGGCCACTGCGCGTGATTACGCGCGGGAAGGCGAAGCGGCGCAATCGTCAGCCCGGATACCGGCCAGACTTTCACAGGGATCGCTGTCGCGGGGATGCGGCGCGGCCCATGATCCATCAAGCGTGCGTTTCCCATTTCATCCCGCGGCGTTGTCACGCATCACGCGACACGAAGCGCACGCACCTGAAGCCACGGAGCTACGATGCAAACCCGCAAGATCCCCGTCACGGTCGTGACCGGCTTTCTCGGCAGCGGCAAGACCACGCTGATGCGGCATATCCTGTCCAACGCGCAAGGAAAGCGCATCGCGGTGATCGTCAACGAGTTCGGCGAGCTCGGCATCGACGGGGAAATCCTGAAGGGCTGCGGCATCGGCTGCGACGACGAAGCCGGGTCCGAAGATCGTAATCTGTATGAACTCGCGAACGGTTGCCTGTGCTGCACCGTGCAGGAAGAGTTCTATCCGGTGATGGAGCAGCTCGTCGAGCGGCGTGAAAGCATCGATCACGTGCTGATCGAAACATCGGGTCTCGCGTTGCCGAAGCCGCTCGTGCAGGCGTTCAACTGGCCGTCGATCAAGAACGCTTTTACGGTCGATGCGGTCGTCACCGTGGTCGATGGTCCCGCCGTCGCGAGCGGGCAGTTCGCGGCGAATCCCGTCGCCGTGGATGCGCAGCGCAAGGCCGATCCGAATCTCGATCACGAATCGCCGCTGCACGAGTTGTTCGAGGATCAACTCGCGTCGGCGGATCTCGTCATCGTGAACAAGACGGACCTCATGGACGACGCGGCGCTGCAAAAAGTCGAGGCGCTCGTGCGTCCCGAGATTCCGGCCGAAGTGAAGATCGTGCCCGCGCAAATGGGCCGGCTCGACGTGCATACGCTGCTCGGTCTCGAAGCGGCGTCGGAAGAGACGATTCATCTTCGCCACGATCATCACGGCTCGCCCGACGATGAAGGCCACGCGGATCATCATCACGACGAGTTCGATTCGTTCGTCGTTCACGGCAAGGTGGAATCGCGCGAGCAGGCCATCGCCGCATTGCATGCGCTCGTCGAGCATCACACGATCTATCGCGTGAAGGGTTTCGCCGCGCTGCCGGGCGCTGCGATGCGGCTCGTCGTGCAAGGTGTCGGGCGTCGTTTCGACAGCTATTTCGATCGCCGCTGGCAAGCCGGTGAAGCGACGACGCAAAGCCGTTTCGTGCTGATCGGCGAAGACCTCGATCGCGACACGCTGCAACGCGCATTCGACGCGGCGCTCGCACGCGCTGCGGTGCAGGCATAAACAGCCATGCATCTGCTCCGCACGACACCGGGAGGCTTCGTCGACGATGCGCAAGGCGTCATGCGCATCGATCAGACACGCGCGCCGATCGTGGTGCTCAGTTCCGCCGACACGACGCTCGCGTTGCTCGCGAGCGTGTTTCCGCGTCTGGAAGCGGGCTTTCCCGAAGTGCGGCTCGCGAATCAATCGTTCCTGCGTCAGCCCGCGTCGGTCGATTTCTATATCGACGATGTGTTGCGTCACGCGAAGGTCGTGATTGTCGATCACCTTGGCGGCGAATCGTACTGGCCTTACGGCATCGAGCGGCTCGTCGCGCTCGCGAAACAAGAGCAACAGATGCTCGCGATGTTTTCGGGCGATCTCACGGAGGACCCGAATCTCATCGGCAAAAGCACGGCGGATGCCCGGTTTTGCCGCGAGCTGTCGCGCTATCTGCGTGAAGGCGGCGCGCGCAATGCGGAAGAATTCCTGCGCACGATCGCGCATCACGCGTTCGGCTTCGGACGCGAACCGCAGCCGCCGAGCCCGCTGCCTGCCGTCGCGATCTATCATCCCGAGCGCGATATCGCGACGATCGAAGACTGGCAGGCACGATGGACCAAAGGCGCGCCCGTTGCCGCCATTCTTTTTTATCGCGCGCATTTGCAGTCGGGCAATACCGCCGTATTCGATGCGCTCATCGAAGCGCTCGAAAAAGAAGGCATGAATCCGCTGCCGATCGCGATCTCGTCGTTGAAAGAGAGCGTGAGCCGCGAAGTCGTGGACCGTTTATGCGCGGAGCATCGCGCATCGCTCGTATTGAACACGACGGCTTTCGCGGCGAGCGTGATAGGCGAAGACAAAGTATTCGAAGTCGCGGGCGATGCGCCCGTGCTGCAAGTCATCCTGAGCGGCGGCAATCGCGACGACTGGCAAAAGGACAATCACGGGCTGAACTCGCGCGATGTCGCGATGCATGTGGCGCTGCCCGAAGTCGATGGTCGCATCATCACGCGCGCGATCAGCTTCAAGGGCCTCGCGTATTACTGCAAGCACACGCAGGTGGACGTGGTGCGCTATCAGGCCGACGTTGAGCGCGTGCGCTTCGTCGCCGAACTGAGCCGCCGCTGGTGCAGGCTGCGTCATACGCCGAATGCGCAGAAGCGCATCGCGCTCGTGCTCGCGAACTATCCGGCGAGCGAAGGGCGCATCGGCAACGGCGTGGGACTCGACACGCCCGCATCGGCCATTGGCATTCTGTCGATGCTCGCGCGCGAAGGCTATCGCGTGGGCGACATTCCCGCGAACGGCGATGCGCTCATCGCCGCGCTGACCGAAGGCGTGACCAACGATCCCATCGTGCGCGACTTGCGTCCCGCGCTGCAGAGTCTCGCGCTCGATGACTATCTCGACGCGTACCGCACGCTGCCCGCCGATGCGCGCGCCGCGCTGGAAAAGACCTGGGGCGCGCCCGAAGACGATCCCACCATAAGACGCGGCCGCTTCATGATCGCGGGATATCGTTGCGGCGAAGTCTTCGTCGGCATTCAGCCTTCGCGCTCGCGCGAACGCCACGATTACGCGAGCTATCACGATGCCGAACTCGTTCCGCCGCATTCGTATCTCGCGTTCTATGTCTGGTTGCGTCTGCGCTTTCAGATAGATGCGATCGTGCATGTCGGCAAGCACGGCAATCTCGAATGGCTGCCGGGCAAGAGCGTCGCGTTGTCGTCGTCGTGCTGGCCCGATGCGATTCTCGGTCCGATGCCGCATCTCTATCCGTTCATCGTCAACGATCCGGGCGAAGGCAGCCAGGCGAAGCGTCGCGCGCAGGCCGTCATCATCGATCATCTGATGCCGCCGCTCACGCGCGCCGAGAACTACGGGCCGTTGCAGGATCTTGAGCGTCAGGTCGACGAATACTACGAAGCACTGATGGTCGATGCGCGGCGCGCGAAGCTGTTGCGCCGGTCGATCCTCGCGAACATCGTCGAGAACAGGCTGCACGAAGAGCTCGGTCTTGATGCGCCGCGTGATGCCGTAGGCGAAGATGCCTTGCTCACGCGCGCCGACGCGTATCTCTGCGAGCTGAAGGAAGCGCAGATTCGCGATGGCCTGCACGTGTTCGGCGTTTCGCCGCAAGGCGTGCAGCGCCGCGATACGCTGCTCGCGCTCGGCCGTTTTCCGATCGGCGACGGGCAGGGTGCGAACGCGGGCCTCATCACGGCGATCGCGCGCGATCTGCAACTGCCCGCCGATTTCGATCCGCTCGATGCCGACTGGGCTGCGCCGTGGAACGGGCCGTGTCCACGCGCGCTTGTCGAAGTCAGCGATGCGCCGTGGCGTCATCAGGGCGATACGCGCGAGCGCCTCGAGGCGTTAGCGATGCAGCTTTTGTCGGACGACGATGCCGCCGCGCCCGGTCCGCATGCGTCGCTCGTGCTCGAACGTCTTCGCGGCGATGTGCTCGCCCGTCTGGATGCATGCGGCCCGCAAGAGCTTCTGCAATTGAAGCGCGGCCTCGAAGGGCGTTTCGTGCCCCCGGGTCCGAGCGGTTCGCCGTCGCGCGGCAGGCCCGACGTGCTGCCCACGGGCCGCAACTTCTATTCCGTCGATACACGCGCATTGCCGACGCAGGCGGCCTGGTCGCTCGGGCTCAAGTCGGCGAATGCACTGGTCGAGCGTCATGTGCAGGACCACGGAGATTTTCCGCGCGCCATCGGTTTGTCCGTGTGGGGCACGGCGACGATGCGCACCGGTGGCGACGACATCGCGCAGGCGTTCGCGCTCATCGGCGTGCGGCCGAAGTGGGCGGCGGGCAGTCATCGCGTGACCGACTTCGAGATCCTGCCGATATCGATCTTCAACCGGCCGCGCATCGACGTGACGCTGCGCGTGTCGGGCTTTTTCCGCGATGCCTTCGCGAACCTCATCCATCTCTTCGACGCGGCCGTGCAGGCCGTCGCCGAACTCGACGACGAGCCCGCCGATATCAACCCGATCCGCGCACGCATCCTGCGCGAACGCGACGAACTGATCGCGCGCGGCATCGAAGCGAAGGAGGCGCGGCAGCGCGCGGGCTGGCGCGTGTTCAGCACGAAGCCGGGCGCATACGGCGCGGGCTTGCAGGAGCTGATCGACGCAAAACAATGGCAGTCCGACGCCGATCTCTCCGCTGCCTATCAAAGCACGGGCGGTTACGCATACTCGCAAGCGGGCGATGGCGTCGAAGCGCGCGCGAGCTTCGGCACGCGGCTTTCGACGCTCGATGTCGTGCTGCAGAATCAGGACAATCGCGAACACGACCTGCTCGATTCGAACGACTATCACCAGTTTCAGGGCGGCATGGTCGCGGCCGTGCGTTATCTGTCGGGCGTGCAGCCGCAGGCGTATAACGCCGATCACAGCAATCCCGCCGCGCCGCGCGTGCGCACCTTGAACGAAGAGATCGCGCGCGTGGTGCGTTCGCGCGTCGTCAATCCGAAGTGGATCGACGGCGTGAAGCGGCATGGCTACAAGGGCGCGTCTGAACTCGCCGCCACCGTCGATTATCTTTTCGGCTACGACGCCACCGCGCGTGTCGTGTCGGATCATCAATATGCGCTCGTCACCGATGCCTATGTGAACGACGCGGATACACGCGAGTTCATCACGCAACACAATCCGCACGCGCTGCAATCGATCTGCGAGCGCTTGCTCGAAGCGATGCAACGCGGTCTGTGGCAAGAACCCGCGGGCTATCGCGAGCAGGTCGAACGGCATCTGCTCGATGTCGAACAGTGCATCGAGGGCCGACAACATTGAACCAGCATACCTTCCCCTTTACCGCGCTCGTTGCGCAAGCGCCCTTGCAGCAAGCGCTTTTGCTCGCGGCAGTCGATCCATCGATCGGCGGCGTGCTCGTCAGCGGGCCGCGCGGCACGGCGAAGTCCACGGCGGCGCGCGCGCTCGCGGAGCTGTTGCCCGAGGGAAAGCTCGTGACCTTGCCGCTCGGCGCGAGCGAGGAGCAGTTGATCGGCACGCTCGACATTCAAAGCGCATTGCGCGATGGCGGCGTGAAGTTTTCGCCCGGCCTGCTCGCGAAGGCGCATCTCGGCGTGCTGTATGTCGATGAAGTGAATCTTCTGCCGAATCCGCTCGTCGATCAGTTGCTCGATGTCGCGTCGAGCGGCGTGAACATCATCGAACGCGATGGCATTTCGCATCGGCATGACGCGCGCTTCGTGCTGATCGGCACGATGAATCCGGAAGAGGGCGAGCTGCGTCCGCAATTGCTCGATCGTTTCGGTCTTGCCGTGGAGATGAGCAATTGTTTCGATGCAGGCGTGCGGCAGCGCATCGTGAAGTCCCGGCTCGCATTCGATACGGATGCCGAAGCATTTCGTGCACGGCACGAAAGCGAACAGGCGTCGCTGAACCAGCGCATTCATGCGGCGCGCGCAGCGCTCTCGTCATTCGATTTCGACGATGCGGTTCATGCGCGCGTCAGCGAGCTTTGCATCGAGGCGCATGTTGATGGCTTGCGCGCCGATATCGTGATGCTGCGCGCGGCGCGGGCGCTCGCTGCACTGGAAGGCGCGTCGAACGTGACGGTGACGCATGTCGAGCGTGTCGCCGATGCGGTGCTGAAGCATCGACGGCGAGAGACCGAATCGCCTTCGCGTGAACCCGCCGCGCGTGAATCCACGCCGCGCGATGCGGGCTCGGGCGAATCGGACTGGGGCGCGATGCCGCCGGAGCCGACGGGCATCGCGAAGGTCAAGCAAGTGAGGCCGCTCGCCGCAAAAAAAGCCTGAACCATCGAAGGCGCGACGCGGATGCCTTCGACGCGAGGCATCGCCTTCGATGGAACGAATCGCGCACGAAAGGCCGCTACGTTGCGCGCGAGGGTGAAGAGAGCGCGTCGATCGACTGGATATCGACGCTGCGCGCGAAGCGCTCGATGCGTCTCGACGCGCGGCATCTTCGCTATCGGCGCACGCAGGGCGAGGGCGCGGTGCTGCATTGCTTTCTGCTCGATTGCTCCGGTTCGATGCTCGCGGGCGAGCGGCTTGCGCGCGCGAAGGGGATGCTCGTTGCGTTGTTCGATCGTGCCTATCGCGAACGCGCGAAGACCGCGCTCGTGTGTTTCGGCGGCGGACGCGCCGAAGTGCGCCGGCAACCGGGCGCGGCGCATTGGTTCAACGAGCGCTGGATCGCGCCGATCGGCGGCGGTGGCGGCACGCCGTTCGCGCTCGGGTTATCGAGCGCCGCGACGGTGCTCGAACGCGCGGCCAAGCACAGGCCGTCGCAACGGCGCTGGTTGTGGGTGCTGACCGACGGGCGCACGAACGAGAAGCCGCAAGCGCCTGCGTCGGCCGATGAGATCGTCGTCGTGGATTTCGAAGAGGGTTCGATTCGAGCCGGACGAGGCAAGGCGCTCGCCCTCGATTGGGGCGCGCGATACATCACCGCCGATGCGCTGAGCGAAGGCGGCGATCACTCATACCATCGCGGCGTATAAACCCAGTCTCCCACCACACGCGTCGTCGATGATCCGACGATCACCATCGTCCGCATATCGACGTGTTCGCTTTTCAGTTCGCCCAGCGTAACGATGCGCAACGCTTCAGCCGGTCGCCCGATGTCTCTTCCCAGCACGACGGGCGTGTGCGGATCGCGATAGCGCTTCACGATCTCGATCGCACGGTCGAACTGCCACGGCCGCGCTTTCGACAGCGGGTTATAGAACGCCATCACGAGATCGGCCTCGCCCGCATGTGCGATGCGTTTCTCGATCACGTCCCACGGCTTCAGGTTATCCGACAGCGACAGCACGCAAAAATCGTGGCCGAGCGGCGCGCCGGCACGCGCGGCCGTCGCGAGCGATGCCGATACGCCCGGCACGATCGCGAGCTTCACAGCGCTCCATTCGGGATGCGCCGCGCGCCCTTCGTCGAGCGCTTCGAGCACGGCGGCGGCCATCGCGAACACGCCCGGATCGCCGGACGACACCACGACCACGCGCCGTCCCTCGGTCGCCAGTTCGAAGGCGTGACGCGCGCGTTGCAGTTCCTCGCGGTTGTCGGTCATGTGCACGCGCTGATCGTCGCGAAACGGCCCGGCCATGCGCACATAGGTTTCGTAGCCGAGCACATCTTGCGCGGCGACGAGCGCGGCGCGCGCGGCCGGCGTCATCAGTTCGGCGCTGCCGGGGCCGAGCCCGATCACGGTCAGCGCGCCGCGCGCACGGCCGATCGATTGCGCATCGACGGGCGTATCGCTTACGTGCAATGCGATGCCTTGCGTATCGGCGTCGAACGGCGCGGCATCGCAAAAGCGCAGCGGTACGTTCAGCGCACGCGCGGCGTCTTCGAGCGATCGCGATGTCATGTTACGCGCAGGCGCTGCCAACGCCGCGAGCGCAAGCGGCGATAGTCCCTGAGCGCGCATCGCGGCACGTATGCGTTCGGCGACATCATCGTCATCGGAAGATAGATGTTCGATCCACGCGAGCACGCAGCGCGGATGAATCACGAGACTGTCTTCGTCGTGCGCGGCGAGCGGCGTGATGCGCACGGCAAGACGTGCATCGCCTGAGCGGGGCAGGTCGGCATCGTCGAGCCAGGGCGCGTGGCCCTCGATGCGCGTGGTTTCGCCCGCGAGCAGATCCGACACGAAGCGCTTGCCCTGCTCGATATCCGCGAGCGCATAACCTTCGGGCGGCGCGAGCAGACATTGACCGAAGCGCAACTCGCCGCTCGTCGTGATCGCGGGCATGATGCCGAGCGCATCGCCGATCTCGCGCGCCAGCACGTTCACGCCGCTCATCCCGCCGAGCAGCGGCACGACCGCGCTGCCATCCTGCGCAATGGCGAGCACGGGCGGTTCGGCGACCTTGTCGGCAAGAGATGACGCGAGCGCGCGAATCACGATGCCCGCGGAGCACAGCGCGACGATCGGCGTGCCCGATGCATACAACGCGCGCACGTGCGCGCCGAAATCGTCATACGCGATGTCCGCATTCACGCGGCTGGCGAGGCCATGAATGCGCGATTGTTCGAAACTCGTCTGAATGCGACGCGCCGTATCGAGCGCGCCCGCACCGAGGATGACGATCGCCATCGGCGTGGAAGCACTCACGCGCGCCATTTTTTCCCCGGCACGACGAGCAGCGAGAAATACGGTGATGCCATCGGATCGACTTCATCGAGCGGCACGATGCGCTGATTCGCCATCGTCGCGCGCTCGACATAGAGCGCACGTTCATCGAGCCCGAGTTCGCCGAGCACGCGCCGCACTTTCTCGAAGTTGCGGCCGAGCTTCATGATGACAGCCGCATCCGCCGCTTCGAGACGGCGCTTCAGATCGTCTTCGGGCAATACGCCTGAGAGTACCGACAGACTCTGATTGCGATACACGAGCGGCACGCCCAGCACCGCGACGCCGCCGAGCATCGAGCACACGCCCGGCACGACATGCGCATCGAAGCGCGCGGCGAGACGGTCGTGCAGATACATGTACGAGCCGTAAAAGAACGGATCGCCTTCGCAGATCACCGCGACGTCGCGCCCGGCTTCGAGATGCCCGGAGATCGTCAGCGCGGCTTCGTCGTAGAACGCGCTGATGATCGTCTCGTAGCAGAGCGGCGGTTCGAGCGCCTCGGTCGTCACCGGATAGACGAGCGGCAGCCGCGTCTGGGTATCGTCGAGATGCGATTCGATGATGCCGAACGCGTTGCCCTTCTTGCCCTTCGCGACGAAATAAGCGACTACCGGCGCGGCCTTGAGCAAGCGCAGCGCCTTCAGCGTGATGAGCTCCGGATCGCCTGGACCGACGCCGAGGCCAAAGAGACGTCCGCGCATCATTCGGCCTCCGAAGCAAGTGCGTTCACTGCCGCCGCCGCCATCGCGCTGCCGCCGCGCCGGCCGAGCAGGGCGACGAAGGGCACGCCGCGACTATCGGCGGCGAGCATCGCCTTGGATTCCGCCGCACCGATGAATCCGACCGGAAAGCCGAGGATGAGCGCGGGCTTCGGTGCGCCCGCATCGAGCATGTCGAGCAGATGAAAGAGCGCGGTCGGCGCATTGCCGATCGCGACGATCGCGCCTTCGAGATGCGGTCGCCACAGTTCGAGCGCGGCGGCCGAGCGCGTGTTGTTCATCGCGCGGGCGCGTTCGGGAATCGATGCATCGTTCAATGTGCAGACGACACGGTTATCGGCGGGCAGCCGCGCGCGCGTGATGCCTTCCGCGACCATGCGCGCATCGCACAGGATCGGCGCGCCTGCCGCGAGCGCTTGCCGGCCCGCGATGCCGGCGCCGGAAGAAAAGCGCAGATCGCTCACGATATCGACCATGCCGCACGCATGGATCAGGCGCACCGCGAGCTTTTCCAGATCGGCGGGAAGGGCGGCGAGGTCGGCTTCGGCGCGGATCGTCGCAAAGGACTGACGATAAATCTCCGCGCCGTCGCGGATGTAGTCAAGCATCGGCATGGCTCCGGGCGAGCCGTTCGGCCGCCTCTTCGATGGTCAGGTTGCTCGCGACGATGCGTGCGCCGCGATGCAGGTCATATCGTCTCGGCGCGACTGCATAGAGCGTCACCGGGACGGGATGCGCCGCCGCGCACGAACGCTCGCAGCCGCTTAAGTGCACCTCGCTTTCATCACGCGAGGGCAGCAGCGAAGCGAGGCGATGCGCGTCGGATTTGGTGTCGGCGTGGCTTTTCGCGCAGCCTTCCGAGCCCGCGCACGCGATGAGGCGCGCGAGCGGATCGCGCGGGTCGGTCGCGAGGCCGAGCGCGTGAAGGCCTTGCAACACGTTATGCGCGTCATGCGCGACGATGCCCGGTATCAGCACGCTTTGCCACGGCGTCATCGCGAGAAGGCCCTCGGCTTGCGTGTCGGCGATATCGGCGAGGGCTTCGAGCGTGGCCGCGTCGAGACGTCCGAGGGGCGTTTGCGCGCCTGCGTACCACGTCGCGCGATACGGCTCCGCGTGCGCGCCGAGGCGCAGCGATGCATCGGCAGGTGCGCGTCGCCAGTGCTCGATGGCTGCGTCGAAATCGAATGCTTCGAGAAAGCGCGCGATGCAGACACGCGCGAGCAGTTCGCGCATACGATGTTCTTCAGGCGTGGCCAGCGCGAGAAACCTGCGCAGCACGCCGGACACGAACGTCACCATGTCGCTGCGATGGATCGCGCCGAGCGGACACTGTCGCATCGTTCCCGCGAAGCCGAATGCGAAACGCGCGCCATCGTCGATTGCAGCGAGCCACAGGTCGTGTGGATGATCGAGCATCGCGAGGCGCTCGCCGGCGTCGAGTTGCAGCGCGAATTTGGGCGACAGCGCATGCAGCGACGCGTCGGCCTGCATCGCGTCGATGATTTGTGTGGCGAGCGCACGTGTGTCGTCGCTTGCGAGCGGACTGAGCATCACGTTGCGGATGTCGTCGCCGCCTGAGCTCGACGGACCGAGGCCCGCGTCGAGCGCGATGTCGATCAACGCGGCGTGGGCATCGTCGCGGATGCCGCGCAACTGGAGATTCGCACGATTGGTCACCTCGATCACGCCCGAGCCGCAGACACGCGCCGCCCGCGCGACGGCCCGCGCCGCGTGCGCGCTCAACACGCCGCCCGCAAGCCGCAGGCGCGCGAGCCCGCCATCGCGCGCGGGCACGATGCGCATCAGGCCCGGGCACGCGGATGCGCGCGGCGCGGCGTTGAGCGGTGAGCGGTTCAATGAAGTCAAAAGCGTGACCCGTTGGGCTTCGCGCGTAATGAGCGAACCGGTACACCCCGCCCGGTCGGCGTCGCGCGAATGCGATGAGTCGGCAGGTCTCTTGGCTGGCAGGTCTTCATTCGCGCCGGCCTTCCCGGTAAAAACCAGTGGCAGTGGAGCGCGGACTCGCTGCGTACAATTGCGGGGGCAGCCACAGTTTTCTGTGTTCCCTCTTAGGCCCTGGGTCTCTTCGACCCCGGGCACCGACGGACCTGTATTATGCCCGCTTTTATCGACCATCCAGGCGCTTCGGGGCAGCATCCTGAAGCGCATTACGAATCACGTGAAGGAGGCGGCGCATGTCGAACTGGCTGACCGTAGTGGGGATCGGCGAAGACGGCTGGCACGGGCTGTCCCGCGTCGCGCGCCGCGCGCTGCTCGACGCCCAGTCGATTCACGGCGGCGAACGCCATCTCGCGTTCCTGCCGGCGCGCATCGCCGCGAGCCGCGTGCCGTGGCCGAAACCCTTTTCGCTCGATGCCGTGCTCGCCGGGCGCGGCGACGGCAAGACGCGCATATGCGTGCTCGCGAGCGGCGATCCGATGTGCTTCGGCGTCGGCGCGACGCTCGCGCGTGAAGTCGCCAACGGCGAGATGCGCGTCATTCCCGCGCCTTCGTCGCTGTCGCTCGCGGCGGCGCGTTTGCGCTGGGCGTTGCAGGACGCCGTGTGCGTGTCGCTCGTCGGGCGGCCCGTCGCGTCGCTGCTCGCGAGCCTGCATCGCGGCGTGCGCCTGCTCGTCTTGAGCGCTGACGGCGCGACGCCCGCCGCCGTCGCCGCGCTCCTGACAGCGCATGGCTTCGGCGCGAGCCGCATGACCGTGTTCGAGCATCTCGGCGGTAACAAGGAGCGTCGTATCGACGAGCGCGCCGACGACTGGCGCGAGCCGCTCGTCGCCGCGCTCAATCTCGTCGCGATCGAATGCCGCACGCATGCCGGACACGCCGGGCCGCCGCTCACGCCCGGTTTGCCCGACGACGCCTATCGTCACGACGGCCAGCTCACCAAGCGCGACGTGCGCGCCGTGACGCTCGCGCGCCTCGCGCCGCAGCCGGGCGAATTGCTCTGGGATGTCGGCGCGGGCTGCGGCTCGATCGGTATCGAATGGATGCGCGCGCACGGCGCGTGCCGCGCGATCGCGATCGAATCGAACGAAAGCCGGCAGCGCCTCATCGAGCACAACCGCGACGCGCTCGGCGTGCCCGCGCTGCAACTCGTGAAAGGCGAAGCGCCCGCCGCGCTCGATGGCCTGAGCGCGCCCGATGCCGTCTTCATCGGCGGAGGATTGACCGTGCCGGGCGTGCTCGATGCGTGCTGGGCGCGACTGCGTCAGGGCGGGCGGCTCGTCGCCAATGCGGTGACGCTGCAAAGCGAGGCCGCGCTCGTCGAATGGCGCGTGCGTCACGGCGGCGAGCTGACGCGCATCGGCGTCGCGCAGGCGGAGCCGCTCGGCAGCTTCGATACCTGGCGTCAGGCGCTGCCGATCACGCTGTTGCACGCCAGCAAACCGTGATGCGTCATGCGTGAAGAAGCGCCGGGAAACACGAAGCGCGTGCTGCTGCTCGGCGGCACCGGCGACGCGCTCGCGATTGCGCGCGCGCTGCCGCCCGCGCATGTCTACAGCCTCGCGGGCCTCGGGCGTGTGCCGGGCGATCTGGCGTGCACGGTGCGCGTCGGCGGCTTCGGCGGCATCGACGGGCTCGTTCGCTACCTGCGCGCGGAGAACATCGCGCTCGTCGTCGATGCGACGCATCCGTATGCCGCGCAAATGAGCCGGCACGCGCACGACGCCTGTGCGCTCGCGGACGTGCCGCTCTGGGCGGTGCGCCGTCCCGCGTGGCAGCCGCAGCCGGGCGACGACTGGCGCGATGCGGCGGACTGGCGCGAAATCGTCGATCGGATCGCGCCGTTTCATCGGCCGCTTTTTACGCTCGGGCGCGAGGCCCTTGCGCATCTGCATGAAATACCCGCGTCGCAATACTGGACGGTGCGCTGTCTCGAAGCACATGCGGGCAACGAACGCGCGAGAATCATCGATGCCCGCGGGCCGTTCGAGCCCGAAGGCGAGCGCGCGTTGTTCGATGCGGCGGGCATCGACGTTATCGTCAGCAAGAACAGCGGCGGGCACGCGACCGAAGCGAAGCTCGCGGTGGCGCGCGAGCGCGGCCTGCCGGTCGTGATGCTCACGCGGCCGTCGCTGCCGGAAGCGCACACAACGTTCGACGATGCCGCGAGCGCGCGCGATGCGCTACTGAACTGGCTCGACCGAATCCATCTATCCGAAACATGACGATCTATTTCATCGGCGCCGGACCGGGCGATCCCGAACTCATCACCGTCAAGGGACAGCGGCTCATCCGCGCGTGTCCCGTGATTCTCTACGCGGGCTCGCTCGTGCCGAAGGCCGTGCTCGACGGGCATCGCGCGACGAAGTGCATCGACACGGCGGAGCTCGATCTCGACGCCATCGTCGCGCTTTTACAGGACGCGCACGCGAACGGGCAGGACGTGGCGCGCGTGCATTCGGGCGATCCGTCGCTCTACGGCGCGATCGGCGAGCAGATCCGCAGGCTCGACGCGCTCGCGATTCCCTACGAAGTCGTGCCGGGCGTGACGGCGGTGGCGGCATCGGCGGCGGCGCTGAAGCGGGAACTGACGTTGCCGGGCATCTCGCAGACAGTGATCCTCACGCGCTACGCGACGAAAACATCGATGCCGGAAGGCGAAAGCCTCGCCGATCTGGCGCGTCATCGCGCGACGCTCGCGATTCATCTCGGCGTGCGGCATATCGAGCGCATCGTCGCGGATCTGATGCCGCACTACGGCGCGGATTGCCCGGTGGCGGTCGTGTTTCGCGCGAGCTGGCCGGACGAGACGCGCATCGAGGGAACGCTCGCGGAGATTGCGTCGAAAGTGCGTGTGGCGGGCATGGAGCGCACGGCGATGATCATCGTCGGCCGCGTGCTGACCGCCGATGGCTTCGCGGATTCGACGCTCTACGCGAAGGACTGATCGCACGATGCGCGACCTCGACACCGTGTTCGATGCGCTCGCGAAATCGGCATTCCGGCGGCGCTTCGCGCTCGGCGTGCGCGAGGGGAAATATCTGCGCGAGAAGGGCGTCGATACGGTGATCGCGCAGGCGCATGAACTGATCGGCAAGCGGCTCGCGCCGCCATCGCCCTTGAACGACGGCAAGCAGACGCCGTTTCGCGGGCATCCGGTGTTCATCGCGCAACACGCGACGGCGACGTGCTGCCGTTCATGCCTGGCTAAATGGCACGGCATCGCGGCAGGCAAGGCGCTCGACGACGCCGAGCGGCAACACGTCGTCGATGCGATCGCGCGCTGGCTGCGCGCGCAACCGCTGCCCGCCGCGAATGCCGCCGCGCCCGACAATCCGCAGCGGGAATTGCCTTTCTGACGCGTTTTTTTAGCGCGCCGAGTCCATCGCCGTCAAAGCTGCCGCGATGAAGGTCGTCCATATGCCCGCGCACGCGAGCGCGAGACTGAATACTGCCGGGCACTTTTGTGATATCGCTTGTCATGGTTGGCATGGGCTGAGTCCGATTTAATTGCTGCGGCAATGAAGGCGAATCAGGCAGTTTTTTCCATTGAGGCGTCGGATACGTTTCCGCTGAGCTTCGCGACCGGAGATAAACGCATGTCTGTACCATCTCGTAAGAAAATTGCTTGCGCGGTTCTGACTCTGGCCTGCATTGGCGTCGGTAATGCGGCGCCGAATCCTGCCACCGATGCGACTCGAAAGGCCAATCAGGCAATAGCGGATTATTTGCCGTTTTCGAATACGCAGGATTTCGATGATGCTCGCCACGGGTTTATCGCCGATCTTCCGAATCCGGTCGTCAAGGGGAGCGCCGGCAACACGGTTATCGATCTCTCGCAATATGATTTTCTGAAGCAAAGCGGACCTGCTCCCGCGTCGGTGAATCCGAGCCTCTGGAGGCAATCGCAACTGCTCGCGATTCGCGGGCTGTTCAAGGTGGTCGATGGCATCTATCAAGTGCGCAATATCGATCTTGCCAACATGACATTCATTCGCGGCAAAACTGGCTGGGTCGTGATCGATCCGCTCACGTCCACGGAAACCGCAAAAGCCGCCCTCGACCTGATCAATAGCAAGGTCGAGAATCTGCCGGTCAGCGCGGTGATTTTCACGCACTCTCACGTCGATCACTTCGCGGGTATTCGGGCGATAGTGGATGAGAAGGATGCGCGCGCCGGCAAAGTGCCGGTGATTGCGCCGGATGGCTTCATGGAAGAGGCGGTAAGCGAAAACGTGTTCGCCGGCAACGTGATGAGCCGGCGCGCGTCGTACATGTACGGCAATCTGTTGCCGAAGGACCCGGAAGGCAATGTCGGCGGTGGCCTTGGGCTGACCACGGCGGCCGGCACGATTACCCTGTTCGAGCCGACCAAGATTATCGACAAGACAGGTGAAAAACTGACGGTCGATGGCATCGATGTCGTCTTTCAGATGGCGCCCGGCACCGAAGCGCCCGCCGAGATGTTGTTCTACTTCCCGCAGTTCAAGGCGATCTGTCTCGCCGAGGACGCGAATCACACGCTCCACAATATCCTGACCTTGCGCGGCGCAAAGGTGCGCAGCGCTCAGAAATGGTCGAGCACGCTGGATCAGACAATCGACTTATGGGGCGGCGACGCGGTGGTTTCATTCGGCAGTCATCATTGGCCGCAATGGGGTAACGGCCGCGTTGTCGAACATCTGGAAAAGCAACGCGACCTGTACAAATACATCAACGATCAAACGCTGCGCATGGCCAATCAGGGCCTGACGATGAACGAGATCGCCGAACAGTTCGTGTTGCCGGATAGTCTGGCGAAAGAGTTTTATAACCGCGGCTACTATGGCGATCTGAAACATAACGTCCGCGCTACGTATCAGCTTTATCTGGGATTCTGGGACGGCAATCCGGCCGACTTCAATCCGTTACCGCCTGTCGAAGAGGCGAAGCGATATGTCGAGATGGTCGGCGCGGACAAAATGATTGCGACGGCAAAGGCGGCATATGCCAAGGGCGACTATCGGTGGGCGGCGACCGTGGCGAATAAAGTGGTGTTCGCGCAGCCGAAAAATCAGGCGGCGCGCAATATCGAAGCGGACGCGCTGGAGCAATTGGGTTATCAGGCCGAATCGGGTCCGGCGCGCAACTTCTATCTGTCCGGAGCGCAAGAACTGCGCGGCGGCGTCAAGAAAATGGCGACGCCCAATACCAGTTCCCCCGACATCATTCGTGGCATGACCACGGATATGTTCCTCGATTTTCTCGCCATTCATCTGAACGGACCGAGAGTCGGCGACAAGTCTTATGTGTACAACCTGAAATTCCCTGACATCAACGCGCAGTATGTCCTGACGGTAAAGAACGGCGTAATGAATTACAGCAAGGACAAGCAACTGGATAAAGTGGATGGCACCGTCACCCTGAATCGCTCGACACTCGATGACATAGCGCTCGGCAAACTCAAGCTGGGCAATCTCGCGGAAAGCGGCGACGTGACCATCGACGGAGACAAGGCGAAGTTCAAGGACATGCTGGGCAATTTCGACAAGTTCGACTTCTGGTTCACGATCGCGGAGCCTTGAGCGAGGCGTACCCGAATCACGGGTTGTTCAGGGATCGAAGTCATGCCGCATGACCGACCGTTTGACGCTTAAAAAGACACGCGTCAAACGGTCTCCCTTGCCGGTCAGTGCTTGCCGGAAACACTTGCCGCGCTTGCCTTTCGGCCCTTCGCGCGCCGCGCCAGCATGTTCAGCCCCTCGACCAGCGCCGAGAACGCCATCGCCGCGTAAATGTAGCCCTTCGGCACATGCGTGCCGAACCCTTCGGCGATCAGCGTCATCCCGATCACGAGCAGGAAGCCGAGCGCGAGCATCACGATCGTCGGATTGCGTTCGATGAAGCGCGACAGCGGGCCTGCGGCGAACAGCATCACGGTCACGGCGGCGATCACCGCGACGAACATGATCGGAATGTGCTCGGTCATGCCGACCGCCGTGACAATGCTGTCGATGGAAAACACGAGGTCGAGCAACAGAATCTGTCCGATCGCCGAGAGCGGCGTCAGCGACTTGCCTGATTCGGCACCGGCAGAGCCGTCGGCGTCGTGCGTGACGTGGTGGCGGATCTCGGTCGTCGCTTTCCACACGAGAAAGACACCGCCCGCGATGAGGATCAGATCGCGCCATGAAAAGCCGTGGCCGAATGCTTCGAAGATGGGCGTCGTGAGGCGCACGATCAGCGCGACCGTGCCGAGCAGGCCGAGCCGCATGATGAGCGCGAGCGCGATGCCGATGCGCTGCGTGCGCTCCCGGTGCGCCGGGGGCAGCTTGTTGGTCAGGATGGAAATGAAGATCAGGTTGTCGATGCCGAGCACGACTTCCATGACGACGAGTGTTGCGAGCGCGGCCCAGGCGGCGGGATCGGTGATGAGGGCGACGAGATAGTCCATGGTCCGGGAATGATTCGACAGGAGAGGGCGAGATATTAGCCTGATCGCCGTGGATAATGAAAGGAACTTGAAAACTTCATGCGAATCGAATCCACGGATGCACACATGCTGCACGTTGCGTAGACGGCATCGGCATATCGGTCACAAATACCGGAAATTAAACGTTTATTTGCGCTTGATCTGATGATGCGCTGCCGCATTACGGGTAAACTCCTATGCTTTCGTGCCGCGCGTCCGTGGCCGCCGTCCAACCTCCTGTCGCCGCAGGACACCGAACCGAATCCGCATGCAGGGAAAATCACAACGTCTCGTCGAGCTGGACTTCTTCCGGGGACTGGTGCTGCTCATCATCGTCGTCGATCATATCGGCGGCAGCATGGTGTCGCGCTTCACGCTTCATTCGTTTGCGCTGAACGACGCCGCCGAAGTCTTCGTGTTCCTCGGCGGCTTCGCCACGGCGACGGCGTATGTGTCGCTCGCGGCACGCCGCTCCGAAAGCGCGGCGCGAGTGCGCTTTCTCAAACGCGCGTTCGAGCTTTATCGCGCGTTCCTCGTCACCGCCGCGCTGATGCTCGCGGCATCCTTCCTGCTGCGGCCCTTTTTTGGTCACGCACCGAATCTCGCGCTGCATGATCTCGACAGTATGACGTCGCAGCCGCTTTCGTCGATCACGCAGATTCTCACGTTCGAACGCCAGCCGTATCTTGCCGCCGTCCTGCCGATGTACGCGCTGTTCGCGCTCGCCGTGCCGCTCATGCTGCCGCTCGCGCGCAGCAAGCCCTGGCTGCTGCTGGGCCTGAGCCTGGCGCTGTGGGCGTTTGCGTCGGAGATCGGCGAATTCATGCCTTCCGTCGATGACAACCTCTGGGACTTCAATCCCGCCGCGTGGCAGTTGATGTTCGTGCTCGGCGTGCTGGCGCGCTGCCAGCCGGTCTATCAGCGAGTCAGCGCTAACCGCTTCGGCTGGATCGTGAGCGCGGGCGCGGTCGCATTGATCGCGGGCATGGCGTACTACAAGCTGCTCGTGCTGCCGCCTGTTCTGGATAGCGCCTTCAAGCGCGACCTGGCCGGACCGCGTGTGATCAATTTCCTCGCCATCGCGTGGATCGCCGCAAATCTGGCGCGCTACGGCGTCGTCAAGGCCGTGGCGCAGCGGCTGCCGTGGATCGGCGCGCTGGGGCGTGACGGCATGGTGTCGTTTGTCGCGGGCACGGTGATTTCGCTCGTCGTCGATTCGATTCTCTTCACGTTGACCGATGGTCTCGTCAACGTGCCGGCCGGACTTGCCGCCGATGCCATCGCGATCGGCGCGCTGCTCGCGGTGCCGCACGCGCATCGGCGGGTTTCGACCTGGCTCGGCGCGCGTCAGCCTTCGCCGGCGGCCGTGCCTGCTACGGCACGCGCCACTGTAGCGGCAGCCGCCGACAATCGGGGGCGCTAAAAGACGCTTTCGGAGCGGGCACTTCACTGCCCGTTTTTCTTAGGCTTAGTTCGCAACTAACGGTCTAGTCTAACCGTCACCTTTGATCGGCGCGGCACGCGCCTTGCATGCACAAGTCAGCTCAACAAAAACCGGACCCGCCATGCTCAAGCTTGCCATTCTGTTCGCGATCATTTCCGTCGTTGCCGGCCTCTTCGGCTTTACCCGCGTGTCATCCGGCGCGGCGGGCATCGCCAAGATCTGCTTCTTCATATTCCTGATCCTGTTCGTCGTGTTCCTCGTCATCGCGATCACGGCAGGCTCGCTCGTGCTGTAGTCCGGGAGACGCCGCGGGGTCACCCGCGTGCTTCCTCGGATCGACCCGCGCGCCGCGACGGTGTTACATTGCCGCGAGAGACACGCTGGCGACAATGAACCGAAAAGGAGGGGGCGATGCAGCATGCCATCGGCGCGGCCTTGCAGCCGGCGCAACACGACGTCATCCGTCATTCGCACGAGCGATCGGCCACGTTTGGCCTGTTCGAGACGATGCGCCCGGATTACGCCGTGCTGTCGGGCGCGGAACTCGCCGTCAAGCTCGGTGAAAGCCGCGCGCTCTTCGCGCACGCGCTGCCGGTGATGGAAACGCTGTACGCGCAGATCGCCAACACGCACAGCATGATCGCGCTGACGGACGCGAGCGGTCTCATCCTCCATTCGCTCGGCGACGACGATTTCCTCGCGCGCGCCGAAAAAGTCGCACTGCGGGCCGGCGCGCTGTGGAGCGAGGCGCATCAGGGCACCAACGCTATCGGCACGACGATCGCCGAGCGCACCGCCGTCACCGTGCATGGCGACCAGCACTACTTGCGCGCCAATCATTTCCTCTCGTGTTCGAGCGTGCCGATCCTCGATCCGAACGGCAATCTCTCCGGCGTGCTCGATGTCACCGGCGACCGACGCGGCTATCACCAGCACACGATGGCGCTCGTGAAGATGTCCGGGCAGATGATCGAGAACCGCCTGATCGCGAGCGCGTTCGGCGACGGGCTGCGCATCCGTTTTCATAGCCGGCCGGAGTTCATCGGCACGTTGATGGAAGGCCTCGCCGTATTCGATCTCGACGGCCGTCTCTTGTGCGCGAACCGCAGCGCGCAATTCCAGCTCGGGCTCGAACTGGGGCGTCTGCGTTCGCAGACGCTCGAAGCGCTGTTCGGCGAGCGCGTCGACGCGCTCATCGCGTGCGCGGGTGAAGCGCCGTGCCGGCTCGAACTGCACAGCGGCGTCGCGGTGTTCGCGAGCGTCGAATTTCATGCGCGTCCGGCGTCGAATGTGGCGCACCCGGCGACCGCGATCGCCGTGCGCGAGCAAGCCGGATCGAGCCTCGCCGATCTCTGTACCGGCGATGCGCAGATGAACGACATCGTCGCGCGCGTGCGCAAGGTCATCGGCAAGAACATCGCGATTCTGATCGGCGGGGAAACGGGCGCGGGCAAGGAGATGCTCGCGCGCGCGATTCACAGCGATTCGCCGCGTCGCGCGGGGCCGTTCGTCGCGGTGAACTGCGCGTCGTTGCCGGAGACGCTGATCGAATCGGAACTCTTTGGCTATGCGCAGGGCGCGTTCACGGGCGCGTCGAAGCGCGGCGCGACCGGCAAGATCATGCAGGCGAATGGCGGCACGCTCTTCCTCGATGAAATCGGCGATATGCCGCTCGCGATGCAAAGCCGTCTGCTGCGCGTGTTGCAGGAACGCGTCGTCGAGCCGCTCGGCGCGGCGCGCGCGGTGCCGGTCGATTTCACGCTCGTTTGCGCGAGCAATCGCAAGTTGCGGGAGTGCGTCGCACAAGGGACGTTTCGCGAGGATCTGTATTACCGCATCAATGGCCTTTCGGTGACGCTGCCGCCGCTCGCTGAGCGCACGGACCTGCGTGAGGTCGTCGACAAGATGCTGCGTCAGGAGCGGTTTGCGGGACGCATCGTGGGCATCGATGACGATGTGCTCGCGCTCTTCGCGCGGCATCCGTGGCCGGGCAACTTTCGGCAGTTGAGCAATGTGCTGCGCACTGCATCGGCCATGCTCGACGATCACGATACGCGGATCGGCGTCGAGCATCTGCCGCATGATTTTCTCGATGAGTTCGGGGAACGCGTTCAGATCGATGATGTTTCGCTGCCTGCTGGCGGGGCGCGTCTTGTTGATATCGAAGCTAGCGCTGTGGCTGCGGCGCTCAAGGCGCATGGCGGTAATGTGTCGGCGACGGCGCGGGCGCTCGGCATATCGCGTACGACGTTGTATCGCAAGTTGCGGGTTTGATTGCGGGTTTAGCGCGCTCGTCGCCGGATCCCGGTTTCGTGTTGGTCTATTAGCACTGCCCCTCCCCGGGGCGGGGGTCACTTTCTTTGCTGCTGTGTATGGACCGGAGACATGGGTAACAGGTGTGTCAGGACATGGGTAACACATTTAGCTCCTTTCGCCGCGTTCCTTCAAGTCGATGGTATCGATGCGATGATGAACAAAGTACACGTCGTAGCAGCCGTCAGTTTCGCTACAGGCGCGCAACGCGATGGGCAGCTCAGCCAGCGCACTCGAAACCTTGAAACAGTGCGACTTGAAGCGCACCTCGCCGTTGATGCCCACGCGAAGCACCACGTCTGCGTCGCCGTACTCGATCGGCGGCAGACGCTCCGGATACGCTCGCGGGCTGGGTTGATAGCGTGAAATCGGCGTGGCCATGCCCAGCGCCTGATGCGGCCGCTCGTGGTTGTACATCTGGCGCCACGTATCGAAGGCTTGCTGGATACTCTTCGGGCTCTTGAAGTGCCGACCCGCGAGCAGTTCAGCCTTCAGCGTCCGATGAAACCGTTCATCCTTGCCGTTGGTCTGCGGATGCCCGGGCCGGCTGTACGAAGTCCGGATGTCCATGCGGATCAGCCAGATCGCCAGCGCAGTCAGTTGTCCGGGTCGCGCAGGGCTGCCCCATGGCGGACCGTTGTCCGCATTGATGCGCAGCGGCAACCCGTAACGGCGAAACACCTCGCGCAAGTGCTCACGCACGGCCCGCGTGGGCGTGCTGCCACACGCATCGAGCGCCAGATCGAAGCGCGAGTGATCGTCCAGCACCGTGAACGGCAAGCAGCGTCGTCCACTGTCGAGTTCGATATAGCCTTTGAAATCCATCTGCCACAGATCGTTGGGATGCTCGTGTTCGAAGCGCTGCCATCGCAAGGCCTCCGTGCTGCTCTCAGCGGTGATCAAGCCTTGCCGATGCAGGATACGCGTCACGGTGCTCGGCGAAGGGGTCTGAGCGCAACCCAGATCGCTCAGGCGCCGGGCAAGCTTGGCCGCCCCCCAGGCGGGATGCGCTTGACGCAGTTCGACCACGCGCGCCTCCACTTCGGCAGCGGTACGCGAGGGGCTATGCAGGGGCCGTCGGCACTGATCGGCCAAAGCGGTGTCGCCTTGCTCGAAGCGCCTGATCCACTTGTACCCGGTCTTCGCGCTGATGCCGTACTGGCGACACAAGGCGCGTCGATTGGCCCCTTCTCGGGTGGCGAATTCCACGAATTCAAGCCTCAGTTCCATGATGTCTTTGCTATCCCAGGTCATGATCTACTCCGGACGAACCATTCGTCCGAAGTGTCACCCATGTCCTGGAACAGGTGTTACCCATGTCTCCGGTCCATACACTGCTGCAAAGAAAGTAACCAAAGAAACAGCTATCCCCAGCCTAAGCACTTCACACCGGCCGCGGCACAGACGATTGGCTGAATGGCCCGGCAGTAGCGAGTGCCCTCGAAGGTCTCGCGGGGCTTGGACCGCGCACGGTCTGACACATCGCACCACATAACAAACTGGTTCAGCACCAAATAGCTCCGGCCCGCTTCGCGGCCGAGGGGTCAATCGGGTCTGCGCGCGCTTCTTCTTCGACGGTTTCCCTTGCATACCCAACGGCAGCGCGTAGCGCTGTGCCGAAGCTATTTGGTGCTGAACCAGCGCGCTAAAACATTTGGGGCGTCAGACCGTGCGCGAGCCAAGCCCGGTAAGTCCTTTGGGGGCGACACTTAGGCGAGTGCCGCCTGCGGCTGGCAAGCATGGCCAAACTGCGTGTGACCGCGGGCGGTGAGAAGCTGCTTTCTTTGGTTACTTTCTTTGCAGCAGCAAAGAAAGTGACTGCCGCCCCGCACAGGGGCAGTGCCAATAGACCGACACGAAACCGGGATCCGGCGAAAAAAACTATCCTCCAAGCACTCCATAACCCGCCGCAGGCAACGCCCCACTAAGATCCTTAAGACCAACACCAGTAACCTTCACCCTGCGCGCTTCATTCAGCAACCACATCAGCTTGAACGCCGCATTCGCGTAATCGAGCCCTTCCGGCCGCACGTTCGAGATGCAGTTGCGCTCCGCATCGTGGCGGCCAAGACGCGGCGCGTAGGTCACATAGAGCCCGAGGCTATCGGGCGAACTGAGCCCCGGCCGCTCGCCGATCATCACGACGACGATCGTCGCCCGTAAAAGCTCACCGATGCGATCGCCCAGCGCAACGCGCGCCTGCGTCGCGATCACAACGGGCGCCACCTTCCAGCCGTCGAGCGTCCCGCGCAGATGCGCAAGCAACGGTCCGGCATGACGTTGCGCGGCAAAAGCCGACAAGCCATCGGCGGCGACGAAAACGAGTTCGGGCGCATCGCCGGTCGCGGCGGCTCGCGCGGTCAGGCGCGCAACGCTCGCATCGTCGAGCACCCGTCCGAGATCCGGCCGACGCAGATAACGATCCCGATCCGGCGCGGCGCTCTGCACATCGAGCGTGTCGAAACCGGCGGCACGCAGTGTCTCTCCGAGCGCGGCGGTATCGAGCGGCTGATGCACCGCGTCGCGCGCCTGGGCATGCGCGAGTTCGAACGCGAGCAGGGGCGCGGTCGGCAGACTGCTGCCCGCGCGGCCGAGCGCGATGCGCGCGTTGGTGAAGCGCCGCAGCGTCTCCCAGACATCGGCGTTCGTCATGAGTCGATCCATTCGAGCAAGGGTTGCGTGGACGCCGAAAGCAGCGAGCCCTGACCATCGGTGACGCGCATCTTCGCGAGCCACGCTTCGAATTCCGGCGCACGCTTCAGATTCAGCACGCGGCGAATATAGAGCGCGTCATGAAACGACGTGCTCTGATAGTTGAGCATGACATCGTCCGCGCCCGGCACGCCCATGATGAAGTTGACATTCGCCACGCCGAGCAGCGTGAGAAGCGTGTCCATGTCGTCCTGATCGGCTTCGGCGTGGTTGGTGTAGCAGACGTCGCAGCCCATCGGCACGCCGAGCAGCTTGCCGCAGAAGTGATCTTCGAGTCCCGCGCGAATGATCTGCCGGCCATCGTAAAGATATTCCGGACCGATGAAGCCGACCACCGTGTTCGTCAAAAGCGGCCTGAAGCGCCGCGCGACCGCGTAGGCGCGCGCTTCGCACGTCTGCTGATCGACGCCATGATGCGCGTTCGCCGACAGCGCGCTGCCTTGTCCCGTCTCGAAGTACATGACGTTATCGCCGACGGTGCCGCGCCCGAGCGACAACGCCGCGTCGTGCGCTTCCTCCAGCAGCGCGAGCGACACGCCGAAGCTCGCATTCGCCCGCTCGGTGCCCGCGACCGACTGGAACACGAGATCGACAGGCGCGCCTTGTTCGATCGCCGCGAGCGTGTTGGTGACGTGCGTGAGAATGCACGACTGCATCGGCACTTCGTAGCGCTGGCGGAAGTCGTCCATCATCGCGAGCAGCTTGCCGATGGCGGCGGGCGAATCGGAGGCGGGATTCACGCCGATCACGGCATCGCCGCAGCCGTAAAAGAGGCCGTCGAGCATGGATGCGGCAATGCCCTTCGGATCGTCGGTCGGATGATTCGGCTGCAGCCGCACCGAGAGATGCCCGGGCAAGCCGATGGTCGTGCGAAATCGCGTGACGACCGGACGCTTGCGCGCGGCGAGAATCAGATCCTGATTGCGCATCAGCTTGGAAACGGCCGCGGCCATTTCGGGCGTGACGCCCATCGTGATGCTTTCGAGCGCGGCGGTATCGGTGTTGTCGGCGAGCAGCCACTCGCGGAATTCGCCGACCGTCAGATGCGCGATCGGCGCGAAGGCCTCGCGCGAATGCGTATCGAT
Source organism: Caballeronia sp. EK (assembly GCF_014384845.1). NCBI lineage: Bacteria > Pseudomonadati > Pseudomonadota > Betaproteobacteria > Burkholderiales > Burkholderiaceae > Caballeronia > Caballeronia sp. EK. The sequence goes on from NZ_JACSUE010000006.1 coordinate 48,746, forward strand.
GATGAGGCGCGTGACTTCGTCGTCCTCGTAGGGAATGAGCGGCTCGTCGAGAAACGCGGCGAGCGGCACCTGCGCGAGCGCCATTTTCGCGGCGACGCGCTCTTCCTCCGTCGCCGCCGCGATGCCCGCGAGCTCGTCGCCGGAGCGGCGTGGACTCGCACGCGCGAGCAGCGTCTTCAGATCGTCGAAGCGGTAACGGCGCGCGCCGATCGTCTCGTGATAGCTCATCGCTTCCCCCGGATGGATCGATTGATGCACTTTAGCCGCTTCGCGCGCGCTGCGCCGCGCTCCAAAATGCGCCGCGAGGCCGAAATCCGTGCGCATGCGATAATTTTTCGCTTGATTCAGCCAGTCTCCGCGCGCAACCCGTGAAAAACCTGCTCGTTCCCATCGATCGTCTGAGCGATTTCGACGAAATCGTCGACGTCCGCACGCCGCTCGAATTCGCCGAGGACCGCATTCCCGGCGCGATCAACGCGCCCGTGCTCAGCAACGAGGAGCGCGTGATCGTCGGGACGATGTACAAGCAGGTGTCGCCGTTCGAGGCGACGCGCGTCGGCGCCGCGATGGTCGCGCGCAATATCGCGATGCATCTCGACACGATCTTCGCCGGCAAGCCGCGCAACTGGCGGCCGCTCATCTATTGCTGGCGCGGCGGAAAACGTTCGGGCTCGATGACGACGTGGTTCAACATGATCGGCTGGCAGGCGCGGCAACTCGACGGCGGCTACAAAAGCTACCGGCGCGACGTGATCGAGCGGCTCGTCGCGCTGCCGGGACGTTTTCGTTATATCGCGCTGATCGGGCATACGGGCAGCGGCAAGACGCGGCTCCTTAAAGCGCTCGACGCGGCGGGCGCGCAGACGCTCGATCTGGAAGCGCTCGCGGCGCATCGCGGATCGCTGCTCGGCGCGCTGCCGGGGTGTCCGCAGCCATCGCAAAAAGCATTCGATTCTGCGCTCGTGCAGGCGCTTTCCGGTTTCGATCCGGCGAAACCGGTGTTCGTCGAGGCAGAAGGGCGGCGCATCGGCGCGATCACGATGCCCGATGCCGTGCTCGCCAATCTGCATATCGCGTCGTGCGTGCAGGTGGAAGCGCGCCGCGAAGACCGCATCGCGTTTCTGTTGCAGGACTACGGGCATCTCTTCGACGATCCCGCGTTCTTCAAGGCGCAGTTATCGAAGCTCGTCGCGCTGCATAGCCGCGAGCGCGTGGCGCACTGGCATCGGCTGATCGATGAGAACGCGCGCGCCGCGCTCTTCGCAGAGCTGATCGACCATCATTACGATCCTGCCTACCGGCGCAGCAATCAGGCGCTCTATACTGAATTGCCGCACGCGGCGCACGTGCTGTTTCGTCCGAACGACGCCGACAGCATCGATCAGGCGAAAGCCCTGCTCGCACAGCTTGCCGAGACGATGCCCGCTCTCGGCTGACCGATTTTCACCCCACGAAACAAAAAAGTTATGACCACGCTCCGACAACCGCGCGTCGCCCTCGGCTGGATGGTGTTTCTGCTGATCGCCGTCGTTGGCCTCTTCTACGTGAAATGGTTTCCGTACTACAACCGCGCGTTCGTCGCGGCGAGCCAGCATTCGATCGGCAAGTCCATTCTGATGGGCACGGCCGCCAGCGCGCCGGAGCCTTCATGGCAGGCCGCGCTCGACTACGCGATCGCCTATGGCAAGGCGATCTGGCAGGCGATGGTGCTCGGCCTTCTGCTCGGCTCCGCCGTGCAGGCGCTGATTCCGCCGCGCTGGGTCGCGCGCGCGCTCGGCGAGCACAACTTCGGCAGCGTCGTGAATGGCGGCCTGATGTCCTTGCCGGGGATGATGTGCACGTGCTGCGCGGCGCCGGTCGTCGCGGGCTTGCGTGCGCGTGAAGCGGCGCCGGGTTCGGCCGTGGCGTTCTGGCTCGGCAACACGGTGCTCAATCCGGCCGCGCTGGTTTTCATGGGCTTCGTGCTCGGCTGGCAATGGACCGGTCTGCGCCTCGTGCTCGGCGTTCTGATGGTGTTCGGCCTGGGCTACGCGGTGAATCGCATGGTCACGCCGGCGCAGGCGGCGGCGTCGCGTCAGACGCTCGCGAAACTGATCGAAGACGACGAACCCGGCACCGCGTTTTCGCGCTGGATCAAGATCCTCGGCCGCATGACGTTGCGGCTCGTGCCGGAGTACATCGTGCTCGTGCTGCTGCTCGGCGCCGCGCGCGCGTGGCTCTTTCCGCATATCGGGCCGGATATCGGCAATGGCATGTTGTGGATCGTCGTCTTTGCCGTCGCGGGCACGCTCTTCGTGATTCCGACCGCGGGCGAGGTACCCATCATTCAGGCGATGCTGTCGCTCGGCATGGCGACGGGCCCGGCCGGTGCGCTCCTGATGACGCTGCCGCCCATCAGCGTGCCGTCGCTCGCGATGCTCGCGCGCTCGTTCGCGCCGCGCGTGCTGGCCTTCGTGGCGGTCGCGGTGGTCGTGTTCGGAATCGTGAGCGGGCTGATCGCGGCGGCGTGGTTCTGAGCGCGCGGGCGGCGCGCGTCAATGAATCGCCGCCCCCGCCCTGATCAGCAACTTGAACGGCAGCGCGAGCAGCATCGTGCCGCCGACGCCCGCCATCCACAACGCGACGAACCAGAATATCTTCCGCGCGCGCTCAGTGGTAGTGATGTTCGCCATGACGCACCTTTCCTCTGAAGACCCAATAGCCGAACGTCGTATAAGCGACGATCACAGGCAGAATCACCGCCGCGCCGACGATCGTGAAGAGCTGGCTCGAACGGGGCGCGGCCGCGTCCCAGAGCGACACGCCGGGGAAAATCTCGTGCGGTGAAATGCTCGCGACGAGTCCCGCGTAGCCGAGCAGCACGAAGCCGAGCGCCATCGCGAACGGACGTTTCTCGTGACGCGACTGAATCGAGCGGCGCATCGCCCACGCGCACGCAGCGACGAGCATCGGCACCGGCAGCAGGCGATAGAACAGCGGCGAATCGAACCAGCGCGACGCGATGCCCGCATCCTGCAGCGGCGTCCAGATGCTGACCACCGCGATCGTCGCGAGCTGCAGAACGGTCAGCGGCCACACCACTCGATACATCCGCCGCTGCAGATCGCCTTCGGTCTTCGCGATCAGCCAGCACGCGCCGAGCAGCGCATAGGTGACGACGAGCGCGCCGCCCGTGAAGATCGAGAAGGGCGAGAACCAGCCGAAAGGATCGCCGGCGAAACGGCCATCGGCGACGGGAATGCCGCCGAGGAACGCGCCGAGCGCCACGCCCTGGAAGAACGTCGCGCCCGCCGATCCGCCGATGAACGCGAGGTCCCACATCGGCTTCGTGCGCTGCGCCTTCGCGCGGATCTCGAACGACACGCCGCGGAAGATCAGACACACGAGCATCAGCACGAGCGGCAGATAGAGCGCGGAAAGCACGGTCGAGTAGACCATCGGGAAGGCGGCGAAGAGTCCCGCGCCGCCGAGCACGAGCCACGTCTCGTTGCCGTCCCAGACGGGCGCGACGGTGTTCATCATCACGTCGCGATCATGCTGGTCGGGAAAGAACGGAAAGAGTATGCCGATGCCGAGGTCGAAGCCGTCGAGCACGACGTAGAGGAACAGGCCCAATGCGATGATCGCGGCCCAGGCGAGTGTGAGGTCCATATTCTTATGCTCCCTCGATGGACTGTTGCGGCAGGCTGAGCGGAGCTCGCGCGCTGCCGTCGGACGGTTGCGCGGGCGAGCCCGGCAACGCGGGACCGTGACGCAGAAGTTTCAGCAAGTAGTAGATGCCGGTGCCGAACACGATCGTGTAGACGATCACGAACGCGAGCAGCGACACGCCGACTTGCTGCGCGGTGACGGGCGATACGGCATCGGCCGTGCGCATCACGCCGTACACGACCCACGGCTGACGCCCGGCTTCGGTCGTGACCCAGCCCGCGAGCAGCGTGATGAATCCGGTCGGGCCCATCGCCAGTGCAAAGCGATGGAACCAGCGCGCATCGAACAGCCTGCGCTTGCGATGCAGCCACCACGCGGCGATCGACATCACGATCATCAGCACGCCGAGACCCGCCATCACGCGAAAGCTCCAGAACACGAGCGTCGAGTTCGGGCGATCTTCCTTCGGAAACTCCTTCAGGCCGCGGATTTCGCCGTCCCAGCTATGCGTGAGGATCAGGCTGCCGAGATGCGGAATCGATACGGCATACTTAGTAGTTTCGGCGTCCATGTCGGGAATGCCGAAGAGATTGAGCGCGGTGCCCCCTTTCTCGGTGTCCCAGATGCCTTCGATCGCCGCGATCTTCGCCGGTTGATGCTCGCGCGTGTTCAGGCCGTGCGCATCGCCGACGAGCGCCTGAATCGGCGTCAAGGCGAGCAGCAGCCAGAGCGACATCGAAAACATCTTCTTGATGGCCGGATCGCGCCGGCCTTTCAGCAGATGCCACGCGCCGGTCGCGGCGACGACGAGCGCCGCGACGATGAACGCCGCGATCGCCATATGCGCGAGCCGGTACGGAAACGACGGGTTGAAAATGATCGCCCACCAGTCCACCGGCACGACATGATCGCCTTCGATGCGAAAGCCCTGCGGCGTCTGCATCCAGCTATTGGACGCGAGAATCCAGAACGTCGAGATGATCGTGCCGATGGCGACCATCAGCGTCGCGCCGAAGTGCGCCTTCGGACCGACCTTGTTCCAGCCGAACAGCATGATGCCGAGGAAGCCCGCTTCGAGGAAGAACGCGGTCATCACTTCGTACGTGAGCAGCGGCCCGGTGATGGGACCGGCGAAACTCGAAAAGCCGCCCCAGTTGGTGCCGAATTCGTACGCCATGACGACGCCCGACACGACGCCCATGCCGAACGCGACAGCAAAGACCTTCGACCAGAAGAGACACAGCTCCTTGTAGACCGGCTTGCCGGTTTTGAGCCAGGCGCCTTCGAGCACCGCGATGAAGCTCGCGAGTCCGATGGAAAGCGCCGGAAAGATGATGTGGAACGAGACGGTGAACGCGAACTGGATCCGCGCCAGATCGAGTGCTTCGGGAGTCGAATGCATGATGACTTGTGCCTTGAAATTCACACCCAGACGTGTAACGGGGCGGAGCTTAGCGCTATTTCGAGAAAGTGTTGCGCTGCGTCAGTGAATCTGCATTGCGCGCAAATGCCGCATTGGCAAGGGTTTGGCGGCGCTACGAGGTTGATTCATTGGCAATTTTGAGATGCCCGGATGATGCGGTGCGGCAAGAGCGCGCATACGCTTTCGCGACAATCGACCGCACTGATCGCATCCGTGCGATGAACCGACGAGAAAGATCTTTTACGTTGCAATGGCACGAGACGTGCGATGGGCACGGGTACCATAATGCTTTTGACCACGCGCACCGCGCGGGTAGAAGGAGAAGGAACATGCGCCTCGATGACCAGCCAGAAAGTCAGAACGTGGAAGACCGGCGCGGCGGAGGCGGCTTTCGGGTCGGCGGCGGGTCGCTCGGTATCGGGACGATCATCGTGGCGCTCGCGGCTTCGTATTTCTTCGGCATCAATCCGATGACGATCATCAACGGCGCGCAGGTGTTGCAGGGCAACGCGCCGCAACAGCAGGCCGCGCCGCGCAACGCGCAACCCGCAACCGACCCCGGCGCCGTGTTCGTGCGCCGCGTGCTCGGCAATACAGAACAGACGTGGCAGCACATCTTCCGGGCGCAGTTCAATCAGGACTATCCGACGCCGAAGCTCGTCATGTTCTCGGGCGCCACGCAGACCGCGTGCGGCACGGGACAGACGGCGATGGGGCCGTTCTACTGTCCCGGTGATCGCAAGGTCTATATCGATCTGTCGTTCTATCGCGAGTTGCGCGATCGCTTCGGCGCGAGCGGCGACTTTGCGCAGGCCTACGTGATCGCGCATGAAGTCGGGCATCACGTGCAGAACGTGCTCGGCATCATGGGCAAGGTCGATCAGGCGCGTTTGCGGATGACGCGCGAACAGGCGAATGCGCTGTCGGTGCGCATCGAGTTGCAGGCGGACTGCTTTGCGGGTGTCTGGGCCGCCGTCGCGCAACGCGACAACGCGAAGCTGATCGAACCGGGCGATTTCGAGCAGGGGCTGAACGCGGCGGCCGCGATCGGCGATGACCGTCTGCAGCAGCAGTCGCAAGGGCGTGTCGTGCCCGAGGCATTCACGCACGGCACGAGCGAGCAACGCCAGCGCTGGCTGCGGCGCGGCATGTCGGCGGGCGATGTCGGCCAGTGCGACACGTTTTCGGCGCGCGTGCTCTGATCGGAGAGCGCAGTTCGCTAAAAGCGTTATCTCAATAAAACTTTTATGCGCATAAACCTGGACGCGTCGCTGGGCGGTAGGAAGTCCACGTCGCGTCAAAAATATAAGTGCGCTAACGTAAAAGTTGCCATTCAGTACTTGACGGCGAAGTCGGCAAGCATGACGATTGCGGGAAATACTTAAGAATCGTCCGATGAGATGACCGAAGAAACCGTCGAAGACGCGCGCCAGTTGCTGGTTCGCCTCCAAGCTTCCGAGATTCCGCTCAACGCCGGTCTGCAGTGGCCGATCGTCGCCGCCGATGGCGCGTTGCTCTTCGACGCGGGCGCCGTCGTGCCGGATGCCCAGTCGCTCGAATTCATGTTCCGGCATTTCGAGCCGCACCGTGCGATGCGGGAGCCCGCGCCGAGCGCGTCCGACGCGGATGCCGCCACGGACGGGCCGCTGACGCTCGAGGACATCGGTCTTACCATCGGCGCGCGGGTCGGCTTGCGCGGCACCGGCGGCACGGGCTCCGCGATGTATGCGAGCCGCGTGATCGGTTTCTCGACGCCGCGCCGCAACGGAGAGCGCTCGCTGTTCGTGACGCAGCCGTTGATGGCGGGATTCGATCCGCTCGATCTGACGCTCGGCGAGCAGGTCGATCTGGTCGCGCTCACGGGGCGGGGCGTGTTCCGCTTTGCCTGTACCGTCGATGCCACCTGTCGCGAGCCGTTCAACTACGCGGTGCTGTCGGCGCCGGGCGCGATCCGCAGGCTGCGCACGCGCAAGTTCGCGCGTATGCCGACGCGCCTCGCCGCGCACTTCGTCGCCGATGGCGCGCCGCAAGCCGGCCGGCAACTGGGGCGTGTCAGCGACATCAGCCCTTACGGGATGTCGTTGACCGTCGCGAATCCGGCCGCGCACGTGGGCGACCGTCTGCAACTCTCGTTTCAGTTCAAGACCGATGGCGTCGATGTGAAGATCGACACCATCGCGATCGTGCGCCACGTCGGCTCGATCGATCCGGTCGATGGCAGTGCGGCTTACGGGCTCGAATTCGAATCGCTGGAGCCGTCGCAGCGTATCGCGTTGAAATCGTTCATGGCCGAGCACAGCTAGGACTGCGCGACGGCCGGTTCCGAGGCGGTTCAGACGCCCGGAAAACCGTCCGGAAAGAGCCGCCCGACGGCTGCCTCGAAATGCTCGATCGGCGCGGCGCCACGCAGCGCGATAGGCGGCGGCGCTTCCTGACCGGGCGCGGGATCGCGCGACAGCACCGCAAACGGCACGCCGCCCACGCCCAGCTTCTTCGCGAAATCTTCGTCTTCGATCACGAGATCGGTGTAGGTGCCGTCATCGAGCGCCTCTTCGAGCAACTCCGGATCGACGCCGCAGGTCGCCGCGATATCGAGCAGCGAGTCCGTATCGCCGATGTCGATGCCTTCCTCGAAATACGCCTTGAAGATCGCCCGATGCACGACATCGTAGCGGCCCGATTCGCGCGCGAACATGGCCGTCTCGAAGGCCTTGCGGCTGCGCGGCGTGACCGGCGGCATGCGCATCAACACGCCGCGTTCTTCAGCGAGCGGGCGGACCGAGTTTTCCCAGATTTCGACGAGCTTTTCGTCATTGGGATCGACCAGCGGCGTGGGCTCGGGGCGCAGCTCGAACGCGTGCCAACGAATCTCGACCGCATCGCCGTAAGCGTTGCGGAACTGATCGAGCACGGGCGTCTCGAGATAGCAGAACGGACACACGAAGTCGGACCAGACGTCGATATAAAGAACAGACGTGGATGCCATGTAAGCCTCAAGCAAAACCGGTATGTTATCGCGTGCCGACGGGCGGCGCGCGCATGTGCGACCGATCAGAAGCCGCCGTCGATCTCGATCTTGCTGCCATCGAAGAACCGTGACAGGCGAAACGGACGCGGATCGACGAGCGGTGCGTCGTTCGCGACGAGGTCCGCCATAAGCTTGCCCGCAGCCGGCCCGATACCGAATCCGTGCCCCGAGAAACCCGTCGCGATGAAGAGGCCGGGCTGGTCATCCACACCGGAAATGACCGGCACGGCATCGGGCGTCACGTCGATATAACCGGCCCACGCCTGCTCGATGCGCAATCCGGCAAGCGCCGGAAAGAGCTTGCGGAACTCCGTGAGCGCGGCTTCGTTGAAGGACTCGACGGGAGCGGGATCGAGCGTGCGCTGGGTCTCGAAGACCGTCGGCCGATCGAGCGGCCAGCGGCGCGGCCGGCGCAGTTCCTCGAAAAAGCGCGCGTTCAGTCCCAGCTTGATCGAGCCGAGCTGGCTTTTCAGCGCGGGCAGGAATCTGGCGAGCAGGCGAAAGCTGTCCGGCGTGATGTCGTGATAGCTGTGAAAGGCATTGGCGATGGTGTAGCCGCCGTCGAGACGCTTGCGGTAGCCCATCTCCTGATTGCATGCGCTGACTTCGGGGCCGTCCTCGAGCGGCGACGTGCGCATCACCGACGAGCGCACCATGAGTTGCGGCACATCGACGCCGATGCTGCCGGCGAAATAGCGCGTCCACGCGCCACCCGCGACGACCACGCTCGCGCAGCCGATGCGTCCGTACTCAGTCACGACGCCGCTGATCGCGCCGCCGCTCGTCTCGATGCCGCGCACCGCGCAGGGCGTCAGCACTTTCACGCCGCGTTCGCGCAGCGCGGCGGCCATCGCGGGCACGGCACGTTGCGGCTCGGCGCGGCCGTCGCTCGGTGTGTAGATGCCGCCCGCGAAGCGTCGCGCGGTGCCCGACATCAACGTGCCGGTTTCATCGGCCGAGACGATGCGCGAATCGAGCGCGTCGCGGCCCACGAGCGCCACGGCGCGTGCGAGCCATGCTTCGTGATCCGCGAGCGCTTTCGCATCGTCGGCGGCGTAGAGGATGCCGCATTCGCGAAAACCTGTGTCGATGCCGAGTTCGGCATCGATGCGTCGCCAAAGCTCGAGGCTCCTGAGACTCAGTTCGAGCTCGCGCAAGTCGCGATGCGTCGCGCGGCACCAGCCCCAGTTGCGGCTCGACTGCTCGCCCGCGACGTATCCCTTTTCGCATACGGCGACCGACAGGCCTTTGTCGACGAGCGCACGCGCGGTGCTGATGCCGATGATTCCGCCGCCCACGATGACGACATCGACGTGATCGGGAAGCGTGCGGTCTTCGGGAATGCGTTCTGTTGGTGGACCCATGTGTTGTGCGCCTTACGCCCTTTCGATGAATTTCGCGGGTCACAGGATGCTAAGTGAATCGATTGTTTTTGACCATACGAATCCGTATAACCCGAACGGCATAAGCCGGTTCGCAGTCTCCCTGCGCCCGCACGCGCGATCCGCTACGATGAACAACGACGCGCTCGACATAACCGCTCGGCCGAAGCCGGGCACGGCGCATGCGGTTCACTAAGACGTGCATCAGCGCGGCGCCGGTCATCGCAGTTCCACTTCATCTCTGGAGAACTCTCGTGCAAAAGACAGCATCGGCAAAATGGAGCGGCGGCATCAAGGACGGCAAGGGTTTCATCTCGACGCAAACCGGCGTGCTCAACGAAGCCCCATACGGCTTCAAATCGCGCTTCGAGGAAGGTCCGGGCACGAATCCGGAAGAACTGATCGGCGCGGCGCATGCGGGCTGCTTCACGATGGCGCTCTCGCTGCAACTGGAGATGGCCGGCATGAAGGCCGAAAGCCTCGAAACGAAATCGACGGTGACGCTGGAAAAAGACGGCGAAGGCTTCACGATCACCGCTTGCCAGCTCGATCTGAAGGCGAAGATTCCCGGCGCGGATAAAGCCGCGTTCGACAAGGCCGCGCAGGCCGCGAAGGAAGGCTGTCCGGTGTCGAAGCTCTTCGCGGGCAACGCGAAGATCACGTTGAACGCCGAACTCGTTCAGTAATCAATCAGGCAGTCGAACAGGAAGGCGCGGACGGGCACATCACCCGTCCGCGTTTTTTTCGCGCGTCAGTTCCTCGATGATGAGCCGCGCAGGCGCGGGCAACGGCACGCCTTTTCTCGTCACGACGCCATACGGCTCCGTGCGCGAGCGCACCGCGATTGCGAGCCGCCTCGCGAGCCCGTGTTCGGCGAGAAAGCTCGCCATATCGAGCGGCATCATCGCGACGAGCGTGGGGTCGCGTTGCAGCAACAAAACGGTCGTGATGGTCGATGCCGTCTCGATCGGATGCACGGGCAGCGGCAGGCCGGCTTCCTTGAACTCGCGCTCGTAGACGCTGCGGATCGGCATGATGGCCGGATAGACGATCCATCGGCTGGACGCGAGTTCGCTCAGTTCGACACGCGGCGCATCGACGAGCGCATGCGCGACGCCCGCGACGATCGCGAGCGGCTCATCGCGCAATTCGACATAGTGATATTGATCCGGCTGGCGCGCGACGCTCGCCCGGCAGATCGCGACATCCAGCCGTCCCTGATCGAGCAGCGCCAGAAGCCGTGCGCTCGTATCTTCGACCACTTCGACGGTAAGCGCCGGCTGGCGCTCGCGCAGGCGCGCGAGGGCATCGACGAGCACGCCCGACACCGCGCCCGTGATCGCGCCGATCGCGAGCCGCCCGCCCGTGCCTTGCAGAATCCCCGCCATTTCCTCGCGCAAATGCGCGACGTCCATGTGAATCAGGCGCGCGTAGCGGATCACGCAACGCCCGAGTTCGTTGGGCTGGATGCCTTGCGCCGAACGCGTGAAGAGCGTCGCGCCCAGCGTGGCTTCGATCTCGCGCAGCGACTTCGTCGCACCCGGCTGCGTGAGCGCCATTTCGTCGGCGGCGCGATGCAGCGAACCGTGATCGTCGAGCGCGATCAGAAGGCGCAGTTGCTTGAGCCGCAGGCGCGCGGCGATGGAATCGGCATTCGGCAGCATGACTGAAAGCGGCTAGGGGACTACGAGAAGATAACGGAAAGTTATCGCGCCGGCAGCAGCTTTCATTATTCAGGCCCGTGCGGCTTGTCTACATTGTGGGCTTCTGCTCAACCGTCAGGGAAACAACGACTCATGAAGCTGCTTCGATACGGCGCGCCCGGCCGGGAAAAACCCGGCGTTCTTGATTCCAGCGGCGCGATCCGCGATTTGTCCGGCGTGATCGGCGATATTGCCGGCGACGCGCTCCTGCCCGAATCGCTCGCGCGCCTCGCGAAACTCGATCCGTCGACGCTGCCGCTCGTGCCTTCGTCCGAGCGTATCGGGCCGTGCGTCGGGCGCATCGGCAAGTTCATCTGCATCGGGCTGAACTACGCCGATCACGCGGCGGAATCGAACCTGCCCGTGCCTTCCGAGCCGGTCGTGTTCAACAAGTGGCTGTCGGCGGTCGTCGGCCCGAACGACGACGTGCGCATTCCGCGCGGCTCGAAGAAGACCGATTGGGAAGTGGAACTCGGCGTCGTGATCGGCAAGGGCGGCGCGTACATCGACGAAGCCGATGCGATGAGCCACGTCGCCGGTTATTGCGTGATCAACGACGTGTCCGAGCGTGAGTATCAGATCGAGCGCGGCGGCACCTGGGACAAGGGCAAGGGCTGCGACACGTTCGGTCCGATCGGACCGTGGCTCGTCACCACCGACGAAGTGCCCGATCCGCACAAGCTGCCGCTCTGGCTCGAAGTCGACGGCAAGCGCTATCAGAACGGCAACACCGCCACGATGATCTTCAAGGTCGGCGAAATCGTGTCTTATCTTTCGCGCTTCATGAGCCTGCAACCGGGCGATGTCATCTCGACGGGCACGCCGCCGGGCGTCGGCATGGGACAGAAGCCGGAAGCGGTCTATCTGCACGCGGGGCAGACCATGCGCCTCGGCATCGAGGGACTCGGCGAACAACGGCAACGGACGGTGGACGCATGAATCGCTACGACTTTACGAGCCGCGCGGCCGTGGTGACGGGCGGCGCGCAGGGCATCGGTTACGCGGTGGCGGAGCGTCTGCTCGAAGGCGGCGCCCGCGTCGCGCTGTGGGATCGCGATGAAGGCGCGTTGGCCGAGGCGCGCGCTCGTCTGGGCGACGTGCAAACCGTGCTCGTCGATCTGACGGATCGCGATGCGGTTGCCAAGGCAACGTCGCGCACGCAGGAAGGCTTCGGGCAAATCGACGTTCTCGTGCACAGCGCGGGCATCGCGGGCGCGAACGCGACGGTCGCGGACTACGCGCCGGAAGAATGGTCGCGCGTGATCGACGTCGATCTGAACGCCGCGTTCCATGTCAATCAGGCGATCGTCAGGACGATGATCGCGCGCGGCTACGGACGCATCGTCAATATCGCGTCGATCGCGGGCAAGGAAGGCAACCCGAACGCGTCGGCGTACAGCGCGGCGAAGGCGGGCGTGATTGCATTGACGAAGAGCCTCGGCAAGGAAACGGCGGGGCTCGATATCGCGGTGAACGCCGTGACGCCGGCCGCCGCGCGCACGAAGATTTTCGATCAGATGAAGCAGGAGCACATCGACTACATGTTGTCGAAGATTCCGCGCGGGCGCTTCGTCGAGGTGAAGGAGATCGCGGCGATGGTCGCGTTCCTGGCGTCCTCCGAGAACTCGTTCACGACGGGCGCGGTATTCGATTTGTCCGGAGGACGCGCCACTTACTGACATCGCTGCATCAAGAAAAATACAAGGAGACAACGTGGATTCCATCGCCGCCCCGCGCGACGTCGCGCACGACGACGCCCAGATTTACCGCAAGGTGTTCTGGCGTTTCGTGCCGCTCTTCGTCGCATGCTTCGTGTTCTCGTATCTCGATCGCATCAACATCAGCTTCGCGAAGCTGCAGATGCAAAGCGAACTCGGTTTCTCCGACGCCATGTACGGCTTCGGCGCGAGCGTGTTCTTCGTCGGCTATTTTCTGTTCGAGGTGCCGAGCAATATCGTCTTGCATCGCGTCGGGGCGAAGCGCTGGATTGCGCGCATCATGATCACGTGGGGCATCGCGTCGGCGTGCATGATGTTCGTCCACACCGAAACCTGGTTCTACGTGCTGCGCTTTCTGATCGGCGCGCTCGAAGCGGGCTTCGTGCCGGGCGCGCTGTACTTCTTCACGAAGTGGTTTCCGTCGTCGCGGCGCGGGCGGATCAATTCGTTCTTCATGGCGTCGATCGCGCTGTGCGGGATCATCGGCAGTCCGCTGTCGGGCGCGATCATGAAGTTCTGCGACGGTCTCAACGGCATGCCCGGCTGGCAATGGCTCTTTCTGCTCGAAGGCATTCCGTCGGTGCTGCTCGGCTTCGTCGTGCTCGCTTTCGTCGATGACGACGTCGATCACGCGAAATGGCTCGATGCCGACGAAAAGCGCGCGCTCAAGGCGCAACTCGCGCGCGATCCGAAAGTCGGCGAAGTGCATTCGCTGAAGGCCGCGTTCAGCGAGCCCGTCACGCTCGTGATGGCGCTCATCTATCTGTTCCTCGCAATGGGCATCTACGGTCTCGTCTTCTGGATGCCGCAGCTCGTCAAGACGGCGGGCACGAGCGATCCGTTCAAAATCGGCCTGATTTCGATGCTGCCTTACGCGGTCGCGGGCATCGGCATGATTCTGATCGGCAGACACTCGGACCGCACCGGCGAACGGCGCTGGCACCTCGGCGCCTGCGCGCTCGCGGGCACCATCGGCTATGTGCTGTGCGGCTTCTTTCCGGGCAATACCGTGATGCTCGTGATCGGCCTCACGATCGCGGCAACCGGCATCATCACGTCGCTCGGGCTCTTCTGGATTCTGCCGACGCGCTTTCTCACCGGCATCGCGGCGGCGAGCGGCATCGCGCTGATCAATTCGGTGGGGCAGTTCGGCGGCATCATCAGCCCGTACATGGTCGGCAAGGTAAAGACGATGACGGGCAGCGCGACGCCCGGCCTCTATGCGATCGCGTTCGCATGCCTGCTCGGCGCGATGCTGATCGTATGGGGTTTGCCGCGCCGTCTCTACTTCCGGGAAAGCGGCGGCGAGTGACCGCATTCGGCGCGCAGGGCCGTTCCTTCGAGCGGCCTTGCGTGCAACCAGCCACCTGAGCCACTACGCTCCGACCATCACGCGCTCGCGTCCACGCACGCGGGCGAACGCGCGAGGCCGCGTTTTCGCTATCATGCCGATGGTCTGCGGCCCTTTGTCACGGTAATCTCTCCGCACGCGCGGCGCCCGAGCGGGTCCGATTCATTTCGGCGCGTTTTTGCAGACCTTGCGGTTACATCGCATGAGCCGACGATCCCATTCACCCGATCCGCCCGGAGCGCCGATGAAATTCAAGCTGGACTGGACCCTCGCCACCCCGATTCTCGCGCTCGTCGTGCTGGCCGGCGCCGCGTTCATCCACAACACCGCGATGATCGTGCTCGCGGCCATCGCGCTCGCGTTCGCGGTGTTCGCGGCCGTGCATCACGCGGAAGTGGTGGCGCACCGCGTCGGCGAGCCGTTCGGCACGCTCGTGCTCGCGATCGCGGTCACGGTGATCGAGGTCGCGCTGATCGTCTCGGTGATGCTTTCCGGCGGCCCCGAAAAGGCCGGACTGCCGCGCGATACCGTGTTCGCGGCGATCATGATCTGCGGTTGCGGGATCGTCGGCCTGTGTCTCCTGATCGGCGGCTTGCGGCATCACGTTCAGGACTTTCAACTGCAAGGCGCGGCCGCCGCGCTCGCGATTCTCTGCGCGCTTTCCGTGCTCACGCTCGTTTTGCCGAACTTCACGAGCACCGTCGTCGGTCCCGCGCTTTCGACATCGCAACTGATTTTCGTCGGTGTGATCTCGCTCGTGCTGTACGTGACGTTCGTATTCGTGCAGACGATCCGCCATCGCGATTACTTCCTGCCGTTCACTCCGCCGATCGCCGCCAACACGCCCGACGAAGATGAAGCGCCGCACGCGCCCCCGCCCAGCAACGGCGAGGCGTGGCTCGCGCTTGGGTTTCTGATGCTGTCGCTCGTGTCGGTGGTCGGGCTCGCGAAGCTCCTGTCGCCGGCGGTCGAGGCGGGCGTCGCGGCGGCGGGCGCGCCGGAAGCCGTGGTCGGCGTCGTGATTGCCGCGCTCGTGTTGCTGCCCGAGGGTCTCGCCGCCGTGCGCGCGGCGCGCCTGAACCGGCTGCAGACGAGCCTGAATCTCGCGCTTGGCTCGGCGCTCGCGAGCATCGGCCTGACGATTCCGACGGTCGCGGTCGTGTCGATCTTCATGGGCCAGCCCATTTCGCTCGGGCTCGCGCCCAAGGAAATCGTCATGCTGGCGCTCACGCTGATCGTGTCCGTCATCACGCTCGGCACGGGGCGCTCGACCGTTTTGCAAGGCGTCGTGCATCTCGTGATATTCGCGGCTTTCCTGTTTCTTTCGGTCGTGCCTTGATGAGCGTCGCGCGGCGAACCGTGGGCGTTTGATACCATTCACGGTTTTTCGCGCGGTTGCGCGCGATGTTTCGCCGTCTCATCGAAAGTCCCGAAGGAAAACATGTCATTCAAGAAGTCCGCATCGTTCGCGATGCTTGCCGCACTCGCCGCCGTTTCGTTCTCGGCGCACGCCAAAGAGATCACGCAAATCCGCTTCGCCGTCGATCCCTCCTATCCTCCGTTCGAATCCAAGCAGGCCGACGGCAAGCTCGCCGGCTTCGACATCGACCTCGGCAATGCGCTCTGCGCGCAGATGAAGGTCAAGTGCGTGTGGGTCGAAAACAATTTCGACGGCATGATTCCCGGCCTGAAGGCCCGCAAGTTCGACGCCGTGCTGTCCGACATGGGCATCACCGAAGAGCGCCTGAAGCAGATCGACTTCACCGAGCCGCTCTACGACACCCACGCGCAACTCGTCGCGCGCGCGGGCTCCGGCATCCTGCCGACGCCTCAGGCGCTGAAGGGCAAGCGCGTCGGCGTGGAGCAGGGCACGGTGCAGGAGCGTTACGCGAAGGTGAAGTGGGAGCCGCAGGGCGTGACGGTCGTGCCTTACGCCGATGAGGAACAGGTCGAGGCCGATCTCGTCGCGGGCCGCATCGACGCGATGTTCACCGACGCCGCGCAAGCCGCCATCGGCTTTCTGAAGAAGCCGCAGGGCAAGCCGTTCGCGCTCGTCGGTCCGATCGTGGTAGACCGCGCGCTCATCGGTCCGGGCACGGCCATCGGCCTGCGCAAGGGCGACGCCGATCTGCAGAACGGCCTTAACAGCGCGTTTGTCGAGATCAAAAAGAACGGCACGTTCAAGCGCATCATGGCGAAGTACTTCGAGACGGATATCTCGATCCAGTAAGCGCCGTTCGACGTATTCGACGTATTCGACGGAAAAGGCATCGCTCGCGGTGCCTTTTCTTTTCGACGAGAGATTTTCGAAGATGCAGATTCATCACCATCCGCTCGTCGGCGCGTCGCTCGGCACCGGTCGGGCGATCACGAGCTACCGGTTCGGTCGCCGGGACGGCGATTCGCCCACCGTTTATATCCAGGCGTCGCTGCACGCGGACGAATTGCCCGGCATGGTCGTCGCGTGGTATTTGAAGCGGCGATTCGCGGAACTGGAAGCGGCGGGGCGTCTGAGTGCGCGCGTCGTGCTCGTGCCGGTCGCGAACCCGGCGGGCCTGAATCAGCACTGGTTCGGCGCGCAGATGGGCCGCTTCGAGATGGGCTCGGGTCAGGACTTCAACCGGCGCTTTCCCGAGATCGGGCCCGAACTGGCGTTGCAACTGAAAGACCGTCTCGGCGATGATGAAGCGCACAACGCGCGCCTCATCCGCGCGGCGCTTTCCGACGCGCTCGCTACGCGCAAACCCGCGACCGAACTGGAGTCGCAGCGGCTCGAACTGATGAAGCTCGCGTGCGATGCGGATCTCGTCATCGATCTTCATTGCGACTGGGAAGCGGTCGCGCATCTTTATACGACGCCCGACGCGTGGCCCGCGATCGAGCCGCTCGCGCGCTATCTCGGCAGCGAGGCGCAACTGCTCGCTGACGTGTCGGGCGGCGAGCCGTTCGACGAGGCGTGCACGGCGGCGTGGCGCTATCTGCGCGGCGCATTCGAAGGCCGCTTTCCGATTCCGATGGCGACGAAGTCCGTCACGCTCGAGTTGCGCGGCGTGCGCGACGTGTCGCACGAGATGGCCGCGCGCGATGCTCAGGCGATCGTCGATTATCTGACGCATATCGGCATGGTCGCGGGCGCAGCGCCGGAGCCGCCGCCGCTGCGCCATCCCGCGACGCCGCTCGCCGGGTGCGAATACGTGCACGCGCCGGTGTCGGGCGTGATTCTGCATCGGCGGGAGATCGGCGAGACGGTGCGCGCGGGCGACGTCATCGCCGACGTGCTCGATCCGCTCGATGACCGGCTCGTGCCGCTCGTCGCGCAGACCGAAGGTGTGCTGTACGCGCGGCACTGGACACGTTTCGCGATGGCGGGAATGCTGGTCGCGCGCATCGCGGGCAAAGACGCGGCGCGGCAGGGCGACTTGCTCGTACCCTAGCGGCGCCGCGCGGTTACCATGGATTCGAAACCGGCCTTACGTCATGGAGAACAAGAAAACATGCTGAAGAACATCGATCCGCTGCTCAACCCCGATATCCTGCACGCGCTCTGCGCGATGGGCCACGGCGACGAAGTCGTGATCTGCGACGCCAACTTTCCCGCCGATTCCGTCGCGCGTCAGACGGTGCTTGGCCGCGTGCTGCGGCTCGATGGCGTCGGCGCGCCGCGCGCGGTGCGGGCGGTGCTGTCGGTGATGCCGCTGGATACGTTCGTCGATCATCCTGCCGAGCGCATGGAAGTCGTCGGCGACGCGGCCGCGCTGCCCGCCGTGCAACACGAAGCCCAGCGCGAGATCGATGCCGCCGAAGGTCGCGCGGTGCCGTTCGCATCGGTCGAGCGTTTCGCGTTTTACGAACGCGCGAAGAAGGCGTATTGCGTGATCGCGACGGGCGAAACGCGCGGCTACGGCTGCTTCATCTTCAAAAAGGGCGTGCAACTGGCGCCGGACGCGCCGCAGCAGATGTGACCGATGGCCTAGGGATTACCCTGTTGCTTTTTTGAGAAGATGTTGCAATGCAGCGTAAAAGGCGTATAGTCAGGGTTATCCCTTAGCTACTTACCCTGAGAGCCGCTCATGAAAACCACCGCTCAACAATCCCTGCTCGTTTCGTTCGGTTCCTGGCTGCGCGCGTCGAAGGCTGCGGTGCGTCGCGAGTGGAATCGTGCGCTGCAACTGCACCTCCAAAACTGCGAGATTCTCGTCGAATCGTATCGCCGCAAGTAAGCGCCGCACGCGACAGCATCCCGGTCAGGAGTATCGACAACGCCCCGGAAGCGAAAGGCTTCCGGGGCGTTGTCGCATTTGCGCTGCGGCTTTCATCGAATCGAGCTGCTTGACATGCAACCAAATGGTTGCATAATGCGTTCATGGATGACGATTCGGTTTTTCGCGCGCTCGCGGACGCCAGCCGCAGACAACTGCTCGACCGCCTTCGCGAAACCAACGGGCCGACGCTCGGTGAACTGTGCGACGGCCTTCGCATGACGCGTCAGGCCGTGTCGAAGCATCTCGCGATACTCGAGGCGGCGAATCTCGTGTCGACGCAGCGTCACGGCCGCGAGAAGCGTCATTTCCTCAATCCGGTGCCGATCCACGAGATCGCGCAACGCTGGATCAGCAAGTTCGAGCGTCCGCGTCTGGACGCTTTGTCCGACCTCAAACGCACGCTTGAAGGAGACGATCATGAGTAGCGACACGTTTGTGTATGTCACCTACATCCGCACGACGCCCGAGAAGCTATGGGAAGCGCTGACCACGCCGGAATTCGTCAAGAAATACTGGTTCGGCATGCATCAGGAATCCGACTGGCAGGCCGGCTCGTCATGGAAGATGCTGTTCTCCGACGGGCGCGTCGCGGATGCGGGCGAAGTGCTCGAAGCCGAGCCGGGCAAACGCCTCGTGCTCAAATGGCGCAACGAGTTTCGCGAGGATCTGAAAGACGCGGGATATTCGCGCTGCACTTACGAACTGGAGCAGCAGGGCGAAGCGGTCAGGCTCACCGTCACGCATGTGAGCGACAGCAAGCCGTTCATCGAGGCCGTGTCGGGCGGATGGCCGAAGATTCTGTCGAATCTCAAGTCGTTGCTGGAAACGGGCACGGTCGCGCTGGTGACCAAATAGCGCGGCAATAAAAAACGGCGCGCTGTCCTTCCGGACAGCGCGCCGTTTGCATTTTCAGGTGCTGCAAGCAGCGATCAGATCGCCCAGCCGCCGAGATAGAACACGGCGAGCACGACCGCGATCGCCACCGTGCCGACATTCAGCTTGCGCCATTCGCCCGCGACGATACGGCCGATCACGAGCGTGGTGAAGCCGAGCATGATGCCCGTCACGATGTTCGCCGACAGCACGATATACACCGCGCAGACGAGGCCGGACATCGTGTCGACGGTATCGTCGAAATGCAGCTTGCTGACATTGCCGAGCATCAGCAGACCGACGTACATCAGCGCGGGCGCCGTCGCGTAGGAAGGCACGAGCGCGGCGAGCGGCGAGAGGAACATCACCACGAGGAACAACACGCCGACGACCGCGGCCGCGAGGCCCGTCTTCGCGCCCGCCGCGACACCCACCGACGATTCGATATACGCCGCCGCCGGCGCGCCGCCGAAGCACGCTGAGAAGATCGAGCTCAGCGAGTCGGCGGTCAGCGCGCGGCCGCCGTTGATGATGCGGCCGTTCTTGTCGATCTGGCCCGCCTGACCGGCGACGGCGCGGATCGTGCCGGTCGCGTCGAACACGGCGGTCATCACGAGCGCCAGCACGCTCGGCAGCACGGCCATCGACAGCGCGCCCTTGATGTCCATCGCGCCGATCAGCGATGCATGGCCCGGCGCCGACAGCGACGGCAGCGCGAAGATGCCGTGAAAGCGCACGGACGGATCGAAGATCAGGCCGATCGCCGACAGGCCGACGACGACGAGCAGGATGCCGCCCGGCACGCGCCGGCGCTCCAGACCGAAGATCGCGGCCAGGCCCAGGACCGACATCAGCACCGGAAAGGCCGTGATGTGCCCGAGCGACACCGGCATGCCGGGCGCGGGATTCTTGACGATCAGGCCGACGTCGTTCGATGCGATCAGCAGCAGAAACAGGCCGATCCCGATGCCCGTGCCGTGCGCGACGCCCGTCGGCAGATTGCGCAGGATCCACGAGCGCACGCCGGTGACGGAGATCGCCGTGAACACGATGCCCATCAGGAACACCGCGCCGAGCGCGATGGCCGGCGTGAGGCCCTTGCCGAGCACGAGGCCGAAGGCCGTGAACGCGGTCAGCGAAATCGCGCAACCGATCGCGATCGGCAGGCGCGCCCAGACGCCCATCAGGAGCGAGCCGAATGCCGTGGTGAGACACACGGCGACGAACACCGCGCTCGTGTCGAAGCCTGCCTTGCCGAGCATGCCCGGCACGACGAACACGGAATAGACCATCGCGAGGAAGGTCGTGACGCCCGCGACGATCTCGCGCTTTTCCGTGCTGCCGGTTTGCGAAATGCCGAAGTAGCGATCGAGAAAGCCGCCGCTTTTGGCCTGAGTGCTTTCGTCTCGTTCGGTGGAGGTGATATCGATGTCGCCAAGCTGCTGGGCGGGGGATTCCATCATGAGCTGCTCCTTTATCAGCACGCTGAAACGGCAACCGTGCACCGCGCTCACTGCACGCGGTCACTGCGGGGCCATCGTCAGGGTCGTCTCGTATGTAGTTCTGGATGATGCCGAGTGACGTGCACTTACGGCTGCACTCGGTCAGGACAGAGACTAGGGGAACAGAACGCGGGGTCCAATCCCATGAAAAACATGCCGGTCATGCCGAGGGGCTTATATGCCGTGAAACCCGCATGGGGCGGGCCTTCGGCAAGACCGGCGAGGAGCCGGACTAGGGCAAACGCTAGTCCGGTCCGGGCCGCTATTTTACTTGCTCGCCGTTGTGCGGCGCATTACCGGATGACGCGCGATACGCCGCGTCCGCGCGGGTCGGACATCGGTTCGGGCTTGTCGCCGTCGATGCGGATCGCCTGAATGTCGCCGTTGAAGCCCTGCATCGTGAACTTGTAGCCCTTGTCCTCGAGCTGCTTGATCACGTCGGCATCGAGCTGATGGTACGGCTCCTGAAAGATCGTGTTCGGCGGCAGCAGCTGATGATGGAAACGCGTCGCGCCCACGGCGTCGCCGAGCGGCATGTTGAAGTCGTACACGTTCGTGATGACCTGGAAGATCGACGTGAAGATGCGCGATCCGCCTGGCGTGCCGATCACCATCGCGACCTTGTCGTCCTTCGTGAGGATGGTCGGCGTCATCGACGAGAGCGGGCGTTTCTTCGGCGCGATGGAGTTCGCATCGCTGCCGACGACGCCGAACATGTTCGGCACGCCCGGCTTCGACGCGAAGTCGTCCATTTCGTCGTTGAGCACGATGCCCGTGCCTTCCGCGATCACGCCCGAGCCGAAGTAGCCGTTGATCGTGTACGTGTTCGATACCGCGTTGCCCCACTTGTCGACGACCGAGAAGTGCGTCGTCTCCGCTTTCTCGGGCATCGACGTGCCGAGCCCCGGCTGCACGCTCTTCGTGTCCGAAGGCGTGTCGGGATTCACTTCCTGCGCGCGCTTCAGGATGTAATCGTCGTTGATGAGCTGCGCGACCGGCACCTTATAGAAATCGGGATCGCCGAGATATTGCGCGCGGTCCGCGAAGACGCGCTTCTCGATTTCGGCCACGAGGTGAATGTACTGCGCGGAATCGAGCGGCACGTCCTGGAACTTGTCCTTGATATCGGCCTTCATCTTCAGCAACTGCACGAGGCCGACGCCGCCCGAGCTAGGCGGCGGTGCGGTGATCACGCGATAGCCGTTCCAGCTCGCAGTGATCGGCTGACGCCACACGGCCTTGTAGTCCTTCAGGTCGCGCGTGGTGATGAGGCCGTGGCCTTCCATCGACTTGGCGATCAGATTGGCGGTTTCGCCTTCGTAGAAGCCTTTCGCGCCTTTATCGGCGATGCGCTGCAGCGTCATCGCGAGGTCGGGCTGCTTGAACACCTGACCCGCCTTCATGCCGCCGAAGTACAGGTCGAAGTTGGTCTTGCCGGCGAATTCCTTCGAGGCGTCGTCGCGGCGCTTGACCAGTTGATCGTCGACTTCGAAGCCGTCCTGCGCGTACTTGATGGCGGGCGCGAGCACCTGCTTCCACTTCAGCTTGCCGAAGCGTTTCTGCGCCTCCCACATGCCGTCGACCGTGCCGGGCACACCGACCGCGCGATGCCCGTAGAGACTCATGCCCTTGATGACTTCGCCCTTGTCGTCGAGGTACATGTTGCGCGTGGCCGAAAGCGGCGCGCGCTCGCGATAGTCGAGGAAGTACGGGCGATGATCGACATAGAGCGTCATGAAGCCGCCGCCGCCGATATTGCCCGCCTCCGGATACGTGACGGCGAGCGTGAAGGCGATCGCGACGGCCGCGTCGACCGCATTGCCGCCTTGCTTGAAGATCTGCTCGGCGGTGTCGGCGGCGTATTTGTCCGCGACGGCGACCGCCGAGGCGTTCAGCACGGCCGGCTGAGCGTCGGCGGTTTTCGCATAGGCCGGCGCGGTCTCGACGAATCCCGCCGTCAAGAGCGCCGACGCGACGATGGCGCCGAGCGCGAGGGACCGGATGCGCGGTTCTTTTTTCAAAAGCATCTCCTGTATCTCCTTTGTTACGTGCGACGAAAGACTAGACGCTTTATATACCACGAGCGCCGCGATGCAACGATCAGGGCATCAGCTGCCCGCCGTTCACGTCGATGATCTGCCCCGTCACGTAGCGCGACATCGCCTCGGACGCGAGATAGAGGAACGCGCCGCTGCAATCGTCGGGCTCGCCGATGAAGCCCATCGGGATCGACTTGCGGAACGATTCGAGTTGCTCGGGCGTCGTGAAGCGTTCCTGGAACGGCGTCTGAATCACGCCGGGCGCCACCGCGTTCACGCGGATGCGATCCGCCATCAGTTCCTTCGCCATGCCCTTCGTGATCGTGCTGACGAAGCCCTTCGATGCCGCGTAGAGCAGCGCGCCGGGGCCGCCGCCATTGCGCGCCGCCACCGACGTCACGTTGATGATCGAACCGCCGCCGCCCGAGCGCAGCGACGGCAGCGCCGCGCGCGTGAACGCGACCACCGAGCGCGCGTTGATGTGCATGATCTCGTCGAAGAGCTCGTCGCTCGCGGATGCGATCGGCTCGCGCTTCACGAGGCTGCCCGCGTTGTTGATGAGCACGTCGATCTTGCCGAAGGTATCGACGACCTGCGCGACGGCGGCGTCGATGGCCTTCGAATCGCGCACGTCCGCGCCGACCGTGATCGCCGTGACGCCGAGCGCGCGCACGTCCTTCGCGACTTCCTCGGCCTTGTCCTTCGAACTGTTGTAGTGCACGGCGACATTCGCGCCGTACTGCGCGAAAGCCCGCGCCGCCGCTCCGCCGATGCCGGTGCTCGCGCCGGTAATGAGGATCGATTTGCCTTTCAGATCGTGCATGAGTGCTCCGTGTTGATTGGATTTGAAGCGACTGCGACAAGCGAGAGTATGAAGCGAAGCGCGAATGCGCGTTCGCGGCGAAGCCGCCGGAATTGGCCGACAGCATGCCCGAGACGCGGGGCCGGATCAAGGCCGGGCACCATCGGCGGAGCATACGTGTCGAAGGGGACGCGGGCAGGGCGTCCGCGATATTTCAGGAGACTGACATGACCTCGCAAGTCGAACCGATTCCGCAGGACCATCGCGGCGTGATTCCGTACATGGCGGTGGCGGGCTGCGCCAGCGCCATCGACTTCTATACGAAAGTGTTCGGCGCGACGGAAACGTTCAGGATCGAGCAGCCGGACGGACGCATCGGTCACGCGGAGTTGTCGATCGGCGGCAACGTCATCTATCTTTGCGACGAGTTTCCCGATTACGGGACCGTGGGGCCGCTCTCGGTCGGCGGCACGCCCGTGATGCTGCATCTCTACGTGACGGACGTCGACGCGGTCGCGCAACGCGCCGCCGACGAAGGCGCGACGATCCTGCGCCCGGTCGAAGACCAGTTCTACGGCGACCGCGGCGGCAAGCTGCGCGATCCGTTCGGGCATGTGTGGTGGGTTGCCACCCACATCGAGGATGTCTCCGCCGAGCAGATGCGCGAACGCGCGAGGAAACTGTTCGGCGGCTGAACTGCGCGCGGCGCGTCAGTCCGCGTTCAAAGGCACGGCGTCCAACGCATCTTCCGGGGCATCGAACGAATAATGTTCGGCGATGCGCTTCACCGAATCCCGGAACGACGCGACGAGATCCGAGCGGATTCCGCTGCTCGGATACGACAGCACGTATTCGTACTCGATGTCGGTCTCGAACGGCCGCACGACGACGCCATGCGCGCGCCAGACCTTCGCCGCGAACGGTTCCACGATCGATATGCCGAGACCGCCCGCGACCATCGCATAGCGGGTGTGGGCCGTGTCGGTGAAGACCGTATAGCGCGGGCGGTCCTCGGTGGATGAAATCAGCGATTGTTCCGCGTCGTAGGGCTGCCGTGAATTCGGCAGCCAGCCGATCAACTGCTCGCCGCGCAAGTCGGACGGCCGCACGATCTTCTTTTTTGCGAGCTTGTGCGTGGCAGGCATCGCGCAGGAAGCGCGGGCCTTCAACAACGTCTCCACCTCGATGCCCGCGACCGCCGGAAACGCGAGGCTCAGCGCGATATCGGCCTTATGGTTCTGCAGGTTCACGAGCACTTCGGGCACCTTCACCGAATCGACCTTGATCGGCACGCCGGGATGCCGCTCGGTGAAATCGGCGAGCACGGGCGGCAGAAGCGTTGTCGCGAGCACGGGCATGCACGCGACCGTGAGGCCATCGGACGCTTCCTCGCGGATCATGGCGGCGACCTGCTTCAGACGCTCCAGCCCGAGAAAGTTCTCTTCGACGGACTTGTAGAAGCGCAGGCCGGCGGTCGTCGGATTCAGACGGCCGCCGACGCGCGAAAACAGGCTGAAACCGAGATCGGCTTCGAGATCGGCGATCAATCGGCTGATCGCGGGTTGCGTGACGTGGAGTTTTTTTGCTGCGCCGACACTGGTGCCGGTCATGATGAGGCTGCGAAAAGCCTCGATCTGGCGAAAACGGATCATCTTTCGGACGGCATTGAAGCGGCTGTTAACGGCGACGCAATCTTATAGGAAACAAGCACTTGCTGCCTTAGCCCTATTCGTGCGCCGAAAGTCGCAAAGTGCGGCGATCCAACAAATTGAACGACTATTCGAAAAATTTAGTGTCTATAAGCACATGTGAGTGGCATCCGTCTTATTGATGCGAAATACTCGCCGCCAGCCTGAAGCGCGAATGAAAGCGTCCGCGTAAGAATCATTCGCCCGATGCGCGATGCGTGCGTGCAGTCGCCGCAGCGACGCGACAGAAACAAGAAAGCTTTTCGTTAAATTTGCCGGGTTCGAGATCGATTTGTTTATTCCATTTGCGATAAACAAACCGATGCATGTAGGACTCCGAATCTGTGCAAGTAAAACGAAAGCGAAGATCGACAATCGAGACAAAAGAGGATTCCCCATGACGTTCTTTTCCGTTCCCCACGTATCGGTCCAGCGCACGAAGCTCGCCGCCGCCGCAGCGCTGCTCGCGCTCTCCGCACTCAACGCGACGGCCGCTATCGTGCCGTCCGGCGTCGCGCTCGCCGCGAAGCAGGAACTCGTGCGCAACAACGGTTCCGAGGTCGAGACGCTCGATCCGGCGCTGGTCGAAACCGTGGTCGCGGCCAACGTCTCGCGTGACCTGTTCGAAAGCCTGACCGCCACGGATTCGGACGGAAAGGTGGTGCCGGGCGTCGCGGAAAAATGGGAACAGAAGGACTCGACGACCTGGATCTTCCATCTGCGCAAGAACGCCCGCTGGTCCAATGGCGATCCCGTCACCGCAAACGATTTCGTCTACGGCTGCCAGCGCTTCGTCGATCCGAAAACGGCGTCGTCGTATGCGAACGTGTTCGGTCCGTTTTTGCTGAACGGCGCGGATATCGTCGCGGGCAAGAAGCCGGCGAGCGCGCTCGGCGTGCGCGCCGTCGATGCGAACACCATCGAAGTCAAGACGGACGGTCTCGTGCCGTTCCTGCCCGAACTGATGTCGAATCCGAATCTCGGGCCGGTTCATCGCGCCACGGTCGAGAAGTTCGGCAAGGACTGGACGAAGCCGGGCAATCTCGTCAGCAACGGCGCCTTTCAACTCAAGGACTGGCAGGTCAACAGCAAGCTCGTGCTGACGAAGAATTCGAACTACTGGGACAAGACGAACGTTCAACTGACGCAGGTCACCTATCTGCCGGTCGAAGACGAGAACACGGACGTCAAGCTGTTCCAGTCCGGCGAGAACGACATGACGTATCAGTTGCCGACCGGCACGTACGCGAAGTACAGCCAGCAATTCCCGAAGGACATCCGCAACTCGCTGATTCTCGGCACGCGCTATTACAGCTTCAATAATCGCGATCCGCTGCTGAAGGACGTGCGCGTGCGCAAGGCGCTCTCGATGGTCATCGACCGCGATCTGCTCGCGCAGCGCGTGACCGCCGACGGCCAGACGCCGCTGTACGGCCTGCTGCCGAAGGGCGTGAGCGGCGCGGAAGTATCGAACTACGAATGGTCGACGTGGCCGATGGCGAAGCGCGTCGAGGAAGCGAAGAAATTGCTGGAACAGGCGGGCGTGAAGCCGGGCACGAAGCTGAGTTTCGCGATGAACACGAGCGACTACAACAAGAAGATGGCGATCTTCGTCGCGTCGGAATGGAAGACGAAGCTCGGCCTCACGATGGACATCGAGTCGATGGAATTCAAGGTGCTGCTGAAGAAGCGCCATGGCGGCGACTATCAGATCGCGCGCAATGGCTGGGTGGCCGACTACAACGACGCAACGACCTTCCTCACGCTCGTGCAGTGCAAGTCGGAGCAGAACGACAACTTCAGTTGCAGCCCGAAGGCCGACGCGCTCATCAAGGAAGCGGCCGCAACCACGGATCTCGCGAAGCGCACGCAGTTGCAGACGCAGGCGGCAAAGATCGTGATGGACGACTACCCGATGCTGCCGCTGCTGCAATACGGCTTGCCGCGTCTCGTGAAGAGCTATGTCGGCGGCTATTCGCTGAAGAATCCGATGGATCATTACGGCAGCAAGGATCTCTACATCGTCAAGCACTGACGCACAGGAGAAATCGCTCATGTGGTCCTACACATTGCGGCGCGTGCTGCTCACGCTGCCGACGCTCCTGATCGTCGTGACGGTCTGCTATCTGCTCTTGCATGCGACGCCGGGCGGCCCGTTCGACGGCGAGCGCAAGGTATCCGCCGAAGTGCTCGCGAACCTGCAGGCGAAGTACCACCTCGGCGAGCCCTTGTGGAAGCAGTATCTGTTCTATCTCGACGGTCTTCTGCACGGCGATCTCGGCGCATCGTTCCGCTATGCCGACTGGAGCGTGAACGATCTCGTGCTGCGGGCGCTGCCGGTGTCGCTCACGATCGGGGGCGTGTCGATGCTGCTCGCCATCGTGATCGGCGTCGCGCTCGGCGTCGTGGCGGCGCTGCGTCGCAACAGCATCGCGGATTACGCGCTCATGCTCGTCAGCAACGCGGGCAATGCGTTCCCGTCGTTCGTGCTCGGGCCGGTGTTGATCCTCGTGTTCGCGATCCTGCTGAAGTGGCTGCCCGCGGGCGGCTGGAACGACTTCCAGTTGCGCTACATGGCGCTGCCCATCGCGCTGCTCGCGATGATCAATGTCGCGACGGTCGGCCGCGTGACGCGTGCGAGCCTGATCGAAGTGCTGAACACGAACTACATCCGCACCGCCCGCGCCAAAGGATTGCCGATGCGCACCGTCGTCCTGCGTCATGCGTTGAAGCCGACGCTGATTCCGGTCGTATCGGTGATCGGGCCGCTCGCCATTTCGTCGATCACGGCGGCGGTCGTCACGGAATCGGTGTTCTCGCTGCCGGGCATCGGCAAGCTGATCGTGAACGGCGCGGCCAATCGCGATTACACGCTCGTGCTCGGCCTCGTCGTGCTGGTCACGGTGGTGGCGGTGCTGCTCAACCTGCTGGTCGATCTCGCGTATGCGTGGCTCGACCCGAAGATCCGTTATTGAAGGGCGCGCGATGAAATCTGCTTCTCTTGCACCGATGCTCGAAAAGGCGGTCGCGGGCCGCAGCCCGTGGCAGGACGCGCGCGCGCGTTTCCTGCGCAACAAGGCCGCCGTCGTGAGCCTGATCCTGCTCGTTCTGATCACGCTCGCGTGCATCGTCGGGCCGTGGCTCCTGCCGAACGAGTTCGATTCCACCGACTGGAACGCGACGAGCGTCGCGCCCACGCTCGCGAACTGGCATCTCTTCGGCACCGACGACACCGGCCGCGATCTGCTCGTGCGCTGCCTGATCGGCGGCCGCGTCTCGCTCATGATCGGCGCGCTCGCCACGCTCACGTCGGTCACGCTCGGCATCGTGTGGGGCGCGATCGCGGGCTTCGTCGGCGGACGCATCGACAACGCGATGATGCGCATCGTCGACATGATGTACGCCATTCCGTATCTGCTCATCGCGATCCTGATGGTGACGCTGCTCGGCCGCGAGTTCTATCTCGTCGTCATCACCATCACGATCTTTTCGTGGATGGACATGGCGCGCGTCGTGCGCGGCCAGACGCTCTCGATCCGCTCGAAGGAGTATGTCGAGGCGGCGCGCGCGATCGGCGTGCCGACGCGGCGCATCATCGCGCGGCATGTGGTGCCGAATCTGCTCGGCATCGTTGCAATCTATACGACCGTCACCGTGCCCGCCGTCATCCTCACGGAATCGGTGCTGTCGTTCCTCGGACTCGGCGTGCAGGAACCGATGACGAGCTGGGGCGTGCTGATCCAGGACGGCGTCGGCGTGATGGAGTCGTCGCCGTGGATTCTGCTGTTCCCGGCGGCGTTGTTGTCGATCACGCTTTACTGCATCAACTTTGTCGGCGACGGGCTGCGCGACGCGCTCGATCCGAAGGACAGGTGAGCCATGCCGCTACTCGAAGTCAATGATCTGCAGGTCGAATTCAGCACGCACGACGCCAACGTGCGCGCCGTGAACGGCGTGAACTTCACGCTGGAAGAGGGCGAGACGCTCGGCATCGTCGGCGAATCGGGCTCGGGCAAGAGCCAGAGCGTGCTCGCGATGCTGGGCCTGCTCGCATCGAACGGGCGCGCGCGCGGACGTGCGATGTATCGCGGCGAGAATCTCATCGGCATGCCGGATCGCGCGATGAATCGCATCCGCGGCAATCGCCTTTCGATGATCTTCCAGGACCCGATGAGCTCGCTCAATCCGTATCTCACGATCGAGCGGCAGATGACGGAAGTGCTGGAACTGCACAAGAACGTCACGCGCCGCGAAGCGAAGAAGCGCGCGATCTCGATGCTCGAAGCCGTGCGCATTCCGGAGGCGGCGCATCGCATCGGGCAGTATCCGCACGAGCTGTCGGGCGGCATGCGCCAGCGCGTGATGATCGCGATGGCCTTGCTGTGCGAGCCCGAAGTGCTGTTCGCCGACGAGCCGACCACCGCGCTCGACGTCACCGTGCAGGCGCAAATCCTGCAACTGCTGCGTAACCTGCAACACGACTTCGGCACGTCGATCGTGTTGATCACGCACGATCTCGGCGTCGTCGCCGGGCTGTGCGAAAAGGTGATGGTGATGTACGGCGGCCGCGTGATGGAGCAGTGCGATGCCGCCACGCTGTTCGCGAAGCCTTCGCATCCGTACACCATCGGCCTGCTGCGCGCGCTGCCGCGTCTCGATCACGCTGGCGGCGAGCTGACCGGCATTCCGGGCAATCCGCCGAACATGGCGCATCCGCCGGCGGGCTGTCCATTCCACGAGCGCTGCGCCGATGCCAGCGACGAATGCGCCGTCGATGCGCCCGCGCTGAAGGCCGTCGAAACTGGCTGGCTTCGGGCCTGTCATCGCCCGGTTCATCAGATCACGAAGGAAGCGAGCCATGTCTGACGCGACGATTCTCTCCGTGCGCGACATGCGCGTGCATTTTCAGGTGAAGTCGAAGAACCGCTTGCCGTGGGCGCCGCGCCACACGCTGAAGGCCGTCGACGGCGTGAGCTTCGAACTGAAGGCGGGCGAGACGCTCGGCGTCGTCGGCGAATCGGGCTGCGGCAAGTCCACCTTGTCGCGCGCGATCCTGAACCTCATTCCCGCGACGGCCGGCGACATCGTATGGATGGGCGCGACGCTCTCGGGCGCATCGGCACGCGAATGGCATCGCGTGCGCGGCGACGTGCAGATGATCTTTCAGGATCCGCTCGCGTCGCTCGATCCGCGCATGACGGTCGGACAGATCATCGCGGAGCCGCTCGTCGAGCATCGGCCCGGCATGGACAAGCGGGAAATCGACGTACGCGTGCGCGCGATGATGGCGAAGGTCGGCCTGCGCGAGCAGATGATCAACCGCTATCCGCACGAGTTCTCGGGCGGGCAGTGTCAGCGTATCGGCATTGCGCGCGCGCTGATCGTCGAGCCGAAGCTCGTCATCTGCGATGAACCGGTGTCGGCGCTCGATGTGTCGATTCAGGCGCAGATCGTGAATCTGCTCAAGTCGCTGCAAAGAGAGATGAAGCTCGCGCTGATCTTCATCGCGCACGATCTCGCCGTGGTGCGCCACATCTCCGATCGCGTGATGGTGATGTACCTCGGCCGCGTGATGGAACTCGCGGAGAAGCACGCGCTCTACGACACGCCGCGCCATCCGTACACGCGCGCGCTGTTGTCGGCGGTACCGGTGCCCGATCCGGCGGTCGAGCGCGCCAAGACCGTGCAGATTCTGTCCGGCGATATTCCGAGCCCGATCGATCCGCCTTCGGGCTGCGTGTTCCATACACGCTGTCCGATGGCGCAGGCGCGTTGCTCGCAGGAAGTGCCTGCCTTGCGCGCGCTCGGTGCCGACTCATCGGCGGCGTGCCTGTTTGCTTGAACGGCGACTCGCGCCAATTAGAAAACCAACGATATCCGAGGAAGACACCCGCAATAAATAACGTCCGATAACCGGGGCGGCCATGCGCCGCTCATCCCTTGCTTCGTTTGCTCATCCGCCTATACGCCTCGACGCTTTTTTGCGTCGTCGGGCGAGGCGTTTTGCAATCCTTAGTTTCGATCAAGCCGTTAGCAGTTGAATCAATATAAGTGGAGACTTTTTTCGTGAAAAAACAAAAACACTCAATCGCGCTATCGATTTTGTTGTTCAGCGGTTTCATGGCCGCTGCGGTTGCCGCGCATGCCGATGAAACCGATACTGAGCCGCCTTCGCGTCACACCGAAGCGCCGCCGGATTCGCCGCCCAACACCGGGGCGGATGCGCCGGTGAGCAGCCAGGCGAAATCGAAAGGCTTCATCGAGGATTCGCACTTCAACGTGCTGATGCGCTCCTTTACCGAACATGACGAATTCAAGGGCGCGGGCAAGAAGGACGCGTGGGTTCTGGGCGCGCAGGCGGTGTTCGAATCGGGCTATACGAAAGGGCTGATCGGACTGGGCGGCGACGTCTCGCTCTTCGGCGCGTTCAAGCTGAACGGCGGCGTGGGGGCGGGCAATCGCGTTCACGTCGGCACGGACGGCGGCGGATCGAATCAGTTGGCATGGGCCTATCCGGGCGTGTGGGATGTGAAGGCGCGCGTGTCGAACACCGTGCTCAAATATGGTCAGCAACTGTTCGACAATCCGTTCCTCGTGCCGCACGACAACCGCGCGTTGCCGCCGACCTATCGCGGCTTCTCGCTTGCAAGCGACGAGATCAAGAACCTCACGCTGAAGGCAGGCACGGTAGACGGCGTGCTCGCGCGCGGCATGACGACTGTTACCGGTCTCACGACGGAATACGGCGGCACGCATGTCTCGCAGTTCACGTACTTCGGCGGCGACTGGACGCACGGCGACGACACGTCGGTCTCGCTCTACGGCAGCGTCGCGAACAACGTGTGGCAGCAGTACTACCTGACGGCGACGCAGAGCATCGGCGATCCGAAAAGTGTCCGCTGGACGGGCTCGTTGAACTACTACTACACGGGCGCGATCGGCGACAAGCGGCAAGGCTCGATCAACAACAACGCATATTCTCTGGCGCTTGCCGGCACGCACGGCGCGCATACGGTGCAGGTCGCGTTCCAGCAGATCGTGAGCGATCAGACCTTCGACTACATGGGCCAGTCGGCGGGCGATTATCTGTCGAACTCGCTCGATGTGGACTACAACCAGCCGCACGAAAAATCGTTGAGCCTGTCGTACTCGCTCAACATGAAGGAGTACGGCGTACCGGGTCTCAAGTTCACGATGTGGGGTGCGTATGGCTGGGATGCCGATGGCAGCGCAATGGCCAACGGCGGCTCGGCGCAGGCGGCGAACTATCTCGTCAACGGTCAGCCGATCCACGGTACGCACTACGAAATCGGCGTGATTCCGAGCTACACGATCCCGGACGGCAAGTTCAAGAACACGTCGGTCAAGTTCTACTACATGCACCATCACAGCAACAGTGCCTACTATCCGGACGGCACCAGCGATGTGTATCGCCTGATGGTGAACGTGCCCGTGAACGTGTTCTAAGACTGTCGAACGCATAAAACTCGAACCATACAAAAATACCCCTTTACATTACGTTTAACTTTCATTTATAAAGAGGGTGCGTGCTGCGGATTGCCATGTCTCGCCACGCTCATCGCCCGGCAGGCCTGTCTCTGCCGGGCTTTTTTTCGTCTGTTCAATCCGCATTCACTGCAGCTTTCATGCGCTTACGAAGTCCGATTTCCTAAGTGAAAACCCCGTCATTTCTTTCGCTTGACTTACTTGATATATCACATACTGTGTATATGCGACGCAGCATGCACCGCGTCGCGGGAGGCGTCGTTCGACGTCCAAGTACACAAGGCAATTTGCCAAGGAGACAGGCATGGGAATGAACCAGATGGGCCGCGATGAAAAGGCGTCGCGCCTGGCGTCGCCGTGGGTGCAGTTGGTTTTCGGCGTGATTTGCATGGCGATGATCGCGAACATGCAGTATGGCTGGACGCTCTTCGTCAATCCGATCGACGAGAAATACCACTGGGGCCGCGCGGCCATTCAGGTGGCGTTCACGATTTTCGTCGTGACGGAGACATGGCTCGTGCCGGTGGAAGGCTATCTCGTCGACAAGTACGGGCCGCGTCCCGTCGTGGTCGGCGGCGGCCTCCTGTGCGCGATCGCGTGGGCGATCAACTCAGTGGCGTCGTCGCTGCCGCTTCTGTATTTCGCCGCGGCGGTCGGCGGGGTCGGCGCGGGCGCGGTGTACGGCACGTGCGTCGGCAACGCGCTCAAGTGGTTCCCGGCGCGGCGCGGACTGGCCGCGGGCATCACGGCGGCGGGCTTCGGGATGGGCTCGGCTGCGACTGTCGTGCCGATCGCGCACATGATCAAGTCGAGCGGCTATGAAGCGACGTTCCTCTGGTTCGGTCTCGGGCAGGGGCTCATCGTGTTCCTGCTCGGCATGGCGCTCTATGCGCCGCCCGCGCAGATGATCGCTTCGGTGAAGAGCGCGGTCAAGGCGGCCGTCTACAACGCGAGCCCGAAACAGGTGCTGGCATCGCCGATCTTCTGGGTCATGTACCTGATGTTCGTGATGATGGCCGCAGGCGGCCTGATGGCGACGGCGCAGCTCGGGCCGATCGCGAAGGACTTCGGGCTGCACGATTCGCCCGTGTCGATACTCGGTCTGACACTGCCCGCGCTGACCTTCGCGCTCACCATCGACCGCGTGCTCAACGGCCTGACGCGGCCGTTCTTCGGCTGGGTGTCGGATCGGATCGGGCGGGAAAACACGATGTTCATGGCGTTCGCGATCGAAGCGGTGGGCATCGTCGCGCTGTCGAAGTACGGGCACGATCCGGTGGCGTTCGTCGTGCTGACCGGCATCGTGTTCTTCGCGTGGGGCGAAATCTACAGCCTGTTCCCGGCGACGTGCGGCGATACCTTCGGCCCGAAATTCGCGGCGACCAATGCGGGTCTGCTCTACACGGCGAAGGGCACGGCGGCGTTGCTCGTCCCGTTCTCGAGCGTCATCACGTCGATGACCGGAAGCTGGCACGCGGTGTTCATGCTCGCGGCGGGCATGGCGGCGCTATCGGCGCTGCTCGCGCTCTTCGTGCTGAAGCCGATGCGTAACGCACATTCGCAGAAACATGCGCGTGCCGCGTCGCTGGACATGTCGTACACGACAGTGAAGGAATGATGGCGAAGCCGTGATGCCGGCTGGACGGGCGACCCGGCGTGTCGCCCGTTTTCTAGTTATCGAGCTCGCGCTTTCCGCGGCTTGCGACTGATGTGCGGCGTTTTCGCGCCGCGTCGCGGATGCGCTTTTTGTCTTGCCGCCGGCAGGTGGTCTCCTCGCTCTCTTATCCCCATGATTCGAGCGATCCCGCGGCAGCAGGATGGGCGTTCGGCGCCGTCGCGGACTACGGCGACGCGCGAAACGAAAGCAGATGACGACGCGGATTCGACACGCCTCGAAGCGCGGCGCAATACGCGAGGCGCGGCACGCGTATGTCGATGCTGGCGACCCACGCCCGGAATGCCAGCGCGCACGCCGGCGACACGAGAGCGAGAAGAACCAGACTTGCGTGAGCGTTCATGCTACCTCCAATCGATGCCGGCTTCGGATATCGCCGACGGTTGCCCAATGAACGTAGTGTCGTCGCGAAGGGCAAGCAGGCAAACCCGGCTCGCGCGGGGAGACCGCGATTATTCAGGAGATAGACGATGCGAGCCCCGCATGTGGAGGGGCGGCGAATCAGAAGCGGGTGCCGACGCTGCAGCCGCCGAAACCGCCGCCATTGGTAGCGAAGCCGCTGCAGCCGAAAAGGCCGCAGCCGGAAAGCGTGAGTGAAGCAGCGATGAGCGTCGCCGCGGCGCAAAGAAAACGAAGGTGCTTCATGGTGACATCGGAACGGAGAACGGAACGCGATTCTCACGGAACCGCGGTATCCCGATGTCAAACAATGTCGCCGATTCAACCCGGCTTGCCATCCGCGCGCGGCTTCCAGAGCGGCGCCGCATAAGCCGCGACATAGAGCGCGAACGCGAGCACCCAGCAGATGCCCGCAGCGAAGATCCACGTCGAATGCCAGGCAGGCACGCAGAGCGGCCCGAGCACGCGCAGCGCGCCCGCCACCATCACGAGCGCATAGCACGCGACATCGCGCTTGTCCGCGACGAGCGGACGTCCCGTATGCCCGCGCGCGGTGCGCGTGATCATCGCGATGATCGCGCCGCCGATCGCGCCGGCCGCGAACGCATGCATCGCGAGGCTATGGGGCACGCGCGTAATTCCGAAGGCGGACAGCGCGAGCAGCGCGAAGCCGAGCTGCAGCCATGCGTAGGCGAGATGCAGGATCGCGAGAATCGGCCGTCCGCGCACCGCGTACGAGCGCCAGCCGATCATGCGCGCGAGGTGCACGGCGCACGCCAGCAAGGCGAGCGGCGCGACGATCGCGGCATCGAGCGCGAAGGCATCCGCGAAGAACGCGGCGAGCGTGAGCGGCGCGAGCGTCGACTCGACGATGCGCCAGCGCCGCGCGACGAAGCCGGGAATCGCGTTGGCGGTGAACATCGGGATCACGCGTCCGCCGATCACGCTGACGAGCAGTACGACGATGCCCGCCGACGCATACACGGCGCGCATCGAGAGATCGGCGCGCGTGTCGAATGCAAGGCCATGAAACGCGGCGTTCAGCGCGCCGAACCCGAGCAGCACGACGGCGAGGAAATAGTTGCGCCGGTTGCCCGCCTTCACGAGCACGCGCAGCAAGAGGAGCGCGGCGACGGGCAGGAACGCGCTATCGACGATCGCGGCCGGCAGCGCGGGGCCGCTCCACACGAGCACGCGGCCGACGAGCCACAGCAGCATGAGTGCGGCGAGCGTCGCGCCTTTCGCCGTGTCGCGTCCGGTCCATGCGCGCACGGCCGTCAGCAGAAAACCGACGATGATCGCCGCCGCGAAGCCGAACACCATTTCGTGCGCGTGCCAGCCGATCGGGTCCGCGCGCAGCAGATAGCCGCCGGAAAGCGGCACGCCCGACAGCACAAGCAGCCATACCGTCAACGCGAGCGCGCCGAACGCCGCGCCGCATAGATAGAACGGCCGGAAGCCGAGATCGAGCAGCGCGACGCGCCGCCGATGATTGGGATCGCGCCTTAGCGGCGCCGCGACGAAAACGGTGTTGGGTTCTGCGATCTTCATGACGTCCTCACGATGAAACCGTCGTGCGCGCGAGCGCCAGGCACGCGAGCGAGCGCACGCACAAATAACCGATGAAAAGATTCGCGCCGACGAACATCGGCAATGCGAGCGCGTGCGCCACGGGCACGCCGGCGAGCGCGAGCTTCACGCACGCGAGCGTCCCCGACGCCACGCCGAAGCTGTACGCCCACCACGAATACGCGAACGGCTGCGCGCCGAGCCACGATTTCAGCCGCAAGCCGACGAGCAACTGAAAAAGCCCGTAGCCGAGCAGCATCACGAGCCAGCGATCCGTCGAACCCGGTTCGACGGCCAGCACGGCCGCCGCGCACACGACCGGCGGCGCGAACTGGATGCCGACGAGCGGGCGCTCTGCGACCGGCATCGGCTCGCGATGCCATAGCCTGCGGATCACGAGCGGTTCGAGCGCGAGCCACGAGAAGACGCCCGCGCCGAGCAGCAGCCACGCCCAGTCGGCGGCGCCGAGTGCGCCGAGCGCCGCCGCGCCGGTGAAGTTGCCGGCGACGGTCGGCAGATAGATCGTCGGCGCGGTATCGGCGATTTCGCGGCCGCCTTGCCACAACCTGCCCGTATGCCACACGGCGAACGCGAGATGCCACGCGATGCCCGCGATCGTCAGAAGCCACGCGAGCGGCCGCGAATACGGCAGCACCGCCTGCGCAATGAGGAACGTCGAAATGCCGATGAGCGCGGGCGTCGCGCCGCCGACCGGATGCGCGAATTCATCGGCGACGCGCGCCGGATCGCGCAGCGCATGCGCGCCGTACGCGAGCACGAGCGCGCCCCAGACGAGCGTCGCGGCGGCGAGCACCGCCTCGCCCGCGACCGCCGGCGCGTGCCACAGCCGCACCGCGACGCGCCACGATTGCCCGAGCCCGGACAGGCCGAGCACGATGCTGAAGAGCGAAGCGGGGACGCGGGCACGGTTCACGATGTCATCGCCCCGGTCAGTGCGGAATCGGCTGCTTGACCGGATCGTTCTCGCCGACGATCGCGAACACGAGCAGCTTCGCCGGCTTCGTCGCGCTCGCATTCTTCGATACGATGTGATGCGCGCCCGGCGCTTCGTACCACGATTCGCCGGGACCGTACGTCTTCGCGGCCGAACCTTCGAGCTGCGAGGTCACATGGCCTTCGAGCACGTAAGCGAAGATCGACCCCGGATGCATATGCGCTTCCGACGCCTGTCCCGGCTTGTAGGAGACGGTCGCCATCAGCACGTTCTTGCCGGCTGCCTCGGGAATGGCCTGCTTCATCACCGGCGCGACAACCTCCGCGCCCGTGGTGTCGTGCGCGCCGGCATGCGCCGCGCCGATCATCAGCGCGGCCGCCAGAACCAAAGACTTGCGCATGCTCATGTCGATGTCCTCAAGCAGGGGTCTTGCGGAACGCGATAGCGAAGCGGTTCCAGCTGTTGATCGCGGAAATGAGCAGCGTCAGGTCGACGATTTCCTCGTCGCTGAAATGCGGCTTCACGGCCTCCCACACGCTGTCGGGCACGTGGTCGTGCGACACCAGCGTGAGCGCCTCGGTCCAGGCGAGCGCCGCGCGTTCGCGATCGGTGAAGAACGGCGTCTCGCGCCACACGACGACCGTCGCGAGACGCCGGTCCGTTTCGCCGCCCTTGCGCGCATCGGTCGTGTGCATATCGACGCAGAACGCACAGCCGTTGATCTGCGATGCGCGCAGGCGCACCAGTTCGGTCAGAGATTTTTCGAGCGCCGACTTGGCGATACGCTCTTCGACGCCGACGAGCGCCTTGATCGCGGCGGGGCTGGCCTTGTAGAAGTCGAGACGGGGTTCCATTGAAGTATCCTCTTTGCTTGGGTTTGGAAAGTGCGCCAAAGCGGCGCGGCAAGAGAAGATTAGGCTTCCGGGTGGCTTTTTGAAATGACCGATTTTCTGGAATTTCAGGTGACCACTAAACGGCCGCTTTCCG
The DNA here is from genome assembly GCF_014384845.1 of Caballeronia sp. EK. NCBI lineage: Bacteria > Pseudomonadati > Pseudomonadota > Betaproteobacteria > Burkholderiales > Burkholderiaceae > Caballeronia > Caballeronia sp. EK. Next base: position 87,259 of record NZ_JACSUE010000006.1, read on the forward strand.
ATGATGTGAGGGCGCAAAAAAACCCGCGGCCCAATATGCCGCGGGTCGATGAACGCAGCCTCGCACGCGCAATCAGTCGAGCGCCGCGGCGGGGCCGAAGAACTCGTAACGGCTCTGCGCCTCGGGCACGCCGAGCGTCTTCAGATGCTTCTTCACCGCCTTCATGAACGCCTTCGGGCCGAGGAAATACGCGTCGACATCGCGGTTCTTCGGCAGCCACGTGTCGAGCAGCTTTTCGTCGACGAAACCGATGCCGTGCGCTTCATGATCGCCGTCGCGCTTGTGCTCGTAGCAGTAGAAGCGCTTGAGCTGCGGATGACGCGCCGCCAGTTCCTCGATGGCCGCACGGAACGCATGCACGCCGCCGTGCCGCGCCGAATGGATGAAGTGCACCGGGCGCTTCGTTTCGAGCGCGGCCTGCAGCATCGCGAGCGTCGGCGTGATGCCGACACCGCCGCTGATCAGCACGAGCGGCTTCTCGCCATGTGCGAGCTTGAAGTCGCCGGCGGGCGGAAAGAGATCGAGCACGTCGTTCTGCCGCACGTTTTCGTGCAGAAAGTTCGACACCTTGCCGTTCGGCTCGCGCTTCACGCTGATGCGGTATTCGCGGCCGTTCGGCGCGGCCGAGAGCGAGTAGTTGCGGCGCAGTTCGTCGCCGTCGACCAGCACGCGCAGACCGATGTACTGACCCGGATGGAAGTCGAGCAGCGCGCCGCCGTCTTCGGGCACCAGATAGAACGACGTGATTTCGTCGCTTTCCTGTTCCTTGCGGGCGACGACGAAACGTCGCGTGCCGCGCCATCCGCCCGGCGCGTTTTCGCGCTCGCTGTAGATGCCTTCCTCCAGCCCGATCAGCAGATCGGCGAGTTGCCCATACGCGGCGGCCCATGCCTCGATGACGGCGTCGGTGGCGATTTCCTCGCCGAGCACTTCGCGGATCGACTTGAGCAGGCAGCTTCCGACGATCGGATAATGCTCCGGCAGGATATTCAGCGCGACGTGCTTGTTGATGATCTGGCCGACGAGGCCGCCGAGCTTCTCCAGTTCGTCGATATGGCGCGCATACATCAGCACGCCGTTGGCGAGCGCGCGTTGCTGCGCGCCGCTTGCCTGGTGCGCCTGATTGAACATCGGGCGCACTTCGGGGTATTCGGTGAGCATCTTGTTGTAGAACTGCGTGGTGAGCGCCTCGCCGCCGCTTTCCAGAAGCGGGACGGTTGCCTTGACGATGGCACGGTGTTCGGCTGACAGCATTCTTCAGTTCCTCGTTGTGATGAAAGGCGAAAGCGGGCGCTTCCGCATCGAAATTCTTCGGCTATTTCTCATACACGAACCGTGCCAGAGTAGAATCGTAGCTAAATCAATTGCTTATTGGCATTCATGGTCGATTCGACTCTAGTCCAAAAGACTACAGAAGTAGTCGCAATGACTTCGCGGGTGCTGCTCGATGCGCTCGTTCCGCTGATCGAGGACCTGTCGAGCGAGATGCCCGAGACCGAGCGCTACCGCCGCTTGCTGCACACGCTGCGCGCGCTCTTCCCGGGCGACGCCACCGCGCTGCTGCGGCTCGACGGCGACACGCTGGTGCCGCTCGCCATCGACGGTTTGTCGAGCGATACGCTCGGCCGGCGCTTTCGCGTGAGCGAACATCCGCGATTCGCGCGCATCCTCGCGCAGGAGGCGCCGACGCGCTTCGCCGCCAGCTCCGATCTTCCCGATCCCTACGACGGCCTCGTCAAGGGCGTGAGCGGCCATCTCGAAGTGCACGACTGCCTCGGTTGCCCGCTCCTCATCAATGGGCGCGCCTGGGGCCTGCTGACGCTCGACGCGCTCGATCCGGCGCGCTTCGACAACATCGACATGGCCTCGCTGCAGGCGTTTCTCAGCCTCGCGGCGGCGACCGTGCGCGTGGCCGAGCGCATCGATACGCTCGCGAAACGAGGCGAGGCCGAGCGTCAGCGCGCGGAGGTTTACCGGCAGGCGAGCGGGCCGCGGCGGCGCGAAATGATCGGCAGCAGCGGGCCGCATAACCGCTTGCTGGAGGAAATCGCGATCGTCGCGTCGAGCGAACTGACCGTGCTCATCACCGGCGAGACGGGCGTCGGCAAGGAACTCGTCGCGAGCGAGATTCACGCGCTGTCGCCGCGCGCCGACAAGCCGCTCGTCAGCCTGAATTGCGCGGCGCTGCCGGATACGCTCGTCGAGAGCGAGTTGTTCGGGCACGTGCGTGGCGCTTTCTCGGGGGCGTCGTCGGACCGGCGCGGCAAGTTCGAGCTCGCGGACGGCGGCACGCTCTTTCTCGACGAAGTGGGCGAACTGCCGCTGCCCGTCCAGGCGAAACTTCTGCGCGTGCTGCAGAACGGGCAGTTGCAGCGCATCGGTTCGGACAACGAGCACAAGGTCGATGTGCGGCTCATCGCCGCAACGAATCGCGATCTCGCCGAGGAAGTGCGCGAAGGGCGCTTTCGGGCGGATTTCTATCATCGCCTGTCGGTGTATCCGCTCGTGGTGCCGCCGTTGCGCGAGCGCGGACGCGATGTCCTGCTGCTCGCGGGCTACTTTCTCGAAGAGAACCGCTCGCGCCTCGGGCTGCTCAGCCTGCGCCTTTCCGCCGACGCGCAGGCCGCGCTGCTCGCGTATCGCTGGCCCGGCAACGTGCGCGAGCTGGAGCATCTGATCGGGCGCAGCGCGTTGAAGGCGCTGGCGGCGCATCGGGAACGTCCGCGCATCCTCACGCTCACCGCCGCCGATCTGATGCTCAACGGCGACGGCGTGATGGCCGCGGACAGCGCGCCGCCGGCGCAGGCGTCGCCATTGCCCGCGCCGGGCACGGATTTCCGCGACGCGGTGACGGCCTACGAGCGCTCGCTCGTCCTCGATGCGCTGAAGCGTCACAACCAGAACTGGGCATCGGCGGCGCGCGAGCTCGGTCTGGATCGCGCGAATCTCAATCGGCTCGCCAGGCGTCTCGGCCTCAAGTGAACGGCATCGCGTATCTTGAAATGATCGCTCCGATAATTCAAAGTCGCGACCCGCAAACCTCCGCCGATGGGACTCAAGCAATTTACTGTCTCAAAAAAATGCGTTTCATTGTTCAAACGCAAAAAACATTGAGTTGTGTCAAGCGCGTCGGCGTCGTGCATTGAGACAATCGCCAAGCTGGGAAAAACGGGCTGTCTCTTCTAAGATCAGAAAAGCCAAGCGCAACCCATCGGCACCAAGAACATCGCAGCGCCCTGAAGAACCGCGTCGGATGCACGCCTCATACGTCCGGCAACTCGAACACGGCAAATCGACAACGGGGGTTACGTGCGAAACGTGGCAAAGCTCTGCGGTTTCTTTTTATCCGCGCTTTTCGCGTTTTTCAGCTTCGGCGCGTTCGCGGCGGACGCGGCACTCGAACGCGCGCCCGATACCATGCAGGCCCGCGTGATGGGCTGTGCGGCCTGTCACGGCGCGCACGGCGAGGGCACCGACAACGATTATTTCCCGCGTCTGTCCGGCAAGCCCGCCGGTTATCTGTACAACCAGCTCCTCGCCTTTCGCGACGGCCGGCGCAAGTATCCGCCGATGAACTACCTGCTCGCGTATCTGCCCGACGCGTACCTGAAGCAGATCGCCGATTACTTCGCGAGCGAGCGCCCGCCGTTCGCGCCGCCCGCGCCCGTCAGGGTCGATGCGAAGACGCTCGATCTCGGCAAGACGCTCGTCACGAAAGGCGATGCGTCGCGCAAGGTGCCCGCCTGCGTGAGCTGCCACGGCGCGTCGATGACGGGCATGGAGCCCGCGATCCCCGGCCTTCTCGGCCTGCATGCCGACTACATCAGCGCGCAACTCGGCGCGTGGCGTTACGGCACGCGCTCGACCGTCGCGCCGGATTGCATGGGGCAGGTCGCGAAGCTGCTGAACGACCGCGACATCACCGCGATCGCGGCGTATCTCGCGTCGCTGCCCGCGCCGTCGGACCCGGTGCCGGTCGCTGCCGGCTCGTTCAAGATGCCGCTCGCGTGCGGCAGCGTCCATAACTAACGAGGACCCGACGTGCTCCGATTTCGACATTTCCGAGCGCTGACCGTCGCGGTCTTCCTGGCGGCGTGCGCCGTGCCGATCGAACACGCTGTGGCGCAAGGCGCGGACGCGGCCACGGTCAAGCGCGGCGAGTATCTCGCGCGCGCGGGCGACTGCATCGCGTGTCATACGCTGCCCGCGGGCAAGACATTCGGCGGCGGCCGTCCGATGGACACGCCCTTCGGCACGCTCTACACGCCCAACATCTCGTCGGACAAGGACACGGGCATCGGCAAATGGACCGCCGAAGAGTTCTACACGATGATGCACACGGGCAAGTCGCGCGACGGCTCGCTGCTCTATCCGGCGATGCCCTTCACGTCCTATACAAACGTCACACGCGCCGATTCCGATGCGATCTACGCATTCCTGATGTCCACGCCGGCGGTGCATCAGCCGAACCGGCCGCACGAGCTGCGGTTTCCGTTCAATCATCGTGAGCTGCTGCTCGGGTGGCGTTCGCTTTTCTTCCGGGAAGGCGTGTATAAGCCCGATGTGTCGCAATCGGTCGAATGGAATCGCGGCGCCTATCTGGTGGAAGGTCTGGGACATTGCTCGATGTGCCATACGGCCATCAACGCGCTCGGCGGCAACGTGAAGTCGAAGGCGTTCGAAGGCGGCCTGATCCCGATTCAGAACTGGTACGCGCCCTCGCTCACGTCGAACAAGGAAGCGGGGCTCGGCGACTGGAGCCTCGACGACATCGTCGGTCTTCTGCATGCCGGTGTATCGAATCGCGGCGCGGTCTACGGGCCGATGGCCGAAGTCGTCTACGACAGCCTGCAATATCTGACCGAGGAAGACGTGCGCGCGATGGCCGTCTATCTGAAGGCGCTGCCCGCGCGTTCCGGCGACAAATCTCCGCCGCCGAGCCAGGCGGTCGCCGAGGAAAAGACGAGCCTTTCGCCGCTCGGCAAGAAGATCTACGACGCGCAATGCGCCGAATGCCACGCCGCGCAGGGCCAGGGCAAGCCGCCCGATTTCCCGCCGCTCGCGAACAATCAGTCGATCGAGATGAACTCGGCCGTGAATCCCATCCGCATGGTGCTGAACGGCGGTTATCCGCCCGGCACCTTCAAGAACCCGAAGCCCTACGGCATGCCGCCGTTCGCGCAGTCGCTCTCGGATGTCGAGGTCGCGGCGGTGGTCACGTATATCCGCACGGCGTGGGGCAACCACGGCGCGCCGGTCACCGTGAAGGAAGTGAACGAGCTGCGTTCGGCGCCACTTTATTGAGCATCGACGACACCATGACCGAAGACCCGAATGAAATCGCGAAACAGGACGCGGCGCTCGACGAAATCGTGAAGCGCGGCCCATCGGGCGCGATTGCGCTCGCGGGCATCTCGACCGCGATCGTGATCGGCCTCTGGTTCGTCTTCTACTTCGCCGTGTTCCTGCCGCGTGGCGTGATTCAATGATTCGCAAGGTTCATTAAGGCATCGCATATGGCCATCAATCCAAGCTCGCACGATGTCGCCGAACGGGTCGAACGGCGCTGGGCGATTCTCGTTCTCGCGATCGTCGTCGTGCTGGTCGGCATGGTCGTCTACACCGGCCTGCATTGGGCGATGATGCCGCCGTCGCGCGTCGAGACGATTCGCCCCGAAACGCTGCATGTATCGGGTGAATTCATCGAAAGCAACCTCGGCACCGCGCCCGAGACGGACGGCTCGGTGACGGTGCGCATCGTCGCGCAGCAGTACTCGTTCACGCCGCAGTGCCTTGTCGTGCCGGCGGGCGTGCCGGTGACTTTCCGCGCGACGAGCTCGGATGTCGTGCATGGCTTTCTGATCACCGACACGAATATCAATTCGATGCTGGAGCCGGGCTACGTCTCGACGTTCAAGACGACTTTCGACAAGCCCGGCGAGCATCTGATGCCGTGCCACGAGTACTGCGGCACCGGGCATCAGAACATGTGGGCGCACGTGAAGGTGGTGGACCGCGCCGAATTCATGCAGATGGCCGACAAGATGCCGGCCAATTCGCGGAGAGTGTCCTGTGTTCAATAGCAAGCGCCTCGTACTCGCGCATTTCTGGCTGGCGTTCGGCGCCTTCGGCGTCGCGCTTTTGCTCGGCGCGTGGCAGATGCTCGTGCGCAGCCCGCTGCATCCGTGGCTGCAGAATCCCGAGCTCTACTATCGCTCGGTGACGGAGCACGGCACCGTGATGGGCTACGCGTTCCCGACGCTCATCGCGATGGGCTTCGGCTACGCGGTCAGCGAGCTTGCGCTGAAGCGCCCGCTCGTCGGGCTGCGCTGGGCGTGGCTCGGCTTCTGGCTCGTCGCGGTCGGCGCGGTGACGGCGACGGTGCCTGTCGCGATGGGGCTCGCGTCGGTGCTGTACACCTTCTATCCGCCGATGATCGGCAACGTGTTCTATTACGTCGGCGTCGTGTTCGTGGTGGTCGGCTCGTGGGTGTGGGTCGCGCTGATGTCGGTGAACCTCGCATCGTGGAAGCGCGAGAACCGCGGCAAACCGGTGCCGCTCGCGATGTTCGCGACCGTGGCCGGCGCGTATCTGTGGGGCTGGACGGCGGTGGGCGCGGCGATCGAAGTGCTGTTCATGATCCTGCCCGTGGCCATCGGCTGGAAGTCGACCATCGACGCGGGCCTCGCGCGCGTGTTCTTCTCGTGGACGCTGCACGCGATCGTCTACTTCTGGTTGATGCCCGCGTACATCGCGTACTACACGATCATTCCGCGCGCGATCGGCGGCCGTCTCTACAGCGATTCGATGGCGCGCATCTCGTTCATCCTGTTTCTCGTCGTGTCGATGCCCATCGGCATTCACCACCTTTTCGCCGATCCGCAAGTGGGCTCGGGCTTCAAGTTCATGCATTCGGTGTTCACCACGCTCGTCGCCGTGCCGACGCTGCTTACCGTGTTCACGATCAGCGCATCGGTGGAGATTGCGGCGCGGCTGCGCGGCGGACGCGGGCCGCTCGGCTGGATCAAGGCGCTGCCGTGGGACAACCCGATGATGCTGGCCGTCGCGTTCTCCTTCGTGATGCTCGGTTTTGGCGGCGCGGGCGGGCTCATCAACATGAGCTATCAGCTCGACTCGACGATCCACAACACGCAATGGGTGACGGGCCATTTCCATCTGATCTTCGGCGGGGCGATCGTCATCATGTACTTCGTGATTGCCTACGATCTGTGGCCGCATCTGACCGGACGCGCGCTGCAGAGCGTGAAGCTGATGCGCTGGCAGTTGTGGCTGTGGTTCATCGGCATGATCGTGCTCACGTTCCCGTGGCATTTCGTCGGCATTCTGGGGATGCCGCGACGCATGGCGTTCTACGACTACAGCGATCCCGCGATCGCCGCGCAAGCGCTGTCGGTGGTGATCTCGGTGCTGGGCGGGCTGATTCTGGTCGTGTCGGCGGTGCTGTTTTTCATCGTGCTGATCAAGGCGCATCGCGCGCCGCAGACGGCAATCGAGGAATTCCGCTTCAGCCGCGCGGTGCATGAGCCGCGCACGCTTCCCGTGGCGTTGAACAGTTTCGCGCTGTGGCTCGTGCTGATGATCGGGCTTACGCTCGTCAACTACGGCTATCCGATTGCGCAGTTGCTCGCGCGTTCGGACACGGCGGTGCCCGCGGTGCCGATCGGAGCGCAGCGATGAGCGACGAACGCCTCTTCACATTCCGCAACCGCTGGTTCGCCGTCAGCGTGTTGGGGACGATCGCGATTGCGGTGGTGTCGGCGCTGATCGGTTTCGTATGGTTGCCCTCGGTGCATCGCGACGCGCCGTTCACCGGCATCTGGAATGCGATCTGCAGCGCGGCGGGCGTGCCGCGCGACTGGTATGAGGGCGGCACGGCCGTCGAGCCGAAGGTGAAGCTCACGAGCGTCGAGGTCACGCCGCAATTGCTCGTCAACGTGAGTGCGAATTCGGTCGGGCGCGGCGCGACGCTCGCCTTGCGGTGCACGATGTGCCACGGCGAGCGCGGCATGAGCGACGCGAATTCGCCGAATCTGGCGGGGCAGTATGCGTCGGTGATTTACAAGCAGTTGATCGATTTTCAGAAGGGCGCGCGTAATAGCGCCGTGATGTCGCCGATGGCGATGAACCTGAGCGATCAGGACATGCGCGATCTCGCGGCTTACTACGCGAGCCTGCCGCGGCCGCCTGCGCAGCGCAAGGTGAGCGAAACGCTCGCGCCGTCGATCGTCGCGCATGGGGCGCCGATGCGCAATGTCGTGCCATGTGCGGTTTGTCATGGAGGCATCGATAGCAAAGCGGGCAGCCCCTGGCTCGATGGCTTGCCGGCGGCTTATACCAAGTCGCAGTTGGTCGCGTTCGCCAATGGCACGCGGACGAATGATATCGATGGGGTCATGCGCAATGTTGCGCGCAACATGACTGCCGAGGAGATCGATGCTGCGGCGATGTATTACGCGAGGGAGTTGAATGTGAAGTGAGGGGTTTTGGGGCGGTTGCTTGTGCTTCTCTGGAATCCTGATTTCGCGGTGGTCTATTAGCACTGCCCCTCCCCGGGGCGGGGGTCACTTTCTTTGCCGCTGCAAAGAAAGTAACCAAAGAAAGCAGCTCGTTTAGGCCCGCGGTCACACGCAGTTTGGCCATGCTTGCCAGCCCGCGATGACACTCGCCTAAGTGTCGCCCCCAAAGGACTGACCGGGCTTGGCTCGCGCACGGTCTGACATATCGCACCGCTTGCGTTATTGGTTCAGCACCAAATGGCTCCGGCCCGCTTCGCGGCCGACCGGTCAATCGGGTCTGCGTGCGCTTCTTCTCGACGGTTTCCCTCGCATACCCAACGGCAGCGCGCAGCGCTGTGCCGAAGCTATTTGGTGCTGAACCAGCGCGCTGTAACTTCTAGCGCGTCAGACCGTGCGCGAGCCAAGCCCGATTGGGCCTTTGGGGGCGACACTTAGGCGAGTGCCATTGGCGGCTGGCAAGCATGGCCAACGTGCGTGTGACCGCGGGCAGTGAGAAGCTGCTTTCTTTGGTTACTTTCTTTGCAGCAGCAAAGAAAGTGACCCCCGCCCCGGGGAGGGGCAGTGCTAATAAACCGACACGAAACCAGGCTTCCCCGAAAAAACAATCGCCGCTAAGCAAACAGGGACTTCATTGCCCGAACGAAACGCTTTCTGTATCGTGGCCCGAAGAATGCTGAAAATATCAGCAAAGCCAAGGAAAGCAAACCCGAAATGGACCCTCAAAGCGAAGCGATAAAAACCGACGTATTGATCATAGGCGCAGGCCCGGTAGGCCTATTCGCCGCCTTCGAGGCCGGCGTGATCGGCCTCACATGCCAGATCGTCGACACGCTCGGCCGCATCGGCGGGCAATGCATCGAGCTCTATCCCGACAAACCGATCTACGACATCCCCGCGATCCCTTCCTGCACCGCCCGCGAGCTCGTCGATCGCCTGCTGGAGCAGATTCGCCCCTTCGACGTCCCGATCCATCTCGACCAGCGCGTGCAGTCCGTCACGCAGCGCGAGGACGATCATCGCTGGACGGTGACGACCGAACGCGGCATGACGTTCGACTGCGCCGCGATCCTGATCGCCGCGGGCAACGGCGCGTTCGTGCCGCAGCGGCTGCAATTGCCCGAAGCCGCCGCGCTCGAAGGCAAGGACGTGCACTACAGCGTCTTGCGCGCAGCGGATTTCGCGGACAAGGCGGTCATCGTCGCGGGCGGCGGCGATTCGGCGCTCGACTGGGCGCTCGCGTTGAAAGGCATCGCGAAGAAACTCACGCTCGTGCATCGGCGTAACGGCTTTTCGGCGGCGGCGAACTCGGTCGCGACCATGAAGCGCGCAGTCGAAGCAGGCGAGATGGAATTCGTCGTCGGCATGATCGAATCGCTCGATGCACCCGATAACACGCTGCGCGGTGTGCGCATCAAGCAGGTGGAAGGCTCGACCGATATCGCCGTGGACAAGATCGTCGCGCTCTACGGTCTCGTGTCGGAACTCGGGCCGATCGCCACGTGGAATCTCGATGTGCGCGGCGGACGCATCGAAGTGGATACGTCGAACTATGAATCGTCGCGGCCAGGCATCTTCGCGGTCGGCGATATCGCCAACTATCCGAACAAGCAAAAGCTCATTCTGTCGGGCTTTCATGAAGCGTCGCTCGCGTTGCGCAAGGCCTATTCGTATGCGTATCCCGAGAAAAAGCGCGTGCACGTGCATTCGAGTTACGACGCGAAACTCGCCGAGCGCGTGAACGCCGCGCATGCAACCGACGACGCGTGATCGTGCGCATCGTCGCGTGGCTGCTGCTGGTGTCGCTCGCCGGCGCGGCGATGTTCGGCTACGCGATCTATTCAAAGCGCATCGTGTTGCCCGAGCGCTACGATCCCTTCGCACCGCTCGATGTGCGCGCGCCGCAAGGTCCGCTCACGCGCTTCAGGTTATGGCGCACGATGCACGACGCGCAACTCTGCGACGCCGCGCTCGCGCGCTCCGGTCTCGTCTATCGCGAAATGGCCGATGCAACGGGGCAGGGCGGTTGTGCGCTCAAAGACGTGGTGCGCGTCACGCAGACGGAAGACCTGCGCTTCAGTTCGCCGTTTCTCGCGACGTGTCCGCTCGCGCTCGGCATCGCGTACTTCGAACATCAGTATCTTCAGCCCGCCGCGCTCGATATCTACGGCGAGCGCGTCGCGCGCATCGAGCATGTCGGGAGCTATGCGTGCCGCAACGTGAATCATCAGCAGGACGCCGCGTTGAGCCAGCATGCGAGCGCGAACGCCATCGATCTCACGGGCTTCGTGCTGGATGACGGACGCCGCATCACGCTCGCGCGCTGGGACGATGCGGCCTCGCCCGACGGACAGTTTCTGCGCCGCGTTCACGAAGGCGCATGCCAAGCATTCGCAACCACGTTAGGTCCCGATTACAACGCGCTGCACGAGACGCACTTTCACGTCGACATGGGACCGTATCGCATCTGCCGCTGAATTACGCGTGACGATGCGCCGGATCGCGGCACGTCGCGTGATCGTGCGGCTGATCGTTCCATGCCGAACCCAGGATGATGCTGCAGAAATTCAGCCGCCGGTAGTTCGGGTCCTTCAACGCGAGCACATCGGCCTTGACGTTGCCGAAGGTCGATTCGGGCTTGCCGATCGTGCCTTTGGCGAATGCATCGATGATGCCTTCCTTGAAGTTCGTCTCGCGCGGATGCGCGGCGACCACGAGACGCCGCTGGTCCGCGCTGAACTCGTCGTAGGCGAGACCGAGCACGTCCATCTCGACACCCGCCGTGACGAGCGCGACCACCGGCTTCTTGTACTGCGGAATGCCGGGCGTCGTATGCAGCGCGATCGCGTCCCACACCTGCTCGATCTCGTATTCGCCGATGCCATGCTGACGCAGGAAATCGCGCGCGGCGTTCGCGCCGTCGACTTCGAAGCGATCGTGCGCGCTGCTGTACGCTTCGGTCAGTCCCATGTCATGGAACATCGCGCCGATGTAGAGCAGTTCGGGATCGTATTTCAGTTGCTTGCGTTCGCCCGCGAGCGCGCCGAACAGGAACACGCGACGCGAATGGTTATAGAGCAGATCGGGCTCGGTATCGCGCACGAGTTGCGTGGCTTCGCGTGCCATCTGGCTGTCGGGAATCCTGATGCCTGCGATGATTTCGCTCATGAGTATGGCTCCGTGATAAGGGTCGATCGAAGACGCGAATGCCTGTGCGTTGTTAAAATCGCGCAGCGCGTCGGATGCCTTTAGTCTCGTCAAAACGCCTTCACGTCTCAATCGAAACGACGCGTCGAACCCTGCCAGGCGCACGCCGTCTTCTGCCATGTGGGCTCATCACGGACCTTCCATTCGATGCGTACAGTTGCGATCGCAATCTTCCAGGGCGTGCAGGCGCTCGATGTGGCCGGTCCCGTCGATGTGTTCGCGGAAGCGAACGGCTTCATTGCGCCATCGAGCGCATACGAGATCACGCTCGTCGGTCCGGAAGAGCGCATCGTGCGCGCCTCGAACGGCACGCGGCTCGTCGCGGATCTGTCTTTCGACGAAGCGGACCGGCGCTACGGCACCGCGCTCGTCGCGGGCGGCCCGGCGCTTCCCGTCGATGATCCCGATCCCCGTCTGACCGCCTGGCTCGCCGATGTCGCATCGCACTGCGAGCGCTACGGCTCGATCTGCACGGGCGCGTTCGCGCTCGGACACGCGGGCCTGCTCGACGGCCGCGATGTGACTACGCACTGGCAGAACGCTCCGCGCCTCGCGGAGCGTTTTCCTCGCGCACGCGTCGAGCTGGATCGCATCTACATGCGCGACGGCAGGCTCGTCACGTCGGCGGGCGTGACGGCGGGCATCGATGTCGCGCTCGCGCTCGTCGCCGAAGATCACGGCGCGCAGGTCGCGCTAGCGGTCGCGAAGCGCCTCGTCGTGTTCGCGCAGCGGCGCGGCGGCCAGTCGCAATTCAGCCCGTATCTGAGCGCGCCCGCCGACGAAACATCGCCGGTCGCGAAAGTGCAGGCGTATGTGATGGAGCATATCGGCGAGCGGCTGTCGGTCGCGCAACTGGCGAGCGTCGCCGGCATGAGCGAGCGCAACTTCGCGCGCGCCTTCGTGCAGCTCGCGCAGATGACGCCGCATGAGTTCGTCGAACGCGCGCGTGTCGACGCGGCCCGCAATGTGCTCGAAAGTAGCGACACGCCGCTGAAAACCGTCGCCTACGATTGCGGGTTCGGCACGGCGGATCGCATGCGGCTCGTGTTCACGCGGCGGCTCGGCGTGTCGCCGAACGACTATCGGCTGAGTTTTCGCACGCGCTTTACGAAGTGACTGGCGGAATCGCGCGCCGACGTGTCACGCCGAGTTCGTTAAAATTCGTGATGAACGCGGCACGTGCGGCAGTGTGCGCGCGCCGCAGAATCCACCCTCGACATATCGGAACAGCGAATGACGAAACATGAGACCGCCATGCAAGATCCCTACGAACGACGCGCGTTGCTGCTGCACCTCGGCGACGTGCTTGAGTCGGTGTTTTGCCTGAGCCAATGCGCCGACGAATACGCGAGCATCGGCGAAGCGGTGAAGGGCAACGAGGCGCTTGCAGGCTTCACGCTGCTCGGCTTCATCGACCCGAAGATGGCGCCGCGCGATTTCATCCGCCGTGCATCGGGCGCGTTCTTCGTGTGGCCGAAAGCCCTCCTCGACGAAACGCTCAATCGCCCGCTGCTCGCCAACACCGTGAAGCACGATCTCTTCGCGGACAACGCAAAAGGCTGGGGTGCGTACGTGGAAGAGCGTCGCAAGGAAGTGCCGTGGTTCGGCGAGGCGTTGCCGGAGATTGCGGAGAGCGCGGAGCCTGCGCATGCGGCGAGCACTCCGGCTCCCGTTCCCGCTTCCGCACCCGCTCCTCAGAAGCAGAAGGGCAAGGCCAAGTCCGAGAAGCCATCGCGCTATTCGACATGGCCGTGGCCCGACAAGCCCGCCGACGCGTAACCTTATTGCTTCTTGCCCATGCCGCTTGCGCCCGCATCGAAGCCGATTCCGTTCGGCCGGTCGGGCGCGGCGCCTTTGCCCGATGACGTCTTGCCCGGACGTGTCTTGAGCGCATCGCTCGCGTTCGCGGCCGCAGTCGCAGGCGGCGTGACGTTTTTCTCCTGATACGCGGGCGTGCTGTCGTATTGGAGCTGTTTCGGTTTTTGCGGCGCTTGCTGAGCGCTCGCCACGACGGCCAGCGTGCCGCCGAGCAGAATCCCCGTCATGCGCCCGAGTGTGCCGATTGTGGGTCTCATCTGCGGCCTCCGTTTATCCCTTGTACTTTCCCTTGATCTAGCAAAGCGCGGACCCGCCGCTTGCGGCGTTCGACCGCACGATTGTCGTTGCTCAAGCCTTGTCGCCGTTGGCTGTGCGCGCGTGCTTATGCGTTGAGCCCGGTCAATGGCGCGTGCGCGCCCGCCCGCGAGAATCCCCGTATTTAACGTGGGAAAGATAGAAATGAAGAAAGTCTTCGGGGCAATGGTGATGGCATGCGCGTCCTTGTTTGCGGGCAGGGCGCACGCGGCGGGCGACGCACCGTCGAGCGATTCGATGAGCGGCATTCACGCGGGCGACATTCTGGTGCGCCTGCGCGCGATCAGCATCCAGCCGGATGTGCACGCGGGCGGCGCGCTCGGCACGCTCGGTGTCGATGTGAACAACGCGATCGTGCCCGAACTCGATTTCACCTACATGATCCGCGACGAGATCGGCGTCGAACTGATTCTTGCCACGTCGCGGCATCAGGTGACGTCGAATATCGGCGGGCTTGGCGGCGTGAACGTGCTGCCGCCGACGCTGCTCCTGCAATATCACTTCAATCACGCGGGCCGTGTGCGTCCGTATGTCGGCGCGGGGGTGAACTACACGGTTTTCTATAACGACAAGCTGAAGGCGGGCGACACGCCGGTGTCGATCAGACACAGCAGCTTCGGCCCGGCGTTGCAGGCGGGCGTCGATGTGCAGGTCGCGAAGAATCTCTTCGTCAACGCGGACCTGAAGAAGATCTGGATGCGCACGAGCGCGTCGGCGGACGGCGCCGATCTCGGCTCGCTCAAGATCGATCCGTGGGTCGTGGGTATCGGCGTCGGCATGAAGTTCTGACGCGCGCGTTTTCCCGGCGAGTGTGCGCCGCCCCGCGTTCCGTCTGGAAATTGGCGGAAGATACCGGTGCTTCTGGCGTGGACGGTTTCGCGGTCGCGGTATCCTTTGCAGCAGGCCCGGCGCAGACTCGCGCCGCTCGCGCATGCGCGAACGGTGCGTGAGCTGCAACGACTAATAAAACCGCATCGGGGAACTGCAAGCCAATGAGACCTTCCACTTACGCGGGAATCGCTCTGCTCGCGGCGTGTGGCGCCGCCGCCGCGCAACAGCCGCTCGCCCTGCCCGGACGCAGCCAGAGCGCGTGGCAGCAATCGGTCGATAACGCCGCCTGCTACGGTTATGCCAATCAGACGACCAAGGTGAACGTCGCGCGCGAGCCACAGACGCCGCCACGCGACGCCCAGCGCGAAACGCGCGTGCTGACGCCGCCGCGTCCGCTCGAACCGCCTTTGCCGGCGGGCGCGTCGGGAGCACTCGCGGCTTCCGCTGCCGCGCCGGCATCGGGTGCTTCGGCGGCGATCGCGGCATCGAGCTTGCCGCCGGGGAGAGTCTCGGGTGCGTCCGGATTGCCCGGCGCGTCCGGTCCGATGCCCGGCATGCCTGCGGTGCCCGCATCGATGGCGGCTGGCGCGTCCGGCGCATCGGATGCGATCTACGGCGGCGACATGAAGATGCCGCCGCTGCCGCCGCCCGAACCGCCGATGACGCGCTACTGGCGCGCGTACAGCGAGTGCATGCAGAATCGCGGCTACTTCACGCGATGAACCGTCACAGCGCCGCATGAATGCCCAGCCGACCCACGAAGGCGGATGCGCATGCGGCGCGGTGCGCGTGCGTGTGCTGGGCGAACCGAAGGAAGTGAATTTGTGCCACTGCATGACGTGCCGGCGCATTCACGGCGCGCCGTTCGGCGTCTATGCGATCTTTCCGCGCGACGCGTTTCAGGTCACGGGCGACACGGTGGCATGGGAAAGTTCGACGACAGGCAAACGCCATCACTGTCCGTCGTGCGGCTCGCCGGTCTATCTGGCGTTCGATGGCGTCGATGAGATCGAAGTGCCGACCGGCATCTTCGACGAGACCGGTCTTTATCCGCCGCAGTACGAAATCTGGTGCAAGAGCGCCGAGCCCTGGCACGACGCGCAAGGGCGGCCGCGCTTTGCACGCGGCGCGCCCTGATCAAACCATCAGCACTCGACGATCGCCTTCACGACGCCCGCCTTCGGATCGAGCAGCGACGCGAATTGCTCGGGCACATCACTCAACGTCAGGCGATGCGTGTTGAGCGCATCGGTGGGCACTTCGCCCTTGCGCATCGCCGCGAGCACGGTCTCGAAGTCTTCGGGCGTCGCGTTGCGGCTCGCGAGCAGCGTCGCCTCGCGCTTGTGGAACTCGGGATCGGCGAACGAGATGCGATCCGGAACGATCGACACCAGCACGTACTTCCCGCCGTGCGCGATGAACTCGAAGCCGCGTTCCATCGCGCGCGAATTGCCGGTCGCGTCGAAGACCACATCGAAGAATTCGCCGTTCGTGAGCGTCGATAGCGCTGCCTTGTCGTGCTCGCCGATCTGCACGGTGGCATCCACTTTCAGCTCGCGCTTGCAGAACGCGAGGCGATCTTCGCGGGTGTCGAGCGCGGTCACGTTCGCGCCGCGCAGACGCGAGAACGTGATGGCCGCCATGCCGATCGGACCCGTGCCGACGACCAGCACGCGCTGACCCGGCTTCACGT
Organism: Caballeronia sp. EK; assembly: GCF_014384845.1. Taxonomy (NCBI): domain Bacteria; kingdom Pseudomonadati; phylum Pseudomonadota; class Betaproteobacteria; order Burkholderiales; family Burkholderiaceae; genus Caballeronia; species Caballeronia sp. EK. Next base: position 103,657 of record NZ_JACSUE010000006.1, read on the forward strand.
CCGCGCGGCGCACGGCGTGCGCGCCGATCGCGAGGAATTCGATCATCGCGGCCTGATCGAGCGTGACGCCCTCGGCCTTGTGGACGAATTGCGCGGGCAGATTCAGATATTCGGTGAACGCGCCGTCGCGATGCACGCCGAGCACCTGGATGTTCACGCAGCAGTTGGTCTTGCCCTGACGGCACGCGATGCACTCGCCGCACGACAGATAGGGCATCACGTAGACGGTGTCGCCCGCCTTCAGGCCGCTCGCCGGGTCCGCTTCCTCGATCACGCCGGACAACTCGTGGCCCATCACTCGCGGATACGAGAGATAGGGCTGATTGCCGGTGAAGATGTGCAGGTCCGTGCCGCACACGCCGACGCGCTTCACGCGCAACAGCACTTCGTTCTCGCCGCGCCGCGGCTTCTCGCGCTGTTCGGCTTTCAGGGTTCCGGGCGTTTCGCAGATGACGGTCAGCATGCTTTTGTCTCGTGGTGTCTTTGGAGTGGGGCGTCCGACAATCTAACGATGCCCGGCGATTTGGTCAAGCCAATTTCGATATCTAAAAAGTGGTAAGGCCAGAATCGCGGCCAGCGGCGCGTGCGGTTTCGCTCTATATTTCCACCAGAGCGAACCCCGCAAAACACGCAAAAAGGACGGCACGTGCAGCAGCTTCATGAATTCGTCGAGCGGCATCCGCGGCTTTTCGTACTGTCGGGAGCGGGCATCAGCACCGAGTCGGGCATTCCCTGTTATCGCGACCGCGAAGGCCAACGCAAGGGCCGTGCGCCGATATTGCTGAAAGACTTTCTCGGCTCGGAGTACGCGCGCCGCCGCTATTGGGCGCGCAGTCTCATCGGCTGGCCGGTCGTGCAGAACGCGCAGCCGAACGCCGCGCATCACGCGCTGCGGGCGCTCGATGCGCGCTCGCGCGTGCATCGGCTCGTCACGCAGAATGTCGATGGGCTGCACATTCGTGCGGGCAATCCCGATGTGATCGAGTTGCACGGCAATATCGGGCGGGTGCGCTGCATCGAATGCGGCGAGCGGCATACGCGGGCGGCGGTGCAGCGCACGCTCGAAGCGGCGAATCCGGATTTCGTCGGTTACACGGCGCCTGCGGTGCCGGACGGCGATGCGCATATCGAGGATCTCGACTTCGCATCGTTCGATGTACCCGGCTGCACGCGCTGCGGCGGCGTGCTCAAGCCCGACGTGGTGTTCTTCGGCGAGAGCGTGCCGCGCGTGCTCGTCGACGATGCGGCGCGCTCGCTCGAAGCCGCCGACGCGATGCTCGTCGTCGGTTCGTCGCTGATGGTGTACTCGGGCTATCGCTTCTGCGAATGGGCCGCGAAGAGCGGCAAGCCGATCGCCGCGATCAACATCGGCAAGACGCGCGCCGATGCGCTCCTCGCGCTCAAAGTCGAAGCGCCGTGCTCGGAGGCGCTCGAGCGACTGATCGAGCGCCTCGATGCGCGGCCGGTGGCGGGCTAGCGGTTACTTCGATTCGCGCGAAAGCGCTTCGATGCCTTCGAGCAGGCGCTCGGCGTCCGACATGCGCGAGAACAGGGCGGGCGTCACGCGCACGACTTCGCCCGAGTCGGGACCGGGGCGCGTCACCGTGAACACGCCGAAGCGCTCGCGCAGCGCGGCGACGATCGCATCGCAGCCTGCTTTCGTCGCGCGTCCGTGCAGCCGGAAGGCAGTGATGCCGGCAGTCATCGACGGATCATCCGGCGTCATGATCTGCACGCCGGGCAGCGCGCGCGCGGGTTTCGCCCAGGCATCGCGCAAGGCACGCAGGCGCGCTTCCTTCGCCTTCGAGCCGATCGCCCGATGCACATCCAGCGCCGCGGGCAGCGTGAACCACGCGGCGAAGTTCGGCGAGCCGGTGTGCACGCGCGCGCGGATATCGTCGGCGGGCCAGGTGCGGTCGCCGAAATATGGATCGATCGATGCGACGTGTCCCTTACGGATATAGATCGCGCCGCAGCCGAGCGGCGCGCCGATCCACTTGTGCAGATTCAGCGCGGCGAACGGTGCGTTCAGGCCGGGCACGTCGAAATCGAGCTGGCCCCACGAATGCGCCGCATCGACGATCACGTCCGCGCCCGCTTCTTTCGCCATCGCCGATATGTCCGCGACCGGCAGCACGAGACCCGTCGCGAAGCACACATGCGAGAGCAGCACGAGCCGCGTGCGCGGATGCGCGCTCAAGGCCTTCGCGTAGGTTTCGAGAACGGCTTCGAGCGTGGCCGGCTCGGGCATCGTGATGCGCACGGGCGTGACGCCGCGCCGCTCGCGCAGCCATTCCATCGCGTCCTTGCCGCAGGGGTAGTCGAGATCGCTGTAGAGCACGGTGTCGCCGGGCGCCAGACGGTTGTAGCCGCTGATGAGCGCGAGCAGCGCTTCGGTCGCGTTGCGCGTCAGCTCGATTTCTTCGACCGCGCAGCCCATTTCCCTCGCGACGCGCTCGCGCAAGCCCTGATACAGCGTCATCAGATGCGGACGGATCAGCAGCGTTGTCTCGTAGTTCACGCGCTCGGTCCAGTGATGGAACATCGCCTTGACCGGCTCGGTCATCGCACCCCAGAAGCCGTTCTCCAGATTGATCAGCGCATCCGATTGCCGCCACAGTCCGCGCACCGCGTCCCAGTAATTTTCGTCGGTGGCGAGGCCGGCTGCCGGCGTGGATGGGAGCGCAGCGAGCGCGGCTTCGAATTCGGGTGTGCGGTAGTCGAGGATGTCGGGCATCGTTCTGAATGTACCGGGAAGAAAAGGCAATATTTACTCAAAATGACGGGATGCATCGTAACGGAATTACCGGTTTAACTTGGACAAAGTGCAGACTATTTGCATCTTTTGCCCTTCAGAGCAATTTTGGCGGGCCGTAATCAGCAGGAAGAGCGTTGAAATGACGCCGTATGTCCCCTTGAACGGACCCTGAGAGAACCCAAAACATGAACCTCAAGAACATCACGATCAAAAATAAGTTGGTCGCTGGATTCGGTATTCTGGCTGTACTGGTCGTGCTTGTGGCGGGCATGTCACTGCGCGCGCTGTCCGTCGCGACGGACGGCTTCGCGCACTATGTGAACGGTATCAACGCGCGGGCGGACGTGGCTAGTCAGATTCGCACGGCGGTCGACCGCCGCGCGATCGCCGCGCGCAATCTCGTGCTCGTCACGAAGCAGTCCGACCTCGATCTCGAGAAAGCCGATGTCCTGCGCGCGCACGACGACGTACAGGCGCGTCTGAAGCAACTCAACGACATGATCGCCGCCGCGACCGATACCAGCGAGAAGGCGAAGAGCCTCGTCGCCGAAATGGGACGTGTGGAGGGCTTATACGGGCCGGTCGCGACGAATATCGTCGGACTCGCGCTCGCGGGCAAGCGCGACGAGGCGATCCAGAAGATGGACGACGAATGCCGCCCGCTGCTCGCGCAACTGGTGAAGGCCACCGACGATTACGCGACCTACACCGCCTCGCGCCGTGAGGAAATCGTGCGCGCAGACGCAGCCAGCTACGAAATGCAGCGCAATGTGCTGATCGCGCTGTGCACGGCGGCGGCGCTCTTCGCGGTCGCTGCGGGCATGGCGATCACGCGCTCGATCACGACGCCGATCGGCGAGGCGGTCGGCATCGCGCAGACGGTGGCGCGCGGCGATCTGACGAGCCATATCGTCGCCGAAACGAAGGACGAAACCGGCGACCTGCTGCGTGCGCTCGCAACGATGAACGCGCGTCTCACCGAGACCGTGGGCCGCGTGCGCGAAAGCAGCGGCGCGGTCGGCGGCGCGGCGAAGGAGCTCGCCACCGGCAACACCGATCTGAGCCAGCGCACCGAAGAACAGGCCGCGTCCTTGCAGGAAACGGCGGCGAGCATGGAAGAGCTCACGTCCACCGTGCGTCAGAACGCCGAGAACGCGCAGCAGGCGAGTTCGCTCGCGTCGAATGCATCGGATATCGCGAAGAAGGGCAGCGATGTCGTCGGCCGCGTGGTCGAGACGATGAACGGCATCAGCGACAGCTCGGGCAAGATCGCGGAGATCACGGGGATCATCGAAGGCATCGCGTTCCAGACCAATATTCTCGCGCTCAACGCGGCCGTTGAAGCGGCGCGGGCGGGCGAGCAGGGCCGCGGCTTCGCGGTCGTCGCGAGCGAAGTGCGCAGCCTGGCTCAGCGCTCGTCGACGGCGGCCAAGGAGATCAAGGAACTGATCACGGATTCCACGGCCAAGGTGCGCGACGGTTCCATGCTGGCGGGCGAAGCGGGCACGACGATGGCCGAAGTGACGCAGGCCGTCGCACGCGTGACGGACATCATGCAGGAGATCGCGGCGGCGTCGGCGGAGCAGGGACGCGGCATCGAGCAGGTGAATCAGGCCATCACGCAGATGGACGAAGTCACGCAGCAGAACGCGGCGCTCGTGGAGGAAGCGGCGGCGGCTGCATCGTCGCTGGAAGAGCAGGGACGCAGGCTCAACGAGGCGGTGGCGTTCTTCACGGTAGAAGCGCAAACGCCGACGTTCATGCGGGCCGCGCCGAGCGTCGCGCGTGCGCCGGTCGCGAAAAAGCCCGCGCCTCGCGTGGCTCAGGTTGCAGCCGCCAAGCCCGTGGGCGCCGACGGCTGGAGCGCCTTCTGACGCCGGCTCAGGCGTTCACATCGACGATCACGCGCCCCTTTACTTCGCCGCGCAGCAGGCGCGCGGCGACGTCGGGCGCGTCGGCCAGAGGAATGGCGGTCGCGACGCTTTCGATGGTCGCGACCGGCACTTCATCGGCGATCGCTTTCCATGCCGCGATGCGCCGCTCGCGTGGCACATAGACGCTGTCTACGCCCAGCAGAGCGACGCCGCGCAGGATGAACGGCGCGACCGACGCGGGCAGATCCATGCCTTGCGCGAGCCCGCACGCCGCGACCGCGCCGCCGTAGCGCAAGCTCGCGCAGACATTCGCGAGCGTATGACTGCCGACGCAATCGACGGCCGCCGCCCAGCGTTCCTTCTGCAGCGGCTTGCCGGGCTCCGAAAGCGTCGCGCGTTCGACGATATCCGCCGCGCCCAGCTCGCGCAGCCGCTCGGCTTCCTCGGGACGGCCCGTCGACGCGATCACGCGAAAGCCGCGCTTAGCCAGAATCGCGATGGCAAAGCTGCCGACGCCGCCGTTCGCGCCGGTCACGAGCACGTCGCCGTCTTTCGGGCCGACGCCGTGCTTTTCCAGTGCCTGCGCGCACAACATCGCGGTATAGCCGGCGGTGCCGATGGCCATCGCCTGGCGCGTCGTGATGTTCGCGGGCAGCTTGATCAGATGATCGCCCGGCACGCGGGCTTTCTGCGCGAGCCCGCCCCAGTGCGTTTCACCCGCGCCCCAGCCGTTCATCACGACCCTGTCGCCGGGTTGGTAGTCCGGATGCGAACTCGTTTCGACGACACCCGCGAAGTCGATGCCCGGCACCATCGGCCAGGTGCGCACGACCGGCACTCGGCCGGTGATCGCGAGGCCGTCCTTGTAGTTGAGCGTGGAAAACTCGACGCGCACGAGCACGTCGCCGCCATCGACGGACGAAGCCAGGCGCGATTCGTCGATCGACTGAATGGACGCGACCGTGCGGTCGTCCTGTTTGTCGAGCATGAGGGCTTTGAACATCGGCGGTTTCCGGTTGAGGTCAGGCAAAAGAGGCGGCGCGCGGCCGCCTCCGGTCAAGCTTAATGATGCTCGAATTCCGCGCGCGGCTTCGGCGTCGGCTTCACCTTGTTGTACTGGAACTCGGGCAGCGCCTTGATCGCGTCCTTGGTTGCGCCCGCGAGCACGAACTGGCCGTTTTTCACGTCGAGCTGCTCGATGGGAATCGCGACATCGTGGCGCGCCACGCCGAGGAACTTGTTCGCCGCGATGATCGCGAACGAAACGGATTTATCCGGCGCGACGATGATGTCATTGATCACGCCGACGCGTTGCCCCTGATCGTTCACGACGGGCTTGTTGAGGATGGATTTTTTGACGCTCCAGCCATCGATGATGGCCGTCGATACCTCGACCGATACGCCGAGCGGTTGAGCGCCCGCGACCTGGGCAAACGATGCCGTGGAAGTCAGGCCGAGTGCCGACGATGCAACGAGCAGTGCCACGAGTTTCGATTTCATTGGTTCGATTCCTCAAAGGATTGGGCAAACCGGTTCAATGGAAATGCGCGATTCAAGCTTCCAGCGCGGTAGAAGTTTGAACGTTAATCGTGGTTTCTGCAGGAACGGTGCCGGGTTGCGCCGCGCGCACTGCATTAGTGCGAACGTGCGGCGCATGGCGTTAGCGGATTCAGTGCGTCAGACGCGTGAGCGCGTCGGCTTTGTGCACCGCGCGTTTGCCGCTCTTGTCGCTTTCGACTTCGAAGTGCGGATCGTCGCGCGACGCGTTGACGGTATGACCGTCGAGCGTCGTGCGTTCGGTGACGATGCGCACGATATGCCCGGTCGTCTCGCCTTGCGGCGTGTTCCAGCGGACGTGATCGTGCAGCTTGAAGGACCTGCTCATGGCGCGCGCCTCCTGAAGAATGTGGACGTTTCAGGAGACGCAACCGCCATGCCCGTCATTGAAGACGCGACAGCGTGGCTTGGTCGTCGCGTCCTTCGAAATAGCGGCGCAGTGCTTCGTTGAAGACATCGGCGTCGTCGGCCGTGCGCGCGAAAAGGGTCATCGACGAATGAAATTTCATGTCGTCCGGATAGCCGAAGATGTCGCTGACGCTGCGCCCCTGCACGCCGTTGACGATGCGCGTCAGTTCGACGAGCCGCGCGCCCAGCACCGGATGCGCGAGATACGCGCGGGCCTCTTCGCGCGATGAAATCGCGTAGTGCTGCGCCATCGCGCTGTGCCCGAGGCCGGCGATCTGCGGGAACACGAACCACATCCAGTGCGTGCGCTTGCGACCGGCGGCAAGCTCGGCGCGCACGTCGTCGATGACGCTTTCCTGTGCGTCGACGAAACGCTGAAGATCGTAGGGATCGCTCATGGTTTCCTCCTTACGCGACCGCGTCGGCGATGCGCTGTCTCATCGCCGTGTCGGGATAGATGCCGGTGCCCGCGCGCGCGTTGTCGATCATGTATTCGGGCCGTCCCGTCCCGGGAATCACGCAGGTCACGGCGGCGTTGCCCAGCACGAATTTGAGCAGGAGCTGTGCCCACGACGCGCAGCCGAGTTCCTGTGCGAAGGCGGGCAAGGGCCGGTTGCGCAGGCTCGCGAGCAGCGACCCGCCGCCGAACGGCTGATTGACGATCACCGCGACGCCGCGCTCGGCGGCGAGCGGCAGGAGGCGCGCTTCGGCGTCGCGGTCGTTGGCGGCGTAGTTGATCTGCACGAAATCGATGCGCTCCGTACGCAGCACCGCTTCGACCTGCGGGAACGCGCCGGACGTGTAGTGCGTGACGCCGATATAGCGGATCTTGCCGGCGGCTTTCCAGTCGCGCAGCGTGGCGAGATGCGTGCGCCAGTCGAGCAGGTTGTGAATCTGCATGAGGTCGATGCGATCGGTCTGCCACAGTCGCATCGACTGCTCCATCTGCGCGATGCCGGCCTCGCGTCCGTCGGTCCAGACCTTGGTGGCGATGAACGCCTTGTCGCGCGTGTGCGATTGCGCGAGCAGCGCGCCCGCGACGGCTTCGGAGGAACCGTACATCGGCGATGAATCGATCACCGAGCCGCCTGCCGCGAAAAGCACGCGCAGCACTTCGGCGAGTTCGCGGCGGCGGGCTGCGTCATCGCCGACGTCGAAGGTGCGCCAGGTGCCGCAGCCGACGATGGGCAAAGGCTCGCCGGTCGAGGGAATGGGACGTTTGTGCATGAGTTGGGCGGGCGGTTCGGCGGCTTGGGCTGCCTCGGTTGCGCGGGCGACGAGCGCGGCGGCGGTGAAGTGGAGAAAGTCGCGGCGGGTGGTCATGGGCGGCGCGCGCGGGTCGCGCGATTCGGCGGGTGAAAGGGCATTGTCGCGAGTTTCTGCCCGAAGGTGGTCCGTTCGATTCTTTCACTTCTGGAAACGCACGATGACGCAACTTCGTTTCCATCCCGGAGCCGCTGCGCCTACCTTGAAGTTACGCATTTTTGCGGTTCGGACGCTTCGAAGAATTAGCATAACCGGCCGTCACCGGCGATCTCAGCTCACAACATCATGACCCATCCCAACGACCTGCAACACATGGAGCCGCTGGAACTGATCCGCGCGCTTCGGCTAGCCGGCCGCGCCAGAGAGGCGCAAGCCCTCGCGGCGAAGTTGTCGGCGTCGGACGATCCCGGCTGCCATATCGGTCAGCTCGGCATCGACCTGAGCTTCGCCGGGCTGCACGCCGAAGCCGAAAAGCATCTGGAACGCGCTTTGGCCGACGAGTCGCTGTCTCAGCGCGATCGCTACATCATGAGCGAAGAGCTCGCGATCGTGCAGTTCATCCTCGGCAAGTTTCACCTGGCGAACGAGCGACACCGCATGATTCGCGGGCGGGCGTACGCGGAAGCCTTCCATAGCCTCATTCTGGGAGATCATCCCGTGTGGCAGGCCACACCGCCGGAGAAGCTCCTCGGCATGGACGAATCCGTCGCGGGCATGCAAATTTACGTCCACTACGAGGGCGGTTTTGGCGACTTCGTACAGTTCTCGCGCTACGTCGATCTGCTGCTTCGCGACGGTGCGCGGGAAGTCGTCGTGGAGTATTTCCCGGGATGGAACGAGATTTTCCGGCATAGCGACGTGGTGCCGCTGTTATTGGCGACGGAGGAGCAGCGCGCGATCGGACTCGAACGCTGCGATCGCTTTACCTTCGGCTTCAGTCTCTACGCGCGCTATCAGCGCTCGCCGTATTTTCCGGCGGAGAATCCGGGGGCGCGCATCGCCATCGATCCGGCCACGGTGTTGTCCGACGAAGCGAGCGCGCTGCTGAGCGCCGACACGAAGCGCCCGAAAATCGGCCTGATATGGAAAAGCGCGAGCGGCGTGCGTCAGGAGCCGTATCGATCGATTCCGCTCAGCCGCCTCGAATCGGTGCTGTCGAACCGCGCCTGCCGTTTCTATTCGCTACAGGTAGGCGAGATCAGCGACGAAGAACGCGCCGTCATGCACCGTCACGACGTGACCGACATGGCGCCGCATCTCTCGACCTTCGGCGACACCGCCCGCGTGCTCGAAAAGCTCGATCTGCTCATCACCATCGATACGGGCTCGGGGCATCTGGCCGGCGCGCTGAATCGCCCGGTGTGGGTGTTGCTGTCCCAGACCTGCGATGCGCGCTGGCTCGACTGTCGGCGCTTCACGCCGTGGTATCCGTCGATGCGTCTTTATCGACAGACCGAACTCGGCAACTGGACCGGGCCGCTCGCCGACATGCACGCCGACCTCAGTGCTTTCTCAACGCAGGCGTCCGCGGGCTCCCCCTGAGCGGCTCCCTCCGATGTTCGTCATCCGAAGTGCGCGGGGCGAACTGTGACGCTCGCGAGTTCGGCGATACGTCTGCTCGCGATATCGAACCATCGATCGATGTATTCGGACAAGAGCGCACGATTCTCGCCGTAAATGGATTCGCGCATGGGCCGCATTCGCTCCAGCGTCTCGACGGCGCGTCGAAGCGAGTCGACGTCGGTGAGATGATTCGTGCCCCAGTATTGCGTTTCGAGCAATGGGGCTAGATTCATCGCTTCGCGTCGCGAGAGTTGCGGGAAGAACGACCGTACCACCAAGTCGCGATTTGCTCGGCCTGAGGCGAGAACGGACTCGACGTCATGGCTGATGTTAGTCGCGTGCCACCGGTACACGGCAAGCACACGATCGAGATTTGCAAAGCCCGCTCCGGCCAGCATCGCGTCGATCCAGAAACGATGATCGCGACCGGAAGGCAATGACGCATTCCACCAGATGTTTCGCTCGAGAAACCAGGCCCGACGCCACATGGTTGTGGACGTGATGAAATGGTAGCCGCCGTCGAGCAATGCGCTTTTGATGTCTGCGTCCGAGCGTGCTGTCCATTTCAACGGTGCCCTGATTCCGGTCGACTCATCCAACGTGTCCACCTGTGCGCCGGTGACGGTCACCCAAGAATTGTTATCGAGCACATCGACTTGATAGAGCAGTCTGTCGGGCAGGGCAATATCGTCGGAGTCGAGTCGCGCGATGTACTCTCCGCGTGCAGCAGTAATCGCGATATTGGTCGCGATGGACTCTCCTGAATTCGAGCTTAGGGTAATGACGCGAACGCGGGAATCTCTTTCGTAGCGACTCAGGACGCGCACCGTATTATCGGTCGAACCGTCGGATACTATGATTACTTCGAAATCTTGAAAAGTCTGTGCGAGGACCGAATTGACGGCTTGCTCAATGAACGCGCCGGCGTTGTAGGCGGGGATAATTACTGAAACTCGGGGTGAGGTCACTGCTGAGAACCTGTTATTGAGTTATTTCATCGAGCATACTTAGGGATGCTTAATTGATTTGTGTGTTAAAAAGTATTAAAAAATGATAAATTTTAATAAAACTAATTAAACGATCGAAATCGAAAAAGAATCGGGGATCTTAGCAGATGGCAATTCAAGCCCGAGTTATGACAGATATTCACCTTTATCCGGCGATGGATTGAAGGTGTGTCTCCATCGCCGGACTGAGCTGCGACACTGGGCGCAGCCGTTTTCCGTTCCGCACGCCGACCTCAGTGCTTCCGTAGCACCGCCGTCCGCCGAAAACCCCTGAATCGCTCGCGCCGATGTTCCTCGTCGAAGTGCGCGCGCGCGGGCTTGACGAGATCGCTGCGCGACACGATGCCGACGAGCCTTAGCGACTGCTTGTCCGCGACCACCGGCAGGCGCTCCAGTTCATGCACGGCAAGGCGCGTCGCGGCAAGCCGGCACGGTTCTCCCGGCAGCGCGAAGACCGGCGCTGCGGGCTGATGCCGCTGCAATGCCTCACCGATGCTCATACCCGCCTGCGCTTCGTTCAACGTCCCGAGCGCCCCTCGATCCAGCATCCCGACGAGCACGCCGTCACGCACGACCGGATACGCGCGATGCACCTGATGCGGCCCGAAGTGCTTCGCGAGCACGTCGCTCAAAGGCGCGGCGGCGTCGATCGTCAGCACGTCGCGCGTCATGACTTCATCGACGTGATGACGCTCCAGCGGATCCACGCCGTATTCGCGATAGATGTGATAGCCGCGCCGCGCGATCTTCTCGGTCATGATCGAGCGTTTCATCACGACGGTCGCGAAGCCGTGCGCGACGAGCGTCGCGGCGAGCAGCGGCAGGAGCGCGTTCGCATCGTGCGTGAGGCCGAACGCGAAGACGATCGCGGTGAGCGGCGCGCCCAGCGTCGCGCCGAGCGTCGCGGCCATGCACACGAGCGGCCAGAGCGCGGCGTCGTGGCCGGGGAGGATCGCGCCGAGCGCCGTGCCCAGGCCCGCTCCGAGCATCAGGAGCGGCGCGAGCACGCCGCCCGACGTGCCCGAGGCGAGCGCGACCACCCAGATGAGCGCCTTCACGGCGAGAATCGACAGCGCCACCTTGATCGCGATGTGCTGATGCAGCAGGTCGCCGATCACGTCATAGCCGACGCCGAGCGCGCGCGGCTCGATATATCCGCCGATACCGACGAACACCGCGCCGATCGCGGGCCACCACATCCAGTGGATCGGCAACTTGCCGAACACGTCCTCCAGCTTGTAGAGCGCCGCCGACAACCCCGACGCCAGCGCCCCCGCCAGCAAGCCGGCCACGAGGCACGAAAGCAGCGAAATCATCTGCGACGGCTGCGTTTCGAGCGGAAAGAGCGCGCCCGTGCCGAACACCGACGCGCGCGCGAAGCCCGCGACGGCGCACGCGAGCGCGACCGGCAGAAAACTGCGCGGCCGCCATTCGAAGAGCAGCAGTTCGACCGCGAGCAGCACCGCTGCGACCGGCGTGCCGAACACGGCGGTCATGCCCGCCGCCGCGCCCGCGACGAGCAACGTTTTGCGCTCGGCCGCCGTCACGTCGATGCATTGCGCGATCAGCGAGCCGAGCGCGCCGCCCGTCATGATGATCGGGCCTTCCGCGCCGAACGGCCCGCCGCTGCCGATCACGATGCCCGACGACAGCGGCTTCAGAATCGCCACTTTCGGCGACATGCGGCTCTTGCCGAAGAGAATCGCCTCGATGGCTTCGGGGATGCCGTGGCCGCGAATTTTCTCCGAGCCGAAGCGCGCCATCATCCCGACGATCAATCCGCCGAACACCGGAATCACGATCACCCAGGGTCCGAGCGTGTTGAGCGCGGGAGAACGGTCCTCGATCGAGAACGTGCCGAAGAAAAACAGGTTCGTGAAGAGATGGATCAGCCCGAGAAGCACGACGGCCGCGAGCGTGGCGACACCGCCGATGATCGCGGCGAGCCCGCAGATCCTGAGCAGCCGGTCGTTGACCGAAAAGTCGCGCTTGTGATGGTCCATGATCAGTGCTCCAGGAGATTCAGAGATCGATGCTCGGCACGCGGAACGCGCCTTCGAGCGACTTCAGCTCCGCGCGATGCAGCGCGGCGAGTCGTTCGAGCACGTCTTCGCCGCGCGCTTCGAGATGCACCCGGACCTGGCGGCGATCCTCGTCGCTCGGCGCGCGGCGCACGAGCCCGGCCGCCTCGCAGCGCGTGACGAGCGCCACGACGCCGTGATGATGCGATTGCAGCCGCTCCGCGAGTTCGCCGACCGTCGCCCAGTCGCGGCCCGGATAGCCCTTGATGTGCAGCAGCAGCAGATACTGCAGCGGCGTGATGCCTTCGCTCTGCGCGGCTTGCTCGGAGAAGCGTTCGAAGCGGCGCATCTGATAGCGGAATTCGGATAGCTGTTCGAAGTCCGGCTTGTCGAGCGTGCGAGGGGTTTTCATCGGATTCCAGTCAGCGCGAGGGGGTCAGGCGCTCTTGCGCTCGCCCACGAAAGATTGCCGATAGAGCCCGGAGATCAGGTCGGTTTCCGTGATCATTCCGGCAAGCTCATCGTGCGTGCCGACCACCGGAATGTGGTGGTGCCCGAAGTGCGCGAACATCGGCACCAGTTCGGCGATCGCGGTGCCGGTCTTCACGGTGCGCACGTCCGTCGTCATCAGCGAGGCGACGAGCGGCGGCGTCGTCGACGGGCCGCGCATGAGCCGCTCGATCGCGCGCTTCATACCCTCGACGATGCCGCCGCGGCGCACCGGCGCCAGGTCCGCGCGCGTGACGATGCCGCACACGCGGCGCGTTGCGTCGATCACCGGCAGCGCCTTCACCTGATGCCGGTCGATGAGCGCGAGCGCCGCCTGCGCGCTCGTATCGGGCGTCACCGACACGATCGCGCGCGACATGATGTCCGCGCATGTGAATTCCGTGAAACGGCGCGCGTAGGCCTGCAACTGCGTCTCGCGCAGGAGCGCTTCGAGATCGTCCGGATCGACGTCGAGCATTTCGCTGCGCCGCGACAGCACGGCTTCGAGATCGGCGCGCGTGAACGAGGCGGCGTCGGGCGGCGCGTTCGCGGGTTTCGGCGCGGCGTGGCCGTGCGGATAGCGATGGCCCGTCAGCGCATGAAACACGATCGCCGAGGACAGCAGCGCCGCCGACTGGATCGCCACCGGCGCGAACACGAAGCCGAAGCCGAGCGCATGAATCGACGGTCCGCCGAGCACGGCGGTCAGCGCGACCGCGCCCGAAGGCGGATGCACGCAGCGCAGCGCGAACATTGCGCAGATCGCGAGGCAGACGGCGAGCGCGGCGGCGTCGACGGGATCGTGGATGAGCATCGCGCAGGCGACGCCGACCGTCGCCGACACGAGGTTGCCGCCGATGATCGACCACGGCTGCGCGAGCGGACTCGCGGGAACGGCGAAGAGCAGCACGGCGGAGGCGCCCATCGGCGCAATGAGAAACGGAATGGCCGCTGCGTCGCCTACCAGGAGATGCGCGAGGCCGCCCGTCAGCGCGATGCCGATCAGCGCGCCCAGACCGCCGCGCAGCCGCTCGGTCCAGCGCAGCGTGACAGGAGCGGGGAGAAAGCCTTGCAGCCAGCGAAGCAATACGTTACGCGACACTTTTTCAGCGTTCCGGAAGAGTCAGTGGAGGGTCACACTGGCCGGCCGGATCGGTGGCGCGAAAGCAAGCGTGCGACGATCCGAAAATTATATCCCAACATGATACAAATTGTCGCATGTCGCGATTCGTCGCGGGAAACGGGCGTGCGCGTCCTCCTGTACGATAAGTTTTCTCCCTGCGGCGCGGGCTCTCACATGTTTCGTCGCTTCATTCCCGATCTGGCGTGCGTCATCGTCGGCATGTGCGTGTGGTCGTGCGCCCTTGCCGCGACGGACGACGATCCTTCCACCGTCGTCAGCGACGTTCACGAGTTCGTCGTCGCCGCCGATGGCTCGCTGACCGAAGACGACGCCGCCGTGCTGCGCGCGAACACGTCGGCGGGCGTCGACGAGATCGCGCAGCGCTATGTCTGGTACGACAAAAGCGTGTCGAAGGTGGATATCGTCGAGGCCTATTCGGTCGATGCGAACGGTGCGCGCCACGACGTCTCGCCCGATCAGATCCGCGACATTCAGGAGCCGCGCTCGGCGGGCGCGCCGACGTTTCAGGACGCGAAACTGCGCGCGGTGATCTTTCCGGCGGTGGGCATCGGCTCGACGGTGCATCTGCGTTCTCGCAAGAGTCAGGCGGCGGCGGTGATTCCGGGGCAGTTCAACTATTACGTCGATCCGGGGCCGAGGCCCGTGCTCCAGCAGCGGCTAGTCTTCGATCTGCCGGCGGACAAGCCGCTCTATGCCGACGCGCGCGGTTACGTCGCCGAGCCGCCCGTCACGGAAAACGGGCGCACGCGTTATGCGTTCGTCTACCGGCGCGACCGTATCGCGCGCATCGAAAGCGGCTCGGTCGGCTATGCGCAGTACGGCGATCGCCTGATGGTCACGACCTTTCCCGATTACGCGAGCTTCGCGAAGAGCTATCGCGAAGCGGCCGCCGACCCGGGCGCGAGCGATCCCGCCATCCGCGCGCTCGCGCAATCGCTCACGAGCAGCGACGCCGACGACCGCGCCAAAGCCAAAACGCTCTACGACTGGGTGCGCCACTCGATCCGCTATGTCGCGATGTTCATCGGTCAGAGTCCCGCCGTGCCGCATCGCGTGACCGACGTGCTCGCGAACCGCTACGGCGATTGCAAGGACCACGTCGCGCTCTACGGCGCGCTGCTCGATGCCGTCGGCATTCGCAACGAGCCCGCGCTGATCGGCCTCGGCTCGGTCTATACCCTGCCGTCGGTGCCGGGATACGGATCGGGCGCGATCAATCACATCGTCACGTGGCTGCCCGATCTGAACCTGTATGCGGACAGCACGGCGTCGAGCGTCGAGTTCGGCTTTCTGCCGCTCGCCGACATGGATCGTCCCGCACTGCTCGTGAACACCGGCGCGCTCGCCCGCACGCCCGCGACCCAGCCGCTCGCGCGCACGGCGCGTCTGCAGATCGAGGTCGCGCCGCAAGGCGAGGCGAGCTTCGCCTACTGGGTGGAGGACGCGGGATGGAGCGCGGAAATCGAGCGGATGAACCTGCGGCTCGCGAATGCGCAGCGGCGCGACCAGATCGCGGCGGACCGGCTGCGCTTCACGAACCTGCGCGGCGCGGGCGCGCTGACGACGAGCGATGTCGACGCAAGCGGCGGCCCGTTCGCGACGACGCTGCGCGGCACGCTCGACGATGTCGTCTGGCCGACCGGCACGACGGCGCTGCCCGCGCTTTCGAGCCTGTCGGGCGGCATCGCGACGGCGACGCGCAACTGGCTTGCCGAGCGCACGCGCACGCAGCCGTATCTGTGTATCGGCGGAACGTTCGACGAGGTCTCGCAGATCTCGCTGCCGAAGACGATGCGCGTGGCCGAGGTGCCTGCCGATCAGGATCTGACGAGCGATTTCTTTCGCTACCGCTCGCGCTATCTCTTCGATCCGTCGACCAATGTCGTGCAGATTTCGCGCACGCTGGAAGCGCGCTTCGGCAGGCAGGTCTGCACGCCCGACGATTTCAGGGCCGCGCTGCCCGCGCTCAAGACGATCGAGCGGGATGCGCAGGCGCAGATCATCGTGAAGGCCGCGGGCCGATGAAGCTCACTCCATGTCCCGCGCGACGCGAAAGCCGTTCTGCGACTGGCGCACGCTCGAACTGTATTTGAAGCGCGTCGCCGACTGCATGTAGGACGCGCCTTCGCGCCACGAGCCGCCGCGAATCACGCGCACGGAGCACGAGGGATCGTCCCACGCGCGGCCATCGACGGGCGCGCTCTTGTACGAGCTATGCCAGCAGTCGGCGACCCATTCCCAGACGCTGCCGTTCATGTCGTACAGGCCATAGGGATTCGCCGCGAACGATCCGACGGGCGTCGGCGCGTCGGGTTTGTACGGATCGCCGCAATCCTTGCAATCGGCCGTGCCCTTCTTCATCTGGTCGCCCCACCAGTAGGTGGACTGCGTGCCGCCGCGCGCCGCGTATTCCCACTCCGCTTCCGTCGGCAGACGATACGCCTTGCCGCCCACCTTGCTCAGCCATTTGACGTAGACCTGGGCGTCGTCCCAGCTCACGTTGCGCATCGGCGCATTGCCGGGCGGCGTGCCCGACTCGCCCTCCGCCGCGACGCGCGTGCACGCGCCCGCATCGACGCAGGCGTTCCATTGCTCGACCGTGACTTCGTATTTGCCGATGGCGAACGCGCGCCCGATCGATACCCGATGCGGCGGCTTCTCGGCGGGATCGTCGTTGTTGCTGCCCATCGTGAAGCTGCCTGACGAGAGCGGAATCAGGACAGGGCACGTCGGGCAATCCTTGATCTCGCCGCCGCTTGCCGTTTTCGCCGCGGGCTTGGTGGTGATGGCGGCGGGCGGCGCCGTCACCGCGGCGGCAGCGGGCGCGGCAGGCACGCTCGGGCGCGGCTTTTCCGGCGCGGTAGTGGTTGCGGCGGCCGGCGCGGACGGCGGCGGCTTGGGCGCCGGTGCGGCAGGCGTCGCGGTCGCAGCCGGTGGCGCGGCCGGCGCCGATGCCGCCGGCTTCGCATTGCCCGCCGCGTGCAGACGATCGATGCGCGCCTTCGCGAGCGCGGCGAAACGGCCATTCGGATACGCCTTCAGATACGCTTCGTAATCGCTCGGATAGGTGCTGTCCTTGATCGATTCCCAGAACGTCAGTTCGTACTGCTCGTTGCTGTCCTTCGGAAGGATGCCGCGCGTGCGCACGGCGTTGGCGGAATCGGCAGGATGGATGGCGTTCGCGTCCGCGATGCGCATGTTCGTCGATGCATCGGCGATCGCAAAGTCCGCATCGAGCGTCGATGCGAGCCACGGCCGCTGTGCGCCGCGCGATGACCGCGCAACATCGGAGGCCGCCGCCGCGAAAGTCGATGGCGTCACCGATCCATGCGCGCCCAGCGCGCGCAGCAGCGCCGCGGTATAGCGCCCGTTGCGTTCGCTCTCGGCGGCGTCGTTTCCAGGCGCTGCCGCATACGCGACGAGCGTGCGCGGCGGCAGCGTCCACGTCCGCGCGTTCGTTTTTTCGAAAGGATCGGTAAGGCACATGTCGAGCACGACGATGTTCGCCGCGTCCGGCCGCGCGCGCGTCATGCGTTCGACGATGTCTTTTGCGGAGAGCGTGTCGCGCACGAGCGTCGCGGGCCGCTGCTCGCGAGCGTCGAGCGGCACGAGCAACGCATCGCCGCCCGCCTGCAATCCGTGGCCCGCGAAATAGACGAGCGCCGTGTCGTTCGGGCCGAGCTTCGTGGCGAATGCATCGAGAGTCTGCCGCATCGCGGCTTCATCGAGATTCGTGCGCTGCGTCACGTCGAAGCCGAGTGCGTCGAGTGCCGCGGTCATGTCATCGGCATCGCGCGATGCGCTTGCGAGCGGATGATCGACATAGTCTGCATTGCCGATCACGAGCGCGAGATGTCTGGGCGCGTGTGCGGTCGTCGCGGTCGAAGGAGAAGTCAGCGCTGCGACCGAAGCCGCATTCGCTTGCGCGGGCGGCAGGCCGATCATCAGCAACACGCCCGCGATAAGAAGAGTTCGCCACATATTCACACCCTGTCCGTCCGGCTTTGAGTGGAGGGCATCGCGTTGCATTCGCGCTCGATGCCGAGGCTTTGGGGCGAGGTCCGCGCCCTCTGTTTGTCCAGCACCAACAACGATAGCACGCACTTACGCAGCGCTTAATCCCCTGAAGGGAGGTATCCGTGATGAGGGCCGGCTCGCACGCCTCTGCACGTATCTTTTTTAAACGTTACGTCCTAATCTAAAAGCCAACGACGGTGCATCACGCAACCCGCAACTCGCGCCGAGCACGAGCGTTCGCGCGTGCAAGGCACGATTCCCTGGCCCATCCGCGAGGCCTTTCAACGAGAGAGGCGTGCATAACATGCTGAGAAGAACCGTGCTTGGCGCGCTGGCTTCCCTGGCCGCTCTGGCCGCCGATTCGTCGTTCTCCGCCGCCGCGCGTGCGCGCACGCCAGCGCCCCCGAACGCCGAGGCGTACATCATCTGGCCGCCCGACGGCGCCGTGATTTCGGGCGGCAAGCTCTGGGTGCGCATGGGCCTGCGCAACATGGGCATCTGTCCGAAGGGCGTCGATCTGCCGAACGTGGGGCATCACCATCTGCTGGTCGATGCGGATCTGCCGCCGCTCGATCAGGAGATTCCGTCCGATCGCAATCATCTGCATTACGGTGCGGGCGAAACCGATGCGCGCCTCGAACTGCCGCCGGGCAAACACACGCTGCAGTTGCTGATGGGCGACTACAACCACGTTCCGCACGATCCGCCGGTGTATTCGAAGAAGATCACGATCACTGTGAAATGAGCTGTGAAATGAGCAGTGAAATGAGCCGTGCACTTGCCGAGGGCACATGACATGAAAAAACGATCCGCTGACGCGCTCGCGTTCTCGCGTTCGCTCCTCGTCGCCGTCACGCTCGCGACGGCGATCGCCGCGCCGTGCGCGTTCGCCGGGCCGACGCCCGCGCCCGCCAACGCCTATGCGTACATCGGCTATCCGAACGACGGCCAGACCTTGCCCGCGGGCAAGCCCTTCAAGGTCTGGTTCGGGCTGCGCTACATGGGCGTCGCGCCGCGCGGCGTGAAGTTTCCGAACACGGGGCATCATCATTTGCTGATCGACGTTGACTTGCCGCCGATGGATCAGGAGATTCCATCGGATCGCAATCATCTGCACTACGGCGCCGGTGAAACCGAAACCATGCTCGAGCTTCCGCCGGGCAAGCACACGATTCAGCTTCTGATGGGCGATGACAAGCACATACCGCATAACCCGCCCATCTATTCCAAGAAGATCACGATCTACGTCAAATGAATCCGGGCGCCGCGTGAGGCACTGAGCGGCGCCTTTCCCGGTTTTTCCATCGGCTTCGAGTCCGCGCGCGTATCGCGGAGGGAAACGTTCGTCCTCGCGCTGGATGAGGTGTCGTTCGTGAACCGACAGTGCAACAGGGAAGTGTCGGTCGGACAGCATCACGATGCTGAAAATGACGACGCAACGCGAATCGATGAAAGCCTTGCGCAGCAACGAATCCAGCGAAAGGCGGCCGATACGCGACATGGTTGGCACACCCTATGCATTACATGGTTGCGAGCGACAAGTTGCTCGAAGCCACCACCGAATGCGCGACGCGCACCCAAGGAGAGCGGAAATGAAGACGCTGACCATCAAGGACCTTCCCGTCACAGCAGAACTCGACAGCCGCGCGATGTCCGCGGTGCGTGGCGGCTATGCGACCTTGTTCCCCGGCTATATCTCGATGAACGGGGCGACGCTCTCGATGCCGTTCAACCCGCAGCAGATCATCAATCAGACGCAGACCACGTTCAACCAGAACGGCAGCAACATCGCGTTTGCCGAAGCGCTCAAGTCGCAATCGACGGTTGCGCCGACGCAGGAAGCGAAGAACATCGCCAACGTCAACTTCGGCGTGGCGGGCAATCTCGCGTGAAGAGATTGTCGCGAGGAATGAATCGAATGCCGATGCAGTAAGCATTCAAGCAGTCAGCAGTAAAGGCGGGGCATGGGGAGCTCTGCTGTAACACCGCCCGCGACATCGGGCGCTGCGGATCGGCCGGGGTCGCATCCTGCCGGACCGCGTCACGAAATGCGCGACGTGCCACAGAGCACGCGCGCGCCACGTGACTTTACCCGTATGGAGTCGCGGCGCGCCGTGTGATTTACTTGAAGAACACAACGGCCGGCACCGCGCTTCTCACCCTTCAAACCGACCGTCGGTGCGCGTTCACCGGGAGCGAGATCGTGCGAGCCTTGTTGCCATCGTTGCGCGTGACCATCAGGCGCGAGTGGGCCGTGCTGCCGGGGCTGATTGCCGCCGCGTTGCTGTCCGGCTGCATCGACGTGAAGGTGCCGACGTATCAGCGGCCCGACACGCCGGAGAAGACAGCCTTCACGAAGATCGACGCAGCGAAGGTCGCCGCATCCGACACGATCCAGCCCGACTGGTGGAAGCAGTTCCACGACCCGACGCTGGACGCGCTGGTCGAGAAGGCAATCAGCGGCAACTTCGACATCAAGGTGCTGGCCGCGCGCATTCAGGTGGCGGGCGCGCAGATCGGCGAGGCACGCGCGGGCGCGTTGCCGTCGATGGATCTGGGCGCTGGCGCGAGCTTCGAGAAGACGACCGGCCAGCAGTTCTCGAAACAGTACAACCTGGCGACACAGGTGAGCTGGGATATCGACATCTGGGGTTCGGTCGAGAAGGGCGTGCAGGCCCAGAAAGCCGAATTCCGCGCGACCGAAGCTGACTGGCGCGCGGGCTATCTCGAACTCGTCTCGCTGGTTTCGACGACCTACTTCCAGATTCTCCAGTTCGACGATCAGATCGCCCAGCAGCAGCAGACCATCACGACGAACCAGCAGATCCTGACGATCTTCGAAGGCATGCAGAAGAACGGTCTCGTGCCGAAGACGCAGGTGCTCACGCAGCGCGCGGAACTCAATCGTCTGACGCGCGAGCTGCTGGAACTGCGCCGCTCGCGCGATCTCGCGAACAACGCGCTCTCGACGCTGATCGGCGTGCCCGCGGGCGAATTCAGGATGCCCGACGGCAAGCTGCAAAAGCGCGTGCAGATTCCGCCGGTGCCAGGCGGCCTGCCGTCGCAGTTGCTCGCGCGCCGTCCCGATCTGATCGCGGCCGAGTATCGCGTGCTCGAAGCCTACGACCTCGTCGGGCAGGCGAAGCTTGCGCAACTGCCGACCATCAACCTGACCGGACGGGCCGGCTCGGCGAGTTTTCAGCTCACCGATCTGCTGAAGATGTTCACGTTGAGCTTCGTGCCGAGCATCAATATCCCGATTCTCGATCCGGCCGTGCGCGCCCACGTGAAGACAACCGAAGCGCAGACGGCGGTCGCCGAACAGCAATATCGCAGCACGGTGATGAACGCGTTCGAGGAAGTGGAGAACGCGCTCGTCAATCTCGATTCGCACACGAAGCAGCGCGTCGAGTTGCAGCAGGAAGTCGATCAGCTAACGGTGGTCGCCGCGCAGATCGACGCGCAACTGAAAGAGGGCGTGATCTCGCAACTCCAGGTGTTCGAGACGGAGCGCACGCTGCTCGCGGCGCAACTCGCGCTGCTCGCGAACCATCAGCAGATTCTGTCCGACACCGTGACGCTCTACAAAGCGCTCGGCGGCGGCTGGCCGATGGTCGATGTGCAAAGCGCGAGCAAGGAAACGACGAAGTGAAGCGCTCCATTAATATCGACGGAGCGCATTCATATGAATTACTAACGATCGTTCCATATCGATGGCCATTTGCGTGACGAACCGGTGCCGCACGATTGACTACGACGATGCAGGACTTAAACTCTCAACAGCCGCCGGTTACGAATGACTTCAATAACGGCGCGGTCCAACCTGTCCATGCGCCCGACGTTGCCGGGCATTCCTCTGGCGCGTCGGCGGCAGCGGCTGGACGTACCTCGTGACATGGACATGGCTCAAGGCTTTTCCGTGGCGGAACAACCGCCGAGCGTGGGCGAGGCGTTCGACGTCATTCTGAAGCCCATGCCGCATCCCGAGCTTGCCGGCGAGCTGGCGGACAGGCTGACGGAAATCCGCATCGACGAAAATCTATTCGCGATCGGCCGCGCCGAAGCGCCGTTCGACACGAGCCCGCCCGAAGCCGTCGCGCAACTCTCGCGCCGTCACGCGCGCATTTTCATCGAGCATGGTTTCGTCTATATTGCCGATCTCGCGAGCAAGAACGGCACCGCGGTGAACGGCACGCCCGTGCGCGATACGCCCGCGCGCGTGCGAAGCGGCGACATCATCTCGTTCGGCAGCCGGCTGTCGTATCGCGTGCAGTTCGCGCCGCGCACGCGACGCATCAACGCGCCGAAGCCGATCGGCATCACGCTCACGCCGCAGCGCGACGATCTCGGTCTTCATCCCGTCGAACTCGCGCAGTTTCCGTTTCTCGTCAGCAAGACCGACGAGACGTTTTCGCGCTATCGCGAGCAGTATCCGCATCAGGTCAACTACGTGTCGCGGCGGCATGCGCATGTGTTCATCAAGGGCGGCGCGCCGTTCGTCGAGGATCTCGGCAGCACCAACGGCACCTTCGTGAACGGCGAGCGGCTCGGCGCGTCGGCGGTCGAGCTGAAGAATGGCGACACCGTCGCGTTTGGCGGCACGCACTTCGCGTACACGGTGCATCTGCACGGCGAAGAGAGCGAATCGACGCTCACGGAAATGGTCGCGCAGGTGGAGGCGCAGGCTCACGACGACGAGCACGACAGCGACAAGACGACCTTCGTCGGCTCGGCGCATTCGTTCCTGGATATCTTCTGCGTCGATCAGGCCGCCGCGCGCGAGGACGAAGTCAACGAGGAAGCGCAGCCCAAGCCCGCCGACGAAAGCCGTCACGACACGCGCGCCGCGAAGCGCAGCAAGTTCGCGCTCTTCGTGGCCGAACTGCATCGTGCGCTCGCAAGCGACGATCAACGCGCCGCGCGTCGCACGCGCATCATCGTCGGATGCGTGCTGGCCGCGCTCGTCGCGGGCGGCGCGGCGCTCTACTTCATCGGCTCGCCCGAGCGTCAGGCCAAATCGCTGATGGCGCACGGAGAGTTCGGCGAGGCCGCGAGCGTTTCGAACGACTATCTGAAGACGCATCCGAAAGACGCGCAGTTCGCGTCGATGAACACCGAGGCCGTGCTCAAATCGAACGTGCCGCGCTGGCTCGCCGCGTTGAAGAAGGGCGATTTCGCGAGCGCGGACGCGATCATCGCGCAGATGAGAACGCTTGCCGAGCACAACGCCGATGTGCATTCGCTCATCGACGAACTGCAGTGGATCGGCAAGCTGGAAAGCTTCGTGATGGGCCGCGGCGGCGCCGAAGCACCGATCCGCATGTATGCCGACGAGCCGCCTATCGGCGCGATCCTGAAGCACTGGGAAGCGGATGCGGCGGGCCATCAGCGCGATCTCGACCGCATCGCGGGCTACGTGCCCGAGTTTCGCGATCCGTACGCGCTCGCGTTGAGCCATCTGCGCAAGCTGCAAAGCGACGATTCGGTGTATCTCGCGGCCATCGAGAGGCTCAATGCGAGCATCGTCAAGAGCCTGGGCCAGGACGATCCCGACGCGATCGGCGCGACGCTCAAGGAATACGCGGACAAGTATCCGCGTCTCGCGGGCCTCGATCGCGTGCGCGCCGATCTCGACAGCTATGCGGGTCTGCGGCGCAGCCTGAACGCCGGAAGCCTCGCGCCGCTCGCGGGATCGGTGAGCAAGGCGAATTTCTCGACGCCGCCGTTTCAGGAAAAATTCGGCCAGATGCGCGCGAGCCAGTTGCCGCCCGCCGACGTGCTCGCGCAATACGCGACGGTCGCCGAGGCATGGAGCCGCGGCCAGAGCGCGCAGGCAATCGAGGCCTTGCAAAAGCTGCCGCAAGGCTCGTGGTCGCCTACCGTGCAAAAGGAACTCGCGCACAAGAAGGCCGTCGCCGCGCAGTTCGCCGATCTGCAGAAGGCGCGCGGCTCGAAGGGCTATGAAGAAGCGTTGCTGTCGTTCTACGAAACGCTCGATCTCGATAGCGACACGTTCTATGCGAAGGCCGTCGCGCCGGATGTGGCATCGCTGAAAGACAAGGCGACCGCCCGCGCGCAGACGCTGATGACGCAGGCGCAAACGCTCTGGCAGCAGTATCGGACCAATGGCGGCATCGGCGGGTCGCAGCGGCTCGAGTCGGGCGTGTCGGATACGTTCAGGACGCAGGCGCGGCTTCTGTCGGACGCGCAGGATGCGGCCACGCGCGGCATGCGCGTCTTCAGGCAGGTGAAGGCGGACAGCGCGACCGCGAAGTGGACCGCGCTCGCCAATGAGATCGACACCGAAGCGGATCTGCAGCGACGCTCGCTGCAGGACCTGCGCATGGTGCTCGAACCGGGACTTCTCAATACCAAGCTGAGTCTGATCGGCGGAGGCACGAGCAGTGAAGAGAGACACACACCTTAAGCCGTTGTCGGAGGCGCTCGGAGAACACGGTGCCGAAGGCATCGCGATTCTCACGGCCGAGCCGCTCGGGCTCACAAAAGGGCTCGTCTACGCGATGGTGGCGCTCGTCGCGTCCGCGCTCGTGTGGTCGTTCGTCGGCCATGCGGACGTGATGGTCAGCGCCCAGGGCACGCTCGCGCCGGAATCGGAAGTTAGGCGCTTCTATACGCCGATCGATGGCGAGCTGGCCGATCTCTATATCGCCGAAGGGCAGCCCGTGCGCAAGGACGATGTCGTCGCGCGCCTGAACGCGCGCGGCGCGATCGAGGCCGCCAGCAACGCGCTCGAAGCGCAACTCAAGCTCGACGACGCCGAGCGCGAATGGAAGCAGTTCCCCGAGAAGAAGCTGCTGATGGAGCGCAAGATCGCCGCGCTCAAGGATCAGATGGACGTGGAGGAGCATCAGCATCAGCAGCGTGTGGCCGAAGGCACGAGCAAGCTCGCGGAAGGCCAGAAGGCGCAGTTGCAGGAAGCGCGCAGCACGCTGGAAAACGCACGCCGCGCGCGCGATGCGGCGAAGGTGGAGTACGACCGCTTTCAACGTCTGCTCGCGCTGCCGGGCGGCGGCGGCGTGGCCGAAACGCAGGTCGATGCGAAACGCAATGCCTATCTGGAAGCGGACGGCGCGTATCGCGTGGAGCAATCGCGGCTCGCGGAACTCGACTTCCGGCTGAGCCACGATTTCACGCAGGCGAAGCGTCAACTCGAAACGAGCGGTCAGGAAGCGACGAGTCTGCGGCTGCAATACGAAGCCGCGATGCGCGAAGTCGCGAGCACCGAAGACAAGCTGCGTCTGCAACTACAGACGGCGCGCCTCGTCGCGGATGCGGCCGCGCGCATCAAGTTCGAAAACATCGACAAGGATAATTTCCTGCTGATTCTCGCGCCGGTGTCGGGCGTGGTCACCGATGTGACATCGACGCAGCCCGGCGACAAGATTCAGGCGAACACGCCGCTCGGCGGCATCGCGCCGGCGAATGCGAAGCCGGTGCTGAAGATCGAGATCGCCGAGCACGACCGCGCGTTCCTGCGCGAAGGGCAGCGCGTGAAGCTCAAGTTCAACGCGTTTCCTTATCAGCGCTACGGCGTGATCGAAGGCACGCTCGCGTTCATCTCGCCCGCGACCAAGCCGAGCCCGACGACCAAGCAACCCGTCTATGAAGGACGCGTGACGCTCGATCGCGATTCCTATCAGGTTGCGGACACGAAGTACCCGCTGCGTTACGGCATGACGGCGACCGCTGAAATCGTGGTGCGCGAGCGGCGCCTGATCGACCTCGGGCTCGACCCGTTCCGTAATGTGGCGGGATAAGGATGGGGGGTTACACGAGCACCGCAACGCGGACATGATGCGCAATTCAACATAGAACCGAACGGAGAACGAGATGACGGCGATTGTGCGTATCGACGACGAAGTGGTCGACGTCGGCGAATTCATCAGGTTATTGAAACTGAACGGCCAGTTCGACGGACTTATCGAGCAACTCGTGCGCGACAAGCTGACCGTGCGTGCGGCGAAGAAATCGGGCGTCGCCGTGAGCGACGAGGAAATCCAGAACCGCGCCGATCAGTTCCGCCGCATTCGCGGACTGCATCGCGCGGCGGACATGAACAACTATCTCGATGCGCTGCACGTGAGTCTCGACGAGTTCGAGGTCTATATCACCGACACGCTCTATCAGGAAAAGATGCTCGACAAGGTCGGCACCGAGCGCGAGATCGAAGAGTACTTCCAGCTCAACTCGCCGAAGTTCGACAGCATCGAAGTCAGTCACATCCTGCTCGATACCGAGGGCAGCGCGAAGGAGATGATCTCCTATCTCAACGACGATCCCGACAGCTTCGCCGAGATGGCGCGCGAGCATTCGCTTGCCGATACGCGCAACGAAGGCGGCGTGATCGGCCGGGTGATGCGCGGACAGATGAAGCCGGAGGTCGAGGCGAAAGTGTTCAACGCGGAAGTCGGCGATCTGCTCGGACCATTCATCTCCGCGGATGGCGCGTCGTATGAAATTTTCGCGGTGACGGCGAAGTATCCCGCGAAGCTCGACGAAGACGTGTCCGCGGAAATCCGCCGCCTGCTGCGCGAAGACTGGATGCTGACGCGCGCGCAGGAGCATGTCATCGAACCACGCTGACCGACGGGGAACGCGATAGAACATGGACGCTCCATCGAGCCTTGATTCGCCCGCCGACTTTCTTTCGTCGGTCGAGATTCTTTCGCCATTCACGCGCGAGGAGATCGAACACCTGGCGGCGAATACCGAGTCGCGCCGCTTCGGCTTCGGCGAAACCGTGTGCAATGCGGGCGATGCGGCCGACGGGCTCTATATCGTGAAGGCGGGCTCCGTGCGCATCTTCACCGAGGAGCACGGCAAGGAAATCAGCATGGGGGTCAAGAAGGAGCGCGAGACCTTCGCCGATATCGCGATGCTGCGCGACTACCGGCACGAGTCGTCGGTGCGCTCCTCCGGCAAGACCGAGCTCCTGTATATCCCGCGCATCGCGATCGATCCGGTGATCGCGAAGAATCCCGCCGCGCTCGCGTTCGTGACGAGCTACGTCGCGATCAATTCGGCGGGCGGCTTCGTCGCGAAGCTCTTCGATCTGCGCGGCAAGCTCGACAAGGCGGAACTCGAAGAATGCGTGCGCAGTGTCGGCGTGAAGCGCGTCGGCGAGGGCAAGGAGATTCTCAAGCAGGAATCGCGCGACGACCGGCGTCTTTATGTCGTGCGGCAGGGCGAAGTGCGCATCGTGCGCGAAGAGGGCGGCGAAAAGCATGTGCTCGCGACGCTCGGTCCCGGCGAGATCTTCGGCGAGAAGGCCTGCGTGATGCGCCAGGAGCAGATGGCTTCCGCCATCGCGAGCGCGGATACGCGCCTGCTCGTGATCCCCGAGAAGACGGTGCATTTCATCATCGAGCGCAACGTGAAGCTGCGCGAAGTGCTCGAAGAACGCATCCGCTTCACCGAGCGCGAATTGCAGCGCCAGAAGAAGCTCGCCGAGCGCCGCAAGCTGCCCGCGATGCTCGATCTGCACACGAAGCCCGAGCTTGGCGAGCGCGTGATCAAGCGCTTCGCGTGGGTCGAGCAGGCCGAGGAAATGGATTGCGGCGCGGCCTGTCTCGCGATGATCTGCCGCCACTACGGCATCAACATGACGCTCGGCAAGCTGCGCGAGCTCGCCAATGTGACGACCTCGGGCGCGACGCTCGATTCACTCGCGCGCGCGGGCGAATCGCTCGGCTTCACGACGCGCGGCGTGCAGTGCACGTTCGAATCGCTGCGCGGCTTCGAGATGCCGTTCATCGCGCACTGGGAGGGCTATCACTACATCATCGTCTACGGCGTGTCGAGCGAGAACGTGTGGGTCGCGGACCCGGCGATCGGTTTCCGGAAGATGACGGTCGGCGAGTTCGAGCGCGGCTGGAGCGGCACGTGCCTGCTGTTCACGGCGGGGCAGGATCTCACGCAGAAAGCGGTTTCGCGCTCGCCGTGGCTGCGTTTCGTCGGCTATCTGAAGCCCTACAAGAAGATCCTGCTGCATCTCTTTCTGGCGACCTTCGTGATTCAGGTGCTGGGCGTGATTCCGCCGCTCATCATCCAGAACATTCTCGACGGCGTGATCGTGCATCAGAACGTGAGCCTGCTGCATGTGCTGATCGGCGGCCTCGTCATCGCGAGCCTGTTCACGCAGCTCATGACGACGATACGCGCGTACCTCGCGAACTTCATGGTCCGCAACATGGACTTCGCGATGATGTCGCAGTTCTTCAAACATACGTTCTCGCTGCCGTTCGGCTTCTTCGCGAAGCGCAAGACCGGCGACGTGTTCGCGCGCTTTCAGGAGAATCACACGATCCGCGCGTTCCTCACGGAATCGACGGTATCGACCGTGCTGAACCTGCTGATGATCTTTATCTACTTCACGATCATGTTTCTCTACAACGTGAAGCTCACGTTGCTGCTGATCGCGTTCGTGATCCCGATGATGGTGCTCACGGTCGTCGCGACGCCGCGCATCAAGCAGAATGCGCGCGAGACGTTTTCCGCGGGAACGGATGCGCGCTCGTATCTGATGGAAGCGCTCGGCGGCGTCGAGACGGTGAAGGGCATGGGCATCGAGCGCCCGGTGCGCCTGAAGTGGGAAAAGAAGTATGCGAAGTCGCTGGAAGTGCAGTACAAGTCGCAGCGCTTCAATATCGCGGTGGGCCTGTGCAGCCAGTTGCTGAATGCGGCGACGACCATCGGCGTGCTGTGGGTCGGCGCGAACCTCGTGCTCGCGCGCGAACTGACGATCGGGCAACTGATCGCGTTCAACGCCTACATGGGCAGCGTGCTTGCGCCGCTGATGGGTCTCATCAACTTGTGGAGTCTCTTGAACGACGCGGGCGTCGCGATGGAGCGATTGGGCGATGTGCTCGACATCGAGCCGGAACAGAAACCCGAAGACATGCAGCAGCGCGTGATGCTGCCGGACCTGCAGGGCGACATCAGCTTCAACGGCGTGTACTTCCGTTATGGCGACGGCGACGCGCCCTACGTGCTGGAAAACATCAGCTTCGATGTGAAGCCGGGCGAACTGATCGCGATCGTCGGGCGCAGCGGTTCGGGCAAGACGACGCTCGCGAAACTGCTCGTCGGTTTCTATGCGCCGAGCGAGGGCAAGATGACGGTGGATGGCTACGATATCAACGTCGTCGACAAAGGCTTCTTTCGCGCGCAGATCGGCTATGTGATGCAGAGCAATCTGCTGTTCTCGGGGACGATCGCCGATAACATCGCGAGCGGCGACGAAGCGCCCGACAGACGGCGCATCGAGGAAGTCGCGAAGATGGCCGATGCGCATGCGTTCATCGTGAAGATGCCGCTCGGGTATGAGCAAGTGGTGGGCGAACGCGGCGTGGGCCTTTCGGGCGGACAGATCCAGCGGCTATGCATTGCGCGCGCGCTGTATCACGACCCGCGTCTGCTCGTGTTCGATGAAGCCACGTCCGCGCTCGACACGCAATCGGAAAGCAATATTCTCGGCAACATGCAGGAGATCCTGAAGGGACGCACGGCGGTGATCATCGCGCACCGGCTGTCGACGATCATGCGCGCCGACAAGATTCTCGTGCTGTACGAAGGCGGCATCGTCGAGCAGGGCAAGCACGACGAACTCGTCGCGAGAAAAGGCATGTACTACCAACTCGTGCAAAAGCAACTGAGCGCAGCATGAAAATACTCGACCAACCGGAAAGCGATGCAAGCGCGCCCGCATCATCGGCGATTTCGTATGCGGGGCTCATCGAGAAGATCGAGATTCTGCGCTCGACGCTCAGATGGACCTCGCGTCTCGAACGGCCCGAAATCGAAAAGCTGCTGCGGCAGGCGAGCACCTTGCGCGACGAAGTGATGCAACTGTCGCATAAGGAGCGCTTCGTGCAGGCGGCCGGCGCGGAGCCGAAGCGCGACCTGCCGCCGGGCGCGCGGCGTCAGGCGCTGATCGAACGCAGCTTCGTGTTCGAAGGCACGTTCGGCGATAACCCGAAGCTGCTGGAAGCGCTGGAAATCGCGGAAAAAGCCGCGCCGACGGACCTGCCGGTGCTGATCGACGGCGAGAGCGGCACCGGCAAGGAACTGATGGCGAAGGTCATTCACGCGAACGGCTCGCGCGCGGACAAGCCGTATATCTCGGTGAACTGCGGCGCGATTCCAGACAATCTGCTGGAGTCCGAATTATTCGGCCATCGCAAGGGCGCGTTCACGGGTGCGTCGAACGACCGTAAGGGCAAGTTCGAAAGCGCACATACGGGCACGATCTTTCTGGATGAGATCGGCGAGCTGCCTTTGTCCGGACAGGTAAAGCTGCTGCGCGTGCTCGAAGCGCACGAGATTCAGCGCGTGGGCTCGGATGAGCCGATCGCGGTGGATACGCGCATCGTCGCGGCGACGAATCGCAACTTGCGCAAGTTCTGTGAAGAAGGGCGCTTTCGCGAGGACTTGTTCTATCGGCTGAGCGTGATTCATCTGACGCTGCCGGCATTGCGCGAGCGGCGCGACGAGATTCCGCTGTTGCTCGCCTATTTCGGCGATGAAGCCGCCGCAACTTTGAAGCGCAGGCCGGTGAAGCTGTCGCCGAGGCTGCGCGATTTTCTGCGCAACTACGACTATCCCGGCAATATCCGCGAGCTGAGGAACGTGCTGTATCGGGTCGCGTGTCTTGCGGGCGATATGGCCGATATCGAACATCTGCCGGTCGATATCCGGCCGAAATCATCGCTCTCGCTGGCGATGGGCGGGCCGGCCGCGAGCGGCAACGGCATCGCGACGGCGAGTTCGCTGGCGGAAGCGAAGCGCGTCGCGAGCGATGAGGCGGAGCGCGCGTTTCTCGAACGCGGGTTGCAGGAAACCGGCGGGACGGTCGCCGAGCTTGCGAGGCGGTATGAGATGAACCGGTCGCACCTGCAGATGCTTTTGAAGAAGCACGGGCTGCATTCGAAGGAGTTTCGGGCGGCGGCGCAGAAGAATAAGGAGGCGGGGGGATAGCGGCCCGGCCATCCAAAGCTAGTTGACGTCGTGCGCCGTTGGCATCAAAATGTACATACAAACGTCAATACGGGTGGTGTGTGCATTTCGAATGGGATGAAAAGAAAAATCAAACCAACATTCGAAAGCACGGAATCGATTTTCAAGATGCAGCCGACGTATTCAATCACCCGGTGCTGACGTGGCCCGATACGCGGGAAGCGTACGGAGAAGAGCGCTGGATCGCGCTGGGCTGGATGAAGGAGCTAGTAGGCGTCGTGGTGTATGTCGAGCGATATGCGGATGTGATCCGTATCATCTCGGCGCGCAAGGCAGCCAGACACGAGGCGAAAAGATATGAGCAAGAAATCGGGAACTGACTGGAAGCGGCTGGCGAAGATGAAGGACGCCGACATCGATTTTTCCGACATAGCGGAACTCGACGACGCGTTCTTCGAGCAGGCGGAACTGCATGTGCCGCCCAAGCAAGCCGTGACGATGCGGCTGGATGCCGACGTGCTGGAGTGGTTTCGCCAGCAGGGAAAGGGATATCAGACACGTATCAACCGGCTTCTGCGCGCCTACATGCAGACTCAGCAAAGGCGTCATTCCTGAACGCCCCTAAATCGACGGATTCACCTGCGTCTTGTCGGGCGCCATCAAATCCTCCACATGCGCGACGACGACCGAAATGTTGTCGCGCCCGCCGCGCGCCAGTGCGATCTCCAGCAGCCTTTGCGCCGCCATATCGCAATTGCCGGGCGCAAGCTCGTTCATGATCTCCGTCTCGCTCACCTCATTCGACAAGCCATCGCTGCACAGCAGAAACGTATCGCCATCGTGCAAGGCGAGCGTGTTTTCGTCGAGTTCGAGCACGTCGAGCGCGCCGACCGCACGCGTGATCAGATGCTGCGCCGGATGATGCAGCGCTTCCTCCGCCGTTAGCTGGCCGCGCGCCTTCAGCTCCTCGACATGGCTGTGATCGCGCGTGAGCTGCACGAGGCGTCCCTGACGGAACAGATAGATGCGGCTGTCGCCGGCCCACACGTAACCGCATGCGCCATCGCGCGCCGCGAGCAGCACCACCGTGCTGCCGATGCGCGATACCATCCGCCGCGCCGCCTCCGCACGCAACTGGTCGTTCACGTCGAGAAGCCGCGTGCGCGCATCCGCGATCACGCCCGACAGGTCGTTCGACGCCGATACCCGGGCCAGGCTCTCGATCACCATCCGGCTCGCCAGATCGCCGACCGCGTGTCCACCCATGCCATCCGCGACGGCCCATAAGCCGCGCTCGGGGGCATCGAGCAGCGCGTCCTCGTTGATCTGCCGCACGCAGCCGGTGTCGGTGCGGGCGGCGGAAGTCCATCGAAACTCGGTGTTGAAGGTCACGGCAACCTCCGGAATCCTGGGTGGCGCGGCGTCGGGCGCGCGTCGCGGACGGTCCCGCTCATTGTGTACCAACGCGCGCCCGAAGCGAATCTTGATCTGCACCGTTCAACCCGCGCGATTCCCCGCCACCGAGCTTGGATTGACCGTGAGCGTCGCGCCGTTCCCCGTGTTGCTGACCGCGACGTTCTGAAACTGATTGACCATCTGGCCGACCGAGATGTTGGTGATGTTGTTGGTGACCTCGTAGACGTTATTGGTGACATCGATGAGGTTCACCACGGCGCTTCCCCCAACGCCGCCGCCCGACGGGCGATCGACATACGGCGTAATCCAGCCGTACACCCAGGGCGCACCGCCGCCGCCGCTGATGGCCGACATCGCCGCGTGATCCAGCTCGCGGTCGTATTCAAGATCGGTGACGGTGATGGCGCACATGTCGTTTCTCCGGGATGGGCCTGTGAGCAGGACGCAGGAGTCAATGCAAGGCTCATGCCGACGCACACGCTCTTTCGCATTTTTCCGCGCGTGCCCGGTGGGACGGCGTTCCGGCGAAACCGGCCCAAGCGCGCGCAATGGCATCCGTTGGGTCGCCGCCAACAAGCGCTGTTGGCGCAGCAGCGACCAACCAACACACGCAGGCGCGTCCCACGCTCGCGGGCTTCTGCCACGAAGGTGCGTGTCCTGACGCACTCAGCCCAACAAACATCCCTCGAAACTGTTGGCCGATCCAGAACACAAGGTCGTTGAGACTTGCTCGCAAATTATGGATAATTCAAACAAATCAGTGACTTAGAGAAGCTGGCAAGGAAGATGCAAATGACATGGCAACCCGGCGCCAAACGAACACATGGCGCCAAGCAAAGAAAAATCGGAGCCAGCCATGTCAACCAACCAACAAACCGGACTGATCGACCAGCAAGCCGCTTGCGGTTTCTCGCTCGACGACGAACCGGCGCTCGGCACCGAACTCATCACGCGCCGCTCGGGCTACGAACACCACGGCATCTACGCCGGCAACGGCATGGTCATCCACTATGCCGGCTTCGCGAAGTCGCTGCATCGCGGCCCGGTCGAGGAAGTCTCCGTCGAACAATTCGCCGCCGGCCACGAAGTCACGATCCGTCAGAACCCGGCCGCGAAGTTCGTCGGCATGGAAGCCGTGGGCCGCGCACGCAGCCGCCTCGGCGAAGACCAATACCACCTGCTGACCAACAACTGCGAGCACTTCGTCACGTGGTGCCTCGACGGCCGCGCCCGCAGCCGTCAGGTGCAAGCGTGCTTCGTGCATCCGCGCGCCGCGCTTCGCGCCGTGTCGGGACTTTTTCGCGCCTATGTCGCCGCCGAACGCCGCCGCCGCATGAACGCGGCGCTCGCAGCCTGAACCGCACGTCTTGCCGATCGATTCCGAGGAGACCATCATGCAAACCATCGAAAATTCGCTGCACTGGGCCGTCGACAAATGGCTCGCCCCGACACCCGCGCGTCCGGCACGTGTCGTGCGTCTGTGCCGCTCGCATGTCACCGGCGCGCGCTATGTTTGCATCGAGGCAGAGCATCCGGGCGGCCCGCTCGCGATCATCTTCTTCCGCCATGACGACGGCACCTGGAACGTGTTTCCCCCGCAGGCGAAGCGCCCGTCGATGAGCGCGCAGCGTCTCGCCGCCTGAGCGCATACTGAATGCGTACGATGGGCCGGGGCGCGTCGGGCTGCCCCGGCTTTGACACGGCAATCCCGCTGCCGCTACTCTAGGCGCACCCAGGCGGCCATTCGACGAAGCCGCCGGGTCGCACGGATGCGGCAGGTCGTGGTAGTTTTGCGTCCGTGAACCAGATCGTACATTTTCGAGGTATTGCCGATGACCCAGCCCGACTCTTCTTCCTCCGCCCGCGCGACGCCCGATTCGACCCTCGGCGACAATCCGCTCGGCATCGCGGGGCTGGAGTTCGTCGAGTTTTCCAGTCCCGATCCCGCGGGCCTCGCCAGGCTGTTCGAGACGCTCGGCTTCGTTGCCGTCGCGCAGCATGTCAGCAAGGCCGTGACGCTTTTTCGGCAGGGCAGCATGAATTTTCTGCTGAACGCCGAGCCGGATTCGTTCGCCTCGCGCTTTGCGGAGTCGCATGGCGTCGGCATCGCCGCGATCGGCATTCGCGTGCTCGATGCGCAGGTCGCCCACGAGCGCGCGCTAGAGTACGGCGCGTGGGATTTCGAAGGCGAAAAGATCGGCCCGAACGAACTCGCAATTCCGGCGATCCAGGGCATCGGCGATTCGCATATCTACTTCGTCGATCACTGGCCGGGCAAGAACAGCGGCGAGACGTCGATCTACGACATCGATTTTCGTCCGATCGCCAGCGCCAGCGCGGACCCAAAGAGCACCGGCCTGCTGGAAGTGGATCATTTCACGCAGACCGTCGGCGCGGGCCGCATCCAGGAATGGCTCGATTTCTACCGCGAAGTCCTGCACTTCTCGGAGATTCATCAGGTGCACCCGGACTGGCATGTGTCGCAGGATTCCGCCGTCACGCTGTCGCCGTGCGGCTCGATCCGCATTCCGGTCTATGAGGAAGGCACCTATCGCACGGACCTGATGCAGCAGTATTTGCCCGATCACGAAGGCGAGGGCGTGCAGCATATCGCGCTCGCATCGGCGGATATCTTCGCTTCCGTCGATGCCCTGATGGCGCGCGGCGTGCGCTTCCTGCAGCCGCCGCCGCGCTACTACGACGAGATCGACGAGCGGCTTCCCGGCCACGGCCTCGACATCGACGAGATGCGCACCCGCGGCATTCTCGTCGATGGCGAGATTCTCCCCGACGGCACGCCGCAGCTTTTCCTGCAGACCTTCGTCGAGCGCCAGCCCGGCGACATGTTCTTCGAAATCGTCGAGCGGCGCGGGCATCACGGATTCGGCGAAGGCAATCTCGCCGCGATCGCGAAGGCGCGGGGCTGACAAGCCAACCGCATGCGCCACGCCGGGCGGCGCTCATTGCACGACGATCGTCCCCGTCATGTGCGGATGCAGCGAGCAGAAGTATTTGTACGTGCCCGGCTTGTCGAACACATGCGAGAAGCTCTCGCCGCTGTCTAGTGGATCGGATTTAAAGCTCTTTCCTTCATCCGCGACGGTGTGCAGCATGTCGTCGTGATTCACCCACGTCACCTTCGTGCCCACCGGCACGGTGAGGGCCGGCTGACTGAACGCGAAGTTGTCGATGGAGATGGTCGGCGTGTTGGCCGCCGCGACCTGTTGCGCGGGCTCCTGCGCACAGGCCGACGGAATCGCGGCGCTGATGACGCCCTTCACGACGAGCGCGAACGCGGCCTTGCGCAGGAACTTGCCGGCGAGCGGACGGAGATTGGCGGGCGAGACATAGCTCGCGATCATGGCGGCGTTCATGACTGCGCGGCGGCGAGCGCCGTGTCGGTGATGGCCAGTTGCGAGCGCCCCGCGATATGCGTGACTTCGCGCAAGCCGAGCATCGTACGCAACTGCTCCGCGGGCACCTTCATCGGTCCGGGCCCGGACGGCGCGCCCGGCGCGGGTTGCGGAAACGCTGTCGACATCGCCGAATAGAAACGCATCTCTCCCTCCACTTTTTGCGCCACCTGATGCACGTGGCCATTCAATACCGTCACCGAGCCGAAGCGCTTGAGCAGCGCGAGCGCCTGCGCGCTGTCGTCGGTGCCCCAGCCCCATTGCGGATACAGCGCCCACAGCGGGATGTGCGCGAACACGACGATCGGCGTGCTGCTCGATTTGCCCTGCAGATCGGCCTTGAGCCACGCGAGTTGCGCATCGCCGAGAAAGCCGAGGCCGCCGCCCTTCAGATCGATCACATTGGTGAGGCCGATGAAATGCACGCCGCCCTGATCGAAGCTGTACCAGTGGCGCGTGCTGTCCTTGCCGTACTGCCCGGAAAAACGCTCGAAGAAGGGATTGCCGTCCTCGACCAGCACGTCGTGCTCGCCGGGAACGTAATGCACGTCCATCCCCGCCTTGTTGATGATCTGCGTGGCCGTGTCGAACTGGCCGGGCTTCGACATGTGTGTGATGTCACCCGTGTGGATCATGAAGGCGGGGCGCGTCTTCATCGTGCTCACGCGCGTGACGGCCTCTTCGAGCGTGCTCGTCGGCTCGGTGTTCGGATCCTTGTTGAAGCCGATATGGCTGTCGCTGATCTGCACGAAGCTGAACGAACTCGTCTTCTCGGCAGCTTCCGCCGACGAAATCAGGCGCGAGACGGGCACGCCGCCGCTTACGGTCCAGATCACGCCGGCGCCCGCCCAGGCCATGCAGGAGAGGGCGGTGCGGCGGCGCTTGCCGTGCTCGTCGAGTTCGTCGCGTTCCTGCGCGGGCGGCAGTGCGGTCGGGTCGGGTTTCATGATGGGGTCCTCTGATGATTGCGGCCGCGGTTCTTGTCATTCGAATCGGCAAAATCGCGCCCACGGCGGCTCGATGCATGGGCGCGAGGCCGGCGACGTACGCTTCGTTCGGGCGAGGTCGCTTGGGCATCCGTCCATCGAACCGGCGAAGATGGCGGGATATTCCCGCTATATTTTTTTGAGTCGCTGCTGCAAACGGGAATAAACCGTCCGCGAGAGGAGTAACGGAGGGGAAGGCGCGAGAAAGCGATGCCGGTCGCGCCCGAACGATGTTTTCCGAACGTGGTTGTCGAAAGGAGACCCCGCGCGATGTGGCCAAGCAGGTCGAAAGAAGACAAGTCCGGGCGCCGCGGCCAGGCGGGCGCCGAGGCGGTGCACGCGCGCTTCGAGGCGACGGTGATGCCGCACCTGGACGCCGCGTACAACCTCGCGCGCTGGCTGTCGGGCAGTGCGACCGACGCCGACGACGTCGTGCAGGAAGCGTATCTGCGCGCGTTCCGTTTTTTCGGCGGATTCGAGGGCGGCGAGGAAGCGAACGCGCGGGCATGGCTGCTCGCGATCGTGCGCAATACGTGGTTCACGGAATGGCGGCGGCGCGTGCAACTCGCGGACGCGACGCCCTACGACGAGGAACTGGGCGGCGACGAGGCGTTGCCGGGCTGGTCGGAGGAAGGCGCGGCCGATCCGGAAACGCTCGCCGTGCGCCGCGACGAAGTTCATCTGGTGCATCGCGCACTGGAGGCGCTGCCGATCGCCTTTCGCGAGGTGCTGGTGTTACGTGAGCTGGAAGACATGAGTTACAAGGAAGTCGCATCCGTGACAGGCGTACCGATCGGCACGGTGATGTCGCGGCTCGCGCGCGGTCGCAAAATGCTGGCGGGGGCGGTTCGCGCGGCCCAGGGCGGGCAGGACAAGCCGAGCGTGCGGCTCGTGCGCCGTGCCGGACCGGGACATTCAGAGGAGTCGGGAAATGGAAAATAACGACACCGCCTCGCTCGATACGAGGCTCACCGATGGTTCGCTCTATCAGCGCGCACCCGTGCATCTGCGGGCGCAAGTGCTGGCGCGTGTGCGGGAGGAAGCCGAACGGGACGCCCGCACGCGCTTGCCGGAGCGCGCGGCGAAGGGCGGCTGGAGCAACCTGTTCTCGGCGCCCTGGCCGTTCTTCGGCGGCGCGTTCGCGGGCGCGACGCTCTCCGCGCTCGTGCTCGGCGCGATGCTGTGGTTTCAGGCCGCGCCGCTCATGACGGGCGTGGCGGGCGCTTCGCCGA
Organism: Caballeronia sp. EK; assembly: GCF_014384845.1. Lineage (NCBI taxonomy): Bacteria > Pseudomonadati > Pseudomonadota > Betaproteobacteria > Burkholderiales > Burkholderiaceae > Caballeronia > Caballeronia sp. EK. Next base: position 141,783 of record NZ_JACSUE010000006.1, read on the forward strand.
TCGCGCAGGAGATCGTGTCGAGCCATGTGCGCGCGCTGATGTCGGACCGTCCGATCGACGTGCTCTCCAGCGACAAGCACACGGTGAAGCCGTGGTTCAACGGCCGCATCGACTATGCGCCGCCGGTGATCGATCCGGCGGGACCGGGCTTCGCGCTCGTCGGCGGACGGCTGGATTACATCGATCATCGGCCGGTTGCGGTCGTGGTGTATCGCTACCTGAAGCATCCGATCGACGTGTACGTGTTTCCCGAGCGCAAAGGCGACGTAAAGAGCGATGCGAACGACAAGGAGTTCTCGCCGGTCGTCACACAGTCCGACGATGGCTACGCACTCGCGCGCTGGAACCATGACGGCATGACGTTCTGGGCCGTCACCGATGCATCGGGCGCGGTGCTGCGCCAGTTCGCTCACGCGATCGAAACCGGCGCGCCGCGCTAAAGCGGTGCATCGCGATAAAGCTCTTATTCGCTGAAAGAACCTGAGAGTGCGCAAGGTTGCGCGCGGTGATCCTCCGGGGACGCCGCGCGTTTTTTTTTTGCGCGTCCTTACGCGTATACCCGCTGTCTCTTCGCTTTCCCGAAACTAAAAAAACGCTTCGGGATGCTGTCCAAATCCTGTCCGCGCAATGCTTCTTTAACGCTTATTCCATGCTGTGCACCCTTACGATGCGTCAGGTGTGGGCTAACGCTCGTGCTCTTCGGGTATGTCCGAATATGGTCATATCCTTACATTTTTCTACACTCGCTCACAGCCCATGTAATCGATAACGCGCAATGCATTTAAAAAGCATTGCAGGGTTTTCGCGCGATGCATGGGACTTTCAAAAAACGATCAGGCGATGGAGACACACATGGGTATGAAGATGAAGCTCATCGCGAGCACGCTCGCGTTCGGCGTTTTCTCGATGGCGCACGCGGCGGACCCGATCAAGATCGGCGTCGATGGTCCGTTTACGGGCGGTTCGTCATCCATGGGTGTCAGCATGCGCGACGGCGTTCGTCTCGCCACGGCGGAGATCAACAAGTCCGGCGGCGTGCTCGGCCGACAGATCGTGCTCGTCGAACGCGATGACGAGGCGAAGAACGAGCGCGGCGTGCAGATCGCGCAGGAGCTCATCAACAAGGAGAAGGTCGTCGCGGTCGTCGGCTATATCAATACGGGTGTGGCGCTCGCGTCGCAGCGCTTCTTCCAGGAAGCGAAGATTCCCGTCTTCAACAATGTCGCGACCGGCACGGTGGTGACGAAGCAATTCGACGATCAGCCCGATAACTACGTGTTCCGCAACGCGGCCGCCGACCGCATCCAGGCGCCGATGATCGTCGAGGAAGCGGTGACGAAGCGTGGCTTCAAGAAGGTCGCGATTCTCGCCGATTCGACGAACTATGGTCAGCTTGGCCGCGAAGATCTTGAAAAGGCGCTGGCCGCGAAAGGCGTGAAGCCTGTGGCTGTCGAAAAGTTCAACATCAAGGACGTCGACATGACGGCCCAGTTGCTGAAGGCGAAAGAAGCGGGCGCCGAAGCGGTGCTGACTTACGGCATCGGGCCGGAGCTCGCGCAGATTGCGAACGGCATGTCGAAGCTCGGCTGGAAGGTGCCGTTGATTGGCAGCTGGACGCTTTCGATGGCGAACTATATCGACAATGCCGGCGCGAACGGCGAAGGCGCGCGCATGCCGCAGACCTTCATTCAGGAAGCGAATACGCCGAAGCGCAAAGCCTTTATCGATGCGTACCTGAAGGAATTCAAGCCGAAGAACGATCGCATCGATTCGCCGGTGTCGGCGGCGCAAGGTTATGACTCGGTGTACCTGCTCGCGGCGGCGATCAAGCAGGCCGGCACGACGGATGGTCCTAAGGTGAAGGAAGCGCTCGAAGGCCTGAACACGAAGGTCGAAGGCGTGGTGATGGTCTACGACAAGCCTTTCTCCAAGGGCGATCATGAAGCAATTTCGCCCAATGTGCCGGTGATCGGCGAGGTGAAGAGCGGCCGCGTGATCTATGCGTATGACGCCGACAAGAAAGGCGGCGGGACTTTGCGTAGCAAGCAGGCTACTACTGCTTCTAATTGACGTTGCCGTTTTTTTAAGGGGCTTTGCCGGTGGAATCCTGATTTCGTGTCGGTCTATTGGCACTGCCCCTCCCCGGGGCGGGGTCACTTTCTTTGCTGCTGCAAAGAAAGTAACCAAAGAAAGCAGCTTCTCACCGCCCGCGGTCACACGCAGTTTGGCCATGCTTGCCAGCCCACGGTGGCACTCGCCTAAGTGTCGCCCCCAAAGGACTTACCGGGCTTGGCTCGCGCACGGTCTGACAAGCTAGTTGTTTTAAGGCGCTGGTTCAGCACCAAATAGCTTCGGCACAGCGCTACGCGCTGCCGTGGGGTATGCGAGGGAAACCGAAGAGGGAGCGCGCGCGCACCCGATTGACCCATCGGCCGCGAAGCGGGCTGGAGCTATATGGTGCTGAACCAGCTTGTTGTGTGGCGCGATGAGTCAGACCGTGCGCGGTCCAAGCCCGGTGAGTTTTTCGAGGGCACTCGCTACTGCCGGGCCATTAGGCCAATCGTCTGTGCCGCGGCCGGTGTGAAGTGCTTAGGCTGGGGATAGCTGTTTCTTTGGTTACTTTCTTTGCAGCAGCAAAGAAAGTGACCCCCGCCCCGGGGAGGGGCAGAGCCAATAGACCGACAAGAAATCAGGATTCCACGAAAGCATAAGCGCACCAACCCCAACCGCCCAAAAACCCGCGATGATCCTCCTGCAACTCATCTACAGCGGCATAGCCCTCGGCATGATCTACGCCGTGATCGCATTCGGCTATCAGCTCACCTTCGCCACATCGGGCACATTGAACTTCGGCCAGGGCGATGCCCTGATGCTCGGCGCGCTCGTCGGCCTGACGCTCGTCTCCGCAGGCGTCAACTACTGGCTGATGATTCCGCTCGTATGCCTCTTCGGCCTGATGCAAGGCGCATTCGTCGAGCGCATCGGCGTGCGGCCCGCCATCAAGATCAAGTCCGAATTCGGCTGGATCATGTCGACGATCGCGCTCGGCATCATCTTCAAGAACGTCGCGGAAAACGTATGGGGCCGCGACGATCTGCGCTTTCCGTCGCCGCTGCCCGAAGCGCCGCTCAAGGTGTTCGGCGCAAACGTGCTGCCGATGGAACTGCTCGTCGTCGGCGGCGCGCTCGTGATGATGCTCGCGGTCGAGTTCTTCAACCGCAAGACGATCTTCGGCAAGGCCGTGGTCGCGACCGCGAACGATCGCGATGCTGCGTCGCTCATGGGCATCAACACCGGGCTCGTCATCACGTTCTCGTATGCGCTTTCATCGCTGACCGCTGCATTTGCAGGGGTTTTGATCGCGCCGCTCACATTGACGGGCGCGACGATGGGCGCGGTGCTCGGCCTCAAGGCCTTCGCCGTCGCGATCATCGGCGGCTTGTCGAGCGGCATGGGCATCATCGTCGGCGGCATGATTCTCGGCATCGCGGAAACGACGACCGGATTCTATATTTCCACCGGCTACAAAGACGTGCCGGGACTCGTGCTGCTCTTGATCGTGCTCGCGGTCAAGCCCGCAGGTCTCTTCGGCAAGATGGCGATCAAGAAAGTCTGAGGCGGCGACGATGAAAGCAAAGAACTGGATTGCGGCGATCGTCGGGCTTGCCGTGCTCGCGATTTTTCCGGTGGTATCGGGCAATCCGTACTACATCCACCTCGTCGAAACCATCATGATTTACGCGATCCTTTTGTTCGGGCTCGATATCGTGGTGGGTTATACCGGCCAGGTGTCGCTCGGTCATGCGGGTCTGTTCGGCGTGGGCGCGTACACGGCGGGCGTGCTGTTCATGAAGCTCGGCATGCCGTTCTATGTGACGGCGCCGCTTTCGATTCTGGTGACGGCCGGCTTCGGCGCGATCCTCGCGTTGCCCGCGCTGCGCGTGTCCGGCCCGTATCTCGCGATGGTGACGCTCGCGTTCGGCACGATCATCCAGATCCTCATCAACGAGATGGATTTCCTGACGAACGGACCGATGGGCCTCAAGATCCCGAAGCCGATGTTCGCGGGTCACCGGCTCGACGAAGTGCAGTACTACTGGCTCGTCGCGGCATTGCTCGTCGTGTCGTTGATCGTCGTGCATCGCGTGCTGAAGTCGCATCTCGGGCGCGCGTTCGAGGCGTTGCGCGATAGCCCGATCGCATCGGATTGCATGGGCGTGTCGGTGTATCGCTACAAGGTCTATGCGTTCGTGATCAGCGCGGGCTTCGCGGGACTTGCGGGCTGTCTCTATTCGTATTCCGAGCAGTACATTTCGCCGAACACGTATAACTTCGAACTCACTATCCTGTTCCTGCTCGCGATCATCATGGGCGGACGCAAGACGCGCACGGGCGCGATCATCGGCTCGACGGTCATCGTGATGTTGCCGAAGCTGCTCGACGATATCGCAAACTTTCGCGTCGTCGCGACGGCGCTGGCGGTCGTCGTCGTCGCGGGCGCGGTGCTCGCGCTCGTGCGCAAGACCACGACGCTGCAGCGCGTGGCGGTGCCGGTCATCGGCACGGCGGGCCTCGCGGTGTTCTCGTTCTGGATCGAAGCGCTGACCGACTGGCGCCTCACCATCTTCGGTCTGATGATCCTGCTCGTCGTGTATTACCTGCAGGACGGCATCGTCGGCTTCGTGCGCAAGACGCTGAACCTTGGCCGCGTGCGTGTGACGAAGGTCGATACCGATGAACTCGCGACCCAGACGCGCCAGGACGATGCGGTGGCGGCGGTCGGCACGCAGGGCGCGGATACGATCCTCGACGTGCGCGGCGTGCTGATGCAGTTCAGCGGCCTGAAGGCGTTGAACGACGTGAACCTGACGGTGAAGCGCGGCACGATCCACGGCCTCATTGGTCCGAACGGCTCGGGCAAGAGCACGATGATGAACGTGCTGACGGGCATCTATGTGCCGACGGCGGGTGCGATCGAATACGAAGGGCAGTCGCTCGCGGGGCGGACGTCATCGAAGATCGCGCTCTCGGGCATTGCGCGGACGTTTCAGAACGTGCAGCTCTTTGGCGAGATGACGGCGCTGGAGAATGTGCTCGTCGGCTTGCATCATACGTTCGAGTCGAACTTCGCGGATGTCGGCGTGATGAGTCCGCGATATCGACGTGAGGAACGTGCGGCGCGTGAGCGTGCGTTCAACATGCTGCGCTTTGTCGGGCTGGAGAATGTCGCTGCGGAGGAAGCGCGCAATTTACCTTACGGCAAGCAGCGTCTGCTTGAAATTGCTCGTGCTCTGGCGCTCGATCCGCAACTGCTTTTGCTCGATGAACCAGCGGCGGGGTTGACCGCGCCGGATATTCGCGAACTCGTCGCGATCATTCGCAAGGTGCGCAATCATGGGATTACGCTCGTTTTGATCGAGCATCATATGGATGTCGTCATGAGTGTTTGCGATACCGTTTCGGTGCTGGATTTCGGGCAGAAGATCGCTGAAGGGAAGCCTTCGGAGATTCAGGCTAATGAGAAAGTTATCGAGGCTTATTTGGGTGGGCAGGCGGCTCAGGTTGCTTGATTTGGGGTTTTTTTTTGCTTTGCCGGATCCCGGTTTCGTGTCGGTCTATTAGCACTGCCCCTCCCCGGGGCGGGGGTCACTTTCTTTGCTGCTGCAAAGAAAGTAACCAAAGAAAGCAGCTCGTTCAGGCCCGAGGTCACACGCAGTTTGGCCATGCTTGCCAGCCGCCGATGGCACTCGCCTAAGTGTCGCCCCCAAAGGCCCACTCGGGCTTGGATCGCGCACGGTCTGACGAGCTAGTTGTTTTAAGGCGCTGGTTCAGCACCAAATAGCTCCGGCACAGCGCTACGCGCTGCCGCTGGGTCTACAAGGGAAACCGACGGAATACATGTGCGGTGCATTGAGTTGGAGACATCAGCAAAGAAGCACACGCAAACCCGATTGACCGGTCGGCCGCGTAGCGGGCCGGAGCTATTTGGTGCTGAACCAGTGTGTTGTGTGGTGCGATGAGTCAGACCGTGCGCGATCCAAGCTCTTATCTGCTTGTGAGGGCACTCGCTACAGCCGGGCCATTCAGCCAATCGCCTGTGCCGCGGCCGGTGTGAAGTGCTTAGGCTGGGGATAGCTGTTTCTTTGGTTACTTTCTTTGCAGCAGCAAAGAAAGTGACTGCCGCCCCGCATAGGGGCAGAGCCAATAGACCGACACGAAATCAGGATTCCACCAAAAAAAGCCTAAAGCGAAAACCAGAAATGCTGACGATAAAAAACCTCCACGCCGGCTACGGCAAAGTCAAAGTCCTCCACGGCATTTCGCTAGACGTGCCCAAGGCGAAGGTAGTCACCCTGATAGGCTCCAACGGCGCAGGCAAGACCACAACCATGCGCGCGATCTCCGGCATGATCAAACCGACGGAAGGCGAAATCACGATGGGCGTCGGCAGCAACACAAAGCGCATCGACTCGCTCGAGTCGCACAAGATCGCGCGTCTCGGGCTCGCGCATTCCCCCGAGGGGCGTCGCGTCTTCGCGACCATGTCCGTCACCGACAATCTGCTCCTCGGCGCATTCCCGCGCCTGACGTGGTCGCGTCCGAAAGGCGACGTCAACGCCGATCTCGAACGCGCGATCGACCTGTTTCCGCGATTGAAAGAGCGCCGCAATCAGCTCGCAGGCACGCTATCGGGCGGCGAACAGCAAATGCTCGCGATGGCGCGCGCGATCATGCTCAATCCGGACCTCGTGCTGCTCGACGAACCATCGATGGGCCTCGCGCCCATTCTCGTCGACGAAGTATTTCGCATCATCGAGCGCCTGAAAGCCGATGGCGTCACGATGCTGCTCGTCGAGCAGTTCGCCGCCGCCGCGCTCAACGTCGCGGATTACGGCTATGTGCTGGAGAACGGCCGCGTCGCGACACATGGGCCGGCCGAGCAGTTGCGCAACGATCCATCGGTGAAGGCCGCGTATCTCGGCGCGAGTCACTGACACTTCGAACAAATGCCGCACTGCGGCAAGCGAAGCCGAACTATCATGGTGACGGGCGCGCGCAAACATGCGCACGCGACATCCTCACAAGGAGCTGCCATGATCAGCGGCAAGACCACTCTGATTGCCCACCTCGGCTACCCGACCGAAGCGTTCAAGGCGCCGATGATCTACAACCCCTGGTTCGACAAACAGAACATCGACGCCGTCGTCGTGCCGATGGGCGTCAAACCCGAGGATTACGTCGCGTTCCTGCCGCATCTGTTCAAGCTGACCAACATTCGCGGCGCGCTCGTCACCATGCCGCACAAGATCACGACCGTCGGACTGATGGATGAAGTCAGCCCGACCGCGCGCATCGCCGGAGCCTGCAACGCAATCCTCAAACGCCCGGACGGCACGCTCGTCGGCGATCAGTTCGATGGCGCGGGTTTCGTGCGCGGCGTCGAACGCAAGGGCCGCAAGCTCGCGGGCACGAGCGTGCTCGTGCTCGGCAGCGGCGGCGTCGGGTCGCCGATCGCGGCATCGCTCGCGGCGGCAGGCGTCGCGGAACTCGCGATCTTCGATACCAACACGGCTTCGGTCGAAGGGCTCGCGTCGCGCTTGCGCGAGCACTATCCCAAGCTCGTCGTAAGAACGGACACGAAAGATCCCGCCGGCTTCGACGTGATCGTGAACGCGACACCGCTCGGCATGAAGGAAACAGACCCCTTGCCGTTCGATATCGACCGCATCGCGCCGGGCACGTTCGTCGGCGAAGTCGTGATGAAATCGGAGTACACGCCGCTCTTGCGCGCAGCCAAGGACAAGGGCTGCGCCGTGCAGGTCGGCACGGACATGCTTTTCGAAATGATTCCGGCGTATCTGGAGTTCTTCGGCTACGGCACCGCCACCGCCGATGACTTGCGCGCGGTTGCGCAGATCAAATATGCGTAAGGAAGCTTGCGCGGACATAACCGCGCTTCGTTCCTATACTTTGATCGACATAGCTTCGATCGACACAGCAACGCAGACGCTCATCCTCTGACAAATAGGCCGTCCCACGCGGCGGCCCGGAAAAAGGAAGGGAGGAATCATGGGATCGACTGCACCCGGCGTTCCGGCCGACGACAAGCACGCGCCCGAGCCGCACGGCCACCCGGCATTGATGGGGCTCTCGCTCGCGGCGCTCGGCGTCGTCTACGGCGACATCGGCACGAGTCCGCTCTATACGCTCAAGACCGTCTTCGATCCCGCGGGCGGTCTGCCATTGCAGCCCGCGAACGTGATCGGCATCGTGTCGCTCATCTTCTGGTCGCTCACGATCATCGTGTCGCTCAAATACGTGACGCTGATCCTGCGCGCCAACAATCACGGCGAAGGCGGCATCATGGCGCTGCTCGCGCTCGCGGCGTCATCGGTCGAATCGAAGAAGCGGCTGAAGCATGTGCTCTTGCTCATCGGCGTGATGGGCGCCGCGCTCTTTTACGGCGATGGCGTCATCACGCCGGCCATTTCCGTGCTGAGCGCGGTGGAAGGGCTCGAAGTGGCCGCGCCGGGGCTGCAGCCCTATGTCGTGCCCGTGACGCTCGTCGCGTTGATCGCACTCTTCGTGATGCAGAAGCACGGCACATCGGGCATCGGCGCGGTGTTCGGGCCGGTAATGGTGCTGTGGTTCGCGATACTGGCGGTGTCGGGTGTCGTGAACATCAAGGATGCACCGCATATTCTCGTGGCGCTCAATCCGCTCGAAGGGCTCGCATTCTGCCTGCATCATCGCTGGCTCGCGTTCGTCGCCCTCGGTGCGGTCGTGCTTTCGCTCACGGGAGCCGAAGCGCTTTATGCCGACATGGGCCACTTCGGCTCGCGGCCGATCCGCCTCACGTGGTTCGCCGTGGTCTTTCCCGCGCTCGCGCTCAATTATCTCGGACAGGGCGCGCTGCTGATCACGGACCCGGGCGCCTTGCAGAATCCGTTCTACCGGCTCTTTCCATCGTGGATGCTCTATCCGATGGTCGTGCTCTCGACCATCGCGACGGTCATCGCATCGCAGGCCGTCATCTCCGGCACCTATTCGATGACCAAGCAGGCGATGCAGCTCGGCTTCCTGCCGCGCATGAGCGTCGTGTACACGTCGGCGAAGGAGATCGGGCAGATCTATGTGCCGGGCATCAACTGGACGCTCCTGCTCGCGGTGGTCGCGGCCGTGCTGGGCTTCGGCTCGTCGACTGCGCTCGGTTCCGCATACGGCATCGCCGTCACCGGTACGATGCTCATCACGACGGTGCTGACGTTCTTCGTGATCCGCTACGCGTGGCACTACAACTGGGCGCTATGCGTCGTCGCGACGGCCTTCTTCTTCGTCATCGACGCGATGTTCTTCTCGGCGAATTGCCTGAAGATCGCGGAGGGCGGCTGGTTTCCGGTCGCTATCGGTCTCGTGATGTTCACCGTCATGGCGACGTGGGGACGCGGCGCGCAAATGATGATCCAGGAGGCTCGCGTGCGCGCCGGCGCGACGCCGCTCAAGCCCTTCCTCAAGAGCCTCATCGCACGCGCGCCCGCACGCGTGGAGGGCACGGCGATATTCATGTCGAACGATCCCAGCGGCGTGCCGCATTCGTTGCTGAACAACCTCATGCATAACCGCGTGCTGCACGAACACACGGTGTTTCTGACGGTCACCACCGAGCCGGTGCCGTGGGTCGAGGAGGCGCGCCGCGTCTGTATCGAGACGCTCGGCAACGGCTGTTTTCAGGTGACCGTGAACTACGGTTTCAAGGACGAAGTTGACCTGCCTGCCGCGCTCGAAAAGTGCCGCTCTTCGGGGCTCAAGTTCGATCGCGCGACGATTTCGTATTTCCTTTCGCGTGCAACCGTGGTGCCGACGCCGGGCACCGGCATGGCCTTATGGCGCGAACGCCTCTTCGCGATCATGCTGCACAATGTGGGCAACGTAGCGGCCTATTTGCGATTACCGGCCGATCGCGTGATCGAGCTCGGCGCGCGGGTCGAAATATGACGGCGCAAATCGGCTGATTTGCGTGCATCCGGCGCAAGCGGGCGGCCGCGGATTGCGCGAGACTCAAGACAAGACATGCGGCACACAGGAGACGCCATGACCGCCAGCAGCCCGCCGACCCGCCATCCGTTCCCCTCTACCGCGCGCCTCGTCGAGCGCGGCAAGATCGTCTCTGCGCGCGAGGCGGTGCGCCTGATCCGCTCGGGCGATACGCTCGCGACAAGCGGTTTCGTCGGCATCGGCTTCGCGGAGGAAGTGGCGATCGCGCTCGAGGAACGCTTTGTCGAAGGCAGCGATCCGATCGGGGATCTCACGCTGGTCTATGCCGCGGGTCAGGGCGACGGCCGCACGAAAGGCCTCAATCACCTGGCGCATGAAGGCCTGATCAAACGCGTGATAGGCGGCCACTGGGGACTCGTGCCGGGCCTGCAGAAGATGGCGATCGAGAACCGCGTCGAAGCGTACAACCTGCCGCAAGGCGTGATCTCGCAACTCTTTCGCGATATCGCCGCGCATCGGCCCGGGCAGCTCTCGACGGTCGGCCTCGGCACCTTCGTCGATCCGCGCAACGGCGGCGGCAAGCTCAACGCGCGCACGACCGACGATCTCGTGCGGCTCATGCCCATCGACGGCACGGACTATCTGTACTACAAGACCTTTCCGATCGATGTCGCGATCGTGCGCGGCACGACCGCCGATCTGAACGGCAACATCACGATGGAAAAGGAAGCGCTGACGCTCGAAGCGCTGTCCATCGCGATGGCCGCGCGCAATTCGGGCGGCATCGTGATCGCGCAGGTCGAGCGGCTCGCGGAGTCGAACACGCTCAATTCGCGTCACGTGAAAATTCCCGGCGTGATGGTCGATTGCGTCGTGGTCGCGAAGTCCGACAATCACTGGCAGACCTTCGGCGAGCAATACAGCGCGGCATTTTCGAGCGAGCTGCGCGTGGCCGCGAGTTCCGTGCCGCCGATGGCGCTCACGGAACGCAAGATCATCGCGCGGCGCGCCGCATTCGAGCTGATGGCCAACAGCGTCGTCAATCTCGGCATCGGCATGCCGGAAGGCATCGCGAGCGTCGCGAACGAGGAGCAGGTGATCGACCTCTTCACGATGACGACCGAGCCCGGCGTGATCGGCGGCATTCCGGCGGGCGGCCTCAACTTCGGCGCGGCCACGAATACGCAGGCGATCATCGATCAGCCCTATCAGTTCGATTTCTACGATGGCGGCGGCCTCGATATCGCGTTCCTCGGTCTCGCGCAGGCGGACGCCGACGGCAATCTCAACGTGAGCAAGTTCGGGCCGAAGCTGGCCGGCGCGGGCGGCTTCATCAACATCAGCCAGGCGGCGAAGAAAGTGGTGTTCGTGGGCACGTTCAACGCGGGCAAGCTGGATGTCGCTATCGGCGACGGCAAGCTCAGGATTCGCCGCGAAGGCGATTGCCGCAAGTTCGTCGATGCGGTCGAGCATCGTACGTTCAGCGGCCGTTATGCGGCCGAGCGCGGGCAGACCGTGCTCTATATCACCGAGCGCTGCGTGTTCGAACTCACGGACAAGGGCCTCGCGCTCACGGAAGTCGCGCCCGGTATCGATATCGAACGGGATATCGTCGGGCAAATGGGCTTCAGGCCGATCATGGATACGCCGCCGCGTCTGATGGACGAACGCATTTTCCGCGACGCGCCGATGGGTCTTCGCAATGTGCTGCTCAGGCTCGATCTGTCGGAACGCTTCAGCTACGACCCGGAAAAGAATCTCTTCTTCATCAACTTCGAAGGCCATGAAGTAAAGAGCCTGAGCGATGTCGAAGCGATACGCGTCGAAGTCGAAAAGCAATTGGCGGCCATGAGGACGAAGCCGCACGCGATCGTGAATTACGATAACTTTTCCATTCGGCCCGACATGCTCGACGCCTATTCGGAGATGGTGACGAAGCTCGTCGATGGCCTCTACGACCGCGTGACGCGCTATACGACGAGCAGCTTCCTGCGCCTCAAACTCGGCGATGCATTGAAGCGCCGCGGCGTCGCGCCGTATATCTACGAAAGCCCTGAAGAAGCGCGCGAACACGAATCGAAACGCGCGTCCGAATGACAATGGGCCGCGTCGAGCGGCCCATTGCATTGCATGTTATCCACGCGCGGTGTGCTTCGGCGCAGTCTCCCGCTGATTGCGCAGCCTGCTGTGGCGTATGCCATAGCCGAAGTAGATCACGACGCCGATCGCCATCCATACGATGAGCCGTATCCATGTATCGGCGGGCAGTCCGGACATCAGGAAGAGCGAGGACAGCGCGCCGAGCGGAGCGACGACATACACCGCGGGTGTCTTGAACGCGCGCTCCAGATTCGGCTGCGTGATGCGCAGCACCAGCACGCCGATACACACGACCATAAACGCGAACAGCGTGCCGATGCTCACCAGCTCGCCAACGAGCCCTATCGGCAAAAGCCCCGCCAGGATCATCACGATGATGCCGGTGATGATCGTCGTGATGTAGGGCGTCTGAAAGCGCGGGTGAATCTTCGATGCAAACGGCGGCAGGAGGCCGTCTCGCGCCATCGAATAGAAGATGCGCGGCTGCGACAGCAGCAGCACGAGAATCACCGACGTGAGGCCGAAGATCGCGCCCAGCTTGACGATGGGTGAGAGCCAGCGCATGCCGATCGCATCGACGCCGACTGCGATCGGATCGGCCACGTTGAGCTTGTCGTATGACACGATGCCCGTCAGCACATACGACACGAGCACATAGAGGATCGTGCAAATCGTGAGCGAGCCGAGCAGGCCGATCGGCATGTCGCGTTTCGGGTTGCGCGTCTCCTGCGCGACGCATGACACCGAATCGAAGCCGATATAGGCAAAGAACACGACCGCCGCGCCGCGCAGCACGCCGCTCATGCCGAACACGCCCGATTCTCCTGTGTTCGGCGGAATGAACGCGCCTGTCGGGTTTTGCGCGGTGACCCAGTGGCTCCTGTCCACGAACGCGATGCCCGCGGCGATGAACGCGATCACGATCAGCACCTTGATGATGACGATGAAGCTGTTCACGCGCGCCGACTCGCGTATGCCAATCACGAGCAGCATCGTGATGAGCCCGACGATCACCATCGCAGGCACGTTGAGGATCGCGCCGACGTGGCTCCAGCCGTGACCGGGATCGTAGGCGAAGGGCGCTTTCGCGAGCTGCTCCGGTATGTCGATGCCGAGCGAATGCAGAAAGCTCACGACATAGCCGGACCAGCCGATGGCGACTGTCGTCGCGCCGACCGCGTATTCCAGGATCAGATCCCAGCCGATGAGCCATGCGATCAGCTCGCCCATCGTCGCATAGGCATACGTGTAGGCGCTGCCGGAAACCGGCACAGTGGACGCCATTTCGGCATAACACAGTCCCGCGAGCGCGCAGACGATCGCGCCCAATACGAACGACAGGATGATCGCGGGCCCGGCGTTGGTCGCGGCCGCGTGGCCCGTCAGCACGAAAATCCCCGCGCCGATGATGCAGCCTATGCCGAGCAACACGACATCGAGTGCGGTGAGCGAACGTTTCAGCGTGTGGCCGCCGTGTTCCTGAAGCACTTCCTCGGTTTCTTCCGCTTCGCTTTGCAGCGTAGCAACGGACTTTCTTTGCATGACGGTCACGATCGCCTCCTGTGCGGCGGCAGCGAGGCCGCGCCCGGTGGCGCGGCGAAGTCTGTCGCCCGTTCAAGTGCGGGATGATGCACACGCCGCTTGCTTCACACCTGCACGTTCGTTCTGACGTATTGCCGTTTCGTGATAGCAGATTTTGCCGGGGAATTCGAGCGCTGCTAAGCGATGCGCGTGCAACGACACGTTTTACGAGTACGTTCGTGCACGGCGAGCGGCTTGCAGCAGGAAACGTGCCGCGCCCGGCGCCGGTTGTGGCTGCGCTCGCGCGGCGCAAGACCCCACAACGGTCAAGGACATACGCGGACGGCATAAAGCACGGATGCGCGGCGCACTATAATCAGTTGCACAGTTGCGATTTTCAACCCGGAATCCGTTCCTGTTGCTTGCGGAACGTTCACCGGACTTTCCTCACGTGGAGAATTTGATATGGCTATACGCATTGGTGATGAAGCCCCCGATTTCACGGCGGAGACGACCGAAGGCACGATTCGCTTTCACGAGTGGATCGGCGACAAATGGGCGATCCTGTTCTCGCATCCGAAGGACTTCACGCCCGTCTGCACGACCGAGCTCGGCTACATGGCCAAGCTCAAGCCCGAGTTCGACAAGCGCGGCACGAAGGTGATCGGACTCTCGATCGATCCGGTGACGAATCACTCGCAATGGGCCAAGGATATCGAGGAGACGCAGGGCACCGCGGTCAACTATCCGATGATCGGCGACGCGGATCTGAACGTCGCGAAGCTCTACGACATGATTCACCCGAACGCGAGCGGCGCGAATCCGCGCACGGCAGCCGACAACGCGACGATCCGCGCCGTGTTCATCGTCGGTCCGGACAAGAAGGTGAAGGCTACGTTCACGTATCCAATGAGCGCGGGCCGCAACTTCGACGAAGTGCTGCGCCTGCTCGACGCGCTGCAACTGAACGCGAAGCACACGGTCGCGACGCCGGTGAACTGGAAACCGGGCGAGGACGTCATCATCCCCACGTCCGTATCGGATGACGACGCGAAGAAGAAGTATCCGGACGGCTTCAAGACGCTCAAGCCGTATCTGCGCACGGTGGCGCAGCCGAAGTAACGCACGCGCAACTGAAATCGAACGCCGGCCGCACACGCGGGCCGGCGTTTTTATTTCAGCTCAGTTGTGCCCCGTGCGGCGCTCGGGCGACGTTTCGACTTCGCCCGGCTTGCGCAGCATCTTGTCCACTTCCCCCGCGTGCATCTCCTCGGTTTCGATCATCTGCCGCGCGTATTCTTCGAGCGCGACGGAGCGGCCCTCGACGAGCGTCAGCAAGTCGCGATAAAGACCGAGCGCGACGTTTTCCGCCTGCAGCGATTCACGCAGGATCGTCGCGATGTCGAAGGTGTGATTGTCGAGCAGCGGGCCGATTGCGAGCGATGGATAGGCGCCGAGCGTCGTGATCCATTCGCCGGCCTGATGCGCATGCACGAGCGATTCATCGGCCTGCGCGCGCAGCCACGACACGATGGGAATGCGTCCGAAGCCGAACACGAGAAACGAATAGTGCGTGTAGCGCACGACGCCCGCCAGTTCGGATTCGAGGATCCTGTTCAGGACGTCGACGACCTTTTCCTTTTCGAGCTCTGCCATTCTTGCCTCCGTTTTTCCAACGCCAGGCGCTCCGCAGGACGGAGAGGCCATGATTCGTCGCATGCCGCGGCATCACTCATTGTAGTCACGCGGACGGCGCATGCGAGGCGAAACTGCGGCTGGAGGCGCGCAAGATATGCGCCCGGAACGGCGGTGGAGGCGATGCAGGCGGCCCTGCGGCCGCGGCACCGGTATGGCGGAAACCCTGCGTTCAGGCGATTTCTTCGATCCAGAGCGCAGCCGTGCGCGCCAGCACCTGCGACATGGCCGTGCGCGCGCCGTCTCCATCGGCGGTTTCGATGGCCCGCACGAGCCGGCCGTAATCGCCGAGCTGCGAGTCGGGCACGCGTGGCAGCGCATGCGGCTGCGCGCGCAAGGCTGCCTTCATCGTCCGGATGCCGACGCGCACGACGCTGCCCATCTGGCGCAGCACTTCGTCGCCGCTTGCATCGACGATAGCGGCCTGTAGCGCCTCTTCCGCGGCGGACTGAAGGGGTTCGGACGGGCTCGCGTGCAAAAGCCGCTGATAGGCCGCATTGATGGCGATGCGCTGGTGCCGGTTCGCGCGCGTCGCGGCGAGCGCGGCGGCGGGCGGATCGACGAGCGCGCGGAACTCGATCAGCCTGCGTATGCAGTCCGGGTCATGCAGCGCGCGCATGCGCCACTCGGCGACCTCGGGATCCATGATGAGCCATTCCCGCGCGGGCTTGATGCGTGTGCCCGTCTTGGGTCGCACGTCGAGCATGCGGCGCGAGATGAGAATGCTCAGCGCCTCGCGCATGATGGTCCGGCTCACGCCGTGCTGCTTCGAGAGAATGACTTGTGGCGGCAGCACGTTGTCCTGGTATTCGCCGCTCACGATGCCCGCTACGAGCTGGTTCACCACGCGTTTGACGAGCGATGCTTCATAGCCATGATTCATGTTTTTGTTCTCGTGATAACGCCCACGCCTGTGGCTTCTCGCTACTCGTCGCCGAGTGGCAGAGCCAGCGCTTGTCTAAGTTCACGGCGTGCCGGTGCACCGCGCGGGCGAACTTTCGCGCGCAGCGCTTCCCCCCCGGCACGCCGTGTATTTGGTCCCCGGATTCAGCTATCGATGCGGTATGAGCCGCATACCCCGCAGCGGTCGGCATTGTTTGGACAGCATCGTCGATCCGCTGAAAGAAGCGTATCTCTGCGTGACCTGTTTTAACAATATGGTGCACCGCTAATTCGACTGACTATCGTGCGTCCGCCCACAAAATCGCGCGGGCGCGCAACACGGCGAGATTCGCGAGAAATGCGCAAGCGTTTGCGCGTCGTCGGTTATGCGAAGCATCGAACACAACGGCCGATGCGGCAGCCATGTGTTATTTTTGCGAGCCATAGCAACGCAACGAAACAACGAGGAAACGAAACATGAAAGTCGCCGTCATGGGTGCGGGCGCGGTCGGTTGTTACTACGGCGGCATGCTCGCGCGCGCGGGTCACGAGGTCGTGTTGATCGCGCGGCAGCAGCATGTCGAAGCGATCGAACGCGACGGCCTGCGCCTCGACACGCAGCATTTCGACGAGCGCGTGCGCGTGGCCGCGAGCACCGACGCGAGCGCGGTGAAGGGCGCGCAACTCGTGCTCTTCTGCGTGAAGTCCACCGATACCGAGAGCGCTGCAAAGGCGCTCGCGCCGCATCTCGAACACGATGCGTTGCTGCTCTCGCTGCAGAACGGCGTGGAGAATGCCGAACGCCTGCGCGAGTTGCTGCCGCAGGAAGCGGCGGCCGCGGTCGTGTATGTCGCGACCGGGATGGCGGGGCCGGGGCACGTCAAACACAACGGGCGCGGCGAGCTCGTAATCGAGCCGTCGACGAAAAGCGAGGAGGTCGCGCGCGCCTTCGTCGAGGCGGGCGTGCCGACCGAGATTTCCGACAACGTGCGCGGTGCGCTGTGGGCCAAGCTCGTGCTGAATTGCGCGTATAACGCGCTGTCCGCGATCACGCAGTTGCCGTACGGAAAGCTCGTGCAGGGCGAGGGCATCACGCGCTCGATGCGCGATGTCGTCGACGAATGTCTCGCGGTCGCGAAGGCCGACAACGTGATCATTCCCGGCGACGTCGATGCCGCCGTGCGCCGCATCGCCGAAACGATGCAGAACCAGTACTCGTCGACGGCGCAGGACGTGGCGCGCGGCAAGACGAGCGAGATCGATCATCTGAACGGGCTGATCGTGCGGCGAGGCGAAGCGCTCGGCATCCCGACGCCCGCGAACCGCCTGCTGCATGCGCTCGTCAAGGCGATCGAAAGCAAGGCCTCGTAGCGCGCGATTCGAAGGTGTGGGGGCGAGGTCGGGCACGGCCGATGCTGAGTTATGCAGCACGCACAGAAAACACCGTGCGTAGCCCAACACACCGGAGGTTCACCATGAAATCGTTCGTCAAGGCTGTGGCCGTCGCCGCTGTAGTGGTGGCGCCGGCGCTCTCTTTCGCGCAAACCGATTCGTCGTCGCTTACGCGCGATCAGGTGAAGCAGGATCTGCGGCAGGTCGAAGCCGCCGGCTATGATCCGTCGCGCTCGGATCAGACTTCGTATCCATCGGATATCCAGGCCGCTGAAAGTCGCGTATCGCGCCAGAACGGTGCATACGGCGGGACAGCGGCGGGCCGATCGGCCTCAGGCACGCGCAACATGATGCCGCCTTTGAATGACGACGGCACGAAGCCGGTTTATTTTGGCCGTTGATGATGACGCGGCCGGGTTCTGCGCGTTCTGCGCAACGGCGCTACCATCGGTTCTTCCATTCGCCCTATCGCGTTCATGCGCAGGAAGACACTCATGGGTAAAGCCGTCAAGATTCCCGGCCCCGATCATCCGATCACGGTCGAACCCAGTCCGTTGCACGTGATCGTGAAGGCGGGCGGGCATGTCATCGTCGATACTTCCAGGGCGTTATCCTTGCGCGAGGCGTCGTATCCCGAGGTGCTCTATGTGCCGCGCGAAGACGTGGACATGACGAAACTCGAACGCACCTCGCACACGACTTATTGCCCTTACAAAGGCGAATGCAGCTATTACAGCATCCCGTCGGGTGGACAAAAAGCCGCCAATGCAGTGTGGTCCTATGAGACGCCATACGACGCGGTTGCATCGATAAAGGATCATCTGGCGTTTTATCGTGATCGCGTCGATTCATTCGAAACGCGCGACGCCTGACACTCAATCGAGCAAGGTTTTGGCGCGGTGCTTGAGCATCGCGCTGAAGTCGTCGAGCCAGCCGACCGACAGACGCCAGCTTTGCCAGTAAAGGTCAACATCCAGGCGCGCGCCGGGCGACACTTCCACGAGCGCGCCACTGTCCAGTTGCGCCGCGACGAGCCTTTGCGGACACATACCCCACGCAAGCCCGGACGTGCACGTGCGCACGAAGCCTTCGCCATGCGGCACGACATGCGCGGGCGGCTCGATATCCGCGCGGCTTACACGCTTGACGAAGCGCTTCTGCAATTCATCCTTCTCGTTGAAGTTGACGCATGGCGCTCGACGCAGCGCGTCACGTGTCAGTCCGTCAGCGAAATGACGCTCGAAATACGCGGGTGAACACACGGCGCGATATCGCATGCGCCCGAGTTTCACCGAGCGCCAGCCAGGTACGGGTTCGGCCTGCGTGGTGATTGCGCCTTGCACGTCGCCTTCGCGAATGCGTTGCGCGGTGTGGTCCTGATCGTCGACGACGAGATCCAGCATCAGCTCACGCTCGATGCAGAAGTCCGCAGCGGCGTCGATGAACCAGGTGCTCATGCTGTCGTCGTTCACCGCGATGCGCAGCTTCGCACGCCGCTCGCTCGGCGCGCCCGGCAAGGCCGGCATGCGCCCGCCGAGTTCCGCTTCGAGCAATTGCACGCGTTCGGTGTGGCGACACAGCAGCGCGCCCGACGCCGTCGCCTCGCACGGCTGGCCGCGCTTGACGAGCAGGCTGCCGACGCGCTCTTCCAGCAGCTTCACACGCTGCGACACTGCTGACGGCGTGACGTTGAGATCGCGCGCCGCGCGCTCGAAAGATCCCGTGCGCACGACGGCGAGCAACGCATCGAGCAGAGCGTAGTCGAGCATTAGCGTTCCTTAATCGAAATTAGAAAGTTTAGCTGTTTGAACGCGCGTTCAAAGCGCAGACTACGGCTTTCTTCAATCCCGATCAAGCGACGCCATGCAACCGAATCCCTTCAAACTCGAACGATACTTCGCGCGACATGAATTCACCGCGCGCCACTTGCTATGCAGTTCCGATCCCGAATCGATGTCGATCGGTGAGTTGCTCGCGTACGAACCCGGCGCGATCGACGGATTGCGCGATACGTGGCTCGGCTATACCGAGTATCCCGGCGCGCCCGCGCTGCGACGCGAGCTCGCGACGTTGTACGAGCACATCGACGCGGACGACATCATCGTGCACACAGGCGCGCAGGAAGCCATCTATTCGTTCATGCACACGATGCTCGCGCCGGACGATCACATGATCGTGCATATGCCGGGCTATCAGTCGCACTATTCGGTGGCCGAGGCGATGGGCGTGAGTGTGTCGCCGTGGAAAGCGCGCGAGGAGGCGGGCTGGACGCTCGATCCGGATGAACTCGACAAGCTCGTTACGCCCGCCACGCGCGCGCTCGTGATCTGCGCGCCGCACAATCCGACCGGCTATCTGCCGTCGCGCGAGGTGTTCGATGCGATCGTCGCGTTCGCGCGCAAGCATGGGCTGTGGCTTTTCAGCGACGAGGTGTATCGCGGTCTGGAGCACGATCCCGCCGATCGCCTGCCCGCTGCGTGCGACGTGTACGAGCGCGCGATTTCACTCGGCGCGCTTTCGAAGACGCATGGGCTCGCGGGGCTTCGCCTCGGCTGGATCGCGACGAAGAGCGCGCAGGTGCTCGAACGCATGAGCACGTTCAAGGACTATCTCACCATCAGCAATAGCGCGCCGAGCGAGTATCTCTCGGCGATCGCGGTGCGCCATACCGATGCGCTCATCGAACGCAATGTGTCGATCGTGCGCGCCAATCTGCGCGTGCTCGACGATTTCTTCGCACGTCACGCGGATCGCTTCGAATGGCATCGTCCGCGCGCGGGCACCATCGGCTTCGTGCGTCTGAAACGCGGGCACGCCGAACAGTTCTGTGCCGAACTGCTCGAACGCACCGGCGTGCTGCTACTGCCTTCGACGCTCATCGATCACGGCGACGCGCATGTGCGGCTCGGTTTCGGCCGACGCAACATGCCCGAGGTTGTCGGGCATCTCGACGCTTATCTGGAAGCGACCGCCACGAGCACCGCATCCTGACGATACGCGCCCGGATACATCTGCTTCAGATTCGCGACTTTCGGCAGATCGTTGATCGCGATATATGGGCTTTCCGGATGCTCCGTCAGGTAGTTCTGGTGATAGCCTTCGGCCGGATAAAAGCCCTTGTAGTCTTCGACCTTCGTGACGATCTTGCCGCTGTACACGTGGGCCTTGTCGAGTTGCGCGATATACGCATCGGCGATTTCGCGCTGCGCCGTGTTCGTCGGGAATACCGCCGAACGATATTGCGTGCCGTGATCCGGGCCTTGATAGTTCAGCTCCGTCGGGTTGTGCGCGACGGAGAAGAAGATCTGCAAGAGCTTGCCATAAGAGACCTGCGCCGGATCGTAGGTGATGCGCACCGACTCCGCGTGACCCGTATCGCCTTCGCTGACGCGATCGTATTGCGCGGTATCGGCCGCGCCGCCCGCATAACCCGACATCACTTCCTTCACGCCGCGCACGTGCTGAAACACGCCTTGCACGCCCCAGAAGCAACCGCCCGCGAACACGGCGGTTTCCGTATGCACCGCGCCCGCGGTTTCGTCGTGCGCGGGCGGCGGAATCTTCACGGCGGCCTCGCTCGAATGCGCGACGCGCTGCAATGCGAACGCGCCCGCGAACAGCACGGCCACGCTCGCGGCCTTGAACGTCTTGCTGGTGGTCTTGAACATCTTTGCTCCTCGATGAGTCTCGTTCAACCGAACGTGAACGCGTACGCTTCGACCCCGGGGTCGAGAAATTCGATCGTGAACGTGCGATCCGCGACGGTGCCCGTCTGACGCACGAGTTGATAAAGCCGCTGTTCGGTCACAGTGCCGCTGCCGTCGGCCTGCACGTCGCTGCCGTGTGAAGCGCCCGGTGCCGCGCCATCGATGCTCACGCGAAAGCGCACCGGCTTGCCGTCCTTCGACGGTCCGAGCACGAGATGCAGGTCGCGCGCATGAAAGCGATAGACGATGCGGCCCTTCGTGCCTTCGAGCGTCGCATGTTCCGCGCCGACTTTCCACGGGCCCGCGAGTCCCCAGTCGTTCACATCGAGCGCTTTCGGCGCGGCGTAGTCCTGAAGGCGATCGCGCGTTTCGCCGCCCGGCGACATGAACTGCTCCGCGCGTTCGTAGCCGATATACGTCTCCGGCGAACGCATGTCCGTGTTGTCGGCCTGCATCATCGCGCCTTCGCCGATGGCATCGTCGCCGCTCTTCGACGTCATCGACATGGAAGGCGCAGCGCCGTGGCCCGCTTCGGCGAGCAGTTGCTGGATCACATGCTCGGAGTGCGCATAGTCGCCTTCGCCGAAGTGGTGATAGCGGATATTGCCCTGCGCATCGATGAAATAGTGCGCCGGCCAGTACTGATTGTTCAGCGCGCGCCAGATCGCAAAGTTATTGTCGATGGCGACAGGATAGTCGATGCCGAGATCGTGAATCGCCTGCTTCACATTGTCGACGTTACGCTCGAATGCGAACTCCGGCGCGTGCACGCCGATCACGACGAGTCCCTGATCGCGGTACTTCTGCGCCCAGGTCTTCACATACGGCAGCGTGCGCAGACAGTTGATGCACGAGTACGTCCATACATCGACGAGCACCACCTTGCCACGCAACGCTTCCTTCGTGAGCGGCGGCGAGTTGAGCCATTGCACCGCGCCGTCGAGCGACGGAAGCGTGCCTTCGACGGGCAGCGGCGCGGGGTTGGCCGACTTCGGCGGCTCGGTGCTCGCGCGCATCATCGCGCCATTGTTCGCGGGCTTCGCGGACATCATCATCGCGCCATTGTTTTTATTCGAGAGCTTGTCGACGAGTTGCTGTTCGATACCGGAGGTCGCCACCGTCGATACGCGAGCGAGCACGCCGGTATCGAGTCCGAGCGCGATCGCGACGACGCCGAGCAGCATCGCCGCGCCAATGCCGCGCCGCACCCATTCGCCCGCGCCCAGCGAGCGCTTCATCGCGGCGAACACGCGCCCGCCGATCAGCAACGCGACCGCAAGCGACGTCGCCGCGCCGGCCGCGTAGGCGAGCAGCAGCAGCGTGGTGCCGGCGCTCGCGCCGTTGAGCGCGGCACCGGTCAGCACGAGGCCCAGGATCGGGCCCGCGCACGGCGCCCACAGCAGGCCCGTCGCGATGCCGAGCACGAACGATCCGCCAAAGCTCGGCCTGCCGTCGCCGCGCTGCGCGAAGGCGGTAAGGCGATTGCCCGCACTGACGAGCGGATGCATCACGCGCTCGGCGACGCTCGGCAAGAGCAGCGTGAGGCCGAACACCGCGAGCAGCACGATCGCGGCCCAGCGGCCGTATTGATTGGCTTGCGTGACCCAGCCGCCGCCCACGGCCGCGAGCGTCGCGACCACGGCGAACGTCAGGCCCATGCCCGCGAGCAGAGGCAGGCCGCTCTTCACGAACGGCTGGTCCGCGCGCGAGAACACGAAAGGAAGCACGGGCAGGATGCACGGACTGAGAATCGTCAGCGCGCCGCCGAGATAGGCAAGGACGATAAGCAACATGATGATGTCGGGTCGGGGTTGATCGTGGTGTGAACGCGGTTCAGGCCGCGCCCGGCGTGAAAGTCATCGCGACGCCGTTCATGCAGTAGCGCAGGCCCGTGGGCTTCGGTCCGTCGTCGAAAACGTGGCCCAGATGGCCGCCGCAGCGCCGGCAATGCACTTCCGTGCGTTCGACGCCGAACGAGCCGTCGATGCGCGTCGCGACCGCATGATCGAGCGGCGCCCAGAAGCTCGGCCAGCCGGTGTGACTGTCGAACTTGGTGCGCGACGAGAACAGCGCCAGCTTGCAGCCCGCGCAACCGAACGTGCCCGCGCGATGCTCGTCGTTGAGCGGGCTGGTGTACGGCCGCTCGGTGCCTTCGCGCCGCAGCACGTCGAATTGCACCGGATTCAGCAGGCGGCGCCATTCGTCCTCGCTATGGACGATTTCGAAGCGTTCCTGCGACGGCGCTTGCGGCCCGGAACCGGCCGCGAGCGCGCGCAGGCGTCCGCCCAGCGCGAACGCGGCGGCGGCGGCCGCGGTGCCCGTCAGGAGAAAGCGGCGGCGGGTTTGCATGATGCGTGCCTCGTTTTCGAGTGGAATGCCTGCATCGTAGTCGCGCGCGCATCCCCGAGTCCTCACCGAAAGTTAAATTAAATGTGATACTTCGGCGCGCGCTTTTCTGCACAATGGCACAGTCGCCGGTCCATTTCTTCTATGGACAGGGCGAGCATCATTCGACATTCGCTCATGGATCATCCGAAACGCATTCTGATCGTCGAAGACGACATGCATATCGCCGATGTGCTGAGTCTCAACCTGCGCGACGAGCGCTACGAAGTCGTGCATAGCGCCGATGGCGCCGAAGGCTTGCGCCTGCTGGAGCAGGGCGGCTGGGACGCGCTGATTCTCGATCTGATGCTGCCCGGCGTCGATGGCCTCGAAATCTGCCGCCGCGCGCGGGCAATGACGCGCTACACGCCGATCATCATCACGAGCGCGCGTTCGAGCGAGGTGCATCGCATACTCGGTCTCGAACTCGGCGCGGACGACTATCTCGCGAAGCCGTTCTCGGTGCTCGAACTCGTCGCGCGTGTGAAGGCGTTGCTGCGCCGCGTCGATGCGGTCGCGAAGGACTCGCGGCTCGACACGGGGCGCATCGAGGTCGCGGGCATCGCGATCGATCCGCTCGCGCGCGAAGCATGGGTCGATGGCGCGCGCATCGAGCTCACGCCGCGCGAATTCGACCTGCTGTATCACTTCGCGCGGCATCCGGGCAAGGTGTTCTCGCGCATGGATCTGCTCAATGCGGTGTGGGGATATCGGCATGAAGGCTACGAGCACACCGTCAACACGCACATCAACCGGCTGCGCGCGAAAGTGGAGAAGGATGCCGCCGATCCGAAGCGCATTCTCACGGTATGGGGCCACGGCTACAAGCTCGCGGCGCAATCGCCCGAAGGCAAGGACGCCACGCCGTGAAGCTCACGCTGTCTCAACGGCTCTTCGCGGTGTTTTGCGTGCTGCTGCTCGCGTGCTGCGGCGCGTCGGCGTGGCTGCAGATCCGCGCGAGCGATCTGCGCGAGAAGGAGGTCATCCAGAGCCTCTCGCGCGGGCTCGCGGCGCACATCGCCCATGACGGCGCGCTCGCCGATGTGAACGATTTCGACGCGCCCACCGTGCGCCGTCTCTTCAGTCAGTTGATGGTGGTGAATCCGAGCGTCGAGGTCTATCTGCTCGATGACACGGGCCGCGTGCGCGCCGACGATGCGCCGCCTGGGCACGTGAAGCGGGATCGCGTCGATCTCGCGCCGGTGCGTCAATTTCTCGATGGCGCTCCGTTGCCGATCCTGGGCGACGATCCGCGCAGCGACGACAAGCGCAAGGTGTTCAGCGCCGCGCCGCTCGCCGCGCCCGGCAAACCGCCGTTCGGTTATGTCTATGTGGTGCTGCTCGGCGAAGAGCACGACGCACTGGCGGCGAAGGCATCGGCGAGCGCGGTGTTGCGCACCACGCTCGCATCGATGGGCCTCGTCACCTTGCTCGGGCTCGTTGCGGGCGTGGTCGCGTTCGGGCTCGTCACGCGGCCGCTGCGACGGCTCACCGAAGCGATGCGAAAATTCGACGCGCGCGGCGCGCCCACAGAACCGCCATTGCCGTCGATGCAGAGAGCAAGCGCAGCCGACGTGCGCGAGAACGAACGCGACGAGATCGTCGTGCTCGAAAGCGCGTTTGCGCAGATGGCCGAGCGCATCGGCGAGCAATGGCGCGCGCTTGGGCGACAGGATCGCGAGCGTCGAGAGATGGTCGCGAATATCTCGCATGATCTGCGCACGCCGCTGTCGTCGCTGCATGGCTATCTGGAAACGCTGTCGCTCAAGTCCGACACGCTTCCCGATACCGACCGGCGCCGTTATCTGTCGATCGCGCTTGCTCAGAGCGCGAAGGTCGGTCATCTCGCGCAGTCGTTGTTCGAGCTCGCGAAGCTCGAACACGGCATGGTCGCGCCGGAAGCCGAGCCGTTCTCGCTGACCGATCTCGTGCAGGATGTCTTCGAGAAGTTCGAGTTGTCCGCGCAGTCACGAGGCGTGCACCTGAATGCGCAGATCGCGCCGCGCTTGCCGAGCGTCGTGGCGGATCTCGGCATGATCGAACGCGTGCTGACCAATCTGCTCGACAACGCGATTCGTCACACGCCCGCGCAAGGCACGGTGGACGTGACGCTGGCACATGGGCGCGAGCATGCCGATCGCGTCGAAGTCACGGTCAGCGACACAGGCACAGGCATTCCGCCCGCAATGCGGGAAGCGCTGTTCCAGCGTCCGTTCGCTTCAGGCGGCGCGCATCGTGGCGGGCTCGGCTTGCTCATCGTGCAACGCATGCTGCAACTCCACGGCAGCCAGATTCGCATGATCGATACGGAAGGCGCGGGCACGACGTTTCGCTTCGACTTGCCCGCCGCGGTGGCGCAGACCGGCGACGGCGCGCCGCACGCTCGCGGATGGCGCGGATAAAAAAAAGCCCGACATTCCTGCCGGGCTGAATGGGATGGTCATCGCCTGCGCCTGATCGCGCCGTTGGAATGCGCGTGCGGCGTTGCCCGGTCTGACCATCCGCGTGGACGTTCGAGTGAAAGCCGATTCGCAGCGGGCTGCAAGGCAGCGGTATCGAACCACAATGCTGTCGGCGTCATGTGAGACGTTTTAGGCTCATAGCCTTAAACCAGTCTTAAGGACTGTGCCTTGCGTGGGGTCGTGCATCCGGGAGCCAGGCAAGACAAGACAATCGTTGCGCATTCGCTTAAGTGCGTTCACTAAAGCGGCTTAATCGTTTCTTTAGCGTCGCTTGCCGCCGCATTGCGAATACGCCAGGCTCGAAACTACGCCGAATGACAGCCACGTGAAAAAGCGCGGCGTTCTTCCATGCGGAAACTTTCCTTGGTTTCCCGCAATATGTTTGCTAGCATGTAATCGGGTCACAGCCGCCACGTGAGCTTTCGGTCAAAAGTACGGCGCTGTGGCGTGGGATTCAATAGGGCCCATCGAGGCCAATTATGAGTAAAGCGCCCAAGATTGGCGCTTGCTATTGTATTGCCCGTACCAGTGTATTTCATCAGTCCACTGCTGCGCAGGCGGCCGTGTGGCCTCGTGCGGGACGTCGCAGTGCATTGCTCAATATCTGATAAGCATCGACGTTTAATGTATTTCGCATTCTTGGCTACTTGCTCTGTTTCTTTTAGCGCGGGAAATAAAACGCTTCGTTTTATAAAACGAATTTAGCCGAAGTTTCAAAGACAGTGTGCTTTAGCGTAGCTGCGTCGTGCAACACATTTATAAAGATGCACACGAAGCGACGTCGCGCAGTGGCGAGCGTCGCGCATATCTCTTGGCGTCGCAGGTGATTTCCAGGCAACCGGTTACCGTCATCGATTTTTAGTGACGGTGGAATGTCGCACGCATACGATCCGCGCACAATGCGGGAGGACATGTGGAAACGGAACTCAGTCAACGGCTTGCGAAAGCGTTATGGCGTTGTGCATCGCACGGGCACGTGCTGACCTATCAGCGTTTTCATGCGCAATGCGACAAGAGCGTGCCTTTGCCACAGCGCTATGCCGCGCTCGAATCGGCGATCAAGACGCTCGGTGATGTAAGCAACCTAGACTACGGCGTGCTCATGGCGCTCGACAACGGCTTGCCGGGCGCGGAGTTCTTCCAGCGCTATCTGCGTTATCGTCATGGGGAATACGTCATGCAGATGGGCGATCCGAAATATCAACGCCAGACGCTTGCGCGCAAGCGTACGCTCGTCGCGCGCGAACGCGATCGCGTGTATGCCCATGCACGTACCGTGGAGGAGGAAAGGGCCAGGCAGGCGGCATAGCCGGAATCATGTTTCGGCCTCGTCCGTTTCTCCGAGGCCGGCCTGCGCCAGCACCCAGTCGCAGAAGCATTTCACTTTCTCGACATCGCGTTCCTTGACGCGATAGGAAAGAAAGTGCGTCTCCTTGGCGAGCGGCGCGAACACACCCGCGCCCAGCTCGATCAGATCGCCGCGCGCAAGCTCGCGCTCGGCGAGGCGCGTCGTTTCCAGCGCGACGCCCATGCCATCCACCGCCGCCGATATCGCGAGCGCCGCACGGTCGAACGAAGGGCGTGGCCCGCGCGGCATTTCGAGGCCGTTGAGCGCGAACCATCCCGGCCATGTCACGCGGCTCAATTGCGAGTCGATCAGCGTCATCCTCGCGATCTGCTCCGCGGCCGGCACGCCGTCCTTCAAGAGCGAAGGCGAACACATCGGGATGATGCGCTCCGTGCCCAACGCGCGCGAGACGACACCGGGGCGATCATGCGCAAAGCCATACGAGATGGCGACATCGACCTCACGCGCGCGGGCGAGATCGGCGGGCTCCGCGTCCGATGACAAACGGATCGTCACGTTCGGATGCGTCTGCATGAATTCAGGCAGACGCGGCCCGAGCCATTTCACCGCGAAGCTCGGCGCGCAGTGAACGGCGAGCACTTGCGCGAGCGGATCGAGCGTCACTTCGGCGCATGCGGCTTCGATCACATCGAACACACGTCCGAGGCTCTCATGCAGGCGCCGGCCTTCGGATGTCGTCTCCACACGCCGGTTGCGCCGATGAAAAAGCGGCCTGCCGAAATACTGTTCGAGTTCCTTCACCTGATGGCTGATCGCCGATTGCGTGAGATGAAGCTCGCTTGCGGCAAGCGTGAAGCTTTCGAGCCGCGCTGCGGCTTCGAACGCGCGTAGGAGGACGAAGTTAGGGATACGCCTCATGGAAACACCTTATGCATGAGCCCTCGTCATGGTTCTATGAACAGGCATCGTTTGTCTTTCGCGTGCGGGGTGACGAACATGTGAGCGATCAAGACGCATCACATAACCAGGAGACAGAGCATGAGTTCCCACAGTCCGGTTGCGTATCTGACGGGCGACGAGTCGTCCACGTATGCGAAAGTGACATGGCGTCTGCTGCCATTTCTTTTCGTGTGTTATCTCTGCGCGTATCTCGATCGCATCAACGTGAGCTTTGCCAAGCTGCAGATGCTCAACGACCTGCATTTCAGCGAGGCCGTCTATGGCGCGGGCGCGGGCGTGTTCTTCGTCGGTTATCTGCTGTTCGAAGTGCCGAGCAATCTTATTCTGTTGCGCGTGGGCGCGCGCCGCTGGATCGCGCGCATCATGGTGACGTGGGGCGTCATCTCGGCGGGCATGATGTTCGTCACCACGCCGACGAGCTTCTATATCATGCGCTTTCTGCTCGGCGTTGCCGAGGCGGGCTTCATTCCCGCGATCCTGCTCTATCTCACGTACTGGTTTCCCGCGTCGCGCAGAAGCAAGGTCACCGCGCTTTTCATGACAGGCATTCCGATGTCCGGCGTGGTCGGCGGTCCGCTGTCTGGGTGGATCATGACGCATATGAGCGGCGCGCACGGCATAGCGGGATGGCAATGGCTCTTCCTGCTCGAAGGCATTCCGACAGCGATCTTCGGCGTGGTCGCGTACTTCTATCTCGACGACAAGGTGGCCGATGCGAAATGGCTCAGCGATTCGCAAAAGGCCATGCTCGAAGCCAATCTGCGCGACGAAAAGCCCGCCCATGCGCTGCATTCCGTGCGCGACGGCCTGCTGCATCCGAAGGTGCTGTTGCTCTCCGTGACTTACTTCTTCTTCACGATGGGCCTCTACGGCGTGAGCTTCTGGCTGCCGACGCTCGTGAAGGCGAGCGGCGTCACCGATCCGCTCAATATCGGCTTGCTCGCGGCGATTCCCTATGCGGCGGGCGCCATTGCGATGCTCGCGGTCGGCCATAGCTCCGACAAACATGGCGAGCGCCGCTGGCATCTGGCGGGCGCGGGTTTCGTCGGGGCGATCGGACTGTATCTGAGCGTGGTCTATGCGCACTCGACGCTCTTCGGCATGATCGGCCTCACGCTCGCGACGATGGGCGTCGTCACGACCATCTCGCAGTTCTGGGTCCTGCCTCCCGCGATTCTCAGCGGTGGCGCGGCGGCTGCGGGCCTGGCGCTCGCCAATTCCGTCGGCAGCATTTCGGGCGTCGTGAGTCCGTGGGTCATCGGCGTGATTCAGACGCATTCGGGCTCGACCGGCAGCGGCGTGCTGGGCCTCGCGGCGAGCTGCGTGATCGGCAGTCTGCTCGTGTTCGCCGTGCCGGCCGCGCTCGTGAACAGCCGCCGCCGCAACGATTGAAGAACGCCCGCAGGGAAGGACGGCCCCGTGAAAGCGGGGCCGTTGGTCTGTCATCACGTGGCGCTCGCGTCCCGGTCGCGCTGTTCGCTCAGCACGAGGCCGAGCCGCTCGACGAGATTCTTGCGCGCGTTCGCGGTGTGCAGATCGGTGAGTTCGGCGGCACGCTGGCCGTCGCCTTCGGAGATGGCGGCCGCGATGGCCGCGTGCTCGTCCCAGATCGATTTGCGTTGTCCCGATGCTTGCAGTACAGCGCCCATCACGCGGCGCAGATGGACCCAGTGTGTCTGCGCGGTCTCCGCGATCAAAGGATTGCCCGACGCCGTATAGATCGCGTTGTGGAAGGCCATGTCGGCGTCGATCATCGCTTTCACGTCGTCGCTCTTCGACGCGCGCCGGCCGTTAGCGATGATCGATTTGTCGATCTTCGCACCGCGTTCGGCGGCAAGACGCGCGGCGAGCGAATCGAGTGCGCCGCGAATCTCATAGAGATGACTGATCCACGCGGGATCGAGCGGGGTCACGAGCAGACCGCGCCCGGGTGCATCGACGACGAGGCCGTCTTTCTTTAAAAGACGCAGCGCCTGAAGAACGGGGGAGCGCGAGACGGCGAGCTGCTCGGCGATCTCTTCCTGCGTGATGCGCGTGCCGGGCGCGAGCGAACCGGAGCTGATGGCGTCGAGCAGCACCTTGTAGACCTCGTCCACGTAGTCGGTGCGAGCCTGAAGCTTGAGAAGTTTGGCGGGCATGATATCGGCCGTAATTTCTGGATACAGAATACGGCAAGGTTACAGCGCGCCGATGTGGCCCGTCAACGCGCATCGTTGCAGCACGTGATCGCATTCAGGTTTACCCATAGAGACAAGGCTGCTTCGCGTCGCTAATCTTTGTATACAGAGTTCGGAGTTCGGTAACCGAAACACAGGACTCAGGCATCAATCCATTCAACCCCACTCGAACAGGATCTCCCATGACCATCAAATCGGACAAGCTGGAAGGACAGAAGAGCAGCGGCGGCCCGGCCGCGACAGTCAAGAAGCTGGTGCCGTATGGCGGTTACTACGTGAACAAGGTGCCGGGCCACGATCCGGAACTGACGGAAACCGGACCGGGCACGCCGATGGGCGAGTACATGCGCGCCTTCTGGCATCCGGTCTGCATGTCGATCGAACTGACCGACACACCGCGCTTTCTCAAGATCCTCAACGAAGAACTGGTGGCGTTCCGCGACGGCAGCGGGCGCGTCGGCCTGCTGCATGCGCATTGCGCGCATCGCGGGGCGTCGCTCGAATACGGCGCGATTCAGGAGCGCGGCATCATGTGCTGCTATCACGGCATGGTGTTCGACGTGGACGGCGCATGCCTGCATGTGCCTTTTCCGAAAGGCGAGGAGAAGGAGGCCGAAAAATACGCGTGTTCCATTCGTCAGGGCGCGTATAAGGCGGTCGAGCGGCACGGTCTCGTGTTCGCATATATGGGGCCGCCGGAGAACGAGCCGCCGTTTCCCGAGTGGGAAGGCGATTACACGGTGATGCCCGGCGACGAACTCGTGCCCTATAGCAACTTCCAGCATTGCAACTGGCTGCAAGTACAGGACAACGCCGCCGATAACTTTCATCCGACCGCATTGCATGCCGCAAAGAACGTGGTGAAAGGACAATTTCAGGGCACGACATTCGATGAAGTCGGCGCAGCGTCGATGGAAGTGGCGCCCGACATGCACTTCCAGCCGGTCCAGCAAGGCCGCAGCCTCGCGTGCGCGGGTGCGCGCCGCGTCAACAAGGACCGTTTGTTCATTCGCGTTCAGCATCAAGTGCTGCCGAATCTGAGCCTGCACGCATATACGTCGGAAGACGGCTCGAAGAAAAAGCTCTTCAGCCGCTTCCATATCATTCGCTGGACGGTTCCCGTCGACGATGAAAACAGCAAGATGATCGGCTGGCGCGTGATGGGTCCGGGCATCGATACGCGCGGCGTCGGCAAGAAGGAACTGGTGGGTTACGAATCGATCGATTTTCTCGACGGCCAGGTCGCGATGCGCCGTCCCGAGCGCTTCGGCGATCACACGATCGAGGACATCGTGCCGATTCCGTCGAATCATCGCGAGCGCGCGAACTACAAGCAGGCCCAGTACGCGCCCGGCGACTATGAGGCGATCATCAGTCAGCGGCCGATCGCGCTGCATGCACTGGAAAATCCGACGAAATTCGATGCCGGTGTCTTCGTGTTTCGCAAGATGCTGCGCGATGCATTGCGCGGCTCGAACCCGGCCGCATCCGCGCAAAATTTCGCGGAATGGTTTCGCGATAACGCGGGTGCGCCGAACAGCTTCTGCTCCGGCAACGTGTTCGAGATTCCTGAAGGCGAAACCGTCGAGGAAGAAGTGGTGCGCCGCCGCAAGGTGACGAAGCAGATCGTCGCGATTCTCGCGGAAAGCGAGCAGTTCAAGGGCCAGGCGCGCGCCGCATTCGTACGCGAGCGCTTCGAGGAACTCGAGCAATCGATGAAGCAATAACGCGGGCGACGCGCGGGCGCATGGCGCGCTCGCGATGCCGGATCATCGATTCGAGGAAATACGATCATGTCGACACAACCCATCTCAACCGAAGCGCATGAGCACACTTTGAAACTGCTCGTGCGTCAGGTCCGGTTCGAAGGCCGGGGCATCAATTCATATGAACTCGTCGATCCTGAAGGCGCGCAATTGCCGTCTTTCACGGCGGGCGCGCATATCGACATTCATCTCGCGGACGGCGTCGTGCGGCAATATTCGATCAGCAATGCGCCGCGCGAACGACATCGCTATGTGATTGCAGTATTGCGCGATGAGCGCGGACGCGGCGGATCGAAGGCGCTTCACGATCAATTGCGCGTGCAGGATATCGTGCGCGTGAGCCGGCCGCGCAATAACTTTCATCTCGTCGACGGCGCGCGCCGCGTGTTGCTGATAGCGGGCGGCATCGGCGTCACGCCATTGAAGGCGATGGCGCATGAACTCGACGACGCGGGTATCGACTACGAAATGCACTACTGCGCGAAAGATGCGCGCAGCGCCGCGTTCGCCGAGGAATTCGAGCCGATGCGCGCGAGTGGACGCCTGCATTTTCACTTCGATGGCGGCGATCCTTCGGCGGGTCTCGATATCCGCGATCTGCTGAACACCCCGCGCGAAGGCGAGCACGTCTACTACTGCGGTCCGGGCGGCTTCATGAAAGCGTGCGCGGATGCGGCGCAGCATTGGCCGATAGGCACCGTGCACTTCGAGCACTTCAAAGCGCCTGAACGCGCTCCCGGCGAGCAGGCCGCCAACGATGCAAGCGATAGCTTCATCGTGCGTATCGCGAGTACGGGACAGGAGATCGAAGTCACAAAAGACGAGAGCATTGCCGAAGCGTTGGCCGGAGCGGGCGTGGCGATGGAGACGTCATGCTGCGCAGGCTTGTGTGGAACGTGCAAGGTGCGCTATCTGCAGGGCGAGGTCGAGCACAACGACTGCATCATGAGCGACGAAGAGAAGGCCGAATTTCTCACCGCGTGTGTGTCGCGTGCGACGAGCAAGCTGCTCGTTCTCGATCTCTGATCAACTGAATGGACCGACGACGAAGTCGGTCAACTCGACCTCATGCCGGCAAATCTTTTGAAGCGCAATGAGCGGCAGCAAACACAAGCTATGCCTTTCGCGCCAAGACATAGTTCGTTTGCACATATTCGCCCTGCCAGACAGCGTTACGCAGGAGCCGCTTAATATAATCGTCTCGATACCTCGACACGAGGATGAGATCGAATGAGACCGGTTGTATTCGGGAACCGCTTCGGATGGCTGCATCCGGGAAGTGGCACACGTGGCGTGGTGCTCTGCAACACGTATGGCCACGAATACGTATGGACATACAGCGGCATGCGCCAGCTCGCGGACGCATTGGCCGCGCGCGGCATCTGGGTGTTGCGCTTCGACTACCGAGGCACGGGCGATTCGGCGGGCGCGGATCTCGCACCCGATCAGTTCGAATCGTCGGTGGAAGATATCAACGCGGCGGTCGACTGGTTCAGGACATCCGCCGGTATCGAGCATGTCACATTGTGCGGTTTTCGCGTCGGCGCGGCATTCGCGCTGACTGCGGCACTGCGACAGCCCGTCGACGAACTCGTGCTGCTCGCGCCCGTTGCGAGCGGCCGCGTATATATGCGCGAGCTGGGCATCGTGCGCAAGACATGGCTCGAACTGCTTGCACCGCCTTTGCGCGAAATGCAGCAAGACGATGTATCCCTGAACGTGCTTGGCCAGGTCTATAGCAAGCCGTTCGCCGACTCGCTGAAGGCGATCGATCTCGTCGCGAGTCTGAACGGCGCAACATCGGCGCCTGCACGTCGTGCCTTGATCATGAACGTCAAGACCGGCGGCAAGGATCCGTTGCGCGACGCCCTCGCTGACAAGGGCGTCGAAGCGGAGGCCCGCCCGTTCGAGGACTTGACCGGATTCATTCAGGAAACCGCCTTCAACGCATTGCCGCGCGCCGCTTTCGCCGAAGTCGTCGCGTGGATCGCGGGCGGCGCTGCGCCGCTTTCGCAAGCGGCCTCCACGGTCGATGCCGATAGCTGGCCCGCGCTGCGGATCGACACGCCCGAGGCGATCGAACGTCCGGTGCGTATCGGCGACGAAGGGCTTTTCGGCATCTTGTGCGAGCCGCGCACGGGCTCGTCGCGCGGGCCGGTCTATCTGATCGCGAATACATCGGCGAGCGCGCGTGTGGGCGATAGCAGGTTATCGGTGCGCATCGCGCGCGAGCTTGCACGACGCGGCGTGGCATCGCTGCGTTTCGATGCGCGCGGTCGCGGCGATAGCCCAGCCGCGCCCGGCGAGGTGCAATCGGATACGGCATTCGGCCGCATCTACAACCAGATCGCCACCGACGACACCGCGGCCGCGGCACGCTGGCTCGCGCGGCAAGGCTATAAGTCGATCTTCGCGTTAGGCGTCTGCTCCGGCGCATATCACGCGCTCAAGGCGGCGGTCGTCGAGAAAGCGATCAACGGCGTCGTCACGGTGAATCTGCCGACGTTCAAGCGGCCAGCGGACATCACGCCCGATGGCCTGCGTCAATCGACGCGCAATTCGATGGCGGGTTATGCGTTCTCTATGCTCGATCCGCAGAAATGGAAAGCTATCCTGCGCGGCGAAAAGCAATTGACGCGTGTACTGCGCTTTATGCTCGGCTATGCAATGACGCGCGTGCGTTCACGTATCGTCGATGTTCTGAAGCTCGATCGCCTGAGCCAGACGCCGCCCGAACTCGCGACCGAGCCCGCTGCGGTCATGCGCGCGCTCGATGCAAAGGGCGTGAAGACGGTGCTCGTCTATGGCGCCTACGATGCGGGCATGGATTTGATCGCCGCGCACTTCGGCAAGCAGGGCGCGCGACTGTCGCGTTATCCATCGGTGCGCATGATCGTATATCCGAATCTCGATCATTCGCTCTTCATGACCGCCGGTTCGACGCAGGTCGTCGCGCTGTGCGAGCGCATCGCCAAGGAATCGAATTCACCCGTCGCCGATCCGGCTTTTCCGCGCGAGGAACCCGTCGTACTGT
The DNA here is from genome assembly GCF_014384845.1 of Caballeronia sp. EK. Lineage (NCBI taxonomy): Bacteria > Pseudomonadati > Pseudomonadota > Betaproteobacteria > Burkholderiales > Burkholderiaceae > Caballeronia > Caballeronia sp. EK. Next base: position 177,169 of record NZ_JACSUE010000006.1, read on the forward strand.
GATTCGCGGCACCGCGCGTCAGCGAGTTCGCCCCGTCTTGGGTATCCTTCGATATTGGAACCCGCCCCTTCGCGGGCAGTGTCCCATCGGGAATCCATGTCAGCGGAGTTCGAGCGGCGCGTTTGCGTCGCGCGAGCCGCTCAACACAATGCACAGGAGTCTGGCGATGTCGATTGAAAAGGTTCTATACCGTGCGCATGCTCATGTCACCGGCGGGCGCGATGGCCGCGCAACCGTGCCCGAAAGCAATCTGGATCTCAGGCTGACGACGCCGAAAGAACTCGGCGGCGGCGGCGGCGATGGCACGAATCCCGAGCAACTCTTCGCCGCGGGTTATAGCGCGTGCTTCATTGGCGCGATCAAGTTCGTCGCCGCGCGCGACAAGATCACGCTGCCGAAAGACGTGGCGGTAGACGGCAGCGTGGGAATTGGACAAATCCCGAACGGCTTCGGCATCGAGGTCGAACTGAAGATCTCGCTGCCGGGCATGGATCGAAGCGAGGCGCAGGCCTTGGTCGACAAGGCACACATCGTGTGTCCTTATTCGAACGCGACGCGCAATAACATCGATGTCAAATTGACGCTGGCATAAGCATATCGTGCGTTCGAGCGTTCTTTTGAACGGACGCTCGAACGCGGGTCACCATGCTTCGCGCATTACCATCAGGCGTGCTTCGGTCATGTCCTCGATCGCATAGCGAATGCCTTCCCGGCCGAGGCCCGAATCTTTCACGCCGCCATAAGGCATGTTATCGACACGGAAAGAAGGCACATCGTTGATCACGACACCGCCAACTTCGAGCGAGTCCCAGGCCTCGTGCGCATGCGCGAGCGAATCCGTAAAAATGCCCGCCTGCAAGCCAAAATCGCTGTCGTTGACGGTATTGAGCGCGTCCTTGAAATCATCGAACTTTTCGAGGATCGCGACAGGCCCGAACGCTTCCTTGCGATAAAGATCCGAATCTCGTCCGACACTTTCCAGAAGCGTCGCTTCGAACATCGCGCCTTCCACCTTGCCGCCCGCGATGATTTTCGCGCCTGCCGCCACCGCGCTTTCCATCCAGCCGGCGAGCCGTTTCGATTCCGACTCGGAAATCATCGGCCCGACGAAGGTTTTCTCGTCCTTGGGATCACCCATTCTGAGCGACTTCGTTTTCGCTATCAGCCGTTCACGCAAGGCCTCGTATAGCGACGCGTGCACGAGAATTCGCTGCACCCCAATGCAACTTTGCCCGGATTGATAGAAAGCGCCGAACGCAAGCCGGTCAACGACATAGTCGAGCTTGCCGCCCTGATCGCTATCGACGATCGCGGCGGCATTTCCACCGAGCTCCAGAATGACTTTCTTCTTGCCTGCTTTAGCCTTCAGATCCCAGCCGACAGCGGGCGAACCGGTAAAGGAGAGGAGCTTGAAGCGCTCGTCGGTCGTGAACAGATCGGCGCCGTCGCGATGGGCCGGCAGTATCGAGAACGCGCCTTTGGGCAGATCCGTTTCCGCGAGCACTTCACCGATGATCAACGCACCGATAGGCGTGCGGCTCGCGGGCTTCATGACGAAGGGCACCCCGGCGGCGATTGCGGGCGCGACCTTGTGCGCGGCAAGATTCAAAGGAAAATTGAAAGGCGAAATGAAGGAACAAGGGCCAATCGGCACGCGTTTTACATAGCCGTGATAACCCTTGGCGCGCGGCGAGATTTCCAGATTCAGTATTTCGCCGTCGATGCGAACCGACTCTTCGGCCGCGACTTTGAACGTATCGATGAGACGCGTGACTTCGCCGCGTGAATCGTTGATCGGCTTGCCGGCTTCGATGCACAAGGCCATCGCCATTTCATCGGCTCGCTCGCGAAAGCGCTTCACGCAATGCTCCAGTACGGCCTGTCGTTTGAACGGAGGAAAGGCGCGCATCTCGGGCATCGCGGCGACCGCGAGGCCGATCGCCTTGTCGATGGCTTCTGCATCGGCGAGCGCGACGCGCGTCGCGACTTCACCGCTGAACTTGTCGGTCACTGCCAGATCGGTATTGGCGGCAACGGGCTCGTTGGCGAGGTAATACGGATAAGTTGACTTCAGCATGAACGCTCTCCTGTCGGGACGCGTTGTCGATATCAGCCAGATTACCGCTTAAATGCAGTACGTGCAGGCGAGCAGGTGATGCGGAATGAGATAGCATGCGAACGGAATCGAACGAAGCGTGGCGTCACGCTTCACATGTCCGACATGCGGAGGAAACGATGCTGACATCTGGAATCGATCACGTGGGACTCACCGTGCGCAATCTCGACGCGACGCGAGACTTCTTCGTTCAATGTCTCGGCTGGCAGATCGCCGGCGAGCGGCCTGACTATCCGGCCGTGTTCGTATCGGACGGAAAGTTGCTGGTTACGCTATGGCAGGTGAAAGACGAAGCGGCGCCGATAGCATTCGACCGGCGAAAGAATATCGGGCTTCATCATCTGGCGTTGCGCGCAGCGGACGAAGCCGCGCTCGCGACAATTCTCGAACGCGTGTCGGCGTGGCCTGGCGTGACGGTTGAATTCGCGCCGGAACAGCTAGGAGCAGGGCCGAAACGCCATATGATGATTTACGAACCGGGCGGTATTCGGATCGAATTCGATTTCGATCCCCGCGTTTAGATCTGACACGACTGCAAGCGAACGGCGGAGTCGTCAACGAACTCCGCCGTTTGCGGATTCACTGTCAGGCGATCAAAAATGGCGTGCGGTCTTCGATGGACGCGAGCCATGCGGGTGCGCGGCCGCGACCGCTCCACGTTGCGCCCGATTGCGGATCGCGATAAAGCGCGGGTTGAGGACCGCGCGGTTGACCCTTTCCGTTGCGCTTGACCGTAGCTTGCGCCTTTCCTTTAGCCTTCTTTGCTGGCGCACTCGCGCCCACCGCGAACTTGCTGCGGTCCTTGGCATTGGCGATCCAGCCGGGTGCGCGTCCACGGCCGCTCCAGGTCGCGCCGGTTTTCGGATCCTGATAAGCAACGGTGCTTTGCTTTTTTGCCGCGGGCGATCGACCTGGTTTCTTGCGAGTACCCGAATACTTTTCGATGTCCGAGATGGTCAATCCGTGGCTCGACATCAATTCATGAATCTTTCGCAGTACGCTTTCGGATTCTTTGGCGACGAGCGCATCGGCTTTCGCTTGAAGTGCTTCGATACGTGCCTGAATACTTTCTAGCGTTGACATGATTTACCTCTAATAGATTGTCATTTGAACTATGCCACGTACATGCGCGACGCGCTAGAGGAGATTCGTGTTAATACATGGCAAATCAGATTGCCAAACGCGCTTTAGGGGATAAGTGGCGCGACACACATTGCGAATTTCATTGCTTTCCAGTCAAGAAATCCCAAAGCTGCTTTCAATACCTTTCTTTAAAGCGCCAGCCCTTCGAGTTCTTTGAGTGCAATGCCGAGGATCGATCAAACGATCGCAATGATCGAAAGGTCACTCGGTTCGTCATCGACCCTGTAAAACAGGCAGACTTCATCAGAAGTGATGCGTGCGATCATCAATCATCATTTTACATGAGGTCGCCTGGCACCTATCTTGTCGATAACAGCAGAAAAACGCAGCCGGCGACCGCTGGACATGCGACATAACGTTCTGAAGATAGGAGACACTGTGATGACCTCGCTTTCCAGCCAGGAACTCTGGCTGACGCCCGCCTTTAAACGGCTCGTTTCCCGTCGCCGCAGATTCGTTGCGCGCCTGACGCTCGGCACGCTGGTGCCTTACTACGCCTTCGTTCTGGTGGCCGGGTTCGCGCCGAAACTGCTCTCGGCCAAGATGTTTGGCGCGAGCGTCATCACGACCGGTTGGACGATCGGCGTATTGCTCATTGCAGGAACGTGGCTCCTCACGGGTCTTTACATACATCGAGCGAACGGAGAATTCGACGCGCTCACCAACGAAATCCTGAACGGAGGCGCGCAATGAATCGTCGCGTCCCAAAGGGCATAGGCTTGCTGAGCGCATGCGCCACGCAATCCGCTCTCGCCGCACCCGAAGCGATCGGCCACGTGCAAAGGCAGCCGCTCAATCTCACGGCAATTTCAATGTTCCTCGTTTTCGTCGTTGCAACGCTCGCTATAACGTGCTGGTCTGCATCGAAGACGCGTTCCATGAAGGATTTCTATAACGCGGGAGGAACGATCACCGGCTTTCAGAACGGTCTCGCGCTTGCGGGCGATTACATGTCGGCGGCGGCACTGCTCGGTCTCACGAGCATGATTTTCTTCAACGGCTATGACGGCATGATTTACGCGGTGAGCTTCTTCGTCGCATGGCCGCTCTTGATGTTTCTGTTCGCGGAAAGGATCAGGAATCTCGGACAGGTCACCATCGCCGACATCGCGTCATTCCGCCTCGATCAGCGAAGAATCCGGACGATGACGGCGTTCGGCTCGCTCACCGTCGTCTGTTTCTATCTCGTGGTTCAGATGGTCGGGGCAGGGCAGCTCATTCAACTTCTTTTCGGCCTCAGTTATGACCAGGCGATCGTGATCGTCGGTGCGTTGATGGCTATCTATGTCACGTTCGGCGGCATGGTGGCGACGACCTGGGTGCAGATCATCAAGGCTGTGCTGATGCTCTTCGGCGCGACATTGCTTGCATCCCTGGCGCTTCGGCAATTCGGCTTCTCGCTCGATACGATGTTCGAGCAGGCGATCAAAACGCACAAGAACGGCATCGGCATCATGTTGCCGAGCAAGCTCGTCGCCGACCCGTTCGCCATGCTTTCGTTGTCGGTCGGTCTCGTATTCGGCACGTCGGGATTACCTCATATCCTCATGCGCTTCTTTACCGTGCGCGATGCGAAGGAGGCGCGCAAGTCGGTATTCGTCGCGACGGGCTTCATCGGCTATTTCTTTCTCGTGGTCGCGTTGCTCGGCGTGGCATCGATCGCGATCGTCGGACGCAATCCGCTCTTTTATGAGGGCGGTGTCGTCGGCGGGAAGCTGATCGGCGGTTCCAACATGCCCGTGATGCATCTCGCGAAGGCGCTCGGCGGCGATCCGGCACTGGGCTTTCTATCCGCCGTCGCATTCGCGACGATTCTCGCTGTCGTGGCCGGCCTCACGATGGCGGGCACCTCCGCGATCTCTCACGATCTCTACGCGATGGTCTACAAGAAGAACCAGGCCACACCGGAAAGCGAGAAGCGCGTTTCGCGCGTGGCGTCGATAGGCATTGCATTCGTCGCCATTGTGCTTGGCATGGTCTTCAAGGATCAGAACGTGGCGTTTCTCGTCGCCCTGACGTTCAGCATCGCGGCTTCCGTCAATTTCCCTGTGCTGACGCTTGCTATCTACTGGAAAGGACTGACCACGCGTGGCGCGCTGATCGGCGGAATCGCCGGGCTCGTGAGTGCGATTTCGCTCGTTGTGTTATCACCCGCCGTGTGGGTCAAGGTGCTGGGGCACGCGGCGCCGGTCTTCCCTTACGACTACCCGGCGATCATTTCGATGAGCATCGCGTTCTTTTTCATGTGGCTGGGCTCGGTCACGGACCGCCGCGCGCAGGCCAACGAAGAACGACAAAGATTTCACGACCAGTTCGTTCGTGCTCAAACCGGAATCGGCGCGTCGGGCGCGGTGAGTCACTGATCCTCGAAAGGAGTTGCCATGAGCCACATTCAGCAAGATGTCACATCGGGACAACCGATACGTTTCAAGTTCAGAGATAACGGCCTCGGGTTTTCGCCGATCACGATCGCGCTTCACTGGATGATCGCGTTGCTCGTGTTGTCGATCATCGCATCGAAAATCGTCGGGCTGGTCGAGCCTGCAAGCGAGTCCGCGCGATTCGTCAATCTGTGCGGGACACTGTTGTTTCCGCTATCGGTCTATCGCTTCTGGGCGCGCATCACGTCGTGGCATCCGTTGCCCGTCGGCACGCCCAATCCCGTGGAAGTGATCGCGAGCCGCTCGGTTGCCGTCGCGCTGGCTTTGGCGATGGTGCTGCTGCCAATCGCCGCGTGGCTCGGGAAATCGAGCGCGGGCGTGCCGATCGGGTTACCGGGTAGATTCACCGTGCCGCCGCTCATGGGCCCGCATGCGGCCGCCGCGCATGTTTTCAGCGTGCTCTTCGATATCGGCGCGGGCGCATTCCTGTGCGGGCTCGCCCTTCATATGTTCGGTGCTTTCAAGAACCATTTCGTGTTGAAAAACGATTCCCTCAAACGAATGCTTGGCAAGCATGTGGAGCTTTGAACCATGACTGCAATCAATCGAAAAGGACAGGCGAACGGAATCGCCGCGCTTTGCGGCGTCAGATATCCGATCTTCCTTGCGGGGATGGCGGCGATCTCCGGTCCCGCGCTCGTCGCCTCAGTTGCAAACGCCGGCGGCATGGGCACGATAGGCGGGCTGAGGTTGCCGCCGCTCGCACTGCGCCGCTGGATCAACGAAACGAGAGCCCTCACGGATAAGCCATTCGGTGTGAATCTCGTGCCCTCGTTCGGCGGACCGGATGTATTCGAGGCGCAATTTCAGGTTGTGCTGGAAGAAAAGCCGAAGATGCTTTCGCTCTTTTATGCGGAAAGTTATCCAGATATGATCCAGCGCGCGAAAGACGCGGGGATGATCGTGATGGTTCAGGTCGGTTCGGTCGAACTGGCGCGCAGCGCCATCTCCAATGGCGCCGATATCGTCACCGCGCAGGGCAGCGAAAGCGGCGGCCATCTGAATCGCGGGACGATCGGCTTGCTGTCCTTGTTGCCGGGAATACTTTCGATAGCGGGAGACATTCCCGTGCTGGCCGCCGGCGGCATCACGAATAGAAACGACGTTGAGACAGTGATGAGCATGGGCGCATCGGGCGTGCTGGTCGGCACGGCGTTCGTGGCCTGCGAAGAATCCAACGCGCATCCGCTTTACAAGCAGAAGATCATCGAAGCGACCGTCGACGATACCGAATACCGCACCGGTTATTCGTTCGGCTGGAAATACGGCACGCCGCACCGTGTCATGCCGAACCGGGACAGATGGAATCTGCTGCGATTCATCGGCGGCGGCGCACGTGTCATCGACAAGCCGAAAATGGCGCGGAAGTTATCGCTCTATGCAGGGCAGGGTGTGGGCAAGATCGATCGTGTCATGCCGGCTGCGGAGCGCGTGGCCGAACTTGCCGAAGGCCTGATGTTCGAGCCCGAGGAAGCATTGCAGCTACGTTACGCGTGATCGAACGTGACTGCGCCCACGATGCAATTCGGGCGCGGTCATTCTCGCTCATAGGCTTGCGTTATCCGCGAGCGAAAGCTCGGATTCGACATTCGATGCCTGAGATCCGTTGCTGAACTGCTCATGCGTTAGCGCGAGCAATGCCGATAAAGCAGGCGTCACCACCGCATCCTGATTGCGAATAAAGACGGTGGTCACATTGGCGAATGCGGATGGCAATTCGTGGCATCGAACGGAGCGCCGGCTGCCATGCCGTTCGACCACTGCCTTCGGCAAAAGCGTGATGCCCATTCCCGCCGCGACACAGGACATGATTCCGTCGAGCGTGCCCAATTCCATGACCTGTCCCGGAATGAGGCCCGACTGATAAAACCATTGTTCGAGCGTCGAACGATAAAAGCAGCCGGTTCTGAACACGAGCACCGTTTGCCGCGACATCGCTTCGACAAGCTGATCCAGCGAGCGGAACTGGACGCTGCTCAGCAACGCGAGTTCTTCGCGAAAGACTTCTTCCTGATGCAATGCGGCGTTCTGATGAAAGCCGCCGACGAAAGCGCCATCGAGCCGATGATTCTCTACTGCTTTGATGAGCTCGCTGGTCGTGCCGGTAATGAGCGAAAGCTGAACCTGCGGATACTTCTTGTGATATTTGGCGAGCACTTTCGGCAAGCGAATGGCCGCGGTGGTTTCCATCGAACCGAGACGCAGCGGCCCCTTCGGTGTGGTGGCGTCGAGCATCGCGCTGCGGCTTTCGTCCATCAGTTGCAAAACACGCCGCGCATAGCCGAGAAACGTGTGGCCGGCGGACGTGAGCATGACGCCGCCTTTCGAACGCACGAACAATTGCTGGCCGAGTTCGCTTTCCAGTTCTTTGATGCGCATCGTGACATTCGACTGAACATTGTGCACTTTCTCTGCCGCCGCGGTGAAGCTGCCGGTCTCAGCCACAGCGCAAAAGATTTTCAAGTGTCGCAATTCCATCGATACGCCCCTTTAATCATCACGAATGATGAAGCATCAGCGCTTCCATTCTGATCGATGATAAGTGGCGTGTAAAGCAATCCACGCGCTGCGATTCAGCTTCCGCGATAGGTGCCGAAACTCCACGGCGAGCATAGAAGGGGCACGTGATAGTGCTGCGCCGCATCGGAAAGCGTGAAGCGCACCGGCACGACATCCGCGAATACATCGGGCGTCTTGAAGTAATCCGCTACCCAGAAGCGCAGTTCGAAATCGCCTGCACGTGCTTGTGCGGCCGGCAGAATCGGTGAATCCGTGCGCCCGTCGCGATTGGTGCGCGTGCGCGCGAGCAGCGTCGGCGGCTGGGTGGCTACGTCGAACAATTCGATCTGCATGCCGGCAGCGGGCTGGCCGAGCGCGACGTCGAGTACATGGGTGGTGATGCCTGCGGCCATGATGTGTCTTCTCCTGATCTCGCGTTTTTGTTTTGCGCTTTGTTCAACTGCCGCGGTAGTAGTTATAGCTCCACGGTCCGAATAACACCGGCAGGTGAATGCGCTGATTGATATCGATGATGCGAAAGCGCAGCGGGATCTTCGAGAGAAACATCGGCTGCGGCAGATTCGCCTTGCGCGCGGCGAAGTATTCGTCCGCATGCAGCAGGAGCTCATACGTGCCCGCGCGATACGTATCGCCGATCAAGAGCGGCGGCTCGCTGCGGCCGCTCGCTGCCAGCGTGATCGTTTGCAGAAGCTTCGAGCGTCCGTCTTCGATCGCGAACAAGTCCACGCGCATGCCCGCGGCGGGCGTGCCGTGCCACGTGTCGAGGCCGTGCATCGTGAGGCGCGGGCTCAGGCCATCCTGTTGCACCGGACCCGTCGTCTGGTTCGGTGCGGGCGACGTCGGGGCATCGGCGGCAAGAGCGGTCTTCGCCATCAACATGCTGCCGCCCAGCGCGACCGATTGCAGCGCAAAGCGGCGGCGGCTCACATCGAAAGCCGGGGAAGTGTCTTTGTCGCGCATGTCAGGCCTCTTGTTTGTTGCCGAGCTTGCGGATGCCGATGATCACGAGCACCGCGGCCAGCACTTCGATGACGGCCACGAGATAGAGACCGGTCGTCAACTTGCCCGTCGCGTTCTTGACGAGTCCCATCACATAGGGCGCGCCGAAACCCGCGAGATTGGAGACGGAGTTGATGAGCGCCACGCCGATCGCCGCCGCGCTGCCGGCCAGATAGCGGTTGGGCAATTGCCAGAACACGGGGATCGCGCTCATCGTGCCGATCAGCGATGCCGTCATGGCCAGCAACGCGATAACCGGCGAAATCTTGTCGAAGCCCATCAGCACGGCGAGCAAGGCCATCGATACGCCGCCGACGATCGCCGCGCCGCTGAAGTGCCAGCGCACTTCATTGCTGCGGTCCGAGTGCGCGCCATTGATGATCATGCCGGCCGCGCCGCACAAATAGGCAAGCGCCGCGATCCAGCCGACGGCCATCGGCGTGCCCACGCCTACATCCTTGATGACGGTCGGAATCCAGAAGGTGAGCGTCGAATTCGCGCACAGCAGGCAGAAGAAGATCGCGATCATCAGCCATACCTTGCGATTCGTGAAGAGCGAGCGCCAGTCGTGGCCACGCTCGCCCATCGCGGCGTTGTCGCGTTGCAAGGCGTCGAGCACGACACGCTTTTCATCGGCGGTCAGCCAGCCTGCTTCCTCGGGCTTGTCGGTCATGTAGAAGTACGCGAACACACCGGCGAGCACGGACGGAATGCCTTCGATGATGAAGAGCCATTGCCAGCCGTGCATGCCGTGCACTCCGCCCATCGACGTCATGATCCAGCCGGCGAGCGGACCGCCGAGCACGCCCGCGATCGCCGATGCCGACATGAACGTGCCGAAGGCCCGCGCCCGCCGCTGCGACGGATACCAGTACGTGAGGTAAAGAATCACGCCCGGATAGAAGCCCGCTTCGAAAGCGCCGAGCAGGAAGCGCAGGATATAGAACTGCGTGGGCGTGTTGACCTGCGTCTGCAACATGCAGATGATGCCCCAGCAGATCGTGATGCGCATGATCGTTTTTTTCGCGCCGATCTTCTGCAAGAGCATGTTCGACGGCACCTCGAACAGAAAGTAGCCGATAAAGAATATGCCCGCGCCGAGGCCATATACCGCTTCGCTGAAATGCAGCGAGTCCAGCATCTGCAGCTTGGCGAAGCCGATGTTCACGCGATCCAGCCACGCCAGCACCCACAGTACGCCGAGAAACGGCAAGAGCCGCCATGAGACCTTGCGATAGACGCTCGCTTCGGCGCTTTCGGCCTCGCTCGCGAAAACCGGCATCTCCTGTTTGATGAGCGACATGGTTTCTCCTTTCCAGTCGGTCTGCGGCGCACGGACAAGGTCGTGCGTTCGGTTGGAAGCAAGTATAGAAACGGCCAGAAAATCGGTAACGGGGGACGGGCCAATAAGCCCCATAGCAACGCGTATATGGGCTGAAAAGCCTTGTGTGGTGCGGCTCCGCGCCGTTTTTTGCAGCGCTTTTTCGTACCTATGGATTACCCTAGCGAGGCTTGCATGAAGCGGTTCCCGCGACGCCGGCTGGCAGAATAACGCCGCGGCGACGCGAACCATCGAGACACGGAACTCACCATGAATCGCACCGACGATCCATTCGATACCTATCTGCTGCGCGTGCTGTGCACGCTGATCGGCGAGCGCAGTGTGTCGCGCACGGCCATTCGTATGAACCAGTCGCAGCCTGCTATCAGCTCTGCGCTCAAACGGCTGCGTGCGATCTTCAACGACCCGTTGCTCACGCGCGAAAAGAACGTGATGGTGCCGACCGAGCGCGCCATTCAACTGGCGCAGAGCGCGCAGGCCGCATTGAGCGCGCTCGATAACCTGCTCGTATCGGACGATCATTTCGATCCGGCGACCACCGAGCAAAGCTTTACCGTGGGCATGCCCGACTATCTGGCGCCGCCCTTTTTCGCGCATGTCGTGCGCGAATTCAGGCGCGCTGCACCACATGCGCGCCTCGTCGCGGTGCCGCTTTCGGCCGCATTCAACTATGAACAGGGGCTATCGGAAGGCTCGCCGGATATCGTCATCGGCAACTGGCCCAATCCTCCCGAGCATCTGCATTTGTCGGTGCTGCTCGAAGACGAGGTCGTATGCGTTGTTGCCCGCGACAGCGTCCACGCGCAGTCAGGCAAGTTCGATGCCCAGGACTATCTGAGCGCGTCGCATATCGTGCCCACGCCGTATTCGCGCGATCAGCGCGGCGTCGTCGATACCGGGCTCAGCACCATGCGCGTGCATCGCGACAACCGCGTGAGTTGCCCGTACTTCAATCTCGCGCCGAGCCTGATTCCGGGCACCGATCTGATTCTCACGACAGGCCGGCACTTCGCCAACTATCATGCGCAGCATCTGCCGCTCGCCGTGCTCGATGCGCCGATCGAATTTCCATTCATGCGGTTTTATCAGCTGTGGCATCCATCGCGACATCGTTCGGCGTCGCACGTGTGGTTGCGCGGCATGCTGACGGCTGCGGCGCAGGAGTTGCGCGCGCTGCGCGACATGAATCGCGCTTAGCGCTATCGCGTTCTGTTATGCGGTCAATAGGATCGGGTGTCTCGCCGCCCGTTCGCGCGCTTCCTATACTCGGCACGAATCGCCATCGATGCCCTATAGGAGAGCCGTCATGTCACAGTCGATCAATCTCGAACCGGTCAATGCGTTCGATCACGCGACCTTCGTCGGCGCCTTCGCGAGCGTGTTCGAACATTTTCCGCAGGCAGCGGAGGGCGCGTGGAGTGCGCGTCCATTCGCCTCGGCCACGGCATTGCACGACGCGATGATGAATGTTATCCGCAGGATGGACGACAAGAACCAGCGCGCATTTCTGAACCTGCACCCGTTGTTGTCCGGCGCGAACATTCGTGCGGGAACCATGACGGCGGATTCCGATGCCGAGCAAAAGAGCGCCGGGCTCGATGCGATGTCGGCCGAGCAGGAAGCATCCCTAGATCGTCTCAATGCCGCCTATCTGGAGCGGCATGGGTTTCCGTTCATCATCTGCGTGCGGCATTACACGCGCGAAGGCATCTTCAGCGCGCTGGAGCGGCGTATCGGGCGCAGCACGCAGCAAGAGCTGGATGAGGCTCTGGCGCAGATCGCGTCGATCACGCGTGCGCGCCTCAACGCGCGTCTCTGCGCGCTGCCTGCAATCATTTAACGCCGCAACGGCGATAACTTTTCATTGCGTGGCGCACACGCGCGGCACGCGATGAAAGTTGCGATCGAAATAAATCAGGCTGTCGCCATCGTCGCGCACGCGGATCGCGGTCGCTTCGACGAACATCACCGAGTGCGATCCCACTTCCTTCGCCTCGACGATGGTGCCCTGCAGGCTCGCCAGCGCATCGCGCAATACCGGCACGCCGTTCACGCCTTCGTCCCATACCGGCAACGAGAAACGTTCTTCCATCGAGAGTTGCGTGAGGCCGGCGAAGTGTCGCGCGATCTGTTCGAGATGACCCGGCAACACGTTCACGCACACGTTGCGATTGTTCACGAACGCGGCATGCATCGCGCTCGACCGGTTGATGCAGACGAGCAAAGTCGGCGGCGCATCCGTGACCGAGCACACGGCGCTTGCCGTGATGCCGCAGCGGCCATGGGTGCCCGTGGTGGTGATGACATTCACCGCAGCGCCGAGATGGGCCATGGCCTGGCGAAACTGCTTGCGCACCTGATCGATATCGGTGAAGTCGGGGCGGGGCAGCGCGGACATAGGAGCGTCTCCAGTTCGTTTCATGTTTAACGTTGTGTATAGCAAACCGTGAATCAAGCGTACGCGCTGAACCGCACAAAGAACATCGGCACGAGCCGCCGACATGCCCGGCGTGGTTACCGAACGCACTAAAGCTTTTACCTATCGCGTGTCGTCGAAGTAAAGAATGGACTTTCGCGGCGCATTTCGGCTGGTTATCATGGCTGTTCCAATAAAACGAGACCTTGCGACGAGACAGCCGAATCCCCCGGCGCGCACGGTCCCTGAAGCCCGCATCGAAAGAGCCATCGCAATGAATTCTCCCGCTCCCGTGGTGTATATCGTCGACGACGACAACGGCATGCGCACCTCGCTTGCGTGGCTGCTCGAATCGGTCGGCGTGAAGTCGGAAGGATTCGCGAATGCCGCGGAATTTTTGCGTGCCTTCGACGTGAGCCGCCCCGCGTGCCTCGTGCTCGATGTGCGCATGCCCGAGACGAGCGGCTTCGATGTGCAGGCCGAGCTCAACCGCCGCGGCGCGACCTTGCCGATCATCTTCGTGAGTGGTCACGGCGATATCCCGATGTCGGTGCGCGCGCTTCAGCATGGCGCGATCGATTTCGTCGAGAAGCCCTATAACTCGCAGCAAATGCTCGATCGCGTGCAGCGCGCCATGAAGCTCGCGACGCAGCGCCATGCGAAAGATCAGCGTCAGCGCGAACTGCGCGAGCGCGTCGAATCGCTGACCGCGCGCGAGAAAGAGGTGTTGCGCGGCGTGATCGAAGGCAAGGCGAGCAAGCGCATCGCCGCCGATCTGTCGATCAGCGTCAAGACCGTCGACGTGCATCGCGCGAGCATCAAGGACAAGCTGGGCGCGGCATCCATCGCCGCGCTCGTGCGTGACGTGCTCGAAGTATGGAGCCCGCCCGGCGACGGACCCGCCTGATACGCGCGCTAACGCATGTACAGGCCGCCGTTCACGTCCCAGCATGCGCCGTTGGCAAAATACGCGTCGGGTGATGCAAGCAGCACGGCAACATCGGCAATGTAATCCGCCGACCCCAGACGTCCCACCGGAATGCCAGCGATAACCTTATCGAGCTTGTCGGCGGGCACGCTCTCATGGACGATAGCCAGATCGAGCGGGCCGGGCGAGATCGCATTCACCGTCACACCATGCGCGGCGAGGTCGCGTGCAAATACCTTGGTCAGCGTGATCGCGCCGCCTTTTGCGGCCGCGTAGTGCGCGCCGGTCGCCGAGCCGCCGTTCTGTCCCGCAAGCGACGCGATATTGACGATGCGTCCCGCGCCACGATCCGCGAAATAGCGGCCCAATACCTGACACCCGAAGAGTACGCTGCGCAGATTCACGTCGATGACCTGATCGAACTGCTCGGCGGTGATCTCCATGACGGGCACGACCTTCGATGCGCCCGCATTGTTGACGAGCACATCGATACCTCCCAAGCGTTCGTGCACGGCGTCACGCGCGCGTTCGAAGTCCGCTTTCGATGTGACGTCGAGTTCGAGTGCGAATGCGCTGCTTTGATCGGCGCTCAACTCCAGTGCGAGAGAACGGGTTGCTTCGATGGCGATATCGGCCAGCGCGACCTTGTAGCCCGCGGCATGAAAGCGGCGCGCGACCGCGGCGCCGAGGCCACGCGCGGCGCCCGTGATGAGCGCGATTCTGTTCGACATGTTTGAGTTCCTTTATTGAGCGAGCGCCGCTTCGACATGCGCGGCGACCGCGCATACCTTTTCGTCCGCGCCCTTGCGCCCGACGATCTGCAAGCCGGCCTTGAGCGATGAACCTTCGACCGGAAGAGGAAGGCTCAACGCAGGATGCCCGCTTAGATTGAACGGCCTGATCAACGACGACATTGCGATCACCGGCGTTCCCCCGCGCGCGGCTTCGAGCGTGATCGGAAACGCGGGCAGCGTGGGGAGCACGAGCACGTCGACATCTTCGAGCGCGCTATCCACGGCCGCCGTGAAGACGCGCCTCACGTTCTCCGCCGCTTCGAGATCGGCCGGCGTGGTTTTCGATGCAAGACGCAAACGCGCGTCGAGATCCGCGCCGAGCTTGCCGGTCTCGACGAGATGACCGAATGCCTTCCACGTTTCCGCGTTGATGACCGCGAGACCGGCGGAAAAAGCATCGGCCATCGACGCCAGTTCGATGCCGCGTGACGCGAATCCCGCTCGACGCACGGCGTGCTCGACCGCTTTGCGGATACTCGCATCCGCATCGACGGCAACGATGCCGATACGCGCCTTCGATGCATCCCTTCGCGCGATGCCCGTATCGAACGAAGGATCGATTGCGGCCATTGTCTCGATCAGCACGCGCATGTCGCGCGCGAAGGGGCCTACGCAATCGAGTGTGGTTTCTACTGGCGCCACGCCGCGACGCGACACCCGACCGAAGGTTGGCTTCAATCCGGTCACGCCGCAGCATGCCGCGGGGCCGCGCACCGAACCGCCCGTATCGGTGCCCAGTGCGGCATCGACGAGCCCGAGTCCGACAGCCGAAGCCGAACCGCTCGACGACCCGCCAGGAATCCGCGTCGCGTCCTGAGGATTCTGCGGCGTGCCCGTGAAGTCGTTGATACCGGTCATGCCGAATGCAAGCTCGTGCATGTTGGCTTTGCCCTTGATGCGCCAGCCCGCATCGAGCAGACGCTGCACGACTTCTGCATATTCGGTGGCGGCGGGTGCATCGGCGAGTGCGCGGCTTGCAGCCGTGGTCAGATATCCCGCTATGTCGATGCTGTCCTTGATCGCGATGGTCGGTGCATCGGCATCGTCGTGCAAGCACAGATCGAATTCGCTGATGAATGCGCTCATGCGTGCGTCTCCTTGCGTGGATTCACTTGCCAGGGCGCGTCGAAGAGACGCTCCGTGCGGAAATGGCGAATCAGCCACGCGTTGTTTTCATCGCGTGAAGATGGCGCGAAATCGATTTCCAGCCGCGCGGAGATAAGCTCGGCCTTTGCATCGACATAAGCGGATGCCTGCAACATGATCCATCGTCCCTTGACGATATCGCCCATAACCTCGATATGCTCGGACGTCAGAAAGTGCACATTGCTGGCGAAATGCGGCGTCGGCGGCAGATAACGTTGAAGCATTTCGACGATCGCCGCTCGTCCTTGCAGACGCCCGAACTTCTTCGCATACTGCGGCCCGATGCCTTCCCACACGGCGTCGTCGGTGAAGAGCGCGGCGAGCGCTTCGCCTTCGAGCGGTGCGCAAGGCACATCGCATAGCGCCATATAGCGCGCGATGGTCTTGCGCACTGCGTTCTGCGCCTCCAGCGCTGCAAGGCGCTTGAGCAATGCGTCGATGTTGGCTTGCGTCATGGCTTCACGCGTTATTGGCTGTGGCCGGCGGCACCGTCAATGCACGTCCCACGCGCGCCTCGATCTTTCCATAGCGCCACAGGTTGTAATCGCCGACGGGCGTCGTGCGATAGAGATTGCACACGGCGACAGCCGTATCGAAGTCGGCGACATCGGCCATGATGTAAAACGTCCACGGCGCGCCATCGGACTGTCCGACGACCAGGCGGTCGTCATCCATCACGCCCAGCACGCGCACGTTCTCCATAGCCTCGATGGCGGATAACATCTTGCCGTAGGCTTGCCACACGTCTCCAATCTGTTCGCGCGGCAAGTCGAAAAAGTTCTGGGTTACGCCGCAGCAGAACAGCACGCGCAAAGGAAGATTTCGGTTATCGGTCATGAAGCGTTACTCCTCTTGTTATGCGATGAAAATGGATCAGAGATAGCCGGGAATCGGCGGCACGCCGACGAACACGGCGCCCGCGCCGTCGTAGTTGCCTTCGCCGAGAAATGCGTGTTGCGTGACGACCATCGCGTCGCGCATCAGCCGTTGCAACGGATGCGTGCGATAAATCGCCATCGTGCCGCCCAGGCGATACGCGCGATTCACTACGTCCGCGCCTTCACGCGCGATCTGCGTTGCCGCCAGGCGCAACAGGCTGACCTGTTCCGCGGAGACTTCATTGCCCGCGAGAATGGACTGCCATACGCTGTCGGTCGATTCGTAGAAGAATGCGCGCGCTGAGCGCAATTGCGCTTCCGCTTTTGCAAGTTCGATACGGTAGTAGGCGCGATCGGCGAGTTGCGGCGCGCCGGTCGTGGTCTTGCGGCCGCCCGCCATATGATTGGCGACGTCGAGAGCTGCGCGCGCGAGACCGAGGTTCACGACGGCGAGCACTTGCGCCGCATACGCGATGGTCGGATATCGATAGAGCGGTTCATCGATTGTCGATACGCCGCCGCGCACGAAGGTCCAGTCTTCGGCGACGAACTGATCCGTCACGCGCAAGTCGTGACTGCCGGTGCCCTGCATGCCGACGACGTTCCAGTTCTCGACGATCTCCACCTGCTCGGGGCGAAACACGGCGGTGCGCGGCTTGCCCGGCGCTTCGCCCGGTTTGCCGGTGCCGATGCCGACACCGAGCCAGTCCGCGCCCTTGCAGCCGCTCGCGAACTTCCACGTACCGTTCACGCGATAGCCGCCCGGTGCGGGTTGTGCGTTCTGCACCGGAAAAAGCCCACCCGCAAAGACCTGATCGGGCCCATCCGCATAGATCGCGGCCTGCGTCGCGACCGGCAACGCGGCGAGATAGAGATTCGCCGAACCGAAGCTCGCGACCCACGCGGCGGAGCCGTCGGCGACCGCGATGCGCTCGATCATCTCCAGAGATTCGCCGGGGGCGCGCGCATCGCCGCCGAAGCGTTTCGGCGTGGCGGCACGATAGATGCCAGCGCGCTTGAGCTTTTCGATGACATCACGCGGCACGTGCGACAGCCGGTCGAATTCGTCGCGGCGCTGCGCGATTTCGGCGATCACATCGTCGAGCGTGATGGCATCGGTTTGATTCGACAGATCGTCGCGGATAGCGAAGGCAGTCGCGGAAGCTGACATGGGTAAGTCTCCTTTTCGTTCGTTTTGCATTGATGTCAGTCTAGAAACGCAAAAAGACCGAAGCAATTGGGAAGGCGAGCGTGCGATTCAGTGAAGCATCCCGGTCTTCTAAAGAAATCTTTAGGG
Source organism: Caballeronia sp. EK (assembly GCF_014384845.1). Taxonomy (NCBI): domain Bacteria; kingdom Pseudomonadati; phylum Pseudomonadota; class Betaproteobacteria; order Burkholderiales; family Burkholderiaceae; genus Caballeronia; species Caballeronia sp. EK. The sequence goes on from NZ_JACSUE010000006.1 coordinate 195,189, forward strand.
ACGCGCGGGACGCGCCGATGCTATGGTTTGTGCTGGTACTGTCTTTTCCTCGCACCTCGATATGAACTTTCCCGCCGAAGACGATTTCCGCCGGCTGCTCGACGCCTTGACGCAATGCGTGCTTCTTCACGATGCGAAGACGAAGGCCATCGTCTGGGCGAATCGTGCGGCGTGTGTCGCGCTCGGCTTTTCGGTCGAGGAACTGCTGCCGCTCAAGGCGCACGACATGACTCGCGACGACATCAGATATCGTCGTGAAATCGCGGTGAATGCGATGGACCGCTCGATCACCGAAGGCCCGCAAAGTTATGAATGGTGTTATCGCTCGCGCGCGGGCGTCGACATGCTGTCCGAGGCGATCGCGACTTATGTCCCGCTTGCCGGGCGCGCGGTGGTGATGGTGCAGTTTCGCGATATCAGCGCGGAAGAAGCGATGCGCCAGAAACTGCGCCGCTATGAAACGCGGCTGCGCGAGTACATGCAGGATCTGGGCGAGGGCGTCGCGGTGCTCACGCCGCGCGGCAAGGTGAGCTTCATCAGCGAATCGGGACGGCGCGTACTGGGTGTTGCGAGCGATGCACCGCTGGGCGTCGCGCTCGACTATTGCGCGAGAGAGGATCGCGACCGGCTGATCGCGCAGTTGCGCAGCGCGACGCGGCAGCAATCGACGCCTGCGCAACGCTATGCGATCACGCGTCGCGACGGCGCGAAGCGATGGCTGCGCATCACGTGCAGGCGAATCGATATCGAGGACGGCACGCTGGTGCATTTCCGCGATATCACCGATGAAGTCGCAATCGAGGACGCGCGCCGCAACGAAGCGCGCATGCTCGAATACGCGGGGCGAAACAACGCAATGGGCGAGATGGCGACGGCAATCGCGCATGAATTGAGCCAGCCGCTTGCCGCCGTGCGCAATTTCATCGAAGGCGCGATTCAGCGGCTCGCTCAGCCCGATTCCATCGATAGTGCGATCTGGGGCTTGCGCGCAGCGGATCGCCAGGCCGAGCACGCGGCGCATATCATCAAGAGTGTGCGTGAGTTCATCGTGAAGCGAGAACCCGTCGAAGCACAGGCGGATCTTCGCGACGTGCTCGCGGATGTCGCGTACTTCATTCAATTGCGCGCGCGAGACGAGGGCGTGACGCTCAGGATCGAGCAATGGAGCGAGCCGTTGCCGGTACGTTGCGAACGCGTGCTCATCGGCCAGGTGATCCTCAATCTCGCGTTCAACGCCATCGAAGCATTGAGCGCCGCGAAATCGTCGACGGAGATCGTCACGCTCGCCACATCGATGAACGGTGACGCGGCCGAGCTTCATGTGATCGACAACGGACCGGGCGTGCCCGACGATGCGCACGAACGCCTGTTCGACGGCTTCTCTTCGTCGAAGGCGGGCGGCAATGGCATTGGCTTGTCGTTGTGCAAGAGCATCGTGTCGCGGCACGACGGCCGTATCTGGGCGCAACGCGCAGCAGGCGGCGGCCTCGAATGCCGCTTCGCGCTGCCCCTGTCTCATCGCGCATGATCGACGGGCAGGCACGCATCGGCGCGTATGCATCGATGCGTGCGCCGCGCTCAAAGCAGGAAGCCGATCGCGCTCAGCGCTTCGGTCGAATCGATCAGGCGGATCACCTTTTCGAGGAGCTTCGGCTCGCCGCTCGCCATGCTGATCTTGTGCGTGAGATCGGCGGCGAAGATCGTCGACACGCCGCGCTTGTACGCGACGATGACTTGCGACGACTTCACTTCGACGACATCGGCGCTATCGCTCGACAACGTGAAGCGCGATACGGTGCGCACCGTTCGAGCCGCGTCGGATGCGGACGCCGAATAACCCGACGTCATGCGCTGCACGCGCAGTTCGCGCATGTGCTGATCGTCGTAGGCGTAGTTCAGGGTGGCGGCGAAGTCGGTCGCGTTCGGATCGATCGGCACCACATAGAAGCCTTTCTCGTCCCACAGATCGAGCCACGCGTGATAGTCGCGCCGATCCAGCAGTTCGGCTTCACGCCAGATGAATTCGATCGCGCGCGCGAAGGTCCGTTGAGAGAAGAGTGCGTTGCGATCGTCCATCATGCCTGCTCCATCATTGCGCGCCATTGTTTGTAGGCTTCACGCATGCCGGTTTCGTCGGTGGCATGCGCGGTCTTTTCTCCGTTCGGTGCGGTCGTTTCGCGGTTCAGGCCGCGATTGACGAGGATCGGCACATCGGGCCCCGCGTGCGAGCCGCGCTGCACGCGTTCCCATGCTTCGGCGTCGTCGGGGCTGCCGAAACCGAACGGACCCTGGAAGTGTTCGTGAATGCGCAGGCGCACGCGATTCGCTTCTTCCGGTCCGCCGTCCATCGCGAGTGCGACGTGGCGAATCTCCGTTTCGTCGGCGGAAATGGGCCGCAGCACACGGAAGAACGCCATCGAGAGCGCGAGGTTCGGAAACAGATTCAGATTGAAGCCGACGCCCATCAGCGAGCGCACGATACGGCGCACTTCATCGGGCGTATGTTTCTCCGCGAGGGTTGCGGCCAGATCGTTGAAGCGTTCCGGCAAGGGTGCGCCGTCATCCTTGTCGAGATCGACGATCTCGGGCACCAGCACGGCGAGGCTATGGCCGTTGCCGAGCGAGCGGCAGAACGCGTCTTCGCTCGTCATGAAGCTCGTAATGGCCGCGGCGGTTTCGTCGTCGATCGACTTCATCCACGATTTATGCACGACGGGAAAGTGATAAAGATCGGTTGTGTTCTCGAGCTGGATTTTCCAGTTTCCCTTGAACTTGAACTTATGCTCGCCGTTGGCCTTGATCGGATAGCCCGCGCCTTGCTTCATGAAAAGATCGATCCAGGGCTTTGCACCGCCCAGAAAGTCTTCGAGCGGTTCGATAGCTTCGTTGAAGCTCGCGAAAATCAAGCCCTGATAAATCCCGACGCGCAATTTCTTGAGCGGCAGATCGCCTTTTTCGCAGACGCCTTCATACCCGTCGCCGTAGGGCAGGGCACGCAGCGTGCCGTCGAGCGCATAAGACCAGCTGTGATACGGACACGTGAAGCCCTTCGCGTTGCCCTTGTGCTCTTCACAGACGGTTGCGCCGCGATGACGGCAGCGGTTTTGCAGCACATGGACCGCGCCTGTCTTGTCGCGCACGACGATCACGGGCTGGCGACCGATGGTCGTCGTGACGAAATCGCCGGGTTTCGGCAACTCGCTTTCATGCGCGACCCAGATCCACGTCTTATAGAAAATGCGCTCGAGTTCAGCTTCGAAAAGATCAGGATCGTAGTAGAGCGAAGGCGCGATGCGGTCGGCTTGCGCACGGCGGCCGAGCGCGCTCGTGTCGATGATTTGGGTTGTCGGCGTACTCATCGTTTCGATGTGGGGTGAGGTTGATCGGCTAACGAGGATGGCGATGAAGATCGGCACATCCTCTCGTTGACATCAGTCTCGCTTTGCGAAGATCATGCGTCAAATCGATTAAAAAACGGGTGCTGGATAAATCCGGCCGATATCTTGAGAGTTGCCGATGAATTCCCTCGACCATGTCGATCTCAACTTGTTGCGCGTCTTTCAGGCGATCGTGGAAGAGCGCAGCCTCACCAAAGCAGGCGAGCGGCTCGCGCTCTCGCAGCCCGCGGTGAGCTATTCGCTGGGCCGTCTGCGCACGCTTTTCGATGACACGCTCTTCATCCGCACGCGCGCCGGCATGCAGCCGACGCCCGTCGCACTGGAACTCGCCGAGATCGTCGGACGTGCGCTCGATACCGTGCGCGAAGCGTTGCGCTTCGCCGAGCGTTTCGATGCGTCCACGAGCAGTCGCACGTTTCGCCTGTCCCTTTCGGACGCGGGAGAAATGGCGTACTTGCCCGCGATCTGCCAGGCGCTGCACGAGGCCGCGCCGCGCGTGAAGCTGCTGGTCGAGCCTTTGCCTGTGGAGGACATCGAGGAAGCATTGCGTTCGAGCCGGCTCGACTTCGCGATCGGCAATCTGCCATCGCTCTTGCCGCGCACGCGTCACGCGCTGCTTTTCGAAGAAGCTTATGTGTGCATGACGAGGAAGCGCGAAGGCCTGCCCGCAGGAGAGACGTTGAATCTCGATCAGTTTCTCGCGGCGTCGCATGTGCAGGTGCGATCGCTCGAACATAGTCACCATGCGCTCGACGACGCATTGCGAGCGCAAGGTGTCGGGCGCAATATCGCGCTGGCGCTGCCGCATTTCGTGGCCGTTCCCGGCGTGCTCGCGGTGACCGATCTGTTCGCGACATTGCCCGAGCGGCTCGCGCATATCCTCAATCGCAACGAGGCGTTCAGGATCTATGCGTTGCCGGTTCAATTGCCGAAGGCGGCCGTGACCATGCACTGGCACGAGCACTTTCACGAGGACGAAGGCATCGCGTGGATGCGCGGCCTGATGACCGACATCCTCGCGGGCTTCGAGAAGCTATGAGTTCAGAGGTCGAGCACGAGAACCGGCGAGCGTGAACGGGACACGCAGCAGCAGATTACGCTGTTGCTCGCGCGCTCCGCCTTGCTCAAACAATGATCGCGGTGCTCGGGCTGGCCGCTCACGACATCGACCATGCAGGTTCCGCAGACGCCTTCGCCGCATGAGGTATCGACCTCGATGCCGATCGACGCAAGCGCATCGACGATGGACGTGGCTGCATCCACACGCACGGTTTGCCCGGTCCTCGCGAGCTGGACATCGAAGGTATCGAGCGATTCATCCGTCGGGGCTTGCGGCTCGGCCTTGAAGCGTTCGAGATGAATGGCACCGGCGGGCAAGCGCTTTTGCGCAGTATCGACCACCACATCCATGAACGGAGCGGGACCGCATGTATAGACGTGCGCATCCTTGTCCGCGTCGCCGATGCAGGCATCGAGTTCATCGGCGAGTACTTCGCGTTCGACACCGAAATGCAGCCTGACATGTCCGTCGAACGGCGCGCGTGCGAGGAGCGGCAAGAACGCCGCATGCGTATCGCTGCGCGCGAAATAGTGCAGCGTGAAGGGCGCACCGATCGCGACGAGACGATACGCCATCGAAAGCAGAGGCGTAATGCCGATGCCCGCGCCGATCAGGATATGCTCGCTCGCACTTGCTTCGAGGCGGAACAGATTGCGCGGCGCGCCGATCGACAACTCGCTGCCGATGCTGACTTCGTCATGCAACGAACGCGAGCCGCCGCGCGATTGTTCCTCCTTCTTCACCGCGAAGACATGCGAATCGCGGCAAGCCGGATCGCCGCACAGTGAGTACTGGCGCGTGATGCCGGATGGACTCGTGACATCGATATGCGCGCCGGGCTCGTAGGCATCGAAGGGCTGGCCGTCGAGGCGCGAGATGCTGAACGAACGCACGCCGTGAGCTTCTTCGCGCAATGCGTCGACGCGAACTTTGAAGGTTTGAGCTTGCATGATGCTGCCTTTCCAATGTGTCGAGGGACGATGCGTCGAGCGTAACGTCCCTCGTCGGATAAGCAAAATAGATTAAAAAGCGCAGGTCACATCAAATCGGCGGATATCTTCAGGCCGTCGTCGCCGCGCCCGCCGGCATTTTCTCTGGCGCTTGTTCTTCGGCGATCGTGACACGGGCTTCGCGAGCTTCACGATCGAGACTCGCGCGATACTGCCTGCATCCGGCATGGAGCAACACGACGGCCAGCACGATCGCCACGGCGTTGATGATGGCCATAGAATCGCCGACCGCCAGTGGCGAGCCGAACACCTTGTCGGTGATGAGCGCGACGAGCGTGGTCCCGAGACCCAGTCCGATCAGATTCGACACGAGCAGGAACATCGCTGAAATCTGCGCGCGCATCTGATTGGGCGCGAGCGCCTGCATGGCGGCGGCGGAGGTCGGTAGCGGGAACGAAGCGAAGAACATCGCCGCGACGAGCCATGCGAGCGACGCGTTGAGGCTCGTCGTCTGCGTGAATGCGATAGCCGGAACCAGCATGCAGGCCGCGCCGATCCATGCCGCGCGGATCGGCGCATCGCTGCGGCCGCGGCGCAGCAGCCAGTCATTGAGCCAGCCGCCGCAGAACACGCCCGTCGTGTTGGCGACGAGCATCACGATGCCGAGCATATAACCCGTTTCTACAGGCGTGAGACCGAAACGGCGCATATAGAAAGCGGGCGTCCAGCCCATCAGGCAATAGAGGCCCATCGCATAGAACGAGAAGCCGATGTAATGACAGAAGAACGTCTTGCGATGGCTCGCGATGAAACGCAGCGCATCGCCCATCGCGACGCGTTTGACCTTGCCCGTGGTGTCTTGCGCGAGCCCCCTGCGTGCGGGATCACGCACCGTGAGCATGAAAACGAACGCGACGAAGAGACCGGGCAAGCCGACGATAAAGAACGTCAACTGCCACGCGCGCAATTCGCCGATGAGCGGCAACGTGAACACGCTCGCGTGCTTGAGCAGTGCAATCACATATCCGCCGACGAGAAACGCGATGCCGCCGCCAATGAACGAGCCGAGCGAATAAATGCCGATCGCGCGGCCTATCTTCTCCTTCGGAAAGTAATCCGCGATCATCGAATACGTGCCGGGCGAGAGCGCGGCTTCGCCCACGCCGACGCTCATGCGCGAAGCGAACATATGCACGAAGCTTTGACTGAGCCCGCACGTCGCCGTTGCGACGCTCCACAGCGCGATGCCCGCCGCGATGATGCGCGGTCGCGCGAAACGATCGGCGAGATAGGCAATCGGCATGCCCATCACCGCATAGAAGAGCGAGAACGCGAATCCATGCAGGAGGCTGAATTGCGTGTCGGTGAGATGCAGATCGCGCTTGATCGGCTCGATCATGAGCGCGAGCACCTGGCGGTCGATGAACGAGAAAACATACGCCAGCATGCAGATCACGACGACATACCATTCGTATGTATGGCGCTTGCCTTTTGGTTTCATGGTGTTTGGGGAATGCATCGTGTGTCTCCGATGAATGCGGGTCTCTGGGCGTGCGCAGGCATTCGCGCGGGCAAGCGCCGCGCGAATGGCAATCGAATGAAACGAAAAGAAAAGCTCGGGTTATCTGGCGCGCGTCTCGTGCGTGTACTTCAACGTAATGACGGTGACGAGCGCGAGCGCGATGAGGAAAACGGAGACCGGCCAATACGCGTGATAGCGCGCGAGCAGCGCCGTGGCGATGAGCGGAGAAAGCCCGCCCGCGAAGATCGACGCGACCTCATGGCCGAGCGCGACGCCCGAGTAGCGCACTTCGGTACTGAAGAGCTCGCCGACGAGCGAAGGCAGTGTGCCGATCATCGCGCCATGACATACCGCCGTGCCGAGCACGAGCGCGAGCCAGATCAGCGGCGTCGAATGCGTATTGAGCAGCCAGAAGAAGGGGAACGCCATGAATGCGAGCGACACCGCGCCGATCATGTACACCGGTTTGCGGCCGATGCGATCGGAGAGCTTGCCCCATAAAAGCATCGCCGCCATCTCGACGATCATCGCGATCATCACGCCGGTGAGCATCGTCCAATTGTCTATGCCCGCATATTTGCCGTAGACGAGCGAGAAGGCGAGAAAGATATAGGCGCCGCCGTTCTCGGCGACACGCAATCCCATCGCCATCAGGATTTCTTTCGGATGGCGTTTGATGACTTCGATAACCGGCATGTGAGAAGTCTTGCCAGCACGATCCGCGTTTTCGAAGTCACGGCTCTCGGGCAGGTTATGCCGGATATATACGCCGAGCGCGAAGATCAGAATGCTCGCGAGAAAGGGCAGACGCCAGCCCCATGAGATGAACTGATCGTGCGGCAAGGCCTGTACGGCGAGAAACGCGCCCGACGAGAGCACGAAGCCGCCGCCCACGCCGAGCTGGCTCCACGCCGCGTAATAGCCGCGCTTTTCGGGCGGTGCGCTCTCGCTGATCATCAACACGCCGCCGCCCCATTCGCCGCCCGAAGCGACCCCTTGCAGCAGCCGCAGCGCGACGAGCGCGGCAGGGGCCCATAGCCCCACACGATCATAAGTGGGCAACAAGCCGATGCCGAAGGTCGCGAAGCCCATGATGAGCAGCGTCCATACGAACGACGCGCGCCGTCCATACTGATCGCCGATATGCCCGAACACGATGCCGCCGAGCGGTCGTGCAACGAAGCCCATCGCGAACGCGGCGAATGCGCCGAGCGTTCCGACGAGCGGGTCCGCATTCGCGGGAAAGAACAACTGGCCGAACACGAGCGCGGCGGCCGTGCCGTAGACGAAGAAGTCATACCACTCCATCGCATTGCCCGCGACGGAAGCGACGACGATCCGGCTGAGCGCGCGATCCTGCGTTGCGGCGGGGCGGTCCGCTGAAGCCTGGGAGTGAACGGAAGACATAGGGGCTCGCTTGGGGAATGAGGAGGCGTCGATGCTTTCGAAAGGCTTCGTTTCGCAGGCAGTGTCGATGTGACGGATATCCAGGTCAAATTCGCCGAAAAGGGCGTCGGCTATCAGTGCGGCAAATATGAAACCGCATCAGCGGGCTTTATCGATGGATGCGCTTTTGACTGATTTGCCGCGCTGGACGGGTGAGCGCAGACTTCTGTTCACGCAAATCCACCGTGGGCGCAGGCATCCGGCGCGAGTTCTAAAGTAATCTCTGAAGTGCGCACGAAGCGCGCGTGCGCCTACGCATGCGCGCGCCCGTTTTTCAATCGTGCATTCTCAGAATTGCGCAACACGCAACAAGCGAGAACAATTAGAAAGCTTGACGCCAAAAAATCGAGAACCTATAAGCAGTCGCATCGATGCCGACGCAAGTAGCAGGAGGAGGGATGTACGCCAACTATGAAACCTTCGAGGACGCCGACCGCCACGCGCATGCGCTGACAGGCTGGGAACAGCGTTACGACCAGGTGGGCGAAGGCGCGTTTCGCAGCACGGTCAAGCAGGTTTCGGTGGCGGGCGTGCAGGTCTTTCAGGAATCCGCGAACGTTCGTATCGTTCAACGCGGGCAACTGCCGGCGGGTTTCGTCACGTTCGGACTCGTGCTGGGCGGCGGCGCACCGTTTTCGTTTCAGGGCGTGCGTGTCGACGAAAACGCGCTCGTCGTCGCGCCTGGCAACAAGGAATTCCTGTTGCATTCGCCACCCGACATGTCGATGCTCGGCGTGGCCGTCGAAATGAGTCTGCTCGCGTCGGCAGCGGATGCGGCGGGCATCGATGTCCAGGACGAAATTCTCAACCGGCACGTGCTGAGCATCCCCGGCGCGGCCGGCGCGCGCGCGGGAAAGCGCATCATCGCGGCGGTCGAAGCGGTGCTTGCGCACTCCGATCCGTTTTCATCGGACGATGGCGCGCAGCGATTCACGCACACCGTGACAGAAAGCATTCTGGATCTGCTGACGTTTCATGTGCCCACGCGCGAGGACCGGCTCACTTATGCGTGCCGCGCCGATGTCGTGCGTCGCGCGCATGAACTGGTGCTTGCGCGTCCCGAACAGCCGATCTCGGTGCTGGATCTGTGCGAGAAGCTGCGCGTGAGCCGGCGCACCATTCAGAACAGCTTTCAATCGGTGACGCAGATGAATCCGGTGAGTTATCTGCGCGCCGTGCGTCTTGCGCAAGTGAGACGGCTCCTGACGACGACATCGCCAAACGAAATTCCAGTGCGCGAAGCCGCGATGCGCTGGGGATTTTCCAACCTCGGACACTTCGCGAGCGATTACAAAAGCCTGTTCGGCGAACTTCCCTCTCAAACGCTGCGCACTCGCTGATTCAGCACTAACGCATTCCCTCCATGCCGATTGCAGGCCGCATTGCCGCGGTTTGCAATCGGCATTTCTCTTTCCGAAGCCGGCTTTGCAAGCGGCCTGAACACGCGCATTGAGCGCGTCTCTGTCGGCTCCCTTTCGAATGCTCCATTTCGGCACGCACGCGCTGCCGGTTACGAAGTGCTCTTTTTTATTGTCGTCTTTAGAGTCAATTCGACGATAACTAAGGAGGAGCACAGATGAAGCTGAGACGGCTGGCCACCGCCATGGGGGCCTTATTCTATGGATTGCTTGCGTGTCAGTCGCACGCGGGCGCGGCCGAAAAGCCGGAAGAACTGACGGTGGCGAAGGTGCCGCCGTATAGCCCGCATCGCGTGTTCGTCACGGATGTCTCGTTTGCGAGCATGACCGATGCGCGGGTTCATGTGTTCGACGGCGACACGAAACGCTTCGTCGGCGAGATCGACGCCGGCTTCGCTCCGGGTTTCACGATCTCGCCCGATCACAAGACGAGCTATGTCGCGACGACGTACTTCGCGCGCGGCAGTCACGGCGCGCGTACGGATGTGGTCGAGATCATCGATAACACGACACTCGACGTGACCGGTGAAATCGTGATCCCGGCCAAGCATGGTCAGACCGTGCCGACGCCTTACCTCACGAATCTTTCGGAAGACGGCAGCCGCCTGTATGTGTCGAACATCACGCCGTCGACCTCGGTAACCGTCATCGATACGGCCGCGAAGAAGGTGCTCGGCGAGATCGATACCGATGGCTGCGTGCTCGCATATCCGAGCGGCAACGACCGCTTCTCGGCGCTGTGCGAAAGCGGCAAGGCGCTCACGGTCAGGCTCGATGCCACGGGCAAGGAAGCGAGCCGCAAGCTCTCCGACGCGTTCATCGATGTCGATCACGATCCCGCGTTCGTCAACGCCGTGCGTGACGGCAACAAGTACGTGTTCACGACCTTCCACGGCAATGTGCGCACCGCCGACTTCTCCGGCGATGCGCCTGTGTTCGGCACATCGTGGTCCTTGCTGAGCGATCAGGAGCGCAAGGCAGGCTGGCGTCCGGGCGGCTTGCAGCAGACCGCGCTGAGCACGGCCACTCATCGCCTCTACGTCGCGATGCACAAGGGCGCGGACGGCTCGCACAAGGATCCGGGCACCGAGATCTGGGTCTACGACACCGAGAGCAAGAAGCGCGTGGCGCGCTGGGATCTCGCGAAGCAGAAAATCGACCCGCTCCTCTCGATTCAGGTCAGCACCGACGACAAGCCGCTCTTCTACGGCCTTACGCCGACCTCCGATCTCGTCCTGATCGATGCGACGACCGGCAAGCGCCAGCACGTCGAAAAGCAGCTCGGCACGACGTCGACGCTGCTGCTCAATCCCTGAGGTGACGCGATGATCGATCCCGTCATTCTCATGGTGTGCATCGCGTCCGCGACGATCATCGCGCTCGCGAGCGCCGCGCCGAAGTGGCGCGAGCCGGCGCGTTTTCGCGCGTCGCTCGAAGCGTTCGCGTTGCTGCCGTCGTTCGCGCTGACGCCTTTGTCGTTCGCGTTTCCCGCGCTGGAAACCGCGGGCGCAATCGGCCTCTTGTTCGCCGATACGCGCACGGTCAGCGCCCTCGTGCTGATCGCGTTGTTCACGCTCTTCGGCGCGGCGCTCGCGATCAACGTGTTGCGTGGTCATACCGATATCGATTGCGGCTGCTCGGGCTTCATCGCGGCACGCGCCACGGAACGCGCGCCCAAGTCCATCGGCTGGTGGCATGTATCGCGCGCCCTGATGCTGGCCGCGCTCGCGACCGCCGCGCTCGTACCCTCGACTGCTCGCGCGCTCATCGGCTTCGACTACCTGAGCGCAGGCGCCTGCACATTATTCGCCGTCGCCGCGTGGTTCACGCTCGACGTGCTGCTGGTCAATCTTCCCAAGCTCGATTCTCTGAGGAATTCATGATGCAAACCGCCCTGATGATTTCGGCCGCACTGTCGTGGGCCGCTTTGCTCGCGCTCGGCGCGATCTGTCTCGCACTCGTTCGCCAAGTCGGCATTCTCTATGAACGCATGATGCCCGCGGGCGCGCTCATGATCGACAAGGGCCCGGCAGTCGGCACCATTGCACCGGTGTTCGAACTGGGCGATATCGCGGGCCGCGCGGTGAAGGTCGGCGGCCTGTCGAACTCGAAGCGCAACACGCTGGTGTTCTTCCTCTCGCCGACGTGCCCCGTGTGCAAGAAGCTGTTGCCCTTGCTGCCGTCGATCCAGGCACGCGAAGGCAATACGGACATCGTGCTCGCAAGCGATGGCGAATTCGACGAGCACTCGGCCTTCTATCGCAAGACCGGTCTCTCGCAATACCCCTATGTGCTGTCGCAGGAACTCGGCCTTTCCTATCAGATCGGCAAGCTGCCTTATGCCGTGTTGCTCGACGAAGAAGGCAAGGTCCGCGCGAAGGGTCTCGTGAATACGCGTGAGCATCTGGAAAGCCTGTTCGAAGCGAAAGAACGCGGTGTCGCTTCGCTGCAGGAGTTCGTGCACGGCAAGCATGACGATCACGCGCATCACGAACATGAAGGTCAAGTCGGGCAGCACGCCTGAAGACGCCAATAAATCATTCATTCCTACAGGTGAGCGTCCATGAAATGGCTGGATTCATTCTTCGAACATAAGGCGCGCGGCGTCGCGCAGCGCAGCTCGCGGCGCAGTGCGATGGCGAAGCTCGGCAAGGTGCTGGTCGGCTCGGCGATGGTGCCGCTGCTGCCGGTGGATCGGACCGCGTATGCGACGGAGCCGAAGAAGCCGGGCGCATCGGCAAGCGACGATCCGACGAGCTGCGACTACTGGAAGTATTGCGCGATCGACGGCTGGCTTTGCAGTTGCTGCGGCGGCACGTCGAGCAGTTGCCCGCCGGGCACGACGCCGTCGCCGATCACGTGGATCGGCACATGCCGCAATCCGCACGACGGCTCGGATTACATCGTGTCCTACAACGACTGCTGCGGCAAGACGAGTTGCGGGCGTTGCTTCTGCAATCGCAATGAACGCGAGAAGCCGCTCTACAAGCTGTCGCTCAATAACGATATCAACTGGTGCATGGCGAACGGCAATTCGAATTATCACTGCTCGGTATCGGTACTGTTGGGAGCGGCAACGCAATGAAGACGGCAAGTGTTTTGATGGCGGCGCTCGCCGCCGGCGCGATGAGTCTTGCGCCTCAGGCATTCGCGCAAACGGTGCATTATCCCGGCGGCAAATCGACATTCGACGGCAAGTGCGCCGTCTGCCATCAGGCGGGCGGCAAGGGCATGGACGGACTCGCGCCGCCGCTCGTCGAGTATCCGGGAAAATATGCTGGCTCGCCCGATGGCCGTTCCCAATTAGGGCATACCGTGCTCTATGGCATGTTCGGTCCGATCAAGGTCAAGGAGAAGAGCTACAACTTCAAGATGCCGAGCTTCGCATCGCTCTCCGATGAAGAGATCGCCGACGTGCTGAACTACGTCGTGTTCGATCTCAACGCGGAGCACGGTTCAGCCAAGCCCTTCGACGTCGCCGAGGTCAAGGCATGGCGCGCGGGGCCGCTCGATCAGACCGCCGTGCATCAGCGTCGCGATGCGGTCGTGAAGGGCCTCGGGCTATGAAGCCGCGCGCGGTCCTCGTGGCGGCAGCGCTTGCCGCGCTCTTCATGGCGGCCGCGCCGCAGGCGCAGGCGGAGGAGTACGACGCGCCGCGCGCGCGTCAGGACTGGGTCCTCAATTGCATGGGATGTCACACCGCCGATGGCTCCGGCATCCCCGGCAAAGTGCCCGCGTTGCGTAACTCGCTCGGTCACTTCGTCTCGATGCCCGAGGGCCGTCAGTTCGTGATGCGTGTGCCGGGCGCGGCCAATTCCGCATTGAACGATGCCGAGCTCGCGAACGTCCTGAACTGGCTGCTCGCGACGATGAACGAGCAATCGCGGCCCGCATCGTTCAAGCCCTATACGGCGGAAGAAATCGCGGCGCATCGGCGTCCCGCGCTCACCGATGTCGCGCGCACACGCATGAAGCTCGTGAAGGAATTGCAGGAGAACGGCGTCGACGCCGTCCCCGAACATTACTAGGAGACACCTTGATGAATAACAGCCAGCATCTCGCGATGCTCGATTCGACGCGCGCGTTCGTCGCATCGGCAAAGAAAATGTTGATCGACGGCGCATGGGTGGAAAGCGCAAGCGGCGCGACACTCGACGTGATCAATCCCGCCGATGGCGAACTGCTCGCCCGCGTGCCGAGCGCCGACGAAACCGATGTGGATCGTGCGGTGCTCGCCGCGCGCCGCGCATTCGACGACTCCGCGTGGTCGCGCATGAAGCCGACCGATCGCGAACGCCTCTTGCTGCGCGTCGCCGATCTGATCGAAGCGAATGCGCGCGAGCTCGCGGAAATCGAATCGCTCGACAACGGCAAGCCGGTGACGGTGGCGCAAGGGCTCGATGTGTCGATGGCCGCGCAATGCTTTCGCTATATGGCCGGCTGGGCGACGAAGATCGAAGGCAACACCATCGAAGCATCCATTCCGTATAGCCCGTCGAACGATTTCTTCGGCTATACGCGCAAGGAAGCGGTGGGTGTCGTCGGCGCGATCATTCCGTGGAATTTCCCGTTGCTGATGGCTTCGTGGAAGCTCGCGCCCGCGCTCGCGACGGGTTGCACCGTCGTGCTGAAACCCGCTGAAGACACGCCGCTTTCCGCATTGCGCCTCGCGATGCTGATCGAAGAGGCGGGCATCGAGAAGGGCGTCGTGAATGTGGTCACGGGCCTCGGCCGCACGGCGGGCGCGGCGCTCGCGCGTCATCCCGGCATCGACAAGATCGCGTTCACGGGTTCGACGCCGACCGGTAAGGCAATCGGTCACGCGGCGCTCGATAACATGACGCGCATGTCGCTCGAACTCGGCGGCAAGTCGCCGGTGATCGTGCTGCCCGATGTCGATATCGACAAAGCGGCCGAAGGCGTCGCCAATGCGATCTTCTTCAACTCGGGACAAGTCTGCACCGCGGGTTCGCGCGTCTATGTGCACGATAAGGTATTCGATCGCGTGATGGAACGCGTCGCCGCCATCGCTCAATCCTTGCCGATGGGACCGGGCCTCGATGCATCGACGCAGATCGGTCCGCTCGTGTCGGCGCGGCAGATGGATCGCGTGCTCGGTTATATCGAAGCGGGACGCGATGAAGGCGCGCGCGCGATCGCGGGCGGTGCGCGCAAGGAAGGCGCGGGTTTCTTCGTGAAGCCGACCGTGCTCGTCGATACGGATCATTCGATGAAGGTCGTGCGCGAAGAGATCTTCGGGCCGGTGCTCGTCGCGATGCCGTTCAGCGATATCGACAGCGTCGTCGCGAAAGCGAACGACACACCCTACGGACTCGGCGCGAGCATCTGGTCGAACAATCTCTCGGCGATTCACAAGCTCGTGCCGCGCATCAAGGCGGGCACCGTGTGGGTCAATTGTCATTCGCTTCTCGACAACGCGATGCCTTTCGGCGGCTTCAAGCAATCGGGTTTCGGGCGTGAACTCGGACGCGCGGTGATCGACATGTACACCGAAACCAAGTCGGTGCTGATCAACTACGCGTGAGGACGCTCGCATGACAACTAAAACGATCGCGCGGCAGCTCGTTTCGACGGCGGCGCTCGCCGTGTGCGCGAGCGCATCGGCGCAAGGCACGGTGACGCTGTACGGCACCGTCGATGCCGGGCTGACCTACACGACCAATCAGCAAGTCACCAACGCGGACGGCAGCGTCAGTTCGGGGCATAACTTTGCATTCTCGGGCGGCAATCTCGTGCCTTCGCGCTTCGGCTTGCTCGGGGTGGAAGATCTGGGCGGCGGCTTGCAAGCGAAGTTCAACGTGGAGAACAGCTTCTATACGGGAACGGGTGGCTTGGTGCAGGGCGGGGCGCTGTTCAACCGTCAGGCCTGGGTGGGACTGGCGCACGAGCAGTTCGGTACGTTGTCGCTCGGACGCCAATACGATTCGTATTCGGATTTTCTCGGGGTTTACGTATCGAGCAATTCATGGGCGACGCTCTACGGCTCGCACATCGGCGACGTCGACAACCTGAACGAAGCGTTCAACTTCAACAACTCGATCAAGTATACGAGCCCGGACTGGAACGGTTTCTCGTTAGGTGGCACGTATAGCCTCGGCGGTGTGGCCGGCGATTTCGCACAACGGCGCGGCTATTCCGTCGCGGCGGCTTATACGCGTTTGCCCGTTTCCATCAGCGCGGGCTATCTGAACCTGCGTAATCCGCTCGATGCGGCTTTGGGCGGTACGAACGGCTATATCGGTGATTTCGCCTGCTCGAATCCGTCGGCGCTGTATTGTCAGTTGCAGAATGCGGAAGCGCTCAAAGCGTATGGCGCGGGCGCATCGTATGCGATCGGGCCCGCGACCATCGCGTTGACCTATACGCATACTCGCCTTGAGCATAGCCAGTTCTTCGCCGATAGCGCCAATCCGCAGGGCCGCGATATCGCATTCGATATCGGCGAAGTGAATCTGACTTACGCGGCTACGCCGTTCCTGCAACTGGGTCTCGCCTACATCTATAACAATGCGAAACCCGACGGCAGTTCATCGACGCGCTTTCATCAGGTGAACCTCGGCGCGAATTACTCGCTATCGAAGCGCACCGCGCTGTATGGTGTCGCGATCATGCAGAAGGCGGTAGGAGCGGGACTCGGCATCGATCCCGCGACGGGCGGCCCGGCGAATTACGCGCAGATTCCCAATCTGCCCAACTCGAACAGCGACCGACAACTGTCCGTGACGGTGGGCATACGGCATAACTTCTAAATATTTCCGAGGGCGTGCGTTGACCCGGCCGGGATGATTCCCCGCCGGGTTTTTTTCGTTTGCGTGTTGGTTCGACCGATCAATCTTATGGATGCGCATCGGCTTATATGACTGATTTGACCGATATATGCGTGTCGTTTAATTTCGTTGCGAGCGTCCATCGCAATGCATCGATCATCGAAACATCCCCACACATACCGACTCACGGAGACATCGAAAATGAACAGAGCAACCATCGACGCGCTGCTGAAAAAAATCAACGACAGCGCCACGAACGAAGGCAACGCACGCACGAAAGCAATCGTGAACCGCATCGTGCGCGATCTTTTCTACACGATCGAGGACCTTGACGTTACCCCGGGCGAGTTCTGGGCCGCGCTGAACTATCTCGGCGAAACCGGACAGAGCGGCGAGTTCGGCCTGATCGCCGCGGGCCTCGGCTTCGAGCATTTTCTCGATGCGCGTCTCGACGAAAAGGAAGCGAAGGCAGGTCTCGAAGGCGGCACGCCGCGCACCATCGAAGGGCCGCTCTATGTGTCGGGCGCGCCGGAATTGGTCGGACATGCGCGACTCGACGATGGCACGAGCCTCGGCGAAACGCTGGTGATGCGTGGCCGTGTATTGACGCAGGACGGCGCGCCGCTCGCGAATGCATTGGTCGAAGTGTGGCACGCGAATCATCTCGGCAATTACTCGTACTTCGACAAGTCGCAGTCCGCGTTCAACCTGCGCCGCTCGATTCGCACCGATGGCGACGGCCAATACGCATTCACGAGCGTCGTGCCGGTCGGCTATAGCGTGCCGCCCGGCGGAAAGACACAGCAATTGCTCGATCAGCTCGGCCGGCACGGTCATCGTCCGGCGCATATTCACTTCTTCGTGTCGGCGCCGGGTTATCGCAAGCTGACCACGCAGATCAATATCGAGGGCGATCCGTATCTGTGGGACGACTTCGCGTTCGCGACGCGCGACGGACTCGTGCCCGAAGTGAAAAAAGCCGAAGGGGCCGAAGGCAAGCCGTATGGTGTGGAAGGACGCTTCGCGCTCATCGACTTCGACTTCACGCTGTGCAACGAACGCGACGACGTGCCCGGCACGGAAGTGGAGCGCGTGCGCGCGGCGTGAGCATCCGCGATCGTTGATACCATTGCCGCATGAACAACGAGCTCGATACAGATGCCGATCTATTGGGCGTCGACGGATGCAAGGCGGGCTGGTTCGTCGCAAGGCAATGCGGACGTAGCGGGATCATCACGACGAGCGTCGTCGGCCACTTCGATGACCTGCTCGAATGGGCGCGGGCGCATGCTGTCGTGGCCGTCGATATTCCAGTCGGACTGGCCGCGAACGGCGCCCGCGCATGCGACACGCTCGCCCGCAAGCTGCTCGGGCGTCCTCGCGCAAGCTCCGTCTTTTCTCCACCGACACGCGCAGCACTGGCCGCATCGAACTATCGCGAAGCATGCGACGTCAACCACGCTGCATCGGGAAAGCGAATTTCCATTCAGGCCTTCCATATTCGCGGCAAGATCGCTGAAGTCGATGATGTGCTGCGCATGCGCGCGGGCGCAGCGGCGCGCGTATTCGAAGTGCATCCCGAACTGAGCTTCATGCACTTGCGAATGGAGCAGGGCGGCCCGGCGCACGGTCTGCACGAAAGCAAGGCGCACGCGCCGGGGTTTGCGCTACGTCACGCGTTGCTCGTGCAGTGCTTCGGCAGCGCAGTCGATGCGGCGCTCGCCGCGCGCAATCCCGCGCAGGCTTCCCGAGACGACGTGCTCGATGCCTTTGCCGTGCTATGGAGCGCACGCCGCATCGCGTCGGGACAAGCATGCCATCTGCCCGAAGAGATTCAAACCGATGCGGCGGGCATACCCATGACGATCTACTACTGAGCACCCGCCTTTCGATAGTGCGCCACGTGAAGCGCCTTGATGCGTTCGGCGAATTCATCGACGGGACCATCGACGACGGTATCTTCGATAACTTCCTGAATCGCCAGCGCACGCACGCGCCCCGGCTTCGCGCCGAGTTCGGCACGCCAGCGCGTGAACTGTTCCGTTGACGCCGCATAGACGATGCGCCCCAGACCGACCCACGCATGGGCCGCCGCGCACATCGGGCAATGCTCGCCGGACGTGTACACGACCGCGTCCTTGCGTTCGGCTTCTGGCACGTTCTGCGCCGCCCATTTCGCAATTTCGAATTCCGGGTGCCGCGTCTGATCGCCGCCGCTCACGCGATTGCGGTCTTCGAAAAGCACGCGCCCGTCGCTTGCGACGAGCATCGAGCCGAAGGGCTCGTCGCCATTGTCGAGCGCCTCCTGCGCCAGTTCGATGCAGCGAATCAGATGCTTCTTGTCTGTATCGTCGATCATGCCGTGTCCTCCTTGTTTGACTGCACGATCACGATGCTAACGGACTAGCGAAACGCCCGCATCTGCGCGGTCATGAGTTGCAGCATCCGGTTCGACGCAACCGATAGCCTGCGTCCGGCGCGCGTGACGAGATGGGCTTCGGCATCGGCGAGAATCGGATGCGTGATGTCGATGGCAAAGAGATCGCCGGCTTCCATCTCGCTCGTCACGGCGAACGCGGGCAGCACGGTGATGCCGAGTCCCGACTTGACGAACTGCTTCAGAATGGCGATGGAGTTCGTCGTCACGACCGGATCGAGCTTCAACTTTTCCGCATACTCCACAGCCTGCAGCATCTGCCGCGTGCCGTACGACGCGTGCGTCACCGCGAGCGGATGCTGCGCGAGTTCCTGCACGTTCATCGACTTGCGTTCCTTGCGCGGAAAGTTCGGGCCGACGATCGCCATCATCGGCTGTCGCTTGATCGCGCGCGATACGAGCTTCGGTTCCTGCGGCGGGTTATAGACGAGGCCGATTTCGCCTTCGTCCTCGGAGATCTTGCGGATCACATCGTTGGTGCCGCCGAGATCGAGGTTCACCTTGATGCCCGTGTATTGCTTGCAGAACTGCTGCATCGGCCCCGACAGAAGATCGGATACGAAGCCTTCGCCGAGCACGATATTCACCTGGCCCGTGCGCAATCCTCGCAATGCCTGAAGACGCGAGAGCAGATCGTCGCGATGCGCGAGCTGCTCGCGAAAGTATTCGATCACGCATTGCCCGGCTTCGGTCGTCTTCACGCCGCGCGCGTGCCGTTCGACGAGCGCCGCGTCCAGTTCCTTTTCCAGCAGGCCGATCTGCCGGCTGACCGCCGATGGCGCGACGTTGAGATAGTCGGCCGCCGCGCGGATGGTCCCGCAGCGCACGGCCTCGAAGAAATAGACGATGCGGCTGTCGGTGAGGTTATCGGTCATCGGAATCGAGTGTTCTAAAAAACAGAACACTTCCAATATTGGCGTTGATTGATTGTACGGCTTTCACGACCGAAGATGACAGGAACGCGGACCGGCTGCCCGAAGCACGGCGCGCATGAGAAGGAGAATTCGCTGATGAAGACGGTAGGTGTGATCGGTCTGGGAAACATGGGACGCGGCATGGCGCGCTCGGCCAGACGCGGCGGGTATCGCGTGCTCGGTTTCGATGCCGCGCAAGGCGTGGCGCAGGCGTTACAGCCGGACGGCATCGAGGCGCGCGCGTCGATCGCGGCCATCGCGAGCGAGGTCGACGTGCTGATACTGTCGTTGCCGACATCGGCGATCGTCGAAGAAGTCGTGCTCGGGAAGGACGGCGTCGCATCGAACGGGAAAGCCGGGCTGATCGTCGTCGATACGACCACCGCCGATCCGGCCAGCACGAAGAAGGTCGCGGCCGCGCTCGCGGAATGCGGGATCGGTTTCGTCGATGGCCCCGTGAGCGGCGGCCCGAAAGGCGCAGCGACCGCCACGATGACGATGGTTCTCGGCGGCTCGGAAGCGGACGTCGCCGCCGTCGAACCGATCCTCGCGGTGATCAGCGCGAAGCGCGTGCATGTCGGGCCGGTCGGCGCGGGTCATGTGACGAAGATCATCAACAACATGCTGACGGGCGTGCATCTGCTCGCGGCGAGCGAGGCGGTGCGTGCGGCGAAAGCGTCGGGCGTCGATCCGGAAAAGCTCGTCGAGGCGCTCAACGGCGGCTCGGGCCGCAACAGCGCGACGCTCACCAACTATCCGACGTGGATCTTCAACGGCAAGTTCGACTCCGGCTTCACGATGAAGCTCATGCGCAAGGACGTGCGCCTCGCGATGGCCCTGCTCGATGGCGTCCACGAGAATGCGCCCATCGCGAAGGAAGCGGGGCGCCTGTGGGCGGCGAGCGAGGCGAGCATCGGCGACGCGGAGGATTTCAATCGCATCGTGCAGTTCATCGAATCGAAGTAAGGGGAACAGAAAAAATGGAATACGACGCAGCAGAACAGCTTCTCGCGGCATTCAAACATTTCTTTCCGGACGCGAAGACGATCGGCTCGTATGTCGGTGGTGAACTGATCGAAGGCGCGGGCGAAACCATCCAGCTTTACGACGCCGCCACCGGCAAGCCGAGTCTCGCGTACAAGGACGGCGGCGCGGCCGTCGTCGAGCAGGCGGCGGCTGCGGCCACGCGTGCGCAAAAGCAATGGTGGGCGCTCACCCATGCGGCGCGCGGCCGCGTGATGTTCGAGATCGCGCGCGAGATTCGCAAGGAAGCGGAACAGATCGCGCGGCTGGAAGCGCGCGGCTCGGGCAAGCCGATTCGCGATTGCCGTGGCGAAGTCGCGAAGGTCGCCGAGATGTTCGAGTACTACGGCGGCTGGGCCGACAAGTTCTATGGCGACGTCATTCCCGTGCCGAGTTCGCATCTGAACTACACGCGCCGCGAGCCGACGGGCACCGTGCTGCAGATCACGCCGTGGAACGCGCCCGTCTTCACGTGCGGCTGGCAGGTCGCGCCCGCCATCTCGATGGGCAATGCGGTGTTGCTCAAGCCGTCGGAGCTCACGCCGTTCACATCGATCGTGATCGGCTTGCTGGCGGAGCGCGGCGGTGCGCCGAAGGGCCTCATCAATGTGCTCGCGGGACTCGGGCAGACGGTCGCGCAAGCGGCGATCGCGCACAAGGCGGTGAAGAAAGTCGTGTTCGTCGGCTCGCCGGCGACGGGCGCGCGTATCGCCGAAAGCGCGGCGAAACGCGTGCTCCCTTGCGTGCTGGAACTGGGCGGCAAGTCGGCCAATATCATCTTCGCCGATGCGGATCTCAAGCGCGCCGCGCTGACCGCGCAGGCGGCGATTTTCGCGGGCGCGGGGCAAAGCTGCGTCGCGGGTTCGCGCTTGCTGGTGCAGCGTTCCGTCTACGACGAATTCGTCGCGATGGTCGCAGCGGGGGCGAAAAAGATCAGAGTCGGCGCGCCGCTCGATGATGCGACCGAAGTCGGCCCGATCAACAATCGCAGGCAGTACGATCACGTGATGTCGATGATCGGCAAGGGCATCGCCGATGGCGCGACGCTCGCGGCCGGCTCGGCCGAGCGCTCGGATGCGGGCTACTATGTCGCTCCGACCGTGCTCGCCGGCGTGACTAACGACATGGACGTCGCGCGCACGGAGATCTTCGGGCCCGTGGTCGCGGCGATTCCGTTCGACACGGAAGAGCAAGCCGTCGCGATCGCCAACGACACCGACTTCGGTCTCGCGGGCGCGGTATGGACCAACGACGTCGCGCGTTCGCTGCGCGTCGCAAGCCAGGTCGATGCGGGCACGTTCTGGGTCAACGGCTACAAGACGATCAACGTCGCGTCGCCATTCGGCGGTTATGGTCTGAGCGGCTACGGACGATCCAGCGGCGTCGAGGCGCTTTACGAGTACACGCAGACCAAGAGCGTGTGGGTCGAAACGGCAAAGGATCCGGCCACGACGTTCGGCTATCTATGATCAAAAACGCCCGGGCGTCGCCATGACGGCGGCGTCCGGGCAATCAAGGGGAGAAGGGAATGCAAAGCACGTTGAGCGCGGATCGCGCGGAAGGAAGCGGCCTCAGAACCGCGAAGCTCTTTTTCTATGCGGCGGTCATTCTGTTGATCGCGGAGTTCATCGGGTCGTTCACGTTCAGGATCGGCCCGGGCAAGGTCATTCTGCTTCCGATGATCTGGGCGCTGTTGCTCGGCGCCGCGCTCGGTCTCGTCTCCGAGCGCTGGAAAAGCCCGGCGCGGCTCGACGTGCGCAGCCAGTTCTACGCCGCCGCGATCCTGCAGCCCGCGCTCCTGCTGTTCGTCGCGAAGCTCGGCCTCCTGGTCGGCAGCGCATTGCCGAAGCTTGCCGCGGCGGGATGGGCGCTCGCGTTTCAGGAACTCGGCCACTTCGTCGGCACGATCCTGCTCGGCTTGCCGCTCGCGCTTCTGCTCGGCATCAAGCGCGAGGCGATCGGCGCGACGTTTTCGGTCGGGCGCGAACCGAGC
This sequence comes from Caballeronia sp. EK, assembly GCF_014384845.1. Classification (NCBI taxonomy): domain Bacteria; kingdom Pseudomonadati; phylum Pseudomonadota; class Betaproteobacteria; order Burkholderiales; family Burkholderiaceae; genus Caballeronia; species Caballeronia sp. EK. The sequence goes on from NZ_JACSUE010000006.1 coordinate 218,138, forward strand.
CTCGCGATCATCGGCGAAAAATACGGCATGGATTCCGCCGAAGGTCGCGGTGTGCTCGCGGAATATCTGACGGGCACGGTGTTCGGCGCGGTGTTCATCGCGATCTTCGCGGGCTTCGTCGCGAGCCTGCACATCTTTCATCCGCTCGCGCTCGCGATGGGTTCGGGCGTCGGCTCGGGCAGCATGATGGCGGCGGCGTCGGGCGCGATCGCCGCGCAGCAGGACCCGGAGACGGCGAAAGCCGTGCTCACGTTCGCGGCGGCGAGCAATCTGATCACGACGACCATCGGCACGTACTTCACGCTCTTCATCTCGCTGCCGATGGCCGTATGGGGCTATCGGCTGCTGGAGCCGCTCATCGGCCGCACGACAAAGGCGTCGAGCGCGGGCGAGACGGCTTCATCGGCGCCGAAACTGGGCGACGTACAGACCGAGGCGCCTCATCTCGGCTACGGCGGCAAGATGCTTGCGTGGGGCGCAACCGCGCTGATGGCGCTCGTCGCCGACTGGATCACGCACGGCACGACGCCGCTGCAAGGTTTGCCCGGCATGGCGGTGATGGTGCTCGCGACGATCGTCGGCGACGCGATCGCGCGGGCGACGGGGCGCAAGATTCCGGCTGTGTGCTGGGTATCGATCGTCGCGATGTTCCTGACGTCGCCGTGGTGTCCGTGGGGTGCGCAGATCGCCGCGGCGAGCGCGCAGAACGACTTCCTCGGCGTGACGACGCCGATGCTGACCTTCGCGGGATTGTCGATCGCGAAGGACATTCCGGCGTTCAGAAGGCTCGGCTGGCGCATCGTGCTGGTGTCGTTCGTCGCGAACGCGGGGACGTTCCTGGGCGCGGCGCTGGTGGCCCAACTCTTCCATATCTGAAGCCGGTTTGAAAGCCTGGAAACGATCTACGGCGGCGGGCAGGGCGGTATAAAATCGAGATGTACTTCTCTCGCGCTCGAATGCGCCCGCCGCCATGGATACTCCCTCGGGCAAAGAAACCTCTCGCAAGCCGATGTCGCCTCGCATGCTCAATGTGCTGACGGCGCTCATCGGCATCGCCACGCTGGCGCTGGGTGTCGCGTGGCTGATCTACACGTGGATCGTTCATCTCGAGATCCCGTATTTCGCCATTCCGCTCGTGCTTACCGTGCCCGTGATCGTCGCGGTGGCGTTCCGCAATTGCTGGGACTGATGCGCCGCCGAAGTGCGGTCGCGGAAATGAAAACGCACCACGGCGATAAAGATCGCCGCGGTGCGTTTGAATGTCGCTGGTAGGCTCGATTGGACTCGAACCAACGACCCCCACCATGTCAAGGTGGTGCTCTAACCAGCTGAGCTACGAGCCTACGGAAGCCGCGAATTATAGGGGAAACTTTCGCGTTGTGGGGGTTTTTGGGCGAAATTTTTTGATCGGGGGTTTGGGCGGGGCTTCCTCGACAGTTCGATGTCGGTGTCCCTTGGAGATTATGGATGACCGATCAGCGCGTTGTTGATTTTACATAACATAAATTATCGAACTTTTGAACTTATGATAAGGGTTCCTAAGTTCGTGCTCAGAGCGAAACGAGAAAAGCTGGAATCACTCATCCGGCCCAAGCAACACGTCGATCGCTGCTTGTCCGGCAATCTCGGCAACCAGGTACGCCCATCGTTCCGTGAACGGCCCGTTGCGCAGCGGTATGCGGCCTCCTCGCGCGCCCAGTACGCCGAGATTGGTGCCGCCTTTGATCTGGAAAATCACGTTGAACGTGTCTTCATCGGCTGGCGTCAATTCGACGTGAATCTCGAACCCGCGATACTCGATCACTCGCTGCATGAAAGACAATACCTTGATCGGTTTGCACGGCCGTCAGCGGCCAGGCCGGACCGAAGCCTCATCAAATCGAATATCGATTCTGCGGGCCACGAACGTATCGCTTTTGCGCGATTTCAAGCAGCTTTTCGCGGAACTCGTCGAATGCCACGAGAAACGACCGCTCGTCGGACCCGAGCGCCGGTTGCAGGCCTTTGAGCGTTGCGCCGCCGACCTCGAACGTGATTTCCCGCGAGTCGTCGTAACCCCAGAAAAACACGCAATGCCTGGCGGCATCGTAGCTTCGGCTCGGATTCGGAAAATGAAGCGCCATAGTCAGCCTCGGCCTCTTATGGCGTTGGCGGAAATCGCCACTTGCTTGCGGTGGAATCGATGAGCGCATAGCTGATGCGCCTCTGGTCCGCCCGGTTGGCGTCTTCGGTTTTGAGCGTGAGAAGCCGGGCCTGACGCTCCCGGTTGTAAGCACTCTCATTTGCCGCGAGAGGGACTGCTTTCTTTATATCTAATCGCATGACTACCTCTGAAAGACCGGTCCACGTAGTGAGACCGGCCTGCTCACTATATACCCTTCCCGCCGCGCGAACTCCTTTTATTACGACGTCCGATGACCACGCCACGCTATCGACGCTCACATTCCCCAACGCAATCCCGCTGTATGCACCGGACTGTCCCAATGTCTCATCATCTCATCATCGAGCGCGCATAGCGTGATCGACGCACCCGCCATTTCCAGCGATGTCGTCAGCGCGCCCACGTGTGAGCGCGCCACGCTCAACCCGCGCCCATCGAGCCACGTGCGCGCCGAGTTGTAGAGCAAATAGAGTTCCGACAACGGCGTGCCGCCCAGGCCATTGACAAGCAGAAGCAACGGCGCATCCGCCGCGGGCTTCAGATCATCGACGATCGCCGCGAGCAATTCATCCGCGATCGCGTTCGCCGTTTCGAACTTCGCGCGTCTGCGTCCCGGCTCGCCGTGAATGCCCACGCCGATCTCGATTTCATCGTCGCCGAGCGTGAAGGTCGGCCTGCCCGCGGCGGGCACCGTGCAGCTCGAAAACGCCACGCCCATCGATGCGATCCGCGCCGTCACGCGTTCGCCGAACGTCCGGCAGGCCTGCAGATCGGCGCCGGCTTCCGCGAAACTGCCGACGAGCTTCTCGACGATCACCGTGCCCGCGACGCCGCGCCGTCCCGTCGTGAAGCTGGAGTTCTCGACGGCGACATCGTCGTTGACGAGCACCGACGCGTTAGGCATCTCGCACAGCTCTGACGCCATCTCGAAGTTCATCAGGTCGCCTGAATAATTCTTCACGATGAACAGCACGCCCGCACCCGTGTCCGCCGCCTGGGCCGCGGCCATCATCTGATCGGGCGTAGGCGATGTAAAGACCTGTCCGGGGCACGCGGCATCGAGCATGCCGTGCCCGACGAAGCCGCCATGCAGCGGCTCATGACCCGATCCTCCGCCCGAGATGATCGCGACCTTGCCCGGCTTCAGTACCTTGCGCACGATGTAGAGCGGATCGAAGCTGACCGTCACGAGGTCCGCATGCGCCGCGGCGAAACCCGCGAGGCTTTCGGTCAGATAGTCATCGACGCGATTGATGAATTTCTTCATGTCCCCTGCTCCTTTTTGTGTTCAGGCGTCGCCTTGCGCAAGCCGCGCGCAGACGGCTTCGATCATGAGCTGGCTCGAACGCGCGCCCGGATCGATATGGCCGCGCGAGCGCTCGCCGAGAAACGACGCGCGTCCCTTCGTGGCGAGCATGTCGCGCGTCGCAAGCATGTTTTCTTCCGCGATGCGCGGCAGTTCTTCGAGTACGTCCTGCTTCGAAGCGAGCGCATCGGCCATTGCGGTGAAGCGTTCGGCGACGGGAATCAGCACGTCCATCATCGTCTTGCTGCCGGTGCCCGTCTTGCCGCGCTGACCGACGGCGTCGACGCCCGCCGCGAACGCGCGCGCGAAACCGGCGACGCCGGCATCGTCGGTGGATGTTTTCGCCATGCCGGTCAGCATCGAAAAGAAGAGCGGGCCGGACGAGCCGCCGACCGTCGACAGCACCTTCGTCGCCGCGAGTTTTAGCGCGGGCGCGAAGGCTTCGGCTTCGATCTGCGCGCGCAAGCTGGTGAGCGCATCCATGCCGCGCAGCAGGTTGATGATGTGATCGCCGTCGCCGATCGCCTGATCGAGCGAGGCGATTTCGTCGGCATGTTCCTTGAGCGACGCATGCGCCGCGTCGATGCACGCCATGACCGTCTTGCCGTTCATCGGGCTGTCCTCCGTTCATGCTCAGAGTGAGCTGAAAGGATACACGCAGATCGGTCAGGTCCAGGGAACATGCACGCGGTCGAGATTCCGGTCCAGTTGGTACGCCGCGCTGATGAGCGCGAGATGCGTGAGCGCCTGCGGAAAATTGCCGAGCGCCTCGCCGCTCGTCGCCACTTCCTCCGAGAAAAGGCCGACGTGATTCGCATACGCGAGCATCTTCTCGAAGACGAGCCGCCCTTCGTCCACGCGCCCCGCGCGCGCGAGCGCCTCCGCATACCAGAACGAGCAGGCGGAAAAGCTGCCTTCCGTGCCGGGCAGGCCGTCGAGCGTGGAGCCGCGCGTATAGCGGAAGATCAGCGGATCGACGCGCAAGTCGCGACCGATCGCATCGAGCGTGCCGATCCAGCGCGGATCCTTCGGGCCGATGAAGCGCACGAGCGGCATCATCAGCGCGGACGCGTCGAGGGTGGCCGAGCCCGGCGTCTGCACAAAACTCCTGATGTCGTCGTTCCAGAATTGTTCGTGGATGTCGCGATGAATCTCGTCGCGCGTCTTGAACCAGTTCGCGAGCGGCGCGGGCAGCGAGCGTTTCTCGGCGAGCCGCACCGCGCGGTCCAGCGTCACCCAGCACATCAGACGCGAATGCAGAAGCGCGCGCGTGCCGTTGCGGAACTCCCAGATGCCGTTGTCGGGCTCGCGCCAGTGCTCGACGACGTAATCGACCGTGCGCGTCACGTGCCGCCAGCCTTCGTAGGAAATGGCCGCGCCGTACTTGTTGTACAGGTAGACCGAATCGAGCAGCGCGCCGTAGACATCGAGCTGCATCTGATCGCGCGCCTCGTTGCCGACCACGACACGTCCCGGCACGTCACCCACGAGGCTCGTCAATGGGCTTTCCGCGAGCGCGTCGGCGCCATCGACCGAGTACATCACGCGCAACTGGCCGTGCAGGCTGCAATCGCGGCTGCGCTCGGCGATCCATTTCATGAAGCATTCCGCCTCGCCGGTGTAGCCGAGCCGCAGCAAGGCGTACACGGAGAACGCGGCGTCGCGTATCCAGGTGAAGCGGTAATCCCAGCGGCGCGAGCCGTCCTGCGCCTCGGGCAGGCCGAAAGTCGGCGCGGCGACGATCGCGCCGAATTCCTCCGAACTCAGGAGCTTGAGCGTCAGCGCCGAGCGCAGCACGACTTCGCGATAGCGCCCGCGATACGTCGAGCGCGACGACCACGCCTTCCAGTAATCGATGGTGTCGGAGAGGATCGCATCGTGATTCGCTTGGATATCGGCGAGCCCTTCCGCGTCGCCGAGCGCGAAGCACGCGCAGTCGCCCGCCTCGAAATCCAGCGTCGCGCAGGCGCTTTGCCCGTCGATCTTGAGCGGCACGTTCGCGATCAGGCGCACGGACGGCGAGCCATCCGCGCGAATGAAATCGACGCCCTTCTCCACCGCCTGCGCCGTGTGCGTCGCGCGCGCGTAGTCGAAACGCGGATCGCAGCGCACGTCGAGCGTCATGCGCCCGTACACGAGGCGCACGATGCGCAGCACGCAGTTCGGCACTTCATCGGCGCGGGCTGCAGTCGATGCGACCGGCATCAGATCGAGCAGTTCGCACACGCCTTCGTCGGTCATGAAACGCGTGAGGAGCACATTCGTTTCGGGCAGATACATCTGCTTGACGTTGGCGCGGCGGTTCGCATGAGGCGTGCGCGGCGTGATCGAAAAAGCGCCGCCGCGTTCGCTATCGAGCAGCCCGGCGAAGAGCGTCGGCGAGTCGATGCGGGGAAAGCACATGAAGTCGATCGCGCCGCACAGCGACACGAGCGCCGCCGTCTTCATGTTGCCGATCATGCCGCGCCCGTCGACGGGCAGCGCGGCGGCTGGAACCTGCTCTGGATGGTGTCCCATCGCGATTTGCTCCCGACGTGCCTCCATTGGCATCGTCAGACGGCGAGCAAGGCATATTCCTGTCGCGCGCGACAGGTTCCGATACCTGCGACAAAGACTGGACGCCGCGTGTCAGCGTGCGGCGGTTTGATCGCCCTGCACGGTTTCGGGTTGTTTCGGCGCGTTCCCGAAACCCGCCGCGCTCGCCGCGCCGTCCTGTGCGGCGAGCGCCGAGGGCGTCGGCACGGGGGCATCGGCGTGGCGAGACCTGCCGAAGCTCGCGATATAAAGCACGGCTGCCACGGCGACGCCCACCAGCACCGCCGCCACCGCCACGCCTGACGACTTTCGTCTCATTTTCCCTTCCTTTCAGATACGATGTCCCCGGCTCGCGGCCCGGCCCCGCGTCGATCGTAGCAGCGCGATGCGCGGCATCTGCGTGGGCCGCCGCGCATTTCAGCGCAAGAACTCACCGCACAACCCGAGGACAATTCATGCACGCCGCCACGGCATTCAATCTGGTGCTCGTCTCGCTGATCGCGATCATCGCGCTCGAAGTGCTCGCCAAACGCTTGCGCTTGCCGCCCGCGGCTGCATTGCTCGTCGGCGGCGTCGCGATGGCGTTCGTGCCGGGCCTGCCGCATATCGAGCTCGATCCGGAACTCGTGCTCATCGTGTTCCTGCCGCCGCTTCTGATGTACGGCGCGTACTTTTTCGTGTGGGACGACTTCAAGCGCAATCTGAGCGGCATCCTGCTGCTCGCGATCGGCGCTGTGGCGTTCACGACGCTCGTCGTCGGCATCGCGGTGCATCTCGTCGTGCCCGAGCTGCCGTGGGCCGCGTGTTTCGCGCTCGGCGCGGTCGTTTCGCCGCCCGACGCTGTCGCCGCCAAGGCCGTGCTCGAACGCGTCGCGCTGCCGCGTCGTCTGATGGTGCTGCTCGAAGGCGAAAGCCTGCTCAACGATGCGGCGGGCCTCGTGCTGTTCCGCTTCGCGCTCGTCGCCGCGATGAGCGGCGTGTTCAGCGCGCCGCGCGCCGTAGCGAGCTTCGCGGGACTGGCGATCGGCGGCGTCGTGGTCGGGATCGTCGCGGGCTTCATCGCCGTCAAAATCATGCGCGCGCTGGAGGACGATTACCTCGTCATCACCACGTCGATGTTGACGTCGTGGGTCAGCTATATCGCGGGCGAAGAACTGGGCGTGTCGAGCGTCATCGCGACGGTCACGTGCGGCATGGTCGTCGGCTGGCATCAGCACGAAGTGTTCACGGCGGCGCAGCGCATGCGCGGCACGGCTTTCTGGCAGGTCGTCGTGTTCGTGCTGGAAGCGCTCGTCTTCGTGCTGATCGGCTTGTCGCTGCGGGGCATCGCGGTGCGGCTCGGCGGCGTCGGCGATGCTTTCTCGCTGCTCGGGCCCGCGACTGCCGCGGTGATCGCCGTCGTGATCCTGTCGCGCTTCGTGTGGGTGTTCGGCGCCGAGGCGGTGAAATGGATCGCGTGGACCGTCACCGGACGCAAGCGCGGGAACGGCCCCGAAGCCGGCGCCGCGGTTCCCGACTGGCGCGCGGCCACCGTCGTGAGCTGGGCCGGCATGCGCGGCGTGGTGACGCTCGCGGTTGCGCTCTCCTTGCCCGAAACGATGCCGGGCCGCGATCTCATCCTGTTCGCCGGCTTCGCGGTGATCCTCGTCACGGTGCTGCTGCAGGGCGCGACGATCGGCCCGCTCATCGCCCTGCTTTCGCTGACGCGCGGCCACGAGCGCTCATCGCGACATCTCACCGAGCCGCAGGCATGGGCGCGCCTGGAGTCCGCGCAACTGGAGGCGATTCAGCCGCTCGTGCACGACGCGGACGGCAATGTGATCCATCCGCGTCTCTTGGAGCAATACTCGTATCGCGCGGGTCTTACGAGGCGCTTCGAGGACATGGAGGAATTCCCGACCGACGCGCGCCACGCGCATTACGACGTCGTGCTCGCCGCGATCGCGGCCGGGCGCGCGGAGTTGCTGCGCATGCATCGCGCGGGTGAGATTCACGACGAGCTTCTGCACTCGCTGGAGCACGACCTCGATCTTCAGGAGATCATCGCGCTCCATTCGCGCGGTTGAGCGCTACTTGCCGTCATCGCGCGAATGCGACGGAACGACGAGCGGCGTCTCGTCGAACGATTCGTCGCACTGCATCCACGCATAGGCGGTGACCGTCGCGGGCGCGTTGTTCCTCAGGCGAATCAGCCACTCGCCTGCCTCCGCGCGGCGCATGCCGCTGCGTGCGGCGGTCGGCGCGAGCGCGACGAGGATCATGTGTCCTTCGCCGCGCGCGCCCCGGCCGAGATGCACGACGGTGCAGATCGCATCGCCGCCACGCGTATATGTGCCGATATCGCCGAGCGTGAGCCACGCGCTCGCGATTCCCTCGGGCGGCACGATCTGCACATCGACGGCGGGAGCGCCCGCATCGCTCGAGCACCAGATTTCCGCGAGACTCGGCGATGCGGAATGCGCGCGCACGGGCCAGCGCAACGCCGACTCCGCGCGATCCGCGATCGTCAGCGCCCCGCGGCAGTGCGACAAATCGACGTTGCCCGATGGAAGCACGACGGAGCAGGCGCCGGTGTCCATCAATTCGTCGAGCGCGCTTTCGATGAGCGAACTGCCGTCCTGCTGCCACGCGACATTTCCGGCATTCAGGCTGACGAGCGCATGACAGCCCGCCCCGCCGATGTCCTGCGCGCGCTGCACGACGTAGCGGACGGCGTCGAGCACTTCGGCATCGGGACACGGGCCGAACGCGTCGCGCATCGTGCGGCAACGTCTCTTGAGCTTCACGCCGATCATCGGCAGGGGCGCGTCGCGGCTGCCGTCGTCGTCTGCGGAAGCGGTGCGCCGCAATGCGCGCGAAGGATAACGCCCCGCAAGCTCGGCGGCCGCCGGGCCATCATGCGCGAAACCGTAGACACGTGCGCCGCCGGCCGTCTGCGCCGTTTCGGCATGAAGACGCGCATCGTTCAGCATCGCGTCCATCTGATGTTTGAGCAGCTCGCTTCCGTAGCCGAGACCGGCTGCCGGTTCGGCCGCATCGTTCTGATTCCAGAAGCATTGAAAGCGTGTGCGCGTGCCGGTGACGTCCTCGGAGAAACGCGCGTGCGTGAACGCGATATCTTCATCGCATACGCCGACGATCGCGTTACCAAGCCCTTCGCGCATCGGCGCATGCTCGGCTGCTACCTGTTCCACGGCCGCATCGACATGCGACGTGATCACGAGCGCTTCCGTGAAGCGTTCGAATTTGCCCGCGAGGTCGGTGTTCAGATGCGCGTAGAACTCGCGCGTCACGTGAGCGGTGCAGAAGCGCGTCGCCTCCAGCGCGGCGGGCGGATCGCGATAGAGCGCCGACATCCAGATCCACTCCTGCCAGCCGTTACGCTCGATGGTCTGCGCGAATTGCTGCGCGGTATCGCCGCCCTGCTTCATCTCGATGGCGATCGGCACGCGGCCGCGCGGCGTGCCGCCGAGGTCGCGATAATGCGTTGCGTTAGCCCACACGATATATGGATCGATGCGCGAGACGGATGCGAGCGCTTGCGGCGCGATGGGCTCGAACCCGACGCTCGCCGTGCCGATCTCCCAATGCGGGCTCATTCGTCCCTCCTGTGGCCTGCATTCCGAGGCGTCTGATCAATCGGGGCGACCGTTGTTCTTGTCTTATCGTTTCTTTTCTGCCGACGATTGATCGCGGTGCGCGAAGCGCAATTTCATCGGTGGATATTTCGGGAACCGAAAGAAATCAGGCGTTCGCTATCGCATAACGTAGTCACTTGCCGTGCGAGAAGCAAGCGGAATTCCCGATCGGACGTGCGTGAACTGCGAGCCGGCGCACAGTCGGGTCGAAGCTGCGCGGATGGTCGTTTCATCGCGGGAGCATTACGGATTTCTTCAGCCGCATCAGGCTGATAGCGCGCGGCTCCCCCGTTTGTCCACAGCCTTGTGCACCAAAGCTGTGGATAAGCGCCGCGCGCCCCGTTCGAAGGTCATCCGGACACGCCATCCAGACGCGCGCGGTTTTCCGTCTGCACATTCGCGTCCGGCTTGCCCTTCACGCGCCGCGCAAGCAGATTCAGGCCTTCGACGAATCCCGCGAAGCCCATCGCCGCATAGATGTATCCCTTCGGCACGTGCGTTCCGAAACCTTCGGCGATCAGCGTCATCGCGATCACGAGCAGGAACGAGAGCGCGAGCGTCACGACCGTCGGATTACGCTCGATGAAGCGCGAGAGCGGTTGAGCGGCGAACAGCATTGTCGCGACCGCGAAAATGACGGCGATGAACATGATCGGCAGATGCTCGGTCATCCCGACCGCCGTAATGATGCTGTCGACAGAAAACACGAGGTCGAGCAGCAGGATCTGGACGATCGCCGACCACGCCGTGATGCTGCCGAGACTCGACGCGACACCGGCGGCTTCGTCGTGATTCTTTCCGACGTGATGGTGCATCTCCTTGGTCGCCTTCCAGACGAGGAACAGACCGCCCGCGAGCAGGATGAGGTCGCGCCACGAGAACGCATGATCGAACACGGAGAAGACCGGCGTGGTCAGTTGCGCGATCCACGCGACCGTGCCGAGCAGCGCGAGCCGCATCACGAGCGCAAGCATGATGCCGATGCGCTGCGTGCGCGCACGTTGGGCGACGGGCAGTTTGTTGCTGAGTATCGAAATGAAGACGAGATTGTCGATGCCGAGCACGACTTCCATCACGATCAGCGTGACGAGTGCGGCCCACACGGCGGGATCGGCGGCGAGCGAGAGTAGATATTCCATGAGCGCGGGAAGGTTCGATTGACTGGATGTATCGCGCCATGATCGTCGTTTCTCGCAATCGAAAAAATCAGCGATAATCGAAATCAAACTTCGGGTTTTTCGAAGTATCGGATCATCACCGGAACTGCGAGGACGCGCGACGCATGCTCAACTATCGACATTTGCATTACTTCTGGGTCGTTGTGAAGGAAGGCGGGTTCGCACGCGCGGCGGAGCGGCTCGACATGGCCGTGCAGACCATCAGCGCGCAAGTGCGCGAGCTGGAAAAATCGCTCGGGCATCAACTGCTCAAACCGGCGGGACGCGGCGTCACCATGACCGAAGCGGGACAGGCCGCATTCGCGCGCGCCGAGGAAATCTTTCAGCTCGGGCAGATGATCCAGGATGAAGTGCGGGAAGCGGCGAGCGGTACGCTCGCGCGTCTCGCCGTCGGGCTGTCGGACGGCATCTCGAAGCTCGCCGCGCATGCGCTGCTTTCGCCGGTGCTCGCCAATCCTTCGTTGCGTTTGCTCTGTCACGAAGGCGAAACGGACGAACTGCTCGCCGAACTGGCGCTGCATCGGCTGGATCTGGTGCTCGCGAGCCATCCCGCGCCGCACAACCACAATCTGCGGCTTACGAGCGAGCGCCTCATCGCGTCGCCGGTCGATTGGTACGGGCCGGCTTCCATCGTGCGCAAGAGCGCGATCGATCACTTTCCGGAGAGCCTCGCCTCGCTGCCCATTCTCCTGCCCACCGGCCATTCGTCGCTGCGCGCGCGGCTCGATCGGTGGCTGGAGACGCAGGGCATCGCGCCGCGCATCGTCGGCGAGTTTGAAGATAGTGCATTGATGGCGGTGTTCGGCGCGCGCGGCCTGGGCGTGTTTCCGCTCGCGGAATTCGGCGCGGGCGATGCGCCGCTGTTGCGCGGCCTGCGCTGGCTCGGCCGCTCGCCCGACGTGAAGGAGGAAGTCCACGCGATCATTTCGCGGCGCGGGCGGCATCATCCGTTGACGCAGCAAGTGCTTGCGCGCGCGGGAGCGTAACTTCGGTTTTTTCGAAGTTCGTGTTCCGTTCCTTCTGCTTTTTCGCAACGCGCTCGCGCCTTACGCTGATCCCATGTTCAACGAGGAGGCGTCAATGAAAGTCCTGTTCAAGTCCCGCGATCCCGAAGCCATTGCGATGCACGAACTCGCGAAGGCGCGCAGCGAATTCGTTTTTCGACGCCTAGCATGGCTGATCTCGAAGGCGACTGTCAGCTTGTCCGACATCAACGGGCCGCGCGGCGGCGTCGATAAGCGCTGTCAGGTGGAAGTGCAGTTGAATCGGGAGAACAAGGTCGTGGCGACGTCGATCGCGCGCGACTGGCGCGGAGCAATCGACCTCGCGCTCGCTCGCGCCGTGCGCTCGCTGGTGCGCCGGCGTCAGAACGTCAAGCCGACGCGCCGCGTCCGTGCACGCGGCTTTGCATGGGATCTCGCGCCGGAGCCGGCGCTACAGGAAGCGGTGGACCCGCGCGCGCGTCTCATGAGGAAGATGGCCGGCGCGTAAGCCGAACATCACGCCGGCGTGCGAATCAGTATCTGCGTGCGCGGCGTGGCGCCGTAAGCCGCGCGCGGCGCTTCTCGTTCGATAGCCTCGAAACCGCCTTCCGGCACGGCGTTCATCGACATATACAAGGTCCGCATCTCGGTGCTCAGGCCGTGGAAATGGCACAGGAACGTGCTCGGGTCCGCGTAGTACCACGGCGTGTTGAGCTCCCTGAAACTTACGAGTTCGGGCGAGTCCATGTCGGGGCACAGGCCGTGCGCGATGAGTTGCTCCATGAAGACATACTGGTCGCCCTGACTCGAGAACGTGTACTTGACGTCCTCCATCTCACGCACCTTCGCGAGCACGTCATCGAGTGCGCGGGCGTTTTCTTCCGTGTTGCGAAAGCCCATCACGCCCGAGTTGAAACGCCAGCCGCAAATGTCCGCGGTCAGTAAGCGCTCGCGTCCTTCGATGAACTTCTCGAGCTTCACCGTCTGATTCATCGCGATGATGTCCGCGTCCATCCAGAAGACCCAGTCGTGCTGCGGCAGATACTTCTGGAGCAGGAACGGCTTGGCCCAGTTGCCACAAGCGTCGCGCCCGAAGTCCGGCGGCACGTCGCGATGCACATACAGCGTATAGCCATGCCGCTCGCAATAGGCGCGCAGACTCGCTTCGCCGTAACGCGCATAGCTCGCGATGTTGGGCGTGTAGAGCATCACGACCGCGATGGAGCGTCCCGGCTGATAAGTGGAAAGCGGCTCGTTCGAATCGCTCGACAGCGGCGCCGCGCTTTCGAACACGCGCAGTTCGCCCGACGCGTGGCACGCATTCAGATGGCGCGCGAACATCGCGCGCCACAGCGGGCCGCACTTGCTGTAAAGACGCGGCGTATAAACGAGCGAGACGGCGATGACTTCCCTGCCCTGCAAATCCGGATGCTGGCTCGACCACATCGATGCGATCGGCACCACGCCGTTCAGATCATCCCAGTCAGGCACGGTCGGCAGATCGTCGAGCAAAGCTTCCTCGGTGACGAAATCGCCGTAATCGTAGTATTGGCGGCATCGCGCCGCGAATCCTCGCGCGATGCGCCGGTTCTCTTCAGTGTTTCTCAGCACGAACATTTCGGTGTTGACGCCGAAATGTCCTTTGGTCAGGAGCACGTCGCGGCCGGCCATGATCGGTTCGAAGTCGTGAAAGCGGACGAACAGCGCGTTTTCCGTCGCAAAGATGACCAGCTCGCCCTCTTCGGCTTCCCGCAACATGTCGCTTACGAGCTGGTACTTGTAGAGCGTGCGCAACTCGATCGAATCGACGCAGGCCGACATCGCCTCGAAGCGATGCCTCACATTCATGCGGCGACAATATTCATCGTGGTTGTCGCGCGATGACGTTGCGTTGCGATCGGAGAAATAGCTGACCAGAGTCACCATAGCGGTTTGACAATCGAAAAGATGGAAATCGGCGAAAAGCATGCAGGCCGTCCGCCCGCATGAAGCGTCGGAGCATATCGGGCCTCGTCCGTGGATTTGTAAATTATTGATGCAGCCACGATGATCGACGCTAGGAATCGGCCGATTTTTGAGAAGTTTTTGCGGAAACGCAGAGGTGCCGCGTGGCGCGAAACCGGACTAGAAAGACGCGCAGGCCGTGTGCCGCACGCGCAGCGTCGATTCCTGCTCGAAGCGCGCGCGATAGTGTTCGCGAATTTCGCCGATGGCCGTGTCGCTCGCTTCGTCGTCAGGATGGGCGAGGCTCAGCACCCAGGTCGGCTCATGCACCATCGAGCCATCCGCCGCGCGCCATTGCCCGCTCGCGCGCCATGTCGTGAAGCCTTGCGGAAAGCGCGGCGTGACTTCGGTGCGCAGGAAGTCGTCGAATTCCGCGGGCGTGACGAAATCCACCGGCTTTGCGGTGCCGAAATAGACGAGGTCGTTCACGACGCGCTGCTCGCCCGTCGCGCATGTTTCGTGGATCAGCGTCGTACAGGACGAAAGAAGCGGCGCGAGCATCAGCAGCGCGATCGTTCCAAATCCCAGGCGCGACGCCTTCAACCCGATACCGCGACGCGCGGCTCGCGGCCCGTCAGGCGGCCGTCGAGTTCCGCCTTGCCGCATTCGATCGCGTAGTTCGCGGCGGCCTGCGCCGTCGGAAACGAGCGAAGCGGTCCGATCGCGCGCCGCACGCCGCCGGGCCGCTCGATCAAGAGCGTCGCCGCGAATTGGCCGGACACGTGCCGGACGATGACCGAAAGCTCACAGCCTCGATATTCGATTGGAGTGGAGTCCATCACTGACCTCGCTTGCTCGATTTCACTGGAATGAAATCAATCTACGCAAGCTGGACGAAAGACGTAACCCCGCGTGTGAGTGGCTGCGAACGTAGGCCGAGCGATTGTCCGTCGCGGCAAGCGCGCAAACGTTTGACTCCGGCCTCGGCGTAAACAGGAATGACTCAGATTTCTGCGCGAATCTTCTTATGTCTGTATTCTGCTCGAACAGGCCCATACGAAAGTTGCCGGACTTGCGAATCCGACCTCGCCGATGACACCCTCCAGGAAAGCTCGACCTTGCCGAACCGCCGCGTGGATGATCGCCTGCGCGGCACTCGCCATCGTGACAAAAGTGGCGCACGCCCAGGAATTTTCCTTCCTCGCCGGCCCGCTCAAAAGCAGCAGCCAGAACACCTATTCCTGGGAAGCGAACTATCGCGAAGGACTCGGGCGCTATGCCGCCTGGAGTTTTTCGTGGCTGAACGAAGGCCATATCCCCGATCATCACCGCGACGGGCAGTCCGTGCAGATCTGGGGACGCCTGCCGCTCTGGAACGACCGGCTGGAATTGTCGGCGGGCGCGGGACCGTATCGCTATTTCGATACCAGCCAGGCGCAGGCCGGCGGCGAATATTCGAACACGCACGGCTGGGGCGGCATGTTCACGCTGCGCGCGGCGTATTACTTCGACAACCGCTGGATCGCGGAGATGAAGCTCAATCGCGTGCAGGCGTTCGGCGGCCCCGACACGACCGCGCTGCTCTTCGGCATCGGCTATCAGCTCGACGCGCCCGAAGGACGCGGATCGCGCGCGCGCCCCGTATCGCGCACGACGAACGTCACGAACAACGAAGTCACCGTGATGCTCGGCACGACGATCCTGAACAGCCTCGACTCTGAAACGAATCTGGCGGAAAGCATCGAGTATCGGCGCGGACTGTGGCATTACATCGATTTCACCGCATCGTATCTGCACGAAGGCGGGCATGTGCAGTCGCGTCGCGACGGCCTCGCCGCGCAGATTTGGGCGACACGCGCGTTCTTCGACGACAGACTCACGCTCGGC
Organism: Caballeronia sp. EK; assembly: GCF_014384845.1. Lineage (NCBI taxonomy): Bacteria > Pseudomonadati > Pseudomonadota > Betaproteobacteria > Burkholderiales > Burkholderiaceae > Caballeronia > Caballeronia sp. EK. The sequence continues at coordinate 233,770 of NZ_JACSUE010000006.1, forward strand.
GTCGGCGCGGGACCCTATCTGTCGATCACGCAAAACGACGACCTCCCGCAAAACCGTACCGGCGACGGCCGCTTCTCGGGCCTTGTCTCGGTATCGGCGAGTTACCGGCTCACGAATCGATGGCTCGCGCGCGTGACGTGGAACCGCATGGTCACGCGTTATGACCGCGATGCGGACATCATCGAGGCAGGTTTCGGCGTGCGTTTTTAGCCTAGAACAGCTCTTTCTGGCCGGACATCAGCGCGGTGAAGTCGTCGCGCAGGAACGGCAGGATGCCGTCCGCGACCGGCTGAAGCTGTTTGCTCACGTAGTGCTCGTAATCGATCGGCGCGTGCCGCGCTTCCACCGGTTCGGGACCGGCCGTCGTCATCACATAGCTGATCCAGCCGCCGTTCTGATATTGCAGCGGGCGGCCGGCGCGCGCGTTGTATTCATCGGCGATGCGCGCGGCGCGCACGTGCGGCGGCACGTTGCGCTGATAGTCGCCGAGCGTGCGACGTAGCCGCTTGCGATACACGAGCAGTTCGTCGAGTTCGCCGCGCCGCGTGCTGCCGACGTAATCGCGCACGTACGCCTCATACGTCTCGCCCTTGAAGACGCGCATATAAAGCTCGCGCTGGAACCGCTGCGCGAGCGGCGTCCAGTCGGTGCGCACCGTTTCGAGCCCTTTGTAGATGATTTCCTCGCTACCGTCAGCGCGCGTCGTCAGTCCTGCGTAACGTTTCTTGCTGCCCTCTTCCGTGCCGCGAATCGTCGGCATCAGGAAGCGTTTGAAATGCGTTTCGAATTGCAGTTCGAGTGCGCTGTCGAGTTTGAACGTCTCGCGCAGATGCTCGCGCCAGTATTCGTTCACATGCGCGACGAGCGCGCGGCCGATGCGCGCCGCATCTTCTTCATCGCGCGCGCGCCGCAGCCACACGAAGGTCGAATCGGTGTCGCCGTAAATCACGCTGTATCCGCGCGCTTCGATCAGCTCGCGCGTGCGATGCATGATTTCATGACCGCGCATCGTGATCGACGATGCGAGACGCGGATCGAAGAAGCGGCAGCCGCTCGATCCCAGCACGCCGTAGAACGAGTTCATGATGATCTTCAGCGCCTGCGACAGCGGCTTGTTGTGCTGGCGCTTCGCCGCCTCGCGTCCTTCCCACACTTGCGCGACGATCGCGGGCAGGCAGTGCGTGTCGCGTGAAAAGCGGGCGCCGCGAAAACCCGGCACGGTGTCGGCATCGTCCTGCGTGGCCATGCCTTGCGCGAGCCCGGCCGGATCGATCAGAAACGTGCGGATAATCGACGGATACAGGCTCTTGTAGTCGAGCACCAGCACGGAATCGTAGAGGCCGGGGCGCGAGTCCATCACGAAGCCGCCGGGGCTCGCTTCCTCGGGCACGTCGCCGAGATTCGGCGCGACATAGCCGAGCCGATGCATCCGCGGCATATAAAGATGCGTGAACGCCGCGACCGAGCCGCCGCTGCGATCGGCCTGCAATCCGGTGACGGTCGCACGTTCGAGCAGAAACGACAGCAGTTCGGTCTTCTCGAAGACTTTCGTGACGAGTTCGCAGTCGTTCAGGTTGTAACGTGCGAGCGCGGGCTTGTCTTCCTGAAAGCGCCGCTCGATCTCGTCCATGCGCGCGTATGGACTGTCGATCGCCTTGCCTTCGCCCAGCAGCGACTGCGCGACGTATTCCAGGCTGAACGACGGAAAGTTCCACGTCGCGGAGCGCAGCGCCTCGATGCCGTCGATCACGAGCCTTCCTGCGATCGAGATGAAGAAGTGATTGCGCTTCATGCCATGCTCGCGCCATTCGACCGCGCTGCCGTCGCGGCCGAGCGTGAGGGGCACGCCGTAGTCGTCGGCGTGTCGCTGGAGGATGCGCAGGTCGAACTGCACGACATTCCAGCCGATGATCGCGTCTGGATCGTAGTGCGCGATCCACGCGTTGAAACGACGCAGCATGTCGGCGCGGCTTTCGCAATAATCGAGCGCGAAATCGGCTTGCTCTTCTGCGCCATTCGGCGAACCGAGCATGTAGACCTGACGCGCGCCGCAGCCTTCGAGCGCAATCGAATAGAGATCGCCTTTCACGCTCGTTTCGATATCGAGCGACACGACTTTCAGCGATGGCCGGTAATCTGGCGCGGGCTTCAGTTCGCTGGAAATGTAACCGTCGCCAGCGACGCCATCGAACGACACCGGCGCCGTGATGAAGCGCTCCATCAGATAGCGCTCATGCGGACGGATATCGGCTTCGAAGACATCGACGCCCGCGCTTCGCAGGTTCTTCTCGAGCGCGAGCAACTGGCGATATTGCGGGCAATAAAGGCCGAGCACGGGCTTCTGGCGAAAATCCTTGAGCGGCAGCTCGCGCAGATACGCGTCCCGCACACCGGCGACGACCGGTTCGGCCTTCGCGCGATCTTCCGCGCGAATGAACGCGACGCTCGTCTGCAGCGCGATGCGGATTTTTTTCGGACCGTCGTCGGTGGCGAGCCAGAAATCGACTTCCGTCCCGGCCGCGGTGTCGCGCCAGTGACGAGTCAGCAGAAAACCCTTTTGTGCGGAAGCCAAGCCGAGACCTTCGAGAGCGCGTGCCATCGAAGCATTTTACTTGGGCGGAAAACAAAAGAGCCCGGCACATCGAGATGCGCCGGGCTCGGGAATTCGGGAAAAGAAAAAAGTAAAACACGGTAGCGGCAAGCCGGTCATCCACCATCCTCGCGGACAGTCCCCGGAGGATGGCCGGCGGCCGCTACCGCCTAAGCAGCCTGTGCGACCAGGCTTGCCCGTTGCGGCTGCAACGCCGCTACGTTACCGAGTGCCGTGTGCTCCGCATGCTCCGGCACTTCGTTCTTCGACATCACTACCTCCAGCGCGGCTTCTTGACTGGCCTGTCTTGCGGCCGCCGCTTTCTTGGTCTTCCCCGCGCGTGACGGCGGCTGGCAGGCCCCGCACACCACGTTGTTCTGCAAATCATGTTTGTGTGCGACGAACTTCCCGGTGCAGCGGCAGCAAGGTGTCATCTGCAGCATGCCCGCGTCGAAGAAGCGCACAAGAGTCCAGGCCCGCGTAAGGTCGAGTACCGCCTCGGCACCGCTATGGTTACAGTGCTCGAGGTACAGCCGATACCCTTTGGTCAACGCATCGAGATGCGAACAGCCAGCTTCGTTCTTCAGGAACGTATAGGTGTTATAGAAAAGCGATGCGTGGATATTGGCGAGCCACGTCATGTACCAGTCGGCCGAGAACGGCAGCATGCCCTTGGGCGGCGATACGCCCTTCACTTCGCGATAAAGGCGGATCATGCGATCGCGCGAGAGCGTGAGTTCGCTCTCCAGCACTTGCATGCGCGCGCCGAGCTCGATCAGCGCGATGGCGCGGAACACTTCCTGGGCGTCTTCGGTGAGGCTCTTCTTCAGCATGGCTCGCTCCGTCATCACTTAAGCGAACTGTTCGGCCGGCTGGCCAGCCAGCAGGATTGCCGCGTGCGTCGGCGCGATGTCCGCGTTCTTCGCGGGTTGCGTCAAGGCCGACAGCATCGTGTGATCGTTGAAGCGGAATGCGCAAAGCAGGTTATCCGACGACGCGAGCTTGACGACCTGAGCGAGCGTGAGGCCCGACAGCAGATCGGCGAGTTCCGCCGACAGACCGAGCCGGAACATGCCGATGGCCCGGTCCTCGCGCAACAGACGCTGCGCGAGCATGATGTAAGACAAGTTGATTTCCCGGATCGATTCCAGCGTTTCGCGACCGTTCATGGTTGCAACTTCCAGTAAATCCCCGAATTTCCCGCCGGCTTTTTGCCGATATCTTTTTTGTGCCTCACCGGACTCGTTCTGCCCGGCTACGTCCTGCGTAATCTTTGTTTCAGTGCGTTACATCTTGTAACAACCACTGTGAGACGGATTCTAAGTACGGTCTGAATCTAAAGCAAGGGTGTCTCAATAATATTTTGTTGCAAACAACACTTTCGATCGGTAATTTTTTCGGTCTGGCAATTTCAGCCGGATTTACCGCGCACGGTCTATTCTTCTTATGTTTACGGCGCTTAATCGGGGCGGCTTGGTTTTAGTCGGAATAATTACCTGCCGCCAGCAATAACGGGGGATTGCGGGAATCGGTTGACGTCCGTGACAGCTATTTTTGGGATTATTCCTCTGATGAAAAACCCGAAAAATAACCAGCAAAACGATCTTTACCGATCTCTCCACGACTGAGTAATAGTTACCTACACCTTGTTACGTTGATGTTACGGTCCGTGTTACCCGGTTTTGTAACGTCGCTTGTTACCGTTGCGGGACACCTTTACTCCACGCGTCCCAATGTGTAACAACCTCCTGCACCAGAGGATTACCGGTCCGGTATAGATTTTCGAGGGCCGGCGCAAAGCCGCCCTGCTCCGCGTAATTGAGCAGATTGTCGACGGCCGGCTGGCCCTTGTAGGGGCGATCGAAATCGGAACCGGCGCGCAGCACGGCCACGCGCGACACATCCACCCGCTGCACGCTCGCCGCCCGCTTGAGCGCCTCGTAGGTCGCGTTGTCCTCCTGTTGCGTCGTGCAGTACACGCCGCGACCGTCGGTCAGAAGCCGCGTCCATGCGCGCGCCCGCTCGCCGATGTATTTGCCCGACCACCACGTATCGCCCGCGAGCGTGTCGCACTGGATCACACGTGGCGGCCGGTTCGCCGGCGCGTAGTTGAATTTTTTGCGCGCGGCTTTGGCCTGGTCGCTGTCGGAGAGCGCGACGTTGCGCGAGATCGCGTAGGCCGTGTCGGCGAGCGTCGCGTTGAGTGCAAAGACTTCTGTGCGATAGTCGGGCGCGGGCTTGTCGTTCGGCCCCTTCGTGTTGATGCCGATGAATCCGCTCGGCCAGCGGGCAGGCTTCTCGCGCGCGTCGAGTTCCCATTGCGGGCCAAAATCGACGAGATACTTGGCCCAAGCCGCCGAGCCGACCGTGCCCTGCGCCGGATCGATGCCTGCGATGCCCGCGATCAGAAAGTACGTGTTGCGCAAGTCGAAACGATCGGAGAACGCGAGCGCCATCATCGACGCGGCCGCGTTGGTGTGGCCCATGCCGGTCGTGACGACGCACACATCGTCGCGATTGCAATGTACGTCGGCGTAATCCGGCGAGAGTCCGGCCACCTTGATCGCGTCCCACGGGCCGAGCTTGTCAAGCCACACTTTGCCTTCGGGCGCGAACATCGTGACGATCATCACCTTGACAGCGCGCACGCCGCTCGCGCTATCGGACGCGTGCGGCGCGGATGCGCATCCCGCGAGGCCCGTTGCACCCACGGCGATCGTCATGGCGACGACCGCGCGCCCCAGTCTGTTCGATGTCTTTTTCGATTCCGATGCGGCGACTCTCATGGCAGGCGTGATCCTCGTAAAAGTTCGACCTTCGAAAAAAATCGCGCCCGTGAGAGGGCGCGATTCAGGGCCGAACGATTATAGGATCACGTGCCGCTTTGCGAGGTCCGCGGCGGCGGCGCATTCGACGCGACGTTCGCCGAGCCCGCCGCCTCGCTCGTCGGATGCTGCGCAGCCTTCGACGGCTCGCCACGCTGATCCGCGCCCGCTTCTTCCGCGTCCTGAACGCCTTCCGGAGTGCCTTCAGCATTGCCGCCGTTGACGATCACGAAGTTGCGCTGCGGATTCGCGATCTCGATGCCGCGCGCCGTGAACTCGTTGAGAATGCGCCGGTTGAACTCGCGCTGCACCGGCCAGCGCGCGCTGTCGCGGCACTGAATCTGGCCGGCGAGCGTGACGGTCGAACCGTCGACGGCATCGACGCCCCAGAAGCTGAAGTCGGAGAGAATGCCGTCGCGGAAGGCTTCGTCCTCGCGCAGCGCCGCGCCGATTTCCTTCAGCGTGGAGATCGCGCGATCGACATCCTGGCCCAGCGCGATCGATACGCGCACGGCTGCATTGCCGATGCCGCGATTCGTGTTGTTCACCGTCGATACCGAGCTGAACGGCACCGTGTAGAGCGAGCCGTCGCCGCCGCGCAGGCGCACCGTGCGGATCGACAGATACTCGACCGTGCCCGATACACCCGCGAGCGTCACCCAGTCGCCGACCTGCATCGCATTTTCCATCAGCAGGAAGATGCCGGTGATGAGATCCTGCACGAGCTTTTGCGAGCCGAAGCCGAGCGCCACGCCGAAGATGCTCGCGCTCGCGAGCAGCGGCGCCGTGTTTACGCCGATCTCGGAGAGGCCCGTCAAAACGACGACCATCGCGATCACGATGAAGAGGCCGGAGCGCATCATCGGCAGCAGCGTGCGCAGGCGCGCGGCCCGCAGACGCTCGCCGCTCGCGGTCCATTGTTCGAGCCGCTGCTCGACGACGATGTTCGCCGCCTCCCACACCAGCACGGCGAACACAGCCGCGACCACGATCGTGAGAAGCGCCGACGCGAGCCGGTTGCCGACGCCGCCCGAAGTGAAGAAATGCAGGATGTTCACGTGCCACACTTCGAGGAGCGCGACCACCGTGACGACCGAAATCAGCGCCTGCACGATACGCCGCAACGCCGGGTAATAGCGATAGGCGCGGCGGCGCACGATGGAATCGGTCGCGAGATCGTCCTCGTCGCCGTGATGAAACACGCGGCCGAGCGCGCCGAACGCGACGATCGCCAGCACGCGCGCGCCGACCAGCACGAGCAGCGACACGCCGCCCAGATGGAACAGCGTTCGATAGCCGTTCTGCACGTCGAGCGCCCACACGAACCACAGCGCGATCACGAAGAAGATGGCGACGCCCGCCCAGACATCGGCGACCCAGTTGCCGAAGAGTCTCACCGAGCGATTCGTCCGCGCCTGCTCGCGGATACGCTCGGCCACCGACGTGCGGCTCTGGAAAATCACGAACGCGATCATCAGATGCACGATCAGCAGAACGATCTTCAGGATCGCGATGCGCGCATCGCCGGACAGACCAAGCGGCTCGGCAGCGTTGGCGAGCGCGATGCCGGCACCCGCGATGCACACGATGCGCTGCACCCAGCGATGCAGATAGATCGCATAGAAATCGCGAATCTGGATGAGGCGCAGGCCGGGCGCACGCGGCGCGATGAAAAATCCGCTCACGATCACGATCGCGCGGCAGACCAGATAGACGTCGATGAGCGATCCCGCGACGCGCGCTTCGGGCGTGTTGTCGTCGATGAAGATCGACATGAGCAAGGTCACGACACCGATGAAAACGACGAGCGGAACCAGCGAAAGAAAGCCGTACAGAAGCGCGCTCGGCAGACGCTGCAACAGCGTCCAGTGGCGCGCGGCGTGACGCTGCCCGCGCGCCGTATCGGCCTTGCGCTCGGCGAGATGCATGGCGGTCTCGTCGCCGCTGCGCGCCGCGGCGTCTTCCGCACGCTCGGCCGCGCGTTGTTCGCGCACGAGATCGGGATCCTGCACCTCGGCATCGGCGACGCCGCGTGCCGCGATCCGCGCGCGCGGCCGCTTCAAGAGGCGCAGGCACAGGAATTCGAGCAGTAACGCGGGAACGAGCGACGCCAGCACCGTCCACACGACATGGCCGACGAGCGCGCGCGCATCCGCGCTCGAGGTCCGGTCGCGCCACCACGAAGCGACGGAGCCGAAATCGAGCAGCGCCACGGTCGAATGCCGCAGCCCCGCGCCGATCTGCACGAGCCAGTGCCCTGCCTGCCGCGACAGTTGCGATGCGAGACCGTTCGCGGTCAGCGAATGGGCAAGCACGCTCGACGCGCCCGATGCCGGCGCCGCGGCCGCCGCCGATGCGGACTGCGGCGCGCTTGCGGGCGCGGCCAGCGCACCCGCCGCGGCAATGGCGCGCAGCGTATCGGAGACCTGCGAGCGGCGCGCGGGATCGTTGAGCACCGAGAGCGCATCGCGCGCCTGCTGGGGCGTCAGCGCGACGCCCGCTTGCGACGCGTGCTGCGCGGAATCGGCAGCGGCGAAGGATGATTGGGAAAAGATCGGAAGAACGCTCGACACGACGACGAGCAGTACTGCAAGGAGCAATTTGCGCATGGGTCGGATGAAGATCACGAAATGTCAGGGACTCGATGCGGACGACGCGCACCACGTATGTTAACGCGGTGCTGTCGATACGGCAGAAGCGGTCCTGAACGACCCTTGTTTCGGTAGCACGCGGCGCTCCTGCCCCGTCGTGCCCCTTGTGCCCCTCGTGACCTTACAACGCCGCCGGCTCGCCGCGATCGCGTGCGATATCGGGTTCGAAGAACACCCATCGCACTTGCGGAAACGCATGTTGCAGATCGTCCTCGATGATGTTGATCGCATCGATCATCGCGCGGCCGCTCGCGTAGTCGATCATCTCGGCCTGCACCGCGACGACGACATGCTTGCCCCATTGCAGCGTGATGAGGCTGATGATGCGCGTGATCTCGGGACGCGCGCGCAAGTGCGCGTCGATCGCCTTGCGCACTTCCGGGCTCGCGGATTCGCCGACGATCATCGACTTCACTTCACGCGCGACGAGAAACGCGATGATCATCAGCAGCACGCCGACGCCGATGGAACCGGCGGCGTCGTAGGCCGGATTGCCGGTGAGCATCGTCATGAGCACGGCGGCGAACGCGATGGCGAGGCCGAGCAGCGCCGCGACATCCTCGCCCGCGACCACGAGCAGTTCCGATTCGCGCGTCTCGCGGAACCATCGCCATAAGGTCTTGTCGGGCGCGCCTTTGCGGATTTCGCGGATCGCGCCCGCGAGCGAGAACGCTTCGAGCACGACCGAGATGCCGAGAATCACGAGCGCGACGATCGGATTCGACAAGGGCTCGTGATGCATCAGCCGATGCGCACCCTCGTACACCGAAAATACGCCGCCGACGAAGAACAGCAGCAGCGCGACGATCAGCGCGTAGAAATAGATCTCGCGCCCCGAGCCCAGCGGATGCAGCGCATTCGCGGGCGCCTGCGCGCGCTTCAGGCCGAAAAGAAGCAGCAATTGATTGCCGCAATCGGCGGTGGAATGGATGGCTTCGGCGAACATCGCGCCGGAGCCGGTAAAGGCGGCCGCGCCGAACTTGCAGACGGCGATGCCGAAGTTCGCGGCGAGCGCGTAGAAAATGGCTTTCGGGGATTCTTCCTTCATGCGCTCTTTTTTATTGGTTCAGATCACGTCGACGCGGCCCGCGCCGTCCACCATCTCGCCGATGACCGTCGCATCGTCGAAGCCGTCCGCGCGGAAGATCGCGAGCACGTCGTTCACCGCTTCCGGCGCGCACGACACGAGCAGGCCGCCCGAGGTTTGCGGATCGGTGAGCAAGGTGCGGGCCTCGTCGCCTTCGATGTTCAACGTGATTTCACCGCCGTATGCGTTCCAGTTGCGGCCCGACGCGCCCGTGAAAATGCCCGCGCGCACGAACTCGCGCACCTGCGGCAACCACGGCAGGTCGGCGTAACGGATGCGCGCCGTGAGCTTCGCGCCGCGTGCGAGTTCGAGCGTGTGACCGAGCAGGCCGAAGCCGGTGACGTCGGTGAGCGCATGGACGCCGTCGAGTTGCGCGAGATCGGCGCCGGGACGGTTGAGCTTGGTCGTCGCGTCGATCATCGCCTTGTAGCCGGCGGCATCGAGCTTGTCTTTCTTCAGCGCTGCCGACAGCACGCCGACGCCGAGCGGTTTGCCGAGCACGAGCACGTCGCCCGCGCGCGCGGCTGCGTTGCGCTTCACGCGCGAGGGATGCACGATGCCGAGCGCGGCGAGTCCGTAGATCGGCTCGACGGAATCGATCGAATGGCCGCCCGCGACCGGAATGCCCGCTTCCGCGCAGACCGCTTCGCCGCCTTTCAGCACTTGCGCGATGACTTCATGCGGCAACACGTTGATCGGCATGCCGACGAGCGCGAGCGCGAGAATCGGCTTGCCGCCCATCGCGTAGACATCGGAAAGCGCGTTGGTCGCGGCGATGCGGCCGAAGTCGAACGGATCGTCGACGATCGGCATGAAGAAATCCGTCGTCGCGACGATCGCCTGCTCGTCGTTGAGCTTGTAGACGGCGGCATCGTCGGCGGTGTCGTTGCCGACGAGCAGATCGGGAAACGCCGGCAGCGGCGTGGCGCGCTTGAGCAGGTCGGCCAGCACGCCGGGCGCGATCTTGCAGCCGCAGCCGCCGCCGTGGGAAAGGCTCGTGAGACGGGGTGAAGTCGTATCGTTCATCGTTCGGATCTCGGATCAGGGCAAGCATTGAACCGCATTATTACGCGACGCGCTTGTAGAGTCCGGGATAGTCGAGCACGAGGCCGCTTTCGTCGACGGTGATATCGGCCGTAAAGCCCGTGTCGAGCCCTTCGTAACGATAGCGATGATTCGGCTCGAGGCACGTGTACGCCTGCTCGACCGCGCTCACGCTCAACTCCGGCACGCGCACATAGACGACGCGGATCACGCGGCGCTCGCCGCGCGCGAGTTGCAGACGGCGAATCGGCAGCGTATTGGTGAACGGTGTCGCGGTGATGTCCACGTCGATGCAGCCGTGAAGTCGCTCTTGCGCCTCGCCGTTCGCGTCGGTCCACACATGCGCGTCACCGTTGTTGCCGTCTCTGCGATGCAGATCGAGCGCTGCGCCGCCCGCGAGCTTCAGCGCGAGACGCGTGACCTGCCAGCGTGCATCGCATTCGATGCGATAGACGAGGCCGAAGGCATGCGTCTCGTCCTCGCCCACGACCGCGCTCTCGATCACGATGCCATCCTGCGCCTCGTTCAGAACGAGATGTTCTAGCCCTGTGCCGTCCTGTTGCGACCACCGCGCTGCTTTCATCGCGTACCTCTTCGGTGTGTTGTGTTCGTCCCCATCGAAGGATACAACGCGCCGCGCAATGCTTTCGATCAGCATTCGAAATGCGCGATACGCTCGACGTCACAAAACTTCACACGGTATACTCCGCGCCATTCCTGCGCAGGCGCGCGCATCGCACTCACAGCGCCGTTCACGCGATCCGCGCTCTGCCCGAACGCCCCTTTCCATCGCCCATCGCATGAAGACCATTCTCGCTCCCGCATTGCTCGCGCTCGCGCTGTCGGCGTCGATGTTTCAGCTCGTCCAGGCGCAGGAAACGCCGGACCTGCCCGAAGATTATTCGTATCTGACGAAGCTCCACGTACCCGACGCCGTCGCGCAATGTGTCGCCGCATTCGACCGCTGGGTGGAGAACGCGCCGAAGTACGACACGCTCATCGTGCCCGACCGCCGCGTGCTCTCGGCGACAATCGACGACGATACTCCGATCTTCAGTGTCGGCGACCCGATTCCGGTCGACAAGGTCATCGTGATGCGCGCGTTCGCGAAGGCGCGCGGCAAGGCGCAATGGACGCGCATGGACAGCCGTTGCGGCGTGCGCGATGGCCGCGTGGTCGGCGTTTCACTCACGCCGAACATGAAGCCGAAGATCGTTCGCTGAGTTCGCTCGGCTTTAGCTTTTCGCCGCGCGCCGCTGGCTGGTGCGTTCGTCGAGCCACTTGACGACCTGCGGCCCGAACGTGCGCGGCGCCTTGGCATGCACGCGGCCCGCGAGATCCGCTAACCGGTCCGCCGCGAGCGCCTCGCGCATGCGCTTCTCCGCGTTCTTCATCACCGCGTGGACGGCGCACACGCCGCTCGTCGCCCAGGGCGGCGCGTCGTCGCCGAACACCGCGCAGCGCGCCCGAATCTCCCTGCAATCGAAAAGCGGCTTGTCGCCGTCGATCGCATCCACGACATCGAGCACGCTGATCTCGCTCGACGGGCGCGCAAGCGCAAAGCCGCCGCGCGCACCTTCCGTCGCGACGACGAGTCCCGCCTTGTGCAGCTTCGTGAAGAGCTTCGCGACGTACTCCGCGGGCACGCCCTGCAATTCCGCGAGATCGCGCACGCTCGCCTCGCGCACGCCGTGCGGCGGCTCCGCGAGATAGAGCATGCAGTGCAGCGCGTACTCGACGCCCGTGCTGATGTGAGACATATACACTCCGACATTCCGAATCGGAGTTCAGGATAACGCGTCGTGCGTCCGCATGCAACGCCGAGACGCCCGACGCCATGCCTTTACAGCCGCCCGTCGCAAATATTTCAGATTACACGTTTGCTTACAAACGAACACGGCTTGTCATTTTGCGAACCGCTAAATTGCTTTCCATGGATTCACAGGGAGAAACCAATGAAGAAGCTAGCGATCCTTGCAGCGCTGGGCGTGTTGTTGAGTAGTGCGCTCTCGGGCTGCATCGTCGTGCCGGACGGTGGCGGGTATCACCATCATCACGATTACTACCGCGATTGACTCTCGCGCAAAGCACTGAACTATTACGAAACTGCTACCTCCTGACTCGCGGTTTCGACTGCAAGCAAACGATCAAGGAGCCAACATCATGATGAACAAGACGAAGAAGAGCCTGCTTATCGCTTCCCTGGCTGCCGCACTCGGCATGGGTCTCACGAATGTCGCATCCGCCGACATGCATCACAATCCGCCGCATCGTGTGTCGGTGGGCTGGCACGGCGAGCGTTACTGGGACGGTCATCGTTACTGGCAGCGCCAGGAATGGGAGCGCCATCATCATGTCGCGCCGCCGCCGCATCGTTACTACTAAGCCGCTTCACGCGTGAAAAAGGCCGCAGCGAAACCCATCGCTGCGGCCTTTTCTTTTGATCGCCGGTTCACCAGTTCTTCGGATCGCCGCCCAGCTCCTTGCAGGTATCGTAAGCGATCGCCTGCAGCTTTTCCTGGCCGATCTGACCCGAGAGCGCATAGCCGACGCGATCCCACGCCCAATAGAACGTCGTGCGCTGCCCGTCCTTGAGCGTTCTGATCTTGCTGTCGTTGCGCCGAATCGTCGCCGTCGTCATGTAGAGCGTGAGCCGCTCGCCGGCTGCGTTCTGATACATGAACTGCGCGGCCGGGCCTTCCTCGTCGGGCAAGAGGCGGCCGCCGACGAGCTGAAAGCCGTATTCGGCCAGCGACGGAATCGTCACCGCGCGATTCAGCCGCTTCGACAGCCACGTCACGAGATGATCCTGTTGCGACGCCGCGACCTCCACCGCGTGCCGCTGCTCGGGCGCGTACACGGCGTAGGCGATATCCGCGCGCTCCGCGAAACGCGGACTCTCGCCGATCGCGGGCAGGAGCATGTGCATCAGGAATCCGCACGCGACACCGACGACCAGAAAGCACGCCGCGATCAGATAACGCTCGCGCGCGCGCGGCCGCAAGCGTACGACTTGCGGCTCGCTCTGATCGGCGAAGAGCGCGCGCAGCGCATTGTCCTGCGCGCGATAAGCGGCAACGGTGGCCTCGCTCGCGGGGTCGTGCGCGATGTGTTCAGCAACGGCGTCGCGTTCATCGCCGTGCAGTTCGTCGTCGATGAAGGCCGACAGCGCCTGCAGATCGCGATCGGGTTTGGGGGGACCCATACGGTCGCCGCCTTCGAACGGACGGTCTTGGCTGGTCATGATCGGCTCACCACTTTCAGTGACGACGGCGACGTCTTGCGGCCGGGTTCTTCGCCGAGCAGAACGCGCATATGCTCCCGCGCTCTCGACAAGCGCGACATCACGGTTCCGGTCGGCACATTCAACACCACGGATGCCTCCTGATAACTCATTTCCTCGACGCACACGAGCAGCATCACTTCACGCTGCTCGACCGGCAGGCAATAAAGCGCGCGCTGCACGTCGCGCAGCACGAGGCCATCGACTTCGCCGCGCGGCGCAGCCATCTGCCGCCAGGGCGCGGTTTCATCGTCGACGGCGATATCGCGCCGCCCGCGCAACTGGTCGATATACAGGTTGCGCATAATCGTGAACAGCCACGCGCGCAGGTTCGTGCCTTGATGGAACGATTTGGCGCGATTGAGCGCACGCTCGGTCGCGTCCTGCACGAGATCGTCGGCCCAGGCGCGGTCGCCCGTCAGCGCGCGCGCGTATCGGCGCAACTGCGGCAGCAGCGCGAGAAGATCGCTCTCGAAGCTCAAGGCCGTACGCCCGCGTGCCTGACGCAACCGTGAGAGGCGTTCGACATCAGTAGCTGCCTCCTCCGGCCGGCCCGCTCGGCGCGCCCGACGAATTCGGCGCACTTTGCGTGCCGCTCGCACAACCCGCCGCGCCGAGTGCGAGACCGAGCGCGATCAGGAGCGCCGTCACTCCGATCGTTCGTTTCATGATCGTTACCCTTGATTTCATAGACCGGCGGGCTCACCGATTTATTCCGCGAACCCGCCTCTCGCGATGTGTCTTTCAGACTGCGCGTCCGAAGAAGCTCAGGGCTTCACGACGTGCCAGACATCGCGGAAATTATCCCCGTTCTTGTCGCCGGGCTTCGTGTCCTTCGCGAAGCGATAGACGCGCTTGCCGTCGTAGGCCCACTGCTTGCCGCCGTCGGCGGCTTCCATGGTCCATTTGCCGCTCGCCTTGTCGGCGTCGGTCGCCATCGCCGCCGGCCACGCCTGCGCGCAGCCGCCGGTGCAGGCGCTCGCGCCGCCCTTGGTGTCCTTGTCGAAGGTATAGAGCGTCATGCCGTTTTCATCGACGAACATGCCGTTCGCTTCTTTCGGCGCCGCAGCATAGGCGGATGAAGCAAGTGAAGCGAAAGCGGTGGCGACTGTTGCGGCAGCGGCGAACATCTGGATGCGCTTCTTCATTTCATCTTTCCTTTTTTGTAGAAGTATCCGTAGAACGTTCGGAAGCGCTGCACTATTCCGCGGACGATGAAATAAATCGATGCGGCAGCGCCGTCGCATCGCCAGTCGGCAATCCATTCAAGACCATTCGCGCGCGCCTTGCCAGAGGTTCATCGAAATTTCGTCGCCGGGACCGTGAAAACCGTGTTCAGGCGCCGACCGCGGCGGCGGTCGCGTCGCGCCAGCGGCGGGTGTCGCGCAACGGCGGCGCGCCGAAGAGCCGGCTGTATTCGCGGCTGAACTGCGAAGCGCTTTCATAGCCCACGCGATGCGCGGCCGTGGCGGCGTCGACGATATCGAGCATCATCAGGCGGCGCGCCTCCTGGAGCCGCAACTGCTTCTGATATTGCAGCGGGCTCATCGCGGTGACAGCCTTGAAATGATGATGCAGCGATGACACGCTCATGTGCACGTCGCGCGCGATATCCTCGACGCGCAATGGCTGGTCGAAATGCTGGCGCAGCAACTGAATGGCCTTCGCGATGCGCTGCGTCTGGCTGTCCTGCAGCGCGATCTGCCGCAGGCGCGCGCCCGAGCCGTTCATCAGCAGGCGATAGAGAATCTCGCGCTTCACGAGCGGCGCCAGGATCGGCACGTCCTCGGGCGTGTCGACGAGGCGCAGGAGCCGCAGCACGGCGTCGAGCATCGAGTTGCCGAGGCGGTTCACGTAGAGACCGCGCGACGCGTCGGCCGACATCGCGGGCGGCAGGTTCTCGTCCTGGAT
This sequence comes from Caballeronia sp. EK, assembly GCF_014384845.1. NCBI lineage: Bacteria > Pseudomonadati > Pseudomonadota > Betaproteobacteria > Burkholderiales > Burkholderiaceae > Caballeronia > Caballeronia sp. EK. Next base: position 249,161 of record NZ_JACSUE010000006.1, read on the forward strand.
CAGCGACGTGATTTCCTCCACATCGAGTTCGAGCCGCATGCCGAGATACGGCTCCGACTCGCTCGCAACCGACACCTGTCCGCACACGGGCAGATCCACCGACGACACCAGGTAATGCATTGGATCGTAAATATAGACTTCGTCGCCGACCATGAGACGCTTGCTGCCCTGAGCGATCAGCGCGAGCGCGGGCGTCTGGATGCCGTGCTTCGGCCCGCCCGGATTCATGATCCGATGCAGCGCGAGCCCCGGCACCGGCGTTTCGACCGAGCCTTCGCAACCGGCGGTGAAGCGGTCGAGCAGCGCGACGAGATCCAGCCGCGCCTGATCCAGCCCCGGATCGGGCGCGCCGTCGTGGCGTATTTCCTTTGCCTGGTCGTGACTGTCTTTTCCGGCGAGGCCGGGCGTGTCGTTCAGAGCCATGATTAAAGGACGATTTTCGGATGAGAGGAAGTCTGACTAGCTTACTCGCGCGGGCGCGGGATTGCTCGCGGCCCACCCCAGCGTTTGCAGGAACAGGCAATGATTGAACAGGATCAGGCTATGGAGCCGCCGCGCGCCGGGACGATACTGCATTGCCGGCCGGATCGTTCGCTTGGGTCGAGCGATGCCGCGCCTTTCCAGTCAATCGGGAGCAACCATGCGCTACAGGAAATTCGGCAATACCGGTCTTTTCGTCTCTGAACTGTGCTTGGGCACGATGACCTTCGGCGGCGGGACGGGCGGGATCTGGGACAACATCGGCCAGTTGCAACAGGCGGACGCGGACAAGCTGATCGGCCGCTCGCTCGACGCGGGCATCAATTTCATCGATACCGCCGACGTCTACGCCGACGGCCAGTCGGAAATCATCACCGGTCAGGCGCTGAAGAATCTGAAGGTGCCGCGCGAAAACGTCGTCGTCGCGACGAAAATCCTCGGCGAAACCGGAACGAAGGGTACGAATTCGCGCGGCGCGTCGCGCTATCACATCATCGACGGCGTGAAGGCCAGCCTGAAGCGGCTGCAGCTTGATCACGTCGATCTGTACCAGATTCACGGTTTCGATCCCGCGACGCCGATCGAGGAAACGCTGCGCGCGCTCGACAACCTCGTGCAGCACGGGCATGTGCGCTATATCGGCGTGTCGAACTGGGCTGCGTGGCAAATCATGAAGGCGCTCGGCATTTCGGAGCGGCTCGGGCTCGCGCGCTTCGAATCGCTGCAGGCGTATTACACGATCGCGGGCCGCGATCTCGAACGCGAAATCGTGCCGCTGCTGCAGAGCGAAAGCGTCGGATTGATGGTCTGGAGTCCGCTCGCGGGCGGCCTGCTTTCGGGCAAGTTCACGCGCGACGGCGCGAAGGAAGAAGGCAGCCGGCGCACCAAGTTCGATTTCCCGCCGGTCAATGTCGAGCGCGCGTATGACTGCGTCGACGTGATGCGGCGCATGGCCGAGGCCAAGGGCGTGTCGGTCGCGCAGATCGCGCTCGCGTGGCTGCTGCATCAGAAGGTGGTTTCGAGCGTGATCATCGGCGCGAAACGCATCGAACAGCTCGACGACAATATTGCGGCGACGAAAGTCCGGCTCAATGAGGACGAGCTCGCGGCACTCGAAGAAGTTAGCCACTTGCCCGCGGAATATCCGGGCTGGATGCTCACCCGGCAGGGCGAATATCGGCGCAATCAGTTGAAGGAAGAGTCGGCGGAGTAACGCTGCGTGACGTGCGGGCGGCCTGGTTGCCGTCCGCACGCCGTAGGGATTTACCCGCAGTTCACCCGTTTTCAGGGCATTTTCGGGCCTTTATCTCAAAATTAGATAGACCGTATCCTCCGTATCGCGTTGCGGCATAAGGCCGCTCTGCCGACACTGTACGCACAACATCACCACTGCCTCACGGAGACAACATGCGTACTCAGGTCGGCATCATCGGCGCGGGCCCCGCCGGGCTTCTTCTCTCTCATCTGCTGCATCTGCGCGGCATCGAGTCCGTCGTGCTCGAAGCGCGCAGCCAGAACGCTATCGAATCGACGATTCGCGCCGGCGTGCTCGAACAAGGCACGATGGACACGCTCAATCAGGCCGGTCTCGGCGCGCGCATGCAGGCGGAAGGCGCGCTGCATCATGGTTTCGAGCTCGCGTTCGAAGGTCAGCGCCGCCGTATCGCGCTGACGGAGCTGACCGGGCATTCGATCACGGTCTATGCACAGCACGAAGTCATCAAGGATCTGGTCGCGGCCCGACTCGCGGCGAACGGTGCGTTGAAGTTCAACGTATCGAACGTGTCGCTGCACGACTTTCAGGAAGGCAGCGATCGCAAACCGCGCATCAAGTATCAGCATGAAGGCCGGGACGAAGAGCTGGAATGCGACTTCATCATCGGCTGCGACGGCTCGCAGGGCGTGGCGCGCCAGTCGATTCCCGAGGCGGTCCGGCAGGACTATCAGCGCATCTATCCGTTCGGCTGGTTCGGCATTCTGGTCGAAGCGCCGCCCTCTTCCGACGAGCTCATCTACGCACGCCACGATCGCGGCTTCGCGCTCATCAGCACGCGCTCGCCGGGCGTGCAACGCATGTACTTCCAGTGCGATCCGAAGGACACGGTCGATGCCTGGTCCGACGACCGCATCTGGGCCGAACTGCACGCACGCGTCGATAGCGCCGATGGCTGGCAGATCACCGAAGGCAAGATCTTCCAGAAGAACATCGTCGGCATGCGCAGTTTCGTGTCCACGCCGATGCAGTCGGGCAAGCTCTTCCTCGCGGGAGACGCCGCGCACATCGTGCCGCCGACTGGCGCGAAGGGCCTGAATCTCGCGGTGTCGGACGTGCGCGTGCTGAACGCCGCGCTCGACGACTTCTACAAGGAAGGCGGCACCGAGAAGCTTGCGCGCTACACCGAGACGGCGCTGAAGCGCGTCTGGCGCGCCGAGCATTTCTCGTGGTGGATGACGCGCATGCTGCACAAGCTCGACGACACGTCGCCTTTCGAGCAGCGTCTGCAGGTGGCCGAACTGGAACACGTGACGACGTCCCGCGCGGCCGCGACCGCGCTTGCCGAGAACTACGTCGGCAGCGTGGCCGTTTAAGCGCGCATCACACGCACAGCGCCACCGTGGCGCTGTGCGCTCACCGCATCAAAGCACCGCAACCACTCGCACATCTCCTTCCACCGACGGAATCACCTGCCCGCCGACGCGCCGGAACGTGATCGTCGCGGTCTTGTCGCCGAGGCGCAGATCGCCGATTTCCAGCCAGTCGATGCCTTCGGGCAACGCCGGCCTGTCGATGCGCACTTCATCGTTGACGGCATCGACGGTCACGCCCAGACACGCTTCCAGAACCATGAAAGGCGCGCCCGCCGCCCACGCCTGAGGCAGACACGCGACCGGATACGCAATCGGCCGTTCGCCGCGCTGACGCGTGAATCCGCAGAACAGCTCCGGCAGACGCATGTCGAAAGTGACCGCGGCTTCGAACAACGATTGCAGCAGCCCCACGGTCGCGCTACGGTCGCCGTAACGCGCGAGACCGCGTGCGCACAATGCGGTGTCGTGCGGCCATACGGAGCCGTTGTGATACGACATCGGATTGAAGCGCGGTTGCCCCGCCGCCAGCGTGCGCACGCCCCAGCCGGTATGAAAGAGCGTGGATTCGAGCTGACGCGCGACGGCCTCGCCGCGCTTGCGTTCGACGAGATCGAACGCAAGCAGATGTCCCGCATTCGACGACAGCACGCGGCACAGTTCGCCCTTCCCGTCGAGCGCGATGCCGTAGAAGTCCATCTCCGGCATCCAGTACATTTCCTCGACACGCTCGCGAATGTGACGCGCCCGGCGCTCGTAGTCGGACGCACTTTCGTCTTCGCCGCGCTCGCGGGCGAGGCGCGCCATCGTGGAGAAAGCCGTCGACGCATAACCCTGCACTTCGACGAGCGAGATCGGACCGACCGGAAATTTCCCGTCCGCGTGGAACACCGAATCCTGACTGTCCTTCCAGCCCTGATTCGCGAGACCGTGTTCCGATGCGCGCTGATAGTCGAGCAGGCCGTGCGGATTCTTGTCGCAATGGCGGGCGACCCATTGCGCCGCGAGCTGCAACGACGGCCAGATTTCGTCGATCAGCGCGCTGTCGCCGGTGCGTTCGGCATAGGCGCCCGCCAGCACGATGAAGAGCGGCGTGCTGTCCACGCCTCCGTAATACAGCGCGAACGGCACCTCGCCGGTCGCGGCCATCTCGCTCTTGCGCGTCTCGTGCATGATCTTGCCGATTTCGGCATCGCGGAAGGCCGAGTCCTCGCGCGCCTGATGAGCGGCGAGGAAGCGCAGCACACCGCGCGCGAGCGTCGGATGCAGCCAGAGCATTTGCAGCGACGTGATGATCGCGTCGCGGCCGAATGCCGTCGAGAACCACGGAATGCCCGCGTATGGATAAGGGCCGGTTTCGAGATCGGTGGTGAGCAGGCCGAGATCGGCGAGCGAACGGTCGATCCATTCGCTGAAAAGCGGATTGCTCGAACGCACGCGCGCGCTCGCGCGGCGTCTGTCGCGCATGCGGCGATGCGCTTCGACGAGCGCCTCCCGGATCGCCGGACGCCCCGATTCGGGCGCGCATTCGGCGGCTTCAGCGGCGTTGCGCTTGCTTTCCTCGCTGGCGTCCGAGAGCGCATGCGTCACTGCCGTCACCGACAGATACACGGAGATCGCGGTTTCCGACTGGATATGCAACGCGTAATCGGCGCGCGTGGGCGACAGCACGTCCGGTGCGGGCGTGAACTGAATGCGTGCCGTGCGCTCCACTTCGTCCAGCCCGACATAGCGCAACACGACTTCGCCGTTCTCGATCGCGGGCGCACGCAAAGTGCCGCGCTTGCCGCGTTTCGCGCCGCGCACCTCGAACATGTCGAGAAAATCCGCCGCGAAGGAGATCGAAAGCGGCACGGTGGACGGCTCCGTGCCGTAGTTCGTCAGCACGATGCTCTCATGCAGCACGTGCCCCGAGAGCACACGCTTGCGCTCGACGTGGATCACGCCCTCCGGCGTATGGGCCCCGCCGATCGGCGGCAGCGGGCGGTTGGTCAGGTGCGCCGTAAATACGGCGTTATCGCTCGATACGCTCCCGGAAAGCAGCGATGGCGCGCGCCCACCGAACGTCAGCACGAGCTCGGAAAGCACCCGCGTGTCGTTGACGAAGAGGCCGTCGTCGCCACCGCGAATGTCGCCGTTCGCATCGTAGACGGCGAATGTGTTGCCGGATTTCAGGACGAACTGGCGTTCGCTCGGCATGTTGGCATGCTCGGTGGGGATGAACGCTTCGTCCGCGAGTCGCGGCTGCGACTCCTGCGCTTGTTGTTGCTGTCGTTGCTGCTCTTGCGACTGTTCCTGTGTATTCATTGCACCTTCCTGAAAGTAATCTGAAGGGTTTTTCTGAGCCGCTCGGGGAACGCGCTCGAAGCTCCCGGGATGACGCAATCGCTCGGCCGAGCAGTGCTCTCGTGCAGCAAGTGAGCCACTTACCCGCTATCATCGACGGTTTTTCGACCCAACCACGCCTGACGGGTTCTCCGCGCGCAATGTCATTTCCGCATATCGACTTACTTTATTCTGCCTCAGGGCTGGCGGTGGGCTTCCTGGTTGGCCTGACGGGCGTGGGCGGCGGCTCTCTGATGACGCCGCTGCTCGTCCTGCTGTTCGGCATCCACCCGGCGACCGCAGTCGGCACCGATCTGCTGTACGCGGCCGCGACCAAGACCGCCGGTACGCTCGTGCACGGCATCAAGGGCTCGGTCGACTGGCGCATTACCGGCCGTCTCGCGGCGGGCAGCGTGCCGGCGGCGGCCATCACACTGTTTTTCCTGCACTCGCACGGCATTGCATCGCCCGGCACCGCGCGGCTCATCCAGTTGATACTCGGCACGGCGCTCCTCATCACCGCTATTTCGCTGGTCTTTCGGCCGCAACTCGCGCGCTTCGCGTACAAGAAAGGACATGGCCGCCCCGAACACCCTGTGCACACCGCGGCCTGGACGGTTTTCACCGGCGCGATTCTCGGCGTGCTGGTTTCGATCACGTCCGTGGGCGCGGGCGCGATCGGCGTGACCGTGCTGCTCCTGTTGTATCCGCGTCTCGCGACGGTTCGCATAGTCGGCTCCGACGTGGCGCACGCCGTGCCGCTCACCTTGATTGCCGGCGCAGGCCACTGGATGCTCGGCTCGGTCGACTGGAACCTGCTCGCCTCGCTCCTCGTGGGTTCGATTCCGGGCATTGCCATCGGCAGCATGCTGTCCTCCAGGGCGCCGGAAGCGCTGCTGCGCCACGTGCTCGCCGCGACGCTCGTTCTTGTCGGAGCAAAGCTCGTATTCAGTTGATGTTAGTCACGCTCGTTCACGCTTTCCAGTCGGCTGAAAGACATAGGCCGATTCGCACGATATTGCTGTTTTTTGCCTATGCCGTTCGGCCGGGTTTCGCACGGCGGGGCGATACGGCATCATCCCCACTCAGTTGAGCCGCGCGTAGCAACGCGGCAAAGTCGGGGCGCCGGGTAATGGGCGCGTCATCTTTCGGCGTCGATAATGCAGGCGCGCGTCATCGGACGTGCGCGGCATGTTCACGAGGAGTCAGGCGATGAATGAGAAGGACCATCCGCAACATGAGCTTCCCTCCAGCATTGACACCCCGGCCGGCGACGCACCGGCGGACCCCGCGCGGCGGCGGCTTCTTGCGGCGGGGGTGGGTCTCGCAGGGCTGTCGCTCGGCGGATGCAATCTGTTCGAAAACAAGCCGACCACCCCCAAAACCGCAGCCGATGTTGCACTCGACCGCACGCTCGCGGCGAAGGTTCAGCAGATCGTCGTGATTTACGCTGAGAATCGCAGCTTCACGAATCTCTACGGCAACTATCCGGGCGTGCAATACCCGCTCTCGGCGGTGCCCGCATCGCATTACACGCAACTCGATCGCGACGGCCTCACGCCCATGCCCACGCTGCCGAAAATCTGGGGCGGGCTCGTGCCGCAGGCACAGGAAGTAGGCGGCAAGCGCTTTGCGATCACCGAGCAGCAGATCACCGATCTGAGCAACGCGCCTTTCCAGATCATGGACGCCAACGGCGCGCCGCTTCCCAATTCGGTCATCACGCGGGATCTGGTGCACCGGTTCTATCAGAACCAGATGCAGATCAACGCTGGCCGTAATAATCAGTTCGCGGCGTGGGGCGACTCGGGCGGCCTCGTGATGGGCCACTATCGGAACTCGCCTGACACGCTGAAGCTGTGGGGACTCGCGCAGCAATACACGCTCTGCGACAACTTCTTCATGTCGGCGTTCGGCGGCTCATGGCTGAACCATATTTTTCTGATTTCCGCGCAGGCGCCCTTCTATCCGGATGTCAAAGGCAGCCCGGCCGCCAAGCTGCTCGCGGTCATCGAAGGCGACGATCCCACGGGCTCGCGTCTGAAACTTGCGCCGGATTCACCGAAATCCGCGCTCGAAGGCCCGCCGAAATTCGTGCGCGACGGCGCTCTCACCGCCGACGGTTACGCGGTCAACACCATGTTCCCGCCCTATCAGCCGAGCAATGTGCCGCCTCCGCAAGGCGGCGATCCGCGTTATGCGGACCGGTCGAACGCGCTCGTGCTGCCGCCGCAGACTTACGCGACCATCGGCGACCGTCTGTCGGACAAGAATATCGATTGGGCGTGGTACAGCGGCGCCTGGCAATACGCGCTGGAGCATCGCGATACCGGCATGGTGCCGGATTTCCAGTACCACCATCAGCCGTTCAATTACTTCGCGAATTACGCACCGGGCAGCGCGGCGCGCGTGCAGCATCTGCGCGACGCGGGCCTGGGCGACGATCCATCGACGAACAAGCTGCTCGCCGACATCGACGCGGGCCGGTTGCCCGCCGTCACCTTCTACAAGCCGCAAGGCAATCTCAACATGCACGCGGGCTATGCGGACGTCGCGTCGGGCGACCGGCATATCTCGAACGTGATCGAGCACATCCGGCGCGGACCGCAGTGGGACAACACCGTGGTGATCGTCACCGTCGACGAGAACGGCGGATGGTGGGACCACGTCTCGCCGCCGAAGGGCGATCGCTGGGGACCGGGCTCGCGCATTCCGGCGCTCGTGATCTCGCCGTTCGCGAAGAAGGGCTACGTCGATCACACCGTGTACGACACGAACTCGATCCTGCGCTTCATCTCGCGCGTGCACGATCTGGTGCCGCTCGACGGCGTGGCCGCACGGGATCGCGCGTTCGCCGCGAACGGCCAGACGCCGCTCGGCGACCTGACGAAACCGCTGGACCTCGCGTAACGGCTAGCCGCGCTCGATCCAGGCGCGCGCGGAGATCTCCAGCAAATAGCCATAGTGCAGCGCGCCGACCGGCACGACGGCGCGCGCCGGCTTCCACGCGCCGAAGTGACGCGCGTAGATCTCGTTGAACGCCTTCCAGTGTTCGACGCCGGCGAGATACACGGTCACTTCGATGCAGTCCGCGAGACTCGCGCCCGCCGCTTCGAGCACGGTGCGCAGATTGGACAGCGTCTGTTCGGCCTGCTCTTCGAACGGCAGGTCGCCGGTATGCGTGCCGTCCGGGCGGATCGGCAACTGGCCGGACACGCAGACGAGATTGCCGGCGCGTGTCGCGTGGCTGTAGTGTCCCGCCGGAATCGGCAGACCGGGAGCATTGATGGTTTCGATCGGTGGCATCGTCGGTTCAGGTGTAGGGAAACGCAGTCAGTGGATTGTTGATTTCGAGTCAAGTTTCATTTGAGACTATCACCGTTTTTGCGAAAGTCGAAGCGGCTCATACTGTGCTCATCGTAGTTTGAACATCAACGGAGCACGAACATGAACATCTTCATTACTGGCGCGGGCGGCTTTATCGGCGGCTCGATCGCGGCGGGACTCGCGCGTGACGGTCATCGCGTGCGCGGGCTCATCCGGCGCGCGGAACAGGCCGACGACCTGAAGCGCCTGAATATCGAACCGGTGATCGGCAGTCTGGATGACACGGACTTGCTGGTCACCGAAGCGCGTGCCGCCGATGCGGTCATCAACGCGGCGAGCAGCGATCATCGCGCCGCGGTCGAGACGCTGATCGGCGCGCTCAAAGGCACGAACAAGCCGTTCCTGCATACGAGCGGATCGAGCATCGTCGGCGATGCGTCGGGCGGCGAGGCATCGGACAAAATCTACTCCGAGGACAACCTGCCCGCACCGACGCCCGACAAGGCGCCGCGCGTGGCGATCGACACGCTCGTGCTCGATGCCGCCAAACGCGGCGTGCGCTCGGCTGTGCTCTGCAACACGCTGATCTACGGCCACGGCGCCGTGCCGAATGCGACAAGCGTGCAGTTGCCGCGGCTGGAGCGTCAGGCGAAGAAGAGCGGCATCGTGCGTCACGTTGGGCGCGGTCTGAACATCTGGTCGAACGTCCATATCGATGATGTCGTCGATATCTACCGTCTGGCGCTCGAAAAATCGCCAGCGGGCACGTTTTACTTCGTCGAAAGCGGCGAAGCGCAGTTTCGCGACATGACCACCGCGATGGCGCGCGCGCTCGATCTGCGCGGTCCGGAAGACTGGCCGCTCGAAGAAGCGATCGAGGAATGGGGCTATGAAATGGCGTCGTACGGTCTCGGCTCGAACAGCCGCGTGCGCAGCAAGCGCACACGCGAGGTGCTCGGCTGGCAGCCGAAACGCACGTCCGTTATCGAATGGATCGAGAAGGACATGGTCCGCTGATCGCGAATCGTGATTCGCGCGGCAAACTGGCTTGACCAATTTGCCGCGCAAGCGACTTCACGCGTTACTTCAGCGCTGCCGCAAACTTCTCGATTTCCGCTTCCGGCATGCCCGATTTCGTTGCCGAATCGCGGATCTGCTTCCATGTCGTCGGATCGATCGCGATGCCATTCGCCGTGCGATCCGCGCGACGCGCTTCTTCCGGCTCGCCCGGCGCGTAGATCGCGTCGACGCCCTCGGCGCGCGGCGAGGCCTTCATCCATTCGAGGAACGCTTCGGCTTCGGCCTGCGCGGCGGGCGCATCGAAGGCGTTCGGATCGACGATCACCGAGGTCATGCAGTTGATGATCGCGCTCGACTTCTCGAGCGTCTCCTCGTGCGTCGTATAGCCGCCCGAGAGCGCCCCGCCGAAAATCTCGCACAGCGCAGCGAGGCCGGATCCCTTGTGCAGCCCGAACGCCGTCAGCGAGCCGAACGGCTCTTCGTGCATCACCTTCGGTTCGATGGTCGGCCTGCCTTCGTGATCGAGGAGCATGCCCGGCGCGACCTTCACGCCCTTGTTGTACGCGACGCGCGTCTTGCCGTAAGCGATGCCGGCCGTCGCGAAGTCGAGCACGAGCGGGCTCTTGCCGTCGCGCGGATAGGCCGCGCAGAACGGATTCGTGCCGAAACGCCGGTCGATGCCGCCGAAGGGCGCGACCAGCGGATCGCCCGCGACGTTCACGAAATGGAACGACACGAGTCCCGCCTTCGCGCACTGCTCCGCCCAATGGCCGATACGCCCGATGTGATGCGCGTTGCGCAAGCCCACCGCGCATACGCCGAGCTTTTTCGCGCGCTCGATGCCGTGTTCCATCGCTTCGTAGGCGACCACTTGCCCGAAGCCCTTGCGACCGTCGATGGTCAGCACCGCGCCCGCATCGCGCACGATTTCCGCGTGCGTGTTGAGCTTCAACTGGCCCTCGCCGAGCGACGCGACGTAACGCGGGATCATCCCGACGCCGTGCGAATCGTGACCCGACAGATTCGACATCACGAGGTGATCCGCGACCAGTTCCGCCTCGCGCGGCGCGCTGCCGGCTGATTCCCAGATCGCGCGGACATAGGCGTGCAGCGTGTCGGCGGCGATGCGCTGTTCGGTGGCGGAAGGGGTGGACGTGGGGGATGCATTCATTGCGGCACTCGTCTCCGTAGTTAATGGCTCGCGCGTTCGATTTTCGAAGCACGCGCGGGCCTATCACTTTACAGACGATCAACTGGCCTTACCAGTTTGTTTTTACAAAATCGCTGAAAAGGCGCGCAAAAAAGCCCGGTCGAACCGGGCTTTTCCGTGACTTCGACCGGCGACCGAAGCTCAGGGCGCCGCCGCAATCACTTCCGCGACCGACGCCGTCAGCTTCTTCGCATACGGAACGTGGAGGAATTCGTTCGGACCGTGCGCGTTCGATTTCGGGCCGAGCACGCCGCACACCATGAATTGCGAACGCGGAAATCCTTCCTTCAGCGTGTTCATCAGCGGAATCGTGCCGCCCTGCCCGATGTAAGCGACATCCGCGCCGAAGTGACGTTTCGACGCCTCGTTCAGCGACGAACGCAGCCAAGGCGCGAGGTCCGGCGCATTCCAGCCCGTCGCGGCGCCCGCTTCGGGCTTGAACGTCACCTTGGCGTTGTACGGAGGATCCATTTCGAGCAGGCGCTGCAACTTCACGACTGCCTTATCCGCGTCGACGAGCGGCGGCAAACGCAGCGACAACTTGAACGCTGTGCGCGGCGCGAGCACGTTGCCCGCATCCGCGAGCGGCGGCAGGCCCGACGCGCCCGTCACCGTGAGCGACGGACGCCAGGTGGAATTGAGGAGCGCTTCGCGAGGATCGGTGGTGGTCGGCAGAACGCTGCCGCCGTCCGCGCCGCAGCTCCACGGCAGCTTCTTCCAGACATCGTCACCGAGGATGCGCGCGGTCATTTCGGCTTCGCGCCGACGCAGCATCGGGATCGGACAGTGAAAGCCTTCCGGCAACAGATTGCCGGTGCCCGAATCTTCGAGGCGCTCGAACAGTTGCCGCATGATACGGAACGTCGATGGCGCGATGCCGCCGTAGCCGCCCGAGTGAATGCCCTCGTCCAGCACCTGCACTTCGAGATCGCCCGCGACGAGACCGCGCAGCGACGTCGTAAGCCACAGTTGGTCGTAATTGCCCGCGCCGGAATCAAGACAGATCACGAGGCCGACATCGCCGAGCCGGTCGCGCAACGCGTCGATGTAAGGCAGGAGATCGTAGCTGCCCGATTCCTCGCACGTCTCGATGATGCCCACGCAGCGCGGCCGCTCGACGCCCTGCGCGTCCAGCGCCGCGAGCGCGGTGATACTGGCGTAGGTAGCGTAGCCGTCGTCGGCGCCGCCGCGGCCGTAGAGCTTGTCGTCTTCGAGCTTCGGCGTCCACGGGCCGAGGTCGCTGCGCCAGCCTTCGAACTCCGGCTGCTTGTCCAGATGGCCATACAGCACGACCGTCTCGTTGCTGCCGCTACGCGTGGCGGGCGTTTCGAAGAAAATGACCGGCGTGCGCCCGGGCAGGCGCACGATTTCGACCGTCAGACCTTTCACCGGCTGCGTCTTGATCCAGTCGACCGCATCCGTGACCACGCGCTCGATGAAGCCGTGGCGCGCCCAGTCGCTGTCGAACATCGGGCTCTTTGCGGGCACGGCGATGTAGTCGGTCAGCGCGGGCACGATTTCGTCGTTCCATTTGCGCTCCACGAACTCGCGCAGCGCGGCGGAATCGAGCCGTACCGTTTCGTCGTGTTGCGTGCTTTCGCCGATAGTCATGACCGTGTTTCCATTCGAGACAAACTTCAATGATAGACGCGTTTTGCCCCCGGCTGGCGCGGCCGCGGCCCGTGTTTGCCCCATTTGCGTGATTTTTTAGCGCGCGGGCGCGCCCGCTGCGCCATCGCGCGTTCCCGAAACGACGACGCGCGTCGCGGCGGGATCGGAATCGATCGCCTGATCGGAAAACGGGAAGCGCAACCAGCGCTTCGCCGCAAACGCGCGCGTGGCGTCGCCCGAGTGCGGCGAGGCCGGATCGTCGGATTCGGCGTGCGAGAGCATGGTGTCGGCTTCCACGCCGTTCTCGCCGAAGGTGACGACCTGCACGTAGCTGTCGCCCTGGCCGCTGACGTCCATCGGATAACCCTTCGAATCGAGCGGACGCCGCGCGCAGACGATCGTGAAGTAGCCTTCCTCGTCGCAGCCGCCGTAGAGCGGCACCCGCGCGCCGTTGCGTGTCGTGTAGAGAATGTCGCCGCGCCGCGAATCGAGCGCGAAGCCGTTCAGCTTCAGCGCGAGCGCCGCGCCCCCCAGCGCCTGGCGCAAGTCCTGAATCACCGCGGGGTTGTCGGCATTGAAGCCTGCCGGCGTCGCGAGCGGTTTGTTCGGATCGAAGCCCGACTCGTACAGGCGCTCCGGCGCGATACGCGTCGCGCGCAGCCAGAACTCGTCCCAGAGATTCGCGCCGCGCGCATCGATATCCGCGGTGCCGTTCCAGTTGCGCAGGACCTCGCAGGCCTCGTGCAGCGGTCCGACGGCTTCGTTGACCGTGCAGACCACGTCGAGCAGCGGCTTGCGGAAAAGCCGCTCGGACATCGAGTTCGTCTCCAGCACGGCCGATTCGAGCGCCTCGCGTGTCACGCCGCCGCGCTCGCGTTGCAGGCGCGCGGCGAGCAGATGCCCGTAACGCGTGCGCAGCGACTGCTCGACGCCGGTCGCGCCCGCGATGCGCGGATAGCCCGACATCGGCGCATTCGCATTGGTGAGCCAGTAGCTGTCGTTGAAATTGCCGACGTAGTCGCCACGCGTCGCGTTCGGCAGTTGTTCGACGCTCAGCGTGCCCGGCTGCACGCTCGCCGGATCGACGCGCCATGCGCACGCGCTCTTCGAGCCGTCGAGAAACGGCACGCCCGGCACGCGAGCCGCGAACGCGCGGCCGGCCGGCATCGTGCACGCCTCCCCGAGCGCGTCGGGCACGTTCGGGATCGGGCCGATGTCGGCGAACCAGACCCGGTCGTCGCCGCGCCCGATCGCGAAGGTGTTCGCCCACGGCATCGCGGCGTAGCGCTTCTGGATCGCCATGAAATCGGCGAGCGAGCGCGCCTGATTCCACGCGAAGAAGTTCTGGAACGAGCGCGTGTTGTCGATGTTCACGTCCGCGAGCGCATACGCGCGCTGCGCGCTCCAGCCGAGTCCCTGCGCCATCGGCGACAGATCGACGACCGGGCCGAAGCGCGTCCTGTACAGCGTGCGCGACACCGATTCGTAGGTGCCATCAGCGCGGCGCGAGCGCACCGTGAGCGGCACGGGCGTCATCGCTTCGCTCTGGCCATCGACGAGATAACGCGTCGGATCGGCGGGATCGAGCGTCAACTGGAATATGCCGAAGCGCCGCGCGCTCGACACCGTGTGCGTCCACGCGATGTTCTCGTTGAAGCCGAGCACGATCAGCGGCACGCCGAGAAACGACACGCCCGCCACGTTCAACTGGCCGGGAATCGTCAGTTGCGCCTGATAGAAACGGTCGGGGCCGCGCCAGAACCAGTGCGGATTGCCAAACAGGATGCTGCGTTTGTCGCGCGTGATCGGCGCGCCGAACGCGAGCGCGTTGCTGCCGATGCCCGGATTCTCGCCGAGGGAAAAGCGCAACGATGCGAGCGCCGTTTGCGCGGTGTCCGATACCGCGGGCGCGTCGGTGTCGCTGCGCGGCGCCGTCGTGGCCGGCTTCGGTGGATGCGCCATCGCGATTGGCGTCACGAAGCGCGCCGAGCCGCTCGCGAGATTGGCCGCGATCAGGCGCAGGTAGATGTCGTCGGCGCTGATCTTGTCGACCCACGGCTTGCCACGGCACGCCGCATGCGCGTTCGGAAAGTTGCCAGCGTTCAGATCGGCGAGATAGCGGTTGTATCCGTTCGCGAAACCGTCGATCAGATTGCGCAGCTCGGCGGGCTGCGCCTGACGGGAACGCTCGACGGCCGCATGATCGCCGACCAGACGAAAGAAGAAATCCGCGTCGATATTGCGCGGCTGGCCGAAGGTCGCGGTGGATGGCGGGCGTGCATCCGGACCGAACCACGCCGATCGCTCGCTGCGATACGTGACGAAGCCGTCCGCGAGTGTGCACAGATTGTCCTGCGCCTGCGCGTAGCCGAATCCGAAGCCGAGACTGCCCCAATCGGCGGCGCGAATATGCGGAATGCCGTCCTGCGTGCGGCGGATCTCGGCGCTCCAGTTGCTCTGCGCGACCGGATTCGTCTGGCCGGGTCCGACCGACGCTTCCGGCGGCGCGACGCAGCCGGCCAGCAACGCGCTCAGAAGCGCGCCGGAGATCGCAAGGCTGACGAAGTGATTCATCGCGTGAGTCCCCCGGTCCGATCGACGTGATGACGGGCGCATCGACGCCCCGCGCGCAGTATCGCATTGCGGGCAGCGCGATTCGCCGCCAAAGTTTAGCCGCTCGCGTCCGTCAGGCGTTGCCGATGCACAATGAAGCGATGAATGATCCGTCCATTCGCCCCGCTGATCCGCGCCCGATGCCGCCCGAGCGTCCGCTGCCGGAAGACTGCTGCCAGAGCGGTTGCAGTCCGTGCGTCTTCGACATGTATCAACAGGAGCTGGAGCGCTATGAGGCGGAACTGCGCGCGTGGGAAGCGCGGCGTGCCGCGCAGTGAATCGTTCCGGCCGGTTCGAGCAGGCAAATGTGCGCGGCGCTATGCTTGTGTCCCCTGTCGCTGTAGAAACCAGAACTCAAGGAGAACAATTCCATGTCTCTCACGATGTATCGCGCATCGATTCCCGTCTTCATCCGCGGACTCGAGGTATGCGCGGACTTGCTGAAGAAAGGCGCCGCCTTCGCCGATGAAAAAGGCCTCGCCCACGCCGACGTGATCAACGCGCGCCTCGCCCCCGACATGCTGCCGCTCGCCGCCCAGATTCAACGCGCGAGCGATACGGCGAAGCTGTCGGCGGCGCGTCTTTCCGGCGTCGAAGCGCCGCGTTTCGAGGACGACGAAGACAGTTTTCCAGCGCTGCAGGCGCGCATCGAGAAGACGATCGCGTTCCTGAAGAGCATCGACAAGGCTTCGTTTGCCGGCTGCGAGACCCGCACCGTTACGTTGAAGTTTCCGGACTTTTCGCCGTCGTTTTCGGGCGACGATTATCTGTTCGGCTTCGGGCTGCCGAACTTCTATTTTCACGTCGTTACGACGCACGACATCCTGCGCCACCTCGGCGCGCCGATCGGCAAGCGAGATTTTCTCGGACCGCTCAAATGAGGTTGTGATGCGGGTCGCGCACGTTGAGTGAACGTGGCGTTTGACAAGCCGCTCGATCGGACGATCGAGCGGCCAGGTGAAGACGTGTGTGAGAACTATCCTTGCCGCGCCGCGATCTGCTTGCGCCAGCCCGCGAGAATTCGACGCGCGAGCGCGTCGTAGTCACCGCCGAAGTGATGATCGCCCGGCAGCTTCACCACTTCGATGCCGGTCTTCGTCAGTTGCGGGCAGAGCGTGTCCTCTTCCTTCTCGCCGTAAATGCATTGCACCATCGACGGCGGCAGCTTGTTGAATTCCGGCCGCACCTTGAGCGCCTTTTCGCTCGCGTGCATGCCGAGCCAGCCCGTGACGCGGATCTGAAAATCCGCGTCGGGCGAGAATCCCATCAGCGAGATATACGACACCTGTTCGCGCACCGCGTCCGGCAGACGGTTGTACGCGAACGGCATCACGTCCGCGCCGAACGAATAGCCGACGAGCGCCACATGGCTCGTATGCCAGCGCGCGTTATAAGCGCGGATCACGCGCGCGATGTCGTTGGCCGTTTGCTGCGGCGTCTTCTCGCTCCAGAAGTAGCGCAGCGAGTCGATGCCGATCACCGACACGCCATCGCGTTGCAGCGCGAGCGCCATCGTCTTGTCGAGATCGCGCCAGCCGCCGTCGCCGGAAATGACGATCGCGAGCAGATCGGTCGGTTGCGCGGCGCGCAGTTCGATCAGCGGGAGATCGGAGACGTCGCTGTCGGTCGCGGGCTCGATTTTCTTCAGACGCGGCGCCGTCATCGCGACGAGCGCGGCGGCCTTCGTCTGACCCGGTTGCAGCGCCGTGCGCTCCATGAAGCCGGGCAAACCCTTCGCGTGGATGATGGTCGGGTCCGGCGGGCACGGTTTGAAGCGTGCGTCGAGTTGCGCGTCGGCCGAAAGCGACACGGCGCCCGCGACGGTGTTGTCGGGCGCCTGCTTCAGCGAGCTTTCCGCGACGGTCGCGCCCTGCCCCGTGCCGACCAGAATCGGCGAGAAATAATGATTCGACTGCACGGTGCGTTCGAGCTGATGGCTCATGTTCTCCGCATCGCCGACGAGGTTATGGCAGGACTTCTCCGTCTTGTCGGCCGCGAGGCGCGCGGCGTAACGGGGCGTATCGACGCCGATCACCATCGCGCCCTTGGCGGCGAGCGCATCGGCGGCTTCCTGATCGGCCGGCGTCCAGCCGCTTTTCTCGGAGAACAGCACGACGAAGCCGGTCATGCCGCCGGTGGGCTTCGTGAGCGTCACCTGGCCGTAACGTCCGCCGGAAATCGATTCGGCGGCATGCGCCGCGTTGAACAACGACACACCACAGACGGCGGCCACCACGAGCGCCGCCGCTTTCTTGCAAAGGAATTTCATGAACGCCAACCGCCCGCGAGGAGCGAAAGATCCGCCAAAGTGAAAAATACGCCGACCGAACCGGACGCCGCCAGATAACGCGGCTCCCAGCGCGGCTGGAACTTGCTTTTGAATCCGCGCAGTCCGCGGAAGTTGTAGAAACGGCCGCCGAAACGCCAGACGAGCCCCGCGAGTCGATGCCAGTGCGATGCCAGCGGCGTCGGCTCCATGCCCGACAGCGGCGCGATACCAAGCGACAGCGACTTGAACCCCGCTTCCTTCAGATGCAGCGCGAGCTTGGTGAAGAGGTACTCCATCGCGTAAGGCGACGCGGCCGACACATGGCGCATCACGCCGACGGTCGCTTCGGTGTTCATGTCGGTCGTCATGAAGGTGACGAACGCGACCGGCTCGCCTTGCTGGCGCACGAGCAGCACCGACTGCGCCGCGAGGTATTCCTCGTTGAACGCCGCGACCGAGAAGCTCTTCTCGCGTGCGGAGCGGCTTTCGAGCCAGTCGTCGGAGATCGCGCGCAGCATCGGCATGCTTTCGGCGATGTGCGCCGGCCCGATGACTTCCGTATCGAAGCCATCGCGCTCGCCGCGCTTGAGCGCATAGCGCAGATGCGACCGGTGCGAGCCCTTCAGATCGAATTCGGAAAGCGCGACGTGCGCTTCCTCGCCGAGCTTCATCAGCGTGAGGCCGGCGTCGAGATAGAGCGGCAGCGCATCGGCGCGGACCTGATAGAACGCCGCGCGGCCGTTGTGCGCATGTGCGAGCTCGACGAATTTGCGGATCAGTTCCGCCCACTCGCGGCGCGGACCGACCGGATCGTGCAGCGCGGCCCACGTGCGGCCATGCTTCGCGTACATCAGGAAAGCTTCACGCGACTCGGAAAAGAGGAAGCTCTTGTCGCCCATCATCGCGAGGCCGGCGTCGCTGCGTTCCTGCGCGCGGAAGATGCGCGCGGCATCGGCGAGATCCTGCGGCGCGGGTTTCACGAAGCGGCCCGCCGCCGGACGCAGCAGTTGCCACACGCCGAATGCCGACGCGAACACCGCCGCCGCGAGCGTGGCGCGCAGCGCACGCGGGGCGCGCTCGTCGAAGGCGAACTGCCACCAGAGATCGCCGCTGTACGGCACGTCGCGGAAGGCGAAGAGCATGATCCACACCGCGAACGCCATCACGACGCCGATCGAAATCAGCCATGTCGCGGTGAAGCGCTCGGCGAAGAGCGACGAGCGGCGATTGAAGCGCTCGCGCGTCAGAACGAGCAGCACGACGAGAAACGCGAGCACGCCGACTTCGACGAACGCGAGACCCTTTGCGAGCGACAGCGCGAGGTTCGCCACGGCCAGCACGAGCGCGAGCCACCAGGCGGCGTCGAGGCGGCGCATCAGGCCGCGCGCGACGAAGAGCAGCAGCACGCCGAGCACGGAGCCGAGCAATTGCGAGCTTTCCAGCACCCACAGCGGAACGATGGTCTGCAGCAGCGCGATGCGCATCTTGAACGCGGGCGTCGCGCCCGAGATGACGAGCATCGAGCCCGCCGCGAACGTGACGATCGAGAGGAACAACGGCGCGAGCTGCGATACGTGACGCGGGCTCAGCAGACCGAAGCGGCCCTTCAGAGCGCGGCCTTCGAACGCGGCCATCACGCCGGCGGAAAGGATCAGCGGAAGGCCGAAATAGATCGCGCGATACGCGAGCAGCGCGGCGAGCACGTCCGGCGTCTGGGCGCTGTTGCCGAGCGCGAACACCATCGCCGCCTCGAACACGCCCACGCCGCCCGGCGTATGGCCGATCATGCCGAGCAGCATCGCGGCCGAGAAAACCGTCATGAATTCGCCGAAGCCGACTTGCGGGTTCGGCAGGAGCGCCCAAAGCGCGAGTCCGGCGCCGAGCACATCGACGACGGCGAGCGCAGCCTGCGCGACGAAATCGCGGCGCGCCGGCACGGTGAACGAAAGCCACGTCCAGCGCGAACGCAGCGTGCGCGGCGCGGCGCCGCAGACGATGACCATCGCCACGAACAAGGCGAGAAGCGCCGCGCCGGTCACGCGCAGCACGGTCGGCGGCACGTGCATCATGCCCGAGAGCGTGCCCGCGCCGAACAGCATGCCGGCGGCGGCCATGAAAGCGAGGGACAGCGCCAGCGTGACGCTCGTGAAAATCGTCAGTCGGCCGACCTGCGCCGGCGTGACGTCGGCCGCGCCGTACACGCGGCAGCGCACGGCGCCGCCCGTCAGAGCGCCGAAGCCCGTCACGTTGCCGAGCGCGGAGCCGACCGTCGCGCCGACCCAAAGCAGGGAACGCGGCACCGCGACCCCGATGTGACGCAGCCCGACCGCGTCGCGCCCGACGAGCGCGGCGAAGCTGAGCGCGGTTGCGAAAAGCGCGGCCATCCAGGCTTGCGGCGTCATCAGACGCAGCGAGTGGATCACCGACTTGTAATCGACCGAGCGCGAAAGATGCTGGAAGACCACCAGCAGCAGCACGCAGATGATGACCGTGAGCACGGGCGCGGCGAACCGCTGAAAATCGATACCGCCGGACGAACGTCCGGTCGGGGCAATGGCGCGAAGCCGGGCAAGCAACTTTGTGCGAGACATGCGTTCTATCAAACTGGCAACCGCTGCACACCGGCCGCAAGCGATCGATGGCAACGGTACAACACGGTTTATCGGGACCCGCGCACCACACGCGGTCGGAGAGCGCCACTTCGGCTCCCGCCGCCCGCGCTCGCGCCATACAAAAGGCTTTAAGGCATGAAACGCCTATATAACGGCGGCGGTTGACCCGACTTGACTAATATTGGGAAAACTACGGATCGAAAGGTTGCAATCAGATCTGGCGCGGTTTTCCGGACGGCTAAACCGGCACGAATGACCGATCACGCGCGCTTTACGGTTTGTCAGGAGAGCGGGTAGGATCGACGGCCACGAGGCTTGCTGGCGTCGAACGAGCACGGGACGCTAGCTTAAGCGGATACTACAAAAAAAGGCATCGGAATCATGAGAAAAAACATCGCAATCTTGTTTGCCGCAATCGGCGCTTCCATGTTGAGCGCGTGCGTTGCGACCGACGACGCCCTGCTCAAGACGGTACCCTTCGGGTCCGGCACGTCGCAGTACAAGCCCTACGACTTCATCCGATGCGTGAAGGAAAAATGGACGCCGATCGCGCCGCGTGTGCGCGAATACTCGCCGAGCTCCGATACGCTGGCCGTTTCCGTGCCCAGCGGCGGCATGACGAGCCAGTCGGTGGTGTTGGTGATCGCGCAGGCGTCCGCGAACGGCACGGGCTACACGATATACGGGGATGTCGCAGCGGCCGGACGCTACGTCACGGCGACGCACACGTGCGATTGAGCCCCCGTTTTCTCGATCAGGAAGGCTTGCCGTTGCGCATGTCGACGCCGGCCAGATGCGTCCCGACGACGCGTCCGATCAGATAACCGTCCGATGCGCACGCGTTGACGCGTTCCTTGCCGTCCCACTGGATCTTGTACTGATCGTCGAGGGAATGGACCGTCGATGCGTCGAATTTGCGCTTCGCCTTGCCGCCATTGCGCATGTCCTCGCTGACGAGGCGGTTCCAGGTCAGCGCGTAGCCGTAGCGCACGCCGTCGGCGAATGCGCCATCGTCGCAGACTTGCGATGGGGGAGTCGTCTTGAGCATCAGATGGTAGCCGTTCGCGGAGCCGACCATGATGCGCCGCTCGCCCGGCGGCGCCGGCGGTGCTGGCTTGACCGGAACTTGAGCCGCTTGCGCGGCCGATGCCGCCGACGCCGCCGCGGCTGCGTCGGTGTCGTTCTGCTGCGGAAGCGGCGCGCATGCGCCGAGAAGCAGCGCCGCTGTCACCGCGATGGCCGTGCCGGCGCCTTGCATTTTTATGAACGTCATCCTGCGAATCACCTACGCTGACCCCATCTCAAATATAGTCCGGGCTATACCTTACCATCCCCGGGCGCATTCCTCGGAACGATGAAAAAAAGGCGGCGCAGATGCGACGACGCGGGCGCCTTTCGAGCCGCCCGCGTCGAAAAGAAGGTGAATTTGACGGTTCAGGACGCCGACGACGTATTGCTCATCGGCATTTCGATCCCGCGCCGCGCCATCTCGACGATCAGGAACGTTCGCCGCGTGACGTGAAAACGCGCGAGCAGATCGCTCGAATATTCCTTGGCGGTGTTTTCGCTGATATTCATCTTGCGCGCGATGGCCTTGTTCGACAGCCCCTGCAGCAAATAGCGCAGCGTCTCGGTCAGGCGAGGCGGCAGATCGAGCGATTCGACCGTCACGCCCGCGTGCGGCGAAACCGGCTTCGGGCTGTGGCCGCCCTTGCCGAGCACCGTGTTCGGCAGGTACACGCGTCCGTTGAGGATGGTTTTCAGCGCTTCGCGGAACACGCCCGCGCCCTGCTCGCTGCCCTTCGAGATGAAGCCGCACGCGCCGTTCTTGATGCATTCGAGCACGGTGTCGCGGTCGTCCTGCGCGGAAAGCATGATCGTCTGAATCTCGCGCTCTTCCTCGCGGATCCAGTTGAGCAGGTCCATGCCTGTGGCGTTGCCGCGCAAGTGGTAGTCGAGGAACATCAGATCGTAGGTATTGGCGGAAAGCTTGGCTTTCGCCTGCTCGAACCCGTCGGCTTCGTCGATCTCGAGCAAAGGCTCGTTCGCCAGGATGAGGCTTTTCATGGCGCTCCTGGTGAGCCCTTCGTCCTCTACTAGCAACACTGTTTTGAAATAGCCATTTTCCATTGCGACGCTCCGAGAACGGTTCCGATATTACGCGTGCCCTGCGCGACTTCCACCCCCCTTTCGCAGGGATACATTCGGCAGTCCCCCAAAATTCCCCGCATCCCCCTCCCGTGCCGGGTTTAGCGATCAGCACGTTCCGTCGACACTGGTCGCAGTCGATTCAACCACGTAATGCAATACGAGAATGGAGGATGAGATGTCAAGCCGTCTGGCCGACAACGAACGCGAATTCGCGTTGTGGCGTATCAAGCGGGCCCGCGCCGGAGACGCATCGCGCCGTGTGCTGATCGCCCACAAGGACAAGTCGATCGGCGATTCCCTCGCCGTGCAACTTCGGCTCAAAGGCTTGCAGGTCATTCATTCGCAGGATCTGAAATCGGTGCGCGCGCTGGTGCATAGCTGGCAGCCGCAGGCGCTGCTGCTCGATACCCGCCTCGACAATGATTCCGGGTACGTCTTTCTGCGCACGCTGCGCATGGACGCCGACGTCACCGGGCGGCTCCTCGTCGCGATGAGCAATGTGTGGCCGGCCGATCCGGTTCAGACGCTCAAGGAAGCCGGTTTCGACGCCCACTGCCGTCGGCCTTGCGCGACCTGGCGCATCGTCGATCTCGTGGAATCGTTCTTTTCCATGCCGCTCACGCGCTGATACGCATATCTGGAGGTGCCGCCATGAACAGGGATGCATGCCTCGTCGCCGGGGGGACGTTGCCGGCGAATGCGTCGCGCTGTCCCCCGGTTCGCGAACGCGCCGGTGTCGAGGCGCGCGTCAGGCGCCGCCGCCGTCGTACGGGGCCGGGATCGCGCCGGCTGCCATCACGAGCGACGCCCGTATTTCACTACCTGGCTCGATGACCGCGATGCCCGTCCCGGGCAGCCCTTGCGCCGCGAGGTTGAAGCCGTCGCTCACGTGCGACACCGGTTCGACGCACAGATAACCCGCGCCCGCCGGACAATGCACGACGACGTGGTTCAGCGTGTCGCCGGCTTCCAGTTCGAGCGTGCGGCCGTCCGCGTAACGCAGCGTAGCGCGGCCATTCCAGCCGCTCAGATAACGCGTGTAGCCCTCCGTTTCCCGCACATGCCGATGCGCTGGCGGCTCGGCCATCGGTTCGATCGCGATCTCCGCTTCGTGACGCCAGTGCGTCGTCGCATGAAGTTCGGCTTCGTGCGCGCCGAAGTAAGGATGAAAACCGAGGCCGACGGGCATCGGGCCGGACGACCGGTTCGCGATCCGCATCGATAGCCGCGCGCCTTCTGCATTCGCTTCGATCAGCTGCACGGCCTCGAAAGCCCACGGCCAGCCATGCTCGCCCTCGCCGTGCACGTAGCGCAACACGACGCAATCCGCCTCCTGAAGCTCGACGCTCCATGCCGCGAACTGGCCGAAACCATGCAGCGCGTGCGCCATGCCGGGAAACGTCGCGATCTCGACGATGGAACCGTCCGGCGTGGCAAAGCGCGCATCGCGCACGCGATTGGAAAACGGCACGAGCGGATAACTGCCGCCCTTGGGCCATGCATCGCACGGCCAATTGGCGGCTGTCACCGGCACGAGCCAGTCCTGCAACCCGCGCGCGCCTTGCGTGGCGAAGCGCGTGATGCGCCCGCCCGCCGCCGGCGCGATCTCGATGACATGCGGCCCGCTCGAAATGCTCAGGCGCGGCGCGGCGTCCAAAGGTACGACTTCACGAAATTTCGTCACGACACGGCTTCGAATTGAAAAGAACCCGCGCGCAGGCGCGGGTGAACATCACTGCTTCTGTTCCTTCACGCGCGACACGAGCTGCGTCGGGCTCACGAACTGCAGCGCGATCAGCACCCAGACCATCGTGATGGCCATGTAGATCATCGCCATCGCGTCGATGGACTGCGGCGCGCGCACGCCCGTGGAGAACACGGCGTAATAGAGCGCGACGACGAGCGTCTGAGTCGTCGGCCCAGCGGTGAAGAACGTCAGCTCGAACATGCCGATGGTGCGCACCAGGACGAGCAGGCCGGCCGCCAGCATGCCGGGCACGAGCAGAGGCAGCAGCACGTAGCGGAAGTACCGGAACGTGTTCGCGCCGAAGATGCGCGCGGCCGATTCCAGATTCGGATCGATCTGCTCGATGAACGGCGTCATCACGAGAATGACGAACGGCAGCGCAGGCACCAGGTTCGCGAGGATCACGCCGGTCAGCGTGCCCGCGAGATGGAACTTGTACATGACCGTCGCCATCGGGATGCCGTAGGTCACGGGCGGTACCATCAGCGGCAGCAGGAACACGAGCATCGCGAAGCGCTTGCCGGGGAACTGCACGCGAGCGAGCGCATACGCGGCCGGCACGCCCAGCACGATGGACAGCAGCACCACCGCGCCCACCACTTCGAGCGTCACGAGGAGCACGCTCGAAAGCTGGAAGTCGCTCCATGCCTGCGCGTACCAGTGCAGCGTGAAGCCCTGCGGCAACAGCGTGCCGAACCAGCGCGTCGCCACCGAGTTCACGGCGACGGTCGCGATCAGCAGCAGCACGTTGACGAGGAAGAAGCCCATCGTCGCCCAGACGAAGAACTTCCATAGCCTGTCGCGCAGGCTCACTTGCTGTTTCATGTGCTTGCCGGTGCCGTTCGTGGTTTCGGTCAGCGCGCCGGCCTGCCAGCCGGACGCCGCGCGGTTATCGGTCGTCATTATCCCTTGCCTCCCGTCACCGGACCCGTATAGAAGAAGCGACGCGCGCCGAGCATGCCGCCCACGACGAGCAACTGCACGAAGCCCATCACGATCGCGATCGTCGATGCGAGCGCGTAGTCGTAGTTTTCGAACGCGGCTTCCGAAGCTGCGATCGAGATCACGCGCGTCGGACCGGCGGGCGCACCGAGCAGCACCGCCGACGGAAACACCGAGAACGCCTGCACGAAAGAGAGACAGGCGGTCATCGTCAGGCCGGGCAGCAGCAGCGGCAGGTAGATCTGACGGAACTGCTGCCACGGGCTTGCGCCGAGCGTTGCAGCGGCGCGCGCGAGCGTCGGGTCGATGCCGGTCACATACGACAGCGTCAGCAGAAACGCGAACGGAAAGCCCGACACGATCAGCGAAATCAGCACGCCCCAGTAGTTATGCGTGAGGCGCACTTCATCGCCATAGAGATGCAGCGCCTGCAATGCCTGCGGAAACCAGCCGTTCGGGCTGAAGTACGTCAGCATGCCGTCGGCGATCAGCACGGTGCCGAGCGTCACCGGCACGACGAGCAGCGTCGTGACGAACTTCTGCCACGGCGACGTGCGGCGCAACGCGAAGGCCACCGGCACCGACACGCCTACGTTGATGATCGTCGCGGGCACGGCGAGCTTCAGCGTGACGACGATCGTCGGCCACATCGACGAATCGGTGAAGAACGTGATGTAGTTCGCCCAGACGCTGCCGCCGTTCATCGGACTGAACGACAGCATCAGCCCGTAGGCGAACGGATAGATGAACAGCGCGATGATGAAGAAGAGCGCCGGCGTGACGAGCCAGCCCTTCGGATCGCGTGGCTGCGCGGGAAGCGCGATCATTTTTCCTCTCCATACACGAGCGTTTTCGAAGGCACGACGCGCAGCGAGATGCGCTCGCCTTCGCTGCATTCGCCCGCGATGCGCGCCCAGAGCTTGCCGAACGCCGTATTGACGATGATGAGCGAATCGCGCCCGCCATATTCGACGACTTCGACGTGCGCATCGAAGGCGTTCTCGGCGCCGGGCGCCGCGCGTTCCATGTCTTCGGGACGCAGCGCGACGGCCACGCGCTTGCTGTCGAAACCTTCCATCGGCGTGCCGAGCAGGCGCACGCCGTTTGCGTTCACCGCGACGGCTTCGCCCTGCGTGCCTTCGAGCGTTGCCTGCACGACATTGCGGAAACCCATGAAGCGCGCGACGTGCAGATTCTTCGGCCGCGAATAGACTTCCTTCGGCGCGGCCACCTGCTGGACGACGCCCTCTTTCATCACGACGATGCGATCGGCCATCGACAGCGCTTCGTCCTGATCGTGCGTCACATAGATGGTCGCGCGCTCCAGCTTGCCGTGGATGCGGCGAATTTCGGCGCGCATCTCGATGCGCAGCTTGGTGTCCAGGTTCGAGAGCGGCTCGTCCATCAGAACGAGCGGCGGCTCGATGACGATCGCGCGCGCAATCGCCACACGCTGCTGCTGGCCGCCCGAAAGCTGACCGGGAAGCTTGGCGTCGTGGCCGATCAGTTGCACGAGCTGCAAGGCGGCCTTCGCGCGCTTCGTTGCTTCCGCCTTCGGCATGCCGCGCATCTTCAGGCCGAAGCCGACGTTATCCAGCACCGACATATGCGGAAACAGCGCGTAGTTCTGAAAGACCATGCCGAAGCCGCGCTTTTCGGGCGGCAGCACGTCGATACGCTTGTCGTCGAGCCAGATGCCGCCGCCCGTCAACGGCTGCAATCCGGCGATGCAGTTCAGCGCGGTCGACTTGCCGCAGCCCGATGGCCCGAGCAGCGCGATGAACTCGCCGCGCTGGATATTCAGATCGAGTCCCTTCAACGCCGCGAGCTGCTGCCCTTCCGCGTTGGTGAAACTGCGCGAGACCGCGTCGAGGCGCAACTGCTCAAAAGTGTGCTTCATGACAATTTCCTGCGCTTTTTTGTACAAGCGGCGACGCGCCCTGACGGGAGCGTCGCCGTCTCATTACCGCGTTACGCCGAGTTACTTCGTCTTCGCCGCGCCGACTTCGCGATCCCATTTCTGGAATGCCGCGACCATCGCCTGCGCATTGAGCGGAAGCACGTGCGGACGGTCGGCGAGCAGCTTCGCGTACTCGGGCCGGCCGAACTTCTGGATGACTTCCTGACTCTTCGCGGGCGCCATCGAGAGCGGCACATCCTTCACCGCAGGACCCGGATAGAAATAGCCATCGTCATAGGTCAGCGCCTGCTGCGCCGGCTCGAGCATAAAGTTCATCAGCTTGTAGAGCACGTCGAGCTTTTCCTTCGGCACGCCCTTCGGGATCACCATGTAGTGGGCGTCGTTCACCCAGGTCATGTTGTCGAACGCGGCCACCTTGAATTCCGCCGGCACGATGCCGAGCGCGCGCGGATTGATGTCCCAGCCGGTCACCGTGACCGTCATGTCGCGCGTGCCTTCGCCCAGTTCCTTCATGACGGCCGAGGTTCCGCCCGGGTAGTACGGAATGCAGTCGTTCAGTTGCTTGAGGAACGCCCAGGTCTTGTCCCAGCCGTTGATCGGGTCCATCGGGTCCTTGTCGCCGAGCACGTACGGCAGGCCCATCAGGAAGGTGCGGCCAGGGCCGGAGTTCGCCGGGCGCGCATAAATCAGCTTGTTCGGATGCGCCTTGCACCACGCGAGCAGTTGATCCGGCGTCTTCGGAACGTCGGTGACCTTGGCCGGGTTGTATTCGAGCAGCGGACCCGCGGGCATATAGGTCACTTCGAGACCATAGCCCTGCGCGATGTCCTGCATCTTGCGCGGGCCGGGCGCGTACTTGTCGAGCACGCCGGGGAACGCCTTCGCGTTATCGGGAAGCAGTTTCTCCCACAGACCTTGCTGGATGCCGGCCGCGAGCGCGTCAGTGCCGGTCACGACGAGGTCGATGTCCGAGCGGCCCGCCGCCTGCATCGCCTTGATCTTGCCCGGCAGTTGCGGCGCGGGCGCGTTCGTGAAGGTGATGCTGGAAACCAGATCGGGATATTTGGCCTTGAACGCCTCGAAGCCCTTTTGCGTCAGTTGCAGATTGCCCGCAACGTCGACGATGTTGATCGATACGGGATCGGCCGCGTATGCCGCGCTCATGCCGAAAGCCGCGCTGACGGCGACGCAAACCGCCGCCAGTTTCACTGACAGTCCTGCCTTGAAAGCCATTTTGTCTCCTCACTTCTCTCGCAACCGGTGGTCGGGAAAAGGTCCGGTCGAATTCTTCGATTTCGTCGATCGCCGGCCTGTGTGTGCTTCGTTCTGATTCGTTTGTGCGCCGCTTGCTGGCACCTTGAATGTAGCGTGTCTCTGTACGCGTGCGTCCTCATGGCGACCGGATGCTGAAAAATAGCTAACGGGGTCATAGGATGTCAAGCAAATTGGTTTCCGCGAGGGTGTTACCGAAACAATGGGAAGGCGCTTTTTCCTCTGGCGATAGCGGTTTGCAAGCTATGTTGGGAGATACCCCGAGCAGTTGTTTCCTATCTTTTTAACCAGGATTTAACCGTTGTTTCCTGCGGAGTTATCGCGTCTTTCCTTTGGGTTGAATCGTCGCCGGATGTTCAACGTTGGGGTAAAGCGGATGGGATTCGCCTGCTGCCGGGACGCAGGGCGCGATGTTTCATGGCGACCAACCACATGGTGGAGCCGCAGCCACCCAAAGTTGTCAAACAACTTACCCGCTAGCAAGGGAGTTTTTGCCCGCCTGACCCAAGGTTGTGTGACAACTGCAGCAGTGGCTAGTCGCCGAATATCCGGTCGAGCGCGTTTTGAAGATGCGCCTTCATCGCTTTCCCGGCGCGCGCAGGATCGCGTGCGCGGATCGCTTCGAGGACTTCGCGATGTTCACGCTGGACGAGACGCTGGCGCTCGAGCGTTTTCACCAACGACAGATTGCGCGACAGGTTCATGCTGACTTCGACCTGTTCCTCGATGAACGCCAACGCGGTAATGAAGAACTGGTTCTTCGACGCACGTGCGACCGCGAGATGGAACGCGAAATCGTCTTTTGCGCCGATGCCCTGCTGCGTCTCGACGATGCGCTCGAGCCGATCCCATGCATCCTGAATCGCGCGAAGGCCGTCTTCGTCGGCCTTGATGGCGGCGAATTCCGCCGCGCCGGACTCCGTCACGATCCGAAATTCGTAGCAGCGGCGGATGTCGGATAGCGTTTCGAGCGGGGCGAACCGGCGCACATCCGGATCGGGACGACGTCCGACGATCGTTCCCGAACCGCGCCGCGTCACGATGATCCCGTCCGCGCGCAATCGCGCGAGCGCTTCGCGGACGGTCGGTCGAGATGTTGCGAATCGTTCAGCGAGCGCATGCTCCGTGAGAAGCCGGTCGCCCTCCTTGAACTCGCCTTCCACGATGCTGTTGAGGATGTCGCTGTAAATTCGGTCGGCGAGTCCGGATGACTTACGCTCGTTCATGTTCGCGCTTGTCGTGCTTGTCAGGGTGGGAGACCGATTGTAAGGCAGATTTTTCGCACGAGGTCACGCGTAGAGATCAGGCGCGAGCAATAAAAAAAATTCGGTCGACGCAGTGGCTGCGTCGACCGACTTCGATTGCTCCGGTGTTACGTCAGAGGCTTACCACTGATGGCCTGCGCCGATCGTAAACCCGACGTTGCCGGAACTGCTGGTATTGCCCGAAGCCTTCACGACCCATCGATCGTCCTGCGTCACGTACGAGACGCCGATCGCCGCACCGGATGCGCTCGCGTAACGCGCGCCCGCGATCGATACCATTGTTCTGCCCGGAGCGGTCGGCTGCGGCAATCCCGCTGCGGCCATCGCCGCGGCGATACCGCCGTATGCCGTGCTGGCGACATTGTTGATCTGGCTCTGCACGCCGGCGATGCGCGAATCGGTGTAGCTTTGCGCCTGCGCCGATGCCAGATTCAATTGCCGGACGTTGACCGCATCGGTTTGCTGCTCGCCGTTGGCAACGTTCGTAATCTGGCGTTCGTTGCCTGCCGAGCCGACTGATACCGTGTTCGCCCGGTCGGCCACCGAATTCGCACCGAGCGCGACCGAATTGTCCGCACTCGCGTTCGCGTTCGCGCCCATGGCCGTAGCATGCGTGCCGGTGGCGCTGGCGACCTCGGTGGCGCGATTGCCATCGGCGGCAAACAATGTGTTTCCGCCGCTTTCGGCAATGTTCGTCACGCGGTCGAGCGCGGCGTTCATCTGGTTCACGTTCACGGCATCGCTGCCGGCTACACCTTCCGCGACGTTGTGAATCGTCGTTGCGCCGGTGTTATTGCCGAGCGTAATGCTCGTGTAGTCGGGTTTGCCATCCGCACCCGCGTCATAGGTGACGGCGGCCTTCGTCGAGCCGTCGCCATCGATCAGGCCCGCCCGCTTCAACTGCGACACGTTGACGGCGTCCGTATCCGCAGTACCGGCCGCGACGTTCGTGATCTGGCGTTCCGCGCCTGTCGCGCCGACCGAGACGGTATTCGGACGATTCGCGACCGAGTTCGCGCCCAATGCCACCGAGTTGGCCGCCGTCGCCGACGCAGCGCCCCCGATCGCCACCGAATCCGCGCCCATCGCGGACGAATCCGGCAGCGTGGAATTGGCGTGGAAGTACTTGATGCCGCCGCCTGTCGTGATGTTGTTCAGCGTGTTGTTGATCGTGTCGATGTCGGTCGAATTCTGGGCAGTGCGTCCATCCAGATTTGTCAGTGCGCTCTCGACGGAGTGGTGCTTCGTGTTATCCGTGAATTTGTAGGTTGGCTCGGTGATCTTGCCGTCCCCGTCCACGCTTGCTCCGCCACCCAGTGCGTCCGCGGCGCTTTGTGCGGTCGCGAAGAGCTGCGAACCGTTGATCGCTTCGAAGCTCCCAAGGGCGACATTTCCGTTTGCCACGTTATCGATTGTCACCTTGGTTTGAGGATTCAGTGTGATCCTGCTGTGCGTCGAATCGTCGTAGGTCACGGCGTTCGCGACACTGCTCGCGATCGTCGAGTTCAACTGAGAGACGTTGACCGCATCGGTGTTTTCCGTACCCGTTGCGACGTTCGTGATCTTGCGTTCCGCGCCCTTTGCACCAACGGAGACAGTGTCGGCACGATCCGCACGCGAACCGGAGCCGAGCGCGACGGCATTATCTGCGGACGCGATCGCATCGCCGCCGATTGCCACCGCGTTGACGCCGGACGCGGACGAATCCGTCTGGGTCGAGTTGGTGTGGAAGTACTTGATGCCGCCGCCGTTGTTGATCGTGCTCAGCGTCGTATTGATGATGCTGATGTCCGATGTGTTCTGCGTGACGCGACCGTCGAGATTCGTGAGCGCGTCGCCGACGTTGTTGAATGTCGAGTTGTCGGTGAACTTGTAGGTCGGCTTGGTGATCTTGCCGTCGGTGTCCACGGATGATCCGCCGCCCAGCGCGTCGGCGGCGCTTTGCGCGGTGGCGAAGAGTTGCGAGCCGTTGATCGCTTCGACGCTGTTTTCGTTTACCGCCCCAGGCGCGATGTTCTTGAGCGTGACAGGCGTGCCAAGTGTGCCGAGCGTTACGCTCTTGTGATCCGGATCGTCGTATTGGACGGTGTTGTTAATCGCGACCGACAGCGAATTGACGCCCGTCGACAGCGAGCCCACTGCGCTCGAAGTCGAGGTCGAAAGCGTATCGATGCCGGTTGACAGTGATGTCACCGCCGTGGATGTGGACGCGGACAGCGTGTCGATGCCCGTCGACAGGGATATGATGCCGGAAGTTACCGTGCTGAGGCCGGTCGACAGCGAGGCGACGTTCGACGTTACCGTGCTCAAACCCGTCGAGGTCGATGTCGACAGCGAATCGAGGCCCGAGGTCACCGTGCTCAAACCTGTCGAAGTCGATGTCGATAGCGTGTCGAGGCCCGACGCTACCGTGCTGAGGCCTGTGGACAGTGAGCTCACGTTGGACGTGATCGTGCTCATGCCCGTCGAGAGCGAACTCACATCGGAAGTCACCGTGCTGAGACCTGTGGACAGCGAGCTCACGTTGGAGGTTATCGTGCTCATGCCCGTCGAGAGCGAACTCACGTCTGAAGTCACCGTACTGAGACCTGTGGACAGCGAGCTCACGTTGGACGTGATCGTGCTCATGCCCGTCGAGAGCGAACTCACATCGGAAGTCACCGTACTGAGGCCGGTGGAAAGCGAAGTGACACCCGAGGTCACCGTACTCAGACCTGTCGAGGTCGATGTCGACAGCGAGTTGAGGCCCGAGGTCGCCGTGCTAAGCCCTGTGGAAAGCGAGCTCACGTTGGAGGTGATCGTGCTCATGCCCGTCGAGAGCGAACTCACGCCTGAAGTCACCGTACTGAGGCCGGTGGAAAGCGAAGTGACGCCCGAGGTCACCGTACTCAGACCTGTAGAGGTCGATGCCGACAGCGAGGTGAGGCCCGAAGCCACCGTACTGAGGCCTGTGGACAGTGAGTTCACACCGGAGGTCACCGTGCTGAGGCCGGTGGAAAGCGAAGCGACGCCCGAGGTCACCGTGCTCAAGCCCGTCGAGGTCGATGTCGACAATGAATCGAGATTCAAATTCACTGTGCTCAGGCCCGTCGATAGCGAAGTCACTCTGCTTGCCGCAGTGCTCAAGCCCGCGGACATCGAACTGGACACCCCGAATAGCTGGGTGCCGTTGACCGCGTCGAAGCTACCATTACTCAACATTCCCGCCGCCACGCCCGTGATCTTGTTCCGGTTCATGTTGATCGGCGCATAAGCGTTGATCGTGGTCGTTCCAGCGATGGGATCCGTGACGATGGCGAGCTGGTCGGCCCCCGCGGTGCCAAAAAGAAGCGTATTGGAGTCTGGGGCGAGTGCATAAGCGCCGGCCAAGGCGGCTTGATCGAACGCGACAAACCCTACACCAGTCTTGCCGCCGCTGTCACAACCTGCGCCGTTCTGCGGACCGCTAGCTGTCGATGAGAAACAATTCGAAAGCCCGCTCGAATCGAAGACGCCATTCATGTAGCTACTCGCATCCGCCGCGTGCGCAGACCCGCCCGCAATCGTCGCCATCGCGGAAGCGGCCACAACCACCGATCGCTTCGTGCTCTTTCCCCTGGTTCGAGCGAGTTCAGGCACGACAACCCACTTTTGACCCGCCTGGCTCCATACCACTTTATATGTCTTGTTCACTCAAAAACCTCGTAGATTCAATCGCTCAAATTTTGTGACTCGGCGTTAGACGCCTGCTCGCCAGGACAGGTA
This sequence comes from Caballeronia sp. EK, assembly GCF_014384845.1. Classification (NCBI taxonomy): domain Bacteria; kingdom Pseudomonadati; phylum Pseudomonadota; class Betaproteobacteria; order Burkholderiales; family Burkholderiaceae; genus Caballeronia; species Caballeronia sp. EK. The sequence continues at coordinate 282,256 of NZ_JACSUE010000006.1, forward strand.
AAAAGAAATAGCGCGTCATTGCTCGGGGTTCGATTGCATCGGATCGCGCCGACAATCGAAATACAAGAGCACTCAATGGAGTTGATCAGACTTGTTGATTCGTTATACTGATCTTATAAACCAAAATAGGGAATCACTTACGCCACCCGGTCCAGGCGAATTCACGCAATTCTTGGCGTTCCTATCGAAATTTTCAATTGATATATTCCGAAAATCGCCACTTGATGCCTAAAAATCGCAACCTCACGGGCGATTCACGCGCGTTATCGGAAAACCTTTTTAACCGTAAATAGCGCTTCGAAATTTTTAATAACTGATTCTAGTCAGCTAATTAAACCAATTGATTGCCAATGACAGACAAATCAAATTCGCGAGCGATTGAAAAACCGGCTGAAACAAGTCGGGAATTGAGAGCGATAAGCGCCGAGACAAAATTCGCCTCTGCCCTCGGCTTCGTTGTGCTCACGAGGTCCAGCCCTCGACACCGTCCGTCAATCTGTCGGAGCCATTGAGCAGAAGATCGCCGCGGAGAAATCTGCGTCGACCATCGGCAGGAAGCAGGCGCGCGGCCGGGCACTTCGTCGCCAATGAACCTGGAGAAGCAAAGAAAGCGTAATGCGCATCCCTCGCACACCACAAACAAAAAGCGCGCCGCGGTTTCCCGACGGCGCGCCTCGACCCGCACAGACAACACTCAAATCGACAACAACTCGCGCGCTTCCTTCGCCGTCGCCACCGGCCTTCCATACTCCGCACACAGCGACGCCACCCGACTCACCAGTTGCGCGTTGCTCTTCGCGAGCGTGTCCTTGTCCCAGCGCACGTTGTCTTCCAGCCCCGTCCGACAATGCCCGCCCAACTGCAACGTCCAGTGATTCACTTCGAGCTGATGACGCCCAATGCCCGCAGCCGTCCACGTCGCATCGGGCAAATGCTTCTTCAACTGCTCGACTTCGAACTCGAGAATCTCGAGCCGCGCGGGCAACGCATTCTTCACGCCGAGCACGAACTGCACGTGAACAGGCGGCTTCAGCAGACCCTGATTCACGAGATCCACGGTGCTATACAGCATCGCCAGATCGAAAATCTCGATCTCGGGCTTCACGTTGTGATCGAGCATCATCTGCGCGAGCGAGCGCACGAAATCGGGCGGATTCTCATACACGATCGTCGGAAAGTTGACCGAGCCCGTCGCGAGCGATGCCATGTCGGGCTTCAGGTCGAGCATCGCGCCGCGTTGTTCGAACGAGCGTCCGCGACCGCCCGTCGAGAACTGGATGATGATGTCCGGACAATGCTTGCGAATGCCCTCCTGCAATTCCGCGAACCGATGCCGGTCCGAACTCGAGCGTTCGTCTTCGTCGCGCACATGCAGGTGCACGAGTGTCGCGCCCGCTTCATACGCCTCGTGCGTGCTCTCGATCTGCTCGGCGATCGTGATCGGCACCGCGGGATTGTCCTTCTTGCGCGGCACCGAGCCGGTGATCGCCACCGATATCACGCAGGGTTCTTTCGTAGGGGATTGGGTCACGCTTCGCTCCTTGACGGCGCCATCCTTGCGGCAACAATGCGGGATCGCGAACGGCGCTCAAATTTGAACTAACTAGTACGTTTGTAATGATGGGGCATCGTGCGTTCCGCTGCAAGCCAAACAAACCCTAACGCGCCGGTCCTCGCGGAGTCGCCGTTCGTACGAAGAATCGGCGCGCTTTTCGTCTACTGCCGCTCCGCGTGTTCCGCGAGCATTTTTCCGACCTGCTCGTCGGTGATCGCCGGTTTGATGTCGAACATGAACAGATCGGCCCACTCATGTGCCCAGCGCGCGAGCGGGTCGATTTCGTCGCATTCGCATACGGCCACACCCCAGATGGAACCGATCGCATGCCAGCGTCCCAGCAGCCTGATGCCGTCGGGCGGCGCGCCGCGCGTTTGCAGGAATCGTTCGGCCGCCTGTCGTTCGACCTCGGGCTGCGCAGTCCAGTTGACGATGAATAGCATGGCTCGATCCTCCTGTTGGAACGCCATGAAACGGCGCGAAGCGCCGGGTCGCCGCCGCATCGGCACATCGGGCCCGACGCGGTTCATCCAGTATAGGAGGCGGCGGTCGAGCCAGCCGTGCAATGCATCGCTGCTTGTCGCGATCGATGCGCATTGCGGTCAATGCATCACGACGACCGGCGCCGCGAGCACCGGCTGCGCATAGGTGATCCTGACGGCCGGCGCGACCGCATAAGGCGACACGACGACGACGGGCCTCGGCGGCGGCGGAGGCGGCGGCACGGCGACCGCCACGGGCGCGACGACTACGGTGCGCGCGGGCACATAGTAATAAGTGGGCCTCGGCGGCGGCGCGTAGTAATACACGGGACGCGGCGGCGGTGCATAGACGACGGCGGGCGCGACATAGGAAACCTGCACGCTCGTTCCGGCGAACGCGGATTCCGCGCAGGTCAGGCTGATGGCGGCAACGGCGGAAACGCTGAGCAAACGGATGTTCATGGTGAAGTCCTCATGCATCGTGAGTCATGGATTTCGGCAGCGTGAACGAAACACATCTGCCGGCGATGAGAACGATAGCGAAGCGTCGCCCGAACCGTGAGCCCTAACTTGTGTCGCCGCATGTCGGCGCAATCTCGCATGCAATCCGGCGACATGATTCGTAGCATTCACGAGATTGCGTTCGCCGCGCGGCTCAATAGAATGACATCACCGTCGACGTTCATTCGTACCCGGACCAGGGAGAGAGCCATGCGAAAATTTCTTGTCATCCTTGCCGCATGCGCGGCGTGCGCCACATCGGGCGGCGCGTTCGCGCAAACCGCCACTCAGCCGATGGGCGCGAGCCCGCGCGTCGAGCACGCGCTCGGGCAGTTGCAGACCCGCTTCTCGAGCGCCAACACGACGCACGACGGCAAGCTCACGCGCGCGCAGGCGTCGGCGGGCATGCCGATGGTGGCCAAGCACTTCGACCAGATCGACACGCAGAAGAACGGCTACGTGACGCTGCCGCAAATCGAAGCCTTCATGCGCGAGCACGCCGCGCAACGCTGATCCGGAGCGTCCATGGAAATCCTGCCGAAGATCATCGTGCTCGACGACGAAGCCGAGTTGCGCAACATGCTGCAGCGTTTTCTGAGTTCGCAAGGTTTCGAGGTGCGCGTCGTCGAAAATGGCAAGCGGCTCGACCGCTACCTTCAGCGCGAGCCTTTCGACCTGCTCGTGCTCGACTGGATGATGGAGCCCGAAGACGGCCTCTCGGTCTGCAAGCGCCTGCGCGCCGAAGGCCAGACGTTGCCCATCCTCATGCTCACGGCCAAGGGAGATCCCGTCGACAAGGTGATCGGCCTCGAAACCGGCGCCGACGATTACCTCGCCAAGCCCTTCCTGCCGCAGGAACTGGTCGCTCGCGTGCGCGCGTTGCTGCGCCGCCAGAAAATCGCCGCCGGCGATCCGACGCACACGCAGCAGGTCGTCCGCTTCGGCGAATTCCGTCTCGATCTCGCCAAGCAGAAGCTCTATCGCAACGGCGAGCCGTTCGAAATGCATTCCGCGCAGATGCAGTTGCTTCACGCGCTCGGCTCGTCGCCGAACCGCGCGGTGAGCCGCGACAACCTCATCGCACGCACGCGCGGCCGCGATCACGACGCGCTCGATCGCAGCATCGACGTGCAGGTGCTGCGGCTGCGTCAGATCATCGAGGAAGACTCGGGCAAGCCGCGCTTCATCAAGACCGTCTGGGGCGTCGGCTACATGCTGCTCGCCGAAATCGAATCGTGAGCGCCGCGCCTCGCTTGCGCCCTGTGTCGCTCGTGCCGCGCTCGATCTTCGCGCGCAATATCCTGCTGCTCGTCGCGCTCGTCGCGGTGAGTCAGGTGTGCGCGATCGCGGTGCTGCTGCACTTCATCCAGACGCCGCGCATCGAGCGGGCGGCCGCGACGTTCGCGAGCTATATCGTCACGCTCGACACGCTCCTGAAAACGACGCCGCCCGACGCAGCGCAAACCGTCGCCGCGCATCTCGACATTCACGCCGAGTTGCCCGCCGGCGCGCACGAAACGGCGCCGGGATCGCGCCTGCGCTTCTATCAAACATATCAGCGCCAGACGTTCGTCGAGAGCTTGCGGCGGCATCTGCCCGCCGACATGCTCGTGCGCTGGCAAGGCAGCGACACGGCCGACGACGGCCAGCAGCGATTGTGGATCCGCGCGCATCTGTCGGGCGAGCCGCGCTGGCTTGCGCTGCCGGTGCCCGAAGCCGCGCACGACGACGGCCTCGTGACCGCCCTCCTTCTTTCGCTCGGACTCGGCGCGCTCGCGTTCGCGACGGCCTATGTGATCCAGCGTCACCTGAATCGCCCGCTCGCGCATCTCGCCGATGCCGCGCGGCTCGTTTCAGCGGGCGGGGAGCCCGGCGTCCTGCCGACGGACGGCCCGACCGAAATCGCGCAGGTGAGCGGCGCATTCAATCGCATGACAGCGGCGCTCAAGGAGGCCGAAGCGACGCGCGCACTGATGCTCGCGGGCATCTCGCACGACATCCGCACGCCGATGACCAAGTTGCGCCTCGCCATGGCGATGTCCTCCGTACCGTCGAAGGACGCGTCGTTCGCGGCATCGGCGGAGGGCTATCTCGACACCATCGACACGATTCTTCAGCAGTTCATGGATTACGCGGGCAGCGGCGCGAAGGAGACGCCCATCGTCGGCGATCTCAACGCACTCGTCGCCAATCTCGCAGCCGATTTTGCGGGACTGGGACACGAGTTTGCGCTCGATCTCGGTGCTATCGAACCGTTCCCGTTCCGCCCCATCAGCATGATGCGCATACTCATGAACCTGATGCAGAACGCGGTGCTGTACGGCGTCGTCGGGCTGGAAGTGCGCACGTGGACGGATACGCAGGCGAAGGCCGCCTGCGTCGTGATCGCGGATCGCGGCAAGGGACTCGGCGGACAGGATCCGGAAGCGCTCAAGCAGCCGTTCAAACGCGGCGGCGGCGAAGGCCAGCCGAAAGGCACGGGGCTGGGTCTCGCGATCGTCGAGCGCATCGCGCGGCTGCACGGCGGCACGCTCGAATTGCGCGCGCGCGAAGGCGGCGGCGCGGAAGCGCGCATCGTGCTGCCGCTTTCGGGCGTGGCGGCGAGCTAGCGGCTATTCCGTTGCGTGGGCGTCGTCGGGATCGGCGATCGCCTGTTTGCCGCCGCCCTGCTGCGCCGCCTGCGCCTGTTCCTCGACGACCGTCGATTCGCGCGCGAGCGGCGCGATCGCCTGCAACGGGACCAGCGGCTGCGCACGCGCGTTGACGCCGGCCGGACTCGGCTCGTTATCGTGGATCAAGGCGCGGATGCGCGGATAAATCTGCCGCTCCCAGCGCTTGCCGTTGAACACGCCGTAGTGCCCGACGCCCGTCTGCACGTGATGCGCCTTCAGGTAAGGCCGCAGCTTGTCGCACAGATCCTGCGCGGCGAGCGTCTGACCGACCGCGCAGATGTCGTCGCGCTCGCCCTCGACAGTGAAGAGCGCGGTGCGCCGGATTGCCGACGGATCGACCTTGCGGCCGCGCACTTCGAGCTGCTTCAACGGCAGCGCGTGCCGCTGAAAGATGGTATCGACGGTCTCGAGATAAAACTCCGCGGTGAGGTCCATCGTCGCGAAATATTCCTCGTAGAAAACGCGGATCGCGTCCGCCTGCGCCGGGTCGCCTTTCGCGCGCTGATAGTGCATCTCCTCGAACGATTCGAGGTGACGCGGGAGATTCATCGACATGAACGCGCCCAGCTGCACGAAGCCCGGATAGACGCGCCGCATCGCGCCCGCGAAGCCGAACGGCACCATGCCGATCAGGTTGCGCTCGAACCATTCGATCGGTTTGCTCTTCGCGAGCTCGTTCACGCGCGTCGGATTCACGCGCGTGTCGATCGGACCGGCCATCAGCGTCATGCTCGCCGGCTCGGCGGGATGCCGGTCCTCGGCCATCAGCGCGGCCGCCGACAGCGCCGCGACGGTCGGCTGACACACCGCGAGCAGATGCGTCCCCGGCCCGATCGTTTCGATGAAGTCGATGAGGTGGTGCACGTACTCGTCGAAACCGAAACGGCCGTGCATCAGCGAGACGTCGCGCGGATTGCGCCAGTCGGTGATATAGACGTCGTGGTCCGCGAGCATCGTGCGCACGGTGCCGCGCAGCAGGGTCGCGAAGTGGCCGGACATCGGCGCGATAACGAGCACGCGCGGCTGCGCGACGGATACATCGTCCTTGCGGAAATGCAGCAGGTCGCAGAACGGCGTGCGCGCGGCGACCTCTTCCACGACGCGCATCGGCTTGCCATCGACGTTCACTTCCGCGATATCGAAGGCCGGACGAGTATGCGTGAGCCCGGACAACTCAATCAGTTCGCAGATCGCCGTGAGGCCGCGGCCCTGCGGCGTTGCGCCGATCTCCGTCCAGACCCGAAGCGCGCTCTCGACGAGCGCGGCGGCGTGGCGCATGGGCAGCATCGAATCGGACCAGGCCTGATAGCCCGCGTAAGCAAAGGGATTCATCTCTCTTGCACGCGGGCGGCGCATGCGTCGATATGGAGCGTCGAAATAAGGCAATAGCTATGCCAGTCGACCGAGGCGGCGGCTCACCCGACTGAACGATTGGCATACCCTTTGCACTGTTACCATTCACGAGCGCGTTTTGCCGCCTTTCGGTGCCAACACGCACCATGCTCGATCCGTCCTGGTGCACGACGTCCGAGGAGACGCTCATGGCGAACGCCACGCTCACCATCAGCAGCAAGAACTATTCGTCCTGGTCGCTGCGTGGCTGGCTGCTCACGAAGTTTAGCGGGCTGCCGTTCGATGAAGTCGTGATGCCCGCCGACGATCCCGGTGCGCGCGCCGAGCTCCTGCTGCTCTCGCCATCGATTCTCGTGCCCTGTCTCTTTCATGATGGCATCAAAGTCTGGGACACGCTCGCGATTGCGGAATATCTGAACGAAGTATGTCCCGATGCCGGACTGCTGCCGAAGGAACGCGCCGAGCGCGCGCATTGCCGGGCGATCTGCGGCGAGATGCATTCGGGCTTCGCCGCGCTGCGTTCCGCCCTGCCGATGAACCTCAAGGCGCACTTTCCCGGCTTCAAGGTGTGGGCGCGCGCGCAGACCGATGTCGAGCGCATCGTGACCATCTGGCACGAATGTCTCGCGCAATACGGCGGCCCGTATCTGTTCGGCGAACGTTCGTGCGCGGATGCGATGTTCGCGCCGGTCGTCACGCGCTTCGTCACCTACGACGTGAAGCTCGACCCCGATATCGTCGCGTATGGCGAGCGCATTCTCGCGATGCCGGAAATGCGCCAGTGGATTGCGGATGCACAGCAGGAAGCCGAAGAGATCGACGAGCTGGATATCGAATTCTGAACGCCAGCACCGCGAACGCGCCGGGTTGTCCTTTCCTTCGTCCGTGAACCATACTGGGTTGTAGGAGGAAATTCCTCATGGAACCGTCTATCGATCCAGGCGCTTCGGCGAGGCGCGCCGCGCCGACGCTGCACGTGCGCTTCTCCGACGCCGACGCCATTCCGTTTCCGACGCGCACCGTCGAGCGCGGCGACGCGCTTTACTGCATGGGCGAGCCGCTGCGCAGCGTCTATACGGTGCAAAGCGGATGCTTCAAGACCGTCGCGACCTTTCCCAGCAGCAACGACGACAGCGCCCCGCACACACAGGTCACGGGTTTTCACTTCGCGGACGAAACGCTCGGTCTCGACGGCGTGTGCACAGGCCGGCACGAAAGCGACGCCATCGCGCTCGAATCGAGTGTCGTGCGCATCATGCCGGTCGGCATACTCGAACCCTTGTGCCGCGAGTACGCGGCGATGCAGCACGAACTGCTCGCGATCATGAGCGCGGAAATCGTGCGCGCGTCGCGTCTCGCGCTGATGCTCGGCACGATGCCCGCGCGCGAACGCGTCGCCGCCTTCCTGCTCGATTTCGCGGAACGGCTCGACGCACGCAGCGCGTCCGCCGGCGACCAGGCGAACGAACTAATTCTGCCGATGACCCGCGCGGATATCGGCAGCTATCTCGGCCTGGAGCTGGAAACCGTGAGCCGCACGCTTTCGAAGCTGCAACGCGAGGGCGCGATCGGGCTCAATGGGCGGCAGGTGCGCATCGTGGATCGCACGATGCTCGAACATCACTGACGAACGTTCGTCGATTTATCGAACCTACGCGCGCATCGTGAGCACGGCCGCGCCCGTCAGCCTGCCTTCGCGAAGATCGGCTAGCGCGCGGTTCGCCTCGTCGAGCGGATAAGGCGTCGTGTGCAGATCCAGATGAAACTGCCCGGCGATGTCCATGAACGCGCGCCCGTCCTCGCGCGTGAGATTCGCCACGGACATGACGCGGCGCTCGCCCCACAGCAACGCGTACGGAAACGAAGGAATGTCGCTCATGTGGATGCCGCCGCACACCACGGCGCCGCCCTTCGCGACCGCCTTGAGCGCCGCGGGCACGAGCGCGCCGGCCGGCGCGAAGATGAGCGCGGCGTCGAGTTCGTCGGGCGGGGTCTCGTCGCTGCCGCCCGCCCAATGCGCCTTCAGGTCGAGCGCGAGCCGATGCGCGGCGGCATCGCCCGGACGCGTGAACGCATAGACCGAACGCCCCTCATGGTTCGCCACCTGCGCGACGATATGCGCGGCCGCGCCGAAGCCATAGATGCCGATGCGCTTCGCATCGCCCGCCATCGCGAGCGTGCGATAGCCGATGAGTCCCGCGCACAGGAGCGGCGCCGCTTCGACATCCGAATAACGCTGCGGCAGGTGCAGGCAATAGCGCGCATCGGCGACGACACGTTCCGCATAGCCGCCGTCGATCGTATAGCCCGTGAAGCCGGGCGTATCGCACAGATTCTCGCGGCCCGCCGCGCAGTAGCGGCAGTGCCCGCATGTATGACCGAGCCACGGCACGCCCACGCGATCGCCGGGCGCGAAGTCCGTCACGTCAGCGCCGAGTTGCGCGACCGTTCCCACGATCTCGTGTCCCGGAACCACCGGCCGCTTCGGATGAGCGAGCTCGCCGTCGACCACATGCAGATCCGTGCGACACACGCCGCACGCATGGACGTCGATGAGCAGTTCGCCCGCGCGCGGCGTGGGATCGGGCACATCGAGCATTTGCAGAACGGGAGCGTTGCCGTCGAAAACCATTGCACGCATGAGTACGTCTCCTGAATTTTTCGATATTGCAGCGCAGCGTTTTACGTTGCGAGTGGTGCGATACATCGTGCGCGTCGGCAATGCCGTGGGGCGCGCGAAGCCGGCGTGGTGCACGTATGCACGACCAGCGAGCGTTGACGTAACGTGACATCGCTCGATGATGCGCCGCATTCATCGACCGTCGATCGCGCGGACATGCGGCAATGTGCCTCCGATGCTTGTCTCCGAAGCGTCAGATTGTCGTACTAAACTAAAGCCATGCAGTTCAGAAGCAAAGCGGCATTTCGGCATCGGTCTTGCTTTATCGGTTCGACTGTCATCGCTGTTGCAGCGCGGCGCATTTCAAGGTCGCATCGGCGATGGAACCCATTACATGCGCGGCGTTAAAACTTATCCGCCGCGCGCAGTTCGAACCTGTCATCGCGGTCCGTTTGGGCCGCGCAGTAACGCCTTAACAATACGCGCGGCGCAAGCCGCCATTCATCGACGACGCTCATGGCCAGTGCGAAAGTGCTGAGCGTCTCGTCCATCGAATCGTTTCATGGAGGATGACATGCGTATCACGGTCAAGCTGGATGGCTTCGAAGGCGCTCAATCGGCGGCCTACGCCATCCTGTGGCTCGACAAGGAAACACGGCGCTGGTCGCGCGAGGGCCACCTGGCAGTCGAAGTGCCGGACTGGGGAGGCTTGCGCTCAGGTTCGAACGGCACGATGATCTGCGGCCAGCAAGTCGGCGACCCGATCTGCGTGCTGGAACGCCTCGACGTCGACGCACCCGACGGCCCGTGCGAAGGCCTCGCCGGACGCGTGCTGTGGTATGCGGACGGCACGGCGACCAAGAGCACCGGACGCTGGCACGTGCAGTGCATCGACCGCGAACAGATCAAGGCGGAGCACGGCGTGTTCGCCGGCGAGGAGGGAATCTGATCGAAGTGGGGGAACGTCAGGGCTCGTCGCTCGGAAACGGTGTGAGCATCACGACGAACGACGCAGCCCCGATGAGAATCGCGAGCACGCCGTAATACATCACGGCCGTCTCATCGAAGAGCAGGCCGCGCAACGAAGCATGAATGCCGCCCAGCGTCACGAACACGGCGCCCAAGGCCGCGACGATGCGCCCTTCACCATTGATCATGATGTTCTCCCGAGCATCGGACGGCGCTGGCCGCTCGCGTGGTCGCGGTTCGCGGCCACATCGGGTTTTATGCCGATATCGCGCCGGCATGATTTCATGGTCGTTTGCGCGGCGCGGCATGCGTTGACCTGCATCAACCTGCTTCGCCGGAACGCTCCCCGCGATAACGATCGCTCGTTCTGGTGTTTTCCCTTGCCCCATTTCCGGCGCTTATATTGGTAGTATCAGGTGCTCGTCGCGCGTTGGCATGATTTCGCGCGCACGGCGCATGCTGCCCGGGTCATCCTCGCCTTTGCCCGCAAGAATGGCTCGCATTCGACCGACAGAACCCTGGGGAGGCACGATGAATCAAAATTTCAGCGACCCGTTCAGCCAGTTTGCCGCCATGTTCCAGCAGTACCAGCTTCCCGGGTTCGACGTCACCGCGATCATGGAATCGCGGCGCAAGGACGTGGAAGCGCTCGCGGCGACCAACCGCGTTGCGTTCGGCGGCATGGAAGCGCTGCGCGACAAGCAAGTCGAGATTCTGCGGCGTACCTTGAGCGATCTGGAAAACATCGCAAAGCAATTCGCCAATACGTCGACGCAACCTCCGTTCAACGCCAATGAAGTCGTGCAACGCGCGCTGCACAACGCGCTCGCCGACATGCAGGACATCGCGCGCACCACTCAGCAGACTCAGGCGGAAGCCTATGCGCTCGTCAGCAAGCGCATGGAAGACGCGCTGAAGGAACTGAAGGCGTCTATCGAGAAGCCCAAGAGCTAGCCTCGCGCGTCTCTGACGAGGGCCGGCGTCCGGTAACGGCGAGCCGGCCTTATTTCTTTCCCTGCGTCGTGATCTGGAAAATATCGACAGCCACGCGATCGCGGCCATACTTGCCCGTTAGCGCGGCAAGGCGTTTCTCGACGGCACGCAGATATTCCGGCTTCGCTTCGCTGTCGGGGCGCGCCGAATCGAAGAGCGGCGCGGGCGTGACCGTCAGCACGATCATCTCCGAACCGAATGGCTTGCCGACGACCCAGTCGCCCATCGTGCCGATGGTCGCCGTGTAGTTCGCCGGCGCCTGGTTGTCGCGCGAGCGCGTATTGGGCAGCAGATGCACGACGCTGCCATCGAGCATGAAGTAATCGACGTTGACGTAAGACTCGAACGCGGGCGTCATCAGATCGATGATCAGCGGATCGCCTTCGATGAGACGTGTCGCGCGCGAACGCGTGTGCACCGACGCGGGCCGACCCGACTGCCGGTTGGCCGTCCAGAACGGGCCGTACACCTTGAGCAGATCGCACTTGTCGTCGGCGACCTGCTGCACGCCGAAATTCGTGGTCTTCACGCCCGGCACGCGGCCGAGCGTTTCCTTCAGGCGCGCGAGACCGAACTTCTGCGACACGAAGCCCTGCACGTCGACGGTCTGATCGTGCACCGACGCGACGAGCGCCGAACACGGCACGCTCGCGAGCACGGGCGTGACGGCTGCCATCGTGAGTTCGGGAACGGGTGTCGGCGGGGCTGCGGGCGTGATTGCTACCGCGGAAGCCGGCGCCGCGTTCTCGGGCGCGTGCGTCGTGACCGCGCCCGTGGCGCTTCCTTCCGATGGACGCGACGGCGTTTCGCGCGCGCTTTCCTCGCCGCGTCCCGACTGGTCGTAGAAGTAATAACCCGCCCCCGCGATCAACGCCGCCACGACTGCCGCCGCGCCGATCGCGAGCTTCGGCCCGCCGCCCTTTTTCTGCTTGCGGCCCGTGGCCGGCGCGGCGTGCTCCTCGGCGATCTCTTCGAGGAATTGCGCGACGGTCGGTGTGCGCGCCTCGCGCTCGAACGCGAGCGCGGCCTTCAACGCTTTCCACTGCCTGTTGCCGAGATGCTCGGGGCGCTGCGGCTTCATGCCCGCGCTCCTCGCCTGCAGGGCGGGCACGCGGTCGAACGGATGCTTGCCCGTCAGCAGTTCATACGTGATGCAGCCGAGCGCGTAGATATCGTCGCGCGGATCGGGTTCGCGATGCTCCATCATCTCCGGGCTCGCGTACGCGGGTGTCATCGCGCCGAGACTGCCGGGATCGAACACGGTCGCTTCGGTTTCTTCCTCGGGCCGTTGAATGACGCGCGAAATGCCGAAATCGATCACCTTCACTTCCGACGTGTCCGTCAGAAACACGTTGGGCGGCTTGAAATCGCAGTGAACGAATCCGCGTTCGTGCGCGTAGGCGAGCGCGTTGGCCATGCCCTTGAAGATCGGAAAGACCTCGGAGAACGGCATGCCCTTGAAATTCGGGTTCCGAAGCAATCGGGACAGCGGCTGGCCGGAGAGATATTCCATCGTCAGATAGACGATCTGGCCGTCGCGGTCGAAGTCGTAAACAGTGACGATGTTCCGGTGCGCGAGCTGTTGCGCCTTGCGCGCCTCGCGTTGGAGCGCGATCAGCGATTTCGGATTGCCGCGGAACTGGAGATTGAGCACCTTGATCGCGACATAGGGCCGCCGATCCGACGCTTCGAGCTTGCGCAGATCGAGCGCCTTGTACACGGTGCCCATTCCGCCGATGCCGAGACATTCCTCCAGCACGAAGCGGCTGTTGAGCGTGTCGCCGACGCCTTTCATCTGCTGATCGTGATCGACCATCACCTGCGTCGCCTGGCTGCCGGTGCCGCTGCTCGGATCACGTGACTGCGGCGGCGCAAAGCCGGGTGAGGTTTGCAGACGCGTCTCGTCGCGGCTCGCGGGGCCCGTGGGGGAATCGGCTTCCGGACGCATGCGCCCCGTATGCTCGATGCGGCGGCGGATGGCCGCATAGATGTCGGGAGGCAACGGTCGCGCCGCATGCTCCTCGTCGAGGATTTCCATGAGCCGCTTCGCCGGAGTCTGCTCGGTCGCCAATGCGCCGTCCACTCCCGCGAAGAACTCGTCGCGCGACCCGCCGTCGCCCCGAAAAGTACGAATCGCTTGCGCAAAACTTGTCATCTGTGCGTCGCGATGCGTCTCCATCGATCGAAACTACTTGTAGTAACAAAACCCCGGTGCTCGTTCGATACTAGCCTTCACATGACGCTTTCGCAAATGGCGTTTTCGATCATGAGCGGCATCGCGCACATGTCGTTCGGAGACCGACACATCGGTGGCGAGTGTCGGCGCGGCGGCGGCAGATCGCGCGCCGCATCATTGTTCCGATTATGGGCGACATCGGATAAAACGCTGGCAAATCAGGGTCTTGCGCGATTTATCCGGGTTTGTACCGCGCCTTGGCACGGCTTTCGCAAGAGAAATTGCGAACGTCCTTGCGGCAGAAGGCATGCGCCTTTCGCCGCCATCGGCGTTTGCCGACCGAAGTATGGCGCGCGGATCGTGGAGTCGGTCCGGCGCGGCAGGGCGGATTGTCTATACTCGACTACGACTCCCCATTCTGGAGGAAACATCCATGGCCGTCCTCAAAATCAGAGATCTCGCCGACAGCGTCGAACTCGACAGGCAGGCGATGCATACGATCGTCGGCGGCGCGCGTGAGGGCTCGCGGGCGTCGTTTCGCATCCGGCCGGCGTCGAACACGAATCGTGTCGTCGATTATCCGGGCGTGCCGGTGAAGGACGTGCCGGCTGCGCAAACCGGGCCGTTCACGACCAAGATCGTCACGAAGAAGTGACGTCGGCAATAGCGAGGGATCGCATCCCTCGCTGCTTCAATGGCGCACCGGTATGCCGGTGTCCGTCATCCCGCTTCCGAACGACGTACCCAGCGAACGCGCCGAGCGCTTGACGAGCGCGAGGCGCACACGCTCGCGCCCTTCTCCTTCGACATCGCCGAAATAGCGCGTCTTGCCGGCGACCACCGCGCCGACCGGCAAGCCGTCGAGATACACCACACGATTGCCCGCGAGCGCCGGCACCTTCTCGCCCGGCAGCAAGGTGCCGACAAGATTGAGCGGATCGACCGCCGATAGCGCGACGAACGCGCCATCCTTCGGCCGCTTGCGCATGTCGCGCAGGAGCGGCACCGCGTCGGGCAGCGCGAACTGCTCGCCCGCCAGCCCGGCGACGAAGCGCCCGCCACGAATCTCGCCACGCGCTTCCAGCCGATGATAGACGCGCAGCAAGTCGCGCCACGGCGGCAGCCATTGCGCCTCGCGTTCCAGAAGCCGCCAGAACACGACGCCATAGCGCCGCAGCAGCGTCAGCGCGACGTGCTCGATATCGCCTTCCTCGCGCGCATCGTCGGGCTTCGCGCGGCGCAGGAGCGCCCAGCGCCCGGCATCGTCCATTCCGCCGATGAAGAGGCCTCCGCGCCTCGGACGACGCGCGAACGCGTTGCGCTTCGCCGCGGGCGCGAGCAGCGCGCGCAGGCCCGCGAAGCTGTCGGCGTTGACGAGCCCGAGCGCGACGAGTTCGCCGAGCGCGTCTTCGAGCTCGGTGCGCAAGAGCCGCACGTCGCCGAGCAGCTCGTCGAAGAACATCGCGCCGTGAGCCTTCAGCGCGTCGAAGACGCGTTCGGCGCGCGACGAAAGCTGCGGCGCTTCGTCCGGGCGCATCAGCCCGTTCCACGCATCGAGATGACGGCGCGGCAGCAGCACGATCGGCGTGCCGCGCACCGGGCCGCCCGACGCACGCGAACGGCCCGCCGGTCGCGTCCACACCAGCTTGCCCGCGCGGCAGAGATCGTCGAGCCACATGCCGGAATAATCGGCGATGCGCGCCGGCAGGATTTCATCCTCCCACGCGACGGCGGGCGCCTCGAATCCTTCGAGCTGCTCCAGCACGGCGCCCAGCGCGTCGCGGCCCTCGCCATGCGCTTCGGGCGCGACGCGCTGCCATTCGAGCAGAAAGCGCATGAAATCCTGACGCTCGACCGGCTCGATCTCGCGACGCAGCCGCCGCACCGTATAGCGATGAATCCGCGCGAGCAGATGGCGTTCGCACCATTCCTCGGCTTGAGCGCCCGGCGTGAAACGTCCGCGCATCACGTAGCCCTGCGCTTCGAGCCGCGTCAATGCGAGCGCGATCGCCGATGCGGGCAGCGCGAGCGGGCGCGCGATCTCCGGCACCGTCAGCGGTCCGAATCCCGACAATCGTGCGCGCACGATCTCGACGAGCGCATCGTCGGGCGCCCAGGCGTCGTCGAAACCGGGCGGCGGCTGCAGCGCGGGATGCATCGGCGCGTGCTCATAGACCGCGCGCACGCACGCGAGGCGCTCGACGGGCGTCCACAGCGCGTCGTGCTCCGCGATCCGCAAGCGCGTCGCGCGGCCGGAGCGAGCCAGCGCGTCGAGCCACGCGGGCCATTGCGGGTTGCGTTGCGCTTCGGTCTCGGCGATGCAGGCGAGCGTCGTCAGCGCCTCGTGCATTTCGTCGGCGCTCGTGACGTCGGGCCAGGCTTCGTCGCGCACGCTCGCGATCGCCTCGGGATCGAGCGCGCCGAGATCGTCCGCCGAGCGCGGATCGGTCCAGCGGCGCGCGAGCACGGCCTGCGTGCGGCGTTCCTCGATCGGCGCATCGTCGAGAAAAGCGTAGGGACGCGCCGACAGAATCTCGGCCGCGAGCGGCGACGGCGCGGGCAGTTCGCGGGTGACGAGCCGCACATCGCCCGTTTCGATGCGCCGCAGAAGCTCGAGCCACGCGTCGCTGTCCATCGCGTCGTGCAGACAATCGTCGATGGTCTGCTCGACGAGCGGATGCGCCGGCACGTCGCGTTCGCCCGCGATGTTCTCCGCGCACGCGACCTGATCCGGAAACACGGCCGCGAGCAGATCCTCGCTTTTCATGCGCTGCAGTTGCGGCGCGACCTTGCGCCCGCCGGTGTAGCGCGGCAGCGCGAGCGAATTGGTCGCGTTCCAGCGCCAGCGCACGCCGAACAGCGGCGCGTCGAGCAGCGCCTGGATCAGCACGTGTTCCGCCGTCGCCGATTTCAGATAGCGCCACACTTCGTCGAGCGCGAAGCTGTGGCTGCCCGTCAGCGACAGCACGATCGCGTCTTCCGTCGCCGCCGCCTGCAATTCGAAGTTGAACGTGCGGCAAAAGCGCTTGCGCAGCGCGAGACCCCATGCGCGATTCACGCGGCTGCCGAACGGCGCGTGGATGACGAGCTGCGTGCCGCCGGATTCGTCGAAGAAGCGCTCCATGACGAGCGTGTCCTGCGTCGGCAGCACGGTGAGCGCGGCACGCGAGCGCGCCAGATAATCGACGATCTGCCGCGCCGGTTCGTCTCCGATGCCGCTTTCCCCCGTGAGCCAGGCAACCGTGGAATCCACGCCGTCATCGAGCCGCGCGTCGATGTCCGCGCGCAGACGGGAAATCGCGTGCGAAAGCTCGTCGCTGCGCCCCGGCGCCTCGCCGAGCCAGAACGGGATATTCGGCGGCTGGCCGTTGGCGTTTTCCACGCGCACGCGCCCGCCTTCCACGCGCATGATCCGGTACGACGTATTGCCGAGCTGGAAGATGTCGCCCGCGAGGCTTTCGACCGCGAAATCCTCGTTCACCGTGCCGATCTGCAGGCCCTGCGGTTCGAGGATCACGGAGAAGTCGGCGTTGTCGGGAATCGCGCCGCCCGAGGTCACCGCCGTCAGCTTGCCGCCGCGCCGGCCGCGCAGCGTGCGCGAGACGGCATCGCGATGCACGTAAGCCGCGCGCACGCCCTGCCGGCCCGTATAGCCTTCCGCGAGCGTGCGCAGCACGGCCTCGTAATGCGCGCGGTCGAGCGTCGCGTACGGATACGCACGCGTGATGCGCTCGAACAGTTCGTCTTCGCCCCATTCCCGGCACGCGACTTCGGCGGTGATCTGCTGCGCGAGCACGTCGAGCGGCGCGCGCGGAATCGTCAGCGCGTCGAGTTCGCCGCGCCGCACGCAATCGACGAGCGCCGCGCATTCGATCAGATCGTCGCGCGAGGTCGGAAAAAGTCGCCCTTTCGGCACGCCGCCGACGTGATGCCCCGAACGCCCGACGCGCTGCAAGAACGCGCCGATCGATCCCGGCGAGCCGATCTGGCAGACGAGATCGACATCGCCGATATCGATGCCCAGTTCCAGCGACGCCGTCGCGATCAGCACCCGCAACTCGCCGCGCTTCAGCCGCTGTTCCGCCTCCAGCCGATGTTCCCGCGCGAGGCTGCCGTGATGCGCCGCGACCGCTTCCTTGCCGAGGCGCTCGGTCAGATGCCGCGCCGCGCGCTCGGCCATGCGGCGCGTGTTGACGAAGACGAGCGTCGTGCGATGCTGCCCGGCGAGTTCCGCGAGGCGGTCGTAGACGCGCTCCCACATATCGTTCGACATGATCGCTTCGAGCGGCATCGGCGGGATATCGAGCGCGAGATCGCGCGCGCGCACGTGGCCGACATCGACGATCTCGCACGGCTCATTTTCGCCGACGAGAAACTTCGCGACGAGTTCGATCGGCTTTTGCGTCGCCGACAAACCGACGCGCACCGGCCGCTCGCCGCCCGCGTCCTCGCACAGCGCGTCGAACCGCGCGAGCGAAAGGCTCAGGTGCGAACCGCGCTTGCTGCCCGCGACCGCATGAATTTCGTCGACGATCACCGTGCGCGTGGTCGAAAGCATCGCGCGGCCCGAATCGGACGAAAGCAGCACGTAGAGCGACTCGGGCGTCGTCACGAGAATATGCGGCGGGCGCTTCTTGACCGCGTTGCGCTCCTGCTGCGTCGTGTCGCCG
This sequence comes from Caballeronia sp. EK, assembly GCF_014384845.1. NCBI lineage: Bacteria > Pseudomonadati > Pseudomonadota > Betaproteobacteria > Burkholderiales > Burkholderiaceae > Caballeronia > Caballeronia sp. EK. The sequence goes on from NZ_JACSUE010000006.1 coordinate 300,247, forward strand.
GTGCGCACGGCCGCGCGGATCTCGGGCGCGGCCACGCCCGCTTCACGCAGCGTCTGCGCGATGCCCGCGAGCGGCTCCTCCAGATTCACATGGATGTCGTTCGACAGCGCCTTCAGCGGCGACACGTACACGACGCGCGTCTCGTCGGGCAGCGTCCCGCCAAGCGCGACGCCGTCACGCACGAGCTCGTCGATGGCGGCGAGAAAGGCGGTGAGCGTCTTGCCCGAGCCCGTCGGCGCGGCGACGAGCGTCGAGCGGCGCGCGTGGACGAGCGGCCACGCGCGCGCCTGCGCGGCGGTCGGCGCGGGAAAACGCGAGCGGAACCAGCCGGCGACGGCCGGATGGAAGCCTTGCAGGGCGTCTGCCTCTGAAGCGGATTTTCGGATCATTCGGACATTCTATGAGTGCTTGAAAAATGGCGTACTGCGTGCGGTTTTCGGATAGTTCCCATCCGGACAAATCGGTCTTCGGGCGAAGCTAGACGGTTCGCTCACCCGAGCGGCTCTTAATGCGGCGCCACCTCGTGCGCCGAAGCGCAATTTCCCATTCGCTCACAGCTTCCATGATCGTCATCAGCCTTCTTTTCGACCACGCGCCCGCGACGCTCGTCAACCATCGCCACTATGCGCGCGAGCACGGGTATCGCCACGTCGAGATCGACTTCTCCGAACTGTCCGGCAGCAGCGATCACGCCCGCTGGCTCTATAAGTACGAAACCCTTCTGCGCCATCTCGCGCAGGCCCAATCCAACGAAATCGTCCTGTTGCTGAGCGAGAACGCCGCCATCCTGCGCTCGATGCCGCTGCCTGAGATGATGGCGGGCCGCGACTGGCTCATCGTTTGCGTTGATTCCGAACTGCCGCAAACCGACGTCCTCATGTTCCGCAACACGCAGGCGATCCGTGAGAAGGTCGCGGATCTCGTCGAGCGCTGCCGTTTCGGGGTCGTGCTGCCGGAACGCGAGGCCGGGTTGCTGCACGCGTTCACCGCATGCCCGTTCCAGCATCGCGTTGGCGATGATGTGCACTTCGTCCTCCCGGCAGCGTCCAACCTCGACAGCATCTGGGCCAGGTGGAAGGTGTTCTCCATCAGCGTTCGCGATGAGAAGCAGCATCGCCGCTTTCGCACGGCGCTCATCGAGCACATCAACGAGTGCCGCGTGCGCGGCGTGCCCTATATGACGCTCGCCGACACCGGCGTGCGCGAAGCGTCGACGCACAGCGTTGTCCAGCCAAATCGGCCGATTGCGCTCGTCGCGCTCTATACGCCGAATGTTGCGAACTACGGGCGCATCGCGGAGACGAACTTCACGCGCTACTGCGAGCGTCACGGCTACACGCTCTACGTCCATCGCGACATCCCGGCGCAACTGAACGACGGCAAGACTTCCGGCAACTGGTTCAAGGCCGCGCTGCTGCGCGAGTATCTGCCGGATCATCAATGGGTATTCTGGATCGACGCCGACGTGCTCATCAACGACATGAACCAGCGGCTCGAACCCTTCACGCACGGACGCGACATCGTGCTTGCGCGCGATGCGGGAACGTGGGCCTTCAACTCCGGCATCATGGGCTTTCAGCGCAATCAGCAAAACTACGACGCCCTGGCACGCGTGATAGATGAGTGCGCGAAACTGGAAGACAAGTCCGACGTCTACGCGAGCATGGGCGATCAGAGTCGATTCGTACAGACGTTGGAGGAGCGGCCGGATTTGCACGTGTCGTCTTTCATCGACATCAACACGCCGTGGATCTATCGGCGTCCGGACAGCTTCATGGTCCACTATATCGGTATGTGGAATGACAACCGGGCGCTTCTGATGGACCACGACCTGCGTCTCGCCGCGATGGAATGACGCGCCCTTATGATGTTTCGCGGCGCCCGGCCCGCGCCGCACCATCTTTGCCAACATAACGCCACAAACATTTCCGATCATTGAACGACGCGCAGGCCCCGGTCTTGCGCGAATCCGCACGCCCGACGCTCGACCAATCCTCCCACTCGCCAAGGAGACGCAATTGAACGACGACATCCTTCGCACGGCCCCTCCGGAAACGCCCCTCGACGCCGACCTCCTCGCAAACATCGACGCCTACTGGCGGGCCTGCAACTATCTGTCGGCCGGCATGATCTACCTGCGCGCGAATCCGCTGCTGCGCGAGCCGCTCAGGCCCGAGCACATCAAACGGCGCCTCCTCGGCCACTGGGGTTCGGATCCGGGCCAGTCGTTCGTGTGGGTGCATCTGAACCGGCTGATCAGGCGCGACGACCTGAACGTGCTGTTCGTCTCCGGCCCCGGCCACGGCGCGCCCGCGACGCTCGCCAATGCCTGGCTCGAAGGCCACTACTCGGAAATCTATCCTGATCGCAGCGCCGACGAGCGCGGCATGCTCAGACTCTTTCGCGCGTTTTCGTCGCCGGGCGGCATCGGCTCGCACTGCACGCCGGAAACGCCGGGATCGATACACGAAGGCGGCGAGCTCGGCTACAGCCTGTCGCACGCGTTCGGCGCGGCGTTCGACAATCCGGATCTGATCGTCGCGACCGTCGTCGGTGACGGCGAGGCGGAGACCGGCCCGCTCGCCACGTCGTGGCATTCGAACAAGTTCCTCAATCCGGCGACCGACGGCGCGGTGCTGCCGATCCTCCATCTGAACGGCTACAAGATCGCCAATCCGACGATCCTCGCGCGCATTCCGCACGACGAGCTGGAAGACCTCTTCAAGGGCTATGGCTACGCGCCGCATTTCGTCGAAGGCGACGACCCGGCGACGATGCACCAGCGCATGGCCGCGACGCTGGAACGCTGCATCGGCGAGATCCGCGCCATTCAAACGAACGCGCGCGCCGATCCGCAAAACGTGACGCGCCCGCGCTGGCCGATGATCGTCCTGCGTACGCCGAAAGGCTGGACCGGGCCGAAGGAAGTCGACGGCCATAAGGTCGAGAATTTCTGGCGCTCGCATCAGGTGCCGATCGCCGATCCGGCCAGCAATCATCGCAATCTCGCGCTGCTGGAAAACTGGCTGCGCAGCTATAGGCCGGAGGAACTGTTCGATGAAGACGGCCGCCTGATCGAGACGCTGCGCGCGCTCGCGCCCGAAGGCACGCGACGCATCAGCGCGAATCCGCATGCGAACGGCGGCCTGCTGCGCCGGTCGCTGGATTTGCCCGATATCCGCGATTACGCATTCGAGTTCAAGCGCGCGGCGAGCGTCTATCAGTCACCGACGGCCGTGCTCGCCACCTTCCTGCGCGACGTGATCCGTCGCAACATGACGAGCTTCCGTCTTTTCGGCCCGGACGAAACCGCCAGCAACAAGCTCGACGGCGTGTACGAAGCATCGGGCAAGCGCTGGCTCGCAAAAACGCTTCCCGAAGACGCCGACGGCGGCGCGCTCTCCATCGATGGCCGCGTGATGGAGATGCTCTCCGAGCACACGCTCGAAGGCTGGTTCGAAGGTTACGTGCTGACTGGGCGTCACGGTCTTTTCGCGACTTACGAAGCGTTCGTGCACGTGATCGACTCGATGTTCAATCAGCACGCGAAGTGGCTGGAAAAGGCGAAGAACGAGCTCGACTGGCGCGCGCCGGTGCCGTCGATCAATCTGCTTATCACGTCGCTCGTGTGGCGTCAGGATCACAACGGCTTCACGCATCAGGACCCCGGTTTTCTCGATGTCGTCACGAACAAGAGCCCGGGCGTCGTGCGCATCTATCTGCCGCCCGACGCGAACTGCCTGTTGAGCGTCGCGGATCACTGCCTGCGCACGCATGATTACGTCAACGTGATCGTCGCGGACAAGCAGCCGCATTTGCAGTATCTGAGCATGCGGGATGCGATCGTGCATTGCGCGAAGGGCATCGGCATCTGGGACTGGGCTTCGACGGATCAGGGTGCGGAGCCGGATGTCGTGATCGCGTGCGCGGGCGATATCGCGACGATGGAAGCGCTCGCGGCCGTCGAAATCCTGAAGGCGAATTGCGCGGATCTGAAGATCCGCTTCGTCAATGTCGTCGATCTCTTCAGGCTGTTGCCGGACACGGATCATCCGCACGGCCTGTCGCATCGCGATTTCGATTCGATCTTCACGCGCGACAAACCGGTGATCTTCAACTTCCATTCATACCCCACGCTCGTGCATAAGCTCACGTATAACCGCACGAATCACGAGAACATGCACGTGCACGGCTATCGCGAGCGCGGCAACATCAACACGCCGTTCGAGCTCGCGATCATCAACGGCGTGGACCGCTATACGCTTGCGATCGACGTGATCGACCGCGTGCCGCGCATCGCCGGCAGCGCCGCGCATACGAAGGAATGGCTCAAGAATCAGATCATCGAGAGCGTGCGGTATGCGCATGAGGAAGGCATCGACCGCGACGAGATTCGTGAGTGGACGTGGAAGGATTGAGGCGGCACAGATAAAAAACGCCCGGCGAACGAGCAATGTTGCGCCGGGCGTTTTCACATTCGAGGCAGGCGCTGCATCAGGCCTTGTGCTCCGAATGATCGCGCTGCCTGAGCGATTGCGGCAAGCCGAACAGCAGCAACAGCGCGCACACCACGCTCATCGCGCCGATCGCGTACAGCGCGGGCGTCGTGCTGCCCATCGTGTCGCGGATGCGGCCGACCATTACCGGGCTCACGATGCCGCCGAGCTGTCCCAGCGTATTGATCAATGCGATGCCGCCCGCCGCGCCCGCGCCGGTCAGAAGCTTCGGCGGCAGCGCCCAGAACGCCGGGATCGAAGCGATCACGCCCGCGCCCATCACGCCCAACGCGGCGATGAGAAGCGTCGTCTGCTTGTCGAAGATGCCCGCCGCGAAGAAGCCGATCGCCGCCATCACGAGCAGGATCGCCACGAACTTGCGGCGCTCGCCCGAGCGATCCGACATGCGGCCGACCACGACCATGCAGATCGCGCCGCAGATATACGGTACCGCCGTCAGGAGACCGATGATCGTCGGATTCTGCGTGCCCGCCGCGCGAATCAGGTGCGGCGCCCAGAAATTCAGGCCATACGACGCGATCTGAATCAGGAAGTAGATCAGGCCGAGCATCAGGAAGCCAGGCGTCTTGATCGCGCCGAACAGCGAATGGCCGGTGTCGGTATGCTGGCTTTGCGTCGAAATCTGACTCTTCAGATAGGTCTTCTCCGCGCCCGTGAGCCACGCGGCGTCATCGATGCGATCTTTCAGCACCTTCAGCACGAGCACGCCGAGCAGCACGCAAGGCAGGCCGCCCAACAGGAACAGCCAGTGCCAGCCGGCAATGCCGAACACGCCGTTCATATGACCGAGCACGAGACCCGAAAGCGGCGCGCCCACCAGACCCGAAAACGCCGACGCGAGAAAAAGCAGCGACGTGATGCGCCCACGATAGCTCGCCGGGAACCACAGCGTCAGGTAGTACAGCACGCCCGGCGCGAAGCCTGCTTCCATCGCGCCGATGATGAAGCGCAATCCGTAGAACTGCCACTCCGTCTGCACGAACACCATCAGCGCGGTCGCGATGCCCCACGAGATCATGATGCGCGCGATCCAGCGTCGTGCGCCGACCTTGTAGAGCAGCATGTTGCTCGGCACTTCGAACAGCACGTAGCCGATCACGAAGAGACTCGCGCCGAGGCCGTAAGCCGTATCGGAGAAACCGAGCGTGCTTTGTAGCTGAAACTTCGCGAAGCTGATGTTGATGCGGTCGAAGAACGCGAAGAGATAACACAGCATGATGAGCGGCATCAGCCGCCATGCCACCTTGCGGATGATGTCCGCGGTGTTTTCGGTTGTTTGCGGCTTGTCCGCCGCGCTTACGCTCAGATCGCTCATGAATGTCTCCAATATTGTTGTGGTCTTTGAATCAGATGGCCCGCACGTACTCGGGCACCGGATGCAGATCGCAATTGCGTCCCGCCTTCGCGACTTGTCCCGATACCTCGTGTCCGACGAGCGCGGGCAATGTGCGCGACAGCGCGATCAGCTTCTGCAGATCGATGCCTGTCGGAATGCCCATCTCCTCGCACATGTTCACGAGGTCTTCGGTGCAGATGTTTCCCGATGCGCCCGGCGCGAACGGACAGCCGCCGAGGCCGCCGAGCGCGGCATCGAAACGGCGCGCGCCGGCGTCGTAGGCGGCGAGGACGTTGGCGAGGCCGAGGCCGCGCGTGTTGTGAAAGTGCAGCGTCAGGTCCGCGGCAGGCACGTCTTCGAGCACCCGCGTAACGAGCCGCGCGACCTGGCGCGGATTCGCCATGCCGGTGGTGTCGGCGAGCGTGATGCCGGCGATGCCCATTTCCCGATAGCTCCGCACGATCGACACGACGCGGTCCTCGTCGATGCGCCCTTCGAACGGACAGCCGAACGCGGTGGCCACGGTGGCGTTCAAAGAGACCTTCGAAGCAGCGCCCTCGACGAGACGCACGACATCGCCGAACCCGGCCAGCGACGACTCGCAGCTCATGCGCATGTTCGCGCGGTTGTGCGTCTGGCTCGCGGACATCACGAGATTGAGTTCATCGGCACGGGCGGCGAGCGCGCGTTCCGCGCCCTTCACGTTCGGCACGAGCGCGACATAGATCACGCCCGCTTCGCGCCGGATGCCGTTGAACACCGCGTCGCCGTCGCGCAGCGCAGGAATCGCCTTGGGCGACACGAACGAGCCCGCTTCGATACGCGTGAATCCGCACGCCGACAGTCCGTCGATCAGCGCGATCTTGTCTTCGGTCTCGACCCATTGCTTTTCGATCTGCAAGCCGTCGCGCGGCGCGACTTCCTGAACGATCAGTGGTTCTTTGTATGCATGATTCATTGAACCGCTCCTTCGGTACGCAGCCGCTGCACTTCATCGGCGTGAAAGCCGAGCGATTCCAGCACCGCTTGCGTGTGCTCGCCGAGCGCCGGACCTTGCCAGCGCACTTCGCCCGGCGTGTCGGAGAGCTTTGGCACGATGCCGGGCATCTTCACCGATGCGCCGCCCGGCAAGTCCGCCTGCAAGAGCATGTCGCGCGCTCGATAGTGCGCATCGTCGACGATGTCCGCGACCGAGTAGATGCGGCCCGACGGCACTTCCTCGCGTTCGAGCGTCGCGAGCACGTCGTCCATGGAGTGATGCGAGGTCCAGGCGGTGATCGCTTCGTCGAGCATCGCGCTTTGCTTCACGCGGCCGTCGTTGTGGGCGAGCGCGGGATCGTCGGCGAGATCGGGGCGGCCGATCACGTTCATCAGGCGCTTGTAGATCGGATCGCTATTGCCCGCGATCACGACGAAGCCGCCATCTTCCGTGCGATACGTATTCGACGGCGCGATACCCGGCAGCGCTCCGCCGCTGCGCTCGCGCACATGGCCGAGCAGGTCGTATTCGGGGACGAGGCTTTCCATCAGGTTGAAGACGCTTTCGACGAGCGAGACATCGACCACTTGTCCATCGCCCTGACCGGTCTTCACGCGCAACACCGACATCAGCGCGCCGATCACGCCATGCAGCGACGCGAGCGAATCGCCGAGGCTCACGCCGACGCGCGCCGGCAGGCCTTCGGCGTCGCCCGTCGTGTAGCGGATGCCGCCCATCGCTTCGCCGATCGCGCCGAAGCCCGGCCGATCGCGATACGGGCCCGTCTGGCCGTAGCCGGAGATGCGGACCATCGTGAGCTTGGGATTGATCGCGTGCAGCACGTCCCAGCCGAGGCCGAGCTTTTCGAGCGCGCCAGGACGCATGTTTTCGATGACGATGTCGGCATCCACGGCCAGCCGCTTGATGACGTCCGCGCCTTCGGGCGACTTGAGATTCACGCACACCGATTTCTTGTTGCGCGATTGCAGATACCACCAGAGCGACGTGCCCTCGTGCAGTTTTCGCCATTTGCGAAGGGGATCGCCGCTGTTTGGCGCTTCGATCTTGATGACTTCCGCGCCGAACTCGGCCAGCATGCGCGCCGCGAAAGGCGCTGCGATCAGCGTGCCGATTTCGATGACGCGAATGCCTTGAAGGGGTCCGCTCATGGTGCCTGTCTCCTGATTTGTACTGTGGAGACAAGCTTATTGGCGAACGCTCGTGGGCGTCCAACCGCATTTCGGCAAGGATCGTTCGTGGAATGCGAACGGTCGGTGGGGGGCGTGTTTTTTCCGAATGCGTGTGGCCGTTCGCCGGATCCCGGTTTCTTGGTGGTCTATTAGCACTGCCCCTGTGCGGGGCGGCAGTCACTTTCTTTGCTGCTGCAAAGAAAGTAACCAAAGAAAGCAGCTCGTTTAGGCCCGCGGTCACACGCAGTTTGGCCATGCTTGCCAGCCCGCGGTGGCCCTCGCCTAAGTGTCGCCCTCACAGGCCCAATCGGGCTTGGCTCGCGCACGGTCTGCCGCCTCGCGCCGCTTCACTGACTGGTTCAGCACCAAATAGCTCCGGCCCGCTTCGCGGCCGACCGGTCAATCGGGTCGGCGCGGGCTTTTTTGCCAATGCCGTTATCTCAATGCGCCGCGTACACCGATGGTTTCCCTTGCAGACCCAACGGCAGCGCGTAGCGCTGTGCCGAAGCTATTTCGTCCTGAACCAGCGCGCCAAGACATTTGCAGCGACAGACCGTGCGCGAGCCAAGCCCGGTAAGTCCTTTGGGGGCGACACTTAGGCGAGTGCCACCGGCGGCTGGCAAGCATGGCCAAACTGCGTGTGACCGCGGGCTTAAACGAGCTGCTTTCTTTGGTTACTTTCTTTGCAGCAGCAAAGAAAGTGACCCCCGCCCCGGGGAGGGGCAGTGCTAATAGACCACTAAGAAAACGGGACCCAGCGAAAAACAACCAGCAAAAGTCCCAACAACAACCCCTACCCCCGCGCTTCGACGGTCCGCAAATGCTCGAACAGCAACCGACTCACAGGCGAGAGCGCGTCCGAATCCCGCACGACGATCACGAGACTACGCGCGGCCCATTCGTCATCGAGCGGCACAGCCGCAAGTCCGAGCTGACGGCCCATCGCTTCAAACACCTGCAACGGCAGCACGCCCACGCCCATGCCGGCCTGCACCATGCGGCACACGGCATCGAAACCGGGCACATGGATGCGCAGCCGCAGCGCACGCCCCGCCTGTCGCGCCGCGAGATGCGTGCGCATATTGATGGAGCTCGCCGAATGCAGGCCGATGTGATCGAAATCCAGCGTCTCAGCGAACGCGACGCTCTCGCGCCGCGCCAGCGGATGATCGCCGGGCATGACGAGCGCCAGCCGATCATGACGGTAATGCGCGCTTTCGAGTCCGCGCGTGTCGGCATCGCCGGAACAGATACCGAGATCGACGAGACTGTCCGCCACGCCTTCCACGATACCGCCGCTCGGCCGCTCTTCGAGATCGATCTTGATCTGGTCGTGCACGGACGAAAATGCGCGCAAATCCTCCGGCAGGAATTCGACGATCGCAGACAGGTTCGCCATCATCCGCACATAGCCGCGCACGCCGCTCGCATGTTCGGCGAGTTCGATGCCGATGTTCTCGACATCGCGCAACACACGCCGCGCGTGATGAAGCAGCGTTTCGCCCGCGGGCGTCAGTTGCATGCCGCGCGCCTTGCGCTCGAACAGCACGGCGCCAACGGCCTGCTCCAGTTCGAGCAGCCGCTTGCTCGCCGCCGACACCGCGATCGACTCGCGCTCGGCCGCGCGCGTGAGCGTGCCCTCCTCGAACACCGCGAGAAAGAGCTGCAGCGTCGTGAGATCGAGGCGTCTGAGGAGGTTTCGCGTGGCCATCGGCGGACGTGCCGGAATCAGCGGGCGTATTTGAACGTGCCTTGCGCGCTCGCGATCATCACGCGATCGTCGACCCACGCCTCGCCGCGCGCGAAGTACACGGAGCGTCCCTGCCGCTCGAGAAAGCCTTTCGCGACGACCTTGTCGCCGGTGCCGCGATCGAGATAGTTCACGGTCAGCGAGAGCGTGAAGCCGTGCACAGGCGCGTCGCCCATCGTGAAAAGGCCCGCGTAGCCGCACGCCGCGTCGAGCAGCGTGGCGATCGCGCCGCCCTGCAGGATGCGCTGCCGGTTCAGATGTCCCGCCTGGATCGGCATCGTGAATTCGGCATAGCCCGCGTGCCATTCGGTGAAGGTCGCGCCGAGCGCTTCGAGAAACGGATTGTCCAGATCCAGATTCGCCACTTCTGCTCCTGATTGCGTGCGTTTGCGAGCGATTGTGCCATCGCCGGGCGCGGACTGCCGAACGGATCGAACGCCTTGCAGAATGCGCCGTGCATGAAAAAACCCGCACACGGCGGGTTCTATTTACAAATCAACGGTTATTTCCGTTTGACAACGCACACAAGAATCACCACGCCGGCTTGATTAAACCGGCATTATGCGTTTCATGAAGCTTCTTCATGAATAGCGCCGTGCGCATTTTCATGCGCTTTTATGTGCGCCGTGAAAAACCGTGTCACGCGCGCAACACTTGCATTAAGTCGTCAGTTATAACCACGAATCACGCAGGAATTTTTTTCCTCTTCCGTCTTTGCGAAACGTCCGCAAATTTCGGCGACATATTCCGGTGCCGCGGATACCTGGCTGGAACGATGCGACACAGTAACGCTCGTGTCCGGCGGCAGTTCGCCGTCGTCGATCCAGGCATAGAAATGCGCGCTCGTATTCGCTTCCATGTTTTGTCTCCTTTCTGTGAAGCGCGAAGAAAAAAGCGTCTCGATGGTTCCAGAATGCGCTTATCGAAAGCCCGTGGCCCTAGTGGATTACGTTGATGGACTTCGCACGCAAGCGTGACGATGATGATAAGAATGCCCGTTCGAAACGCATTCCGGCCAGTTTTCTACCCGCCTGTCTATTCCGTAGCTAAAAAAATGCCCGGTGCAAAAGACCGGGCAGACTTAAATGATCCGTTATGGAATGCGGCGTTTCCAGGTCATCTATCAGTTATACGACATTCTTTTCGATGATCGGCCGGCCTTCGAGCACGCGTGTCCAGTCCAGCGGCGATAAATCGAGCGTCTCGTAACGTCCGCGCAAAATCAGTTCGCTTACGCCGCGTCCCGTTGCCGGGCCTTGTTGCAGGCCGTGGCCGCTGAATCCGTTCGCGAAAATGCAGTTCTCCAGATCCGGGTGGAAACCGATGATCGCGTTCTGATCGAGCACGTTGTATTCGTAATAGCCGGACCAGCAACGCTCCACCCGCAACGCCTCGAATTCCGGCACGCGATGCGCGAGCGTCGGCCAGATCACATCGTCGAAGAGCGCGTGATCGACTTCGTCGAGCGGCAGGTCGTCGGGATCGTTGTCCGCCGAGGGCGACGTGCCGCAGATATACGTGCGCCCTTCCGGACGGAAATAGACGCCGGTCGGATCGATCAGCAACGGCGCGCGCTCGAGCTTCGCCGGCGACGATACGTTGAAGATGCTGCGCCGGCGCGCGTACACCGGAATGTCGATGCCGAGCATGGCCGCGATCGCGCGCGACCACGCGCCCGCCGCATTGACGACGACATCGCACGGATACGTTTCGCCGTTGGCCGCGCGCACAATGCTCGCGCGCCGTCCTTCGCGTTCGATCCCGACGACTTCCGTCGTCACATAGCGCGCGCCCAGCGACTGCGCCTTGCGCCGCAGTGCCTGGACGAGTCCGTAGCCATCGAACCAGCCTTCGCCGCTTTCGCCGAACGCACCCGCGGCGAGATCGTCCGTGTTGAGCCACGGAAAGCGCGCATGCAGTTGCGTGGCATCGAGCAGGCTGATGTCCGCGCCGAGTTCGCGTTGCAGCGCGTGGTTCTCGCGCAGCGTCGCCGCGCCCGCCGGCGTCGCGAGAAAGAGATAGCCGCCTTCGTGCAGATCGATCGACGGACGTTCGCCGTTCACTTCGAGCCGTTCGCCGATCGAGCGCAGGAAGTCGATGCCGAAGAGCGACATGCGCACCGAAAGCGGTGTCGAGAACTGCTGCCGGATCGATGCCGCCGACAGCGCCGACGAGGAGCGCGCGTAAGTCGGATCACGCTCGATCACCGTCACCTGCACCGTCGGGTCCGATGCGCGCAGGAAGTACGCGACCGAACTGCCGATCACCCCGCCGCCCACGATGACAACGCTTGAACTCACATCGCCCTCAGCTCAGATTGAAGTCGATGCCCTGCGCCAGCGGCAATTCCGACGAGTAGTTGATCGTGTTGGTCGCGCGGCGCATGTAGGCCTTCCACGCATCCGAGCCCGATTCGCGTCCGCCGCCGGTTTCCTTCTCGCCGCCGAATGCGCCGCCGATCTCCGCGCCGCTCGGCCCGATGTTCACGTTGGCGATGCCGCAATCGCTGCCCGACGCGGACAGGAAGCGCTCCGCCTCGCGCAGATCCGTCGTGAACGCGCACGACGACAGACCATGCGCGGCGGCGTTGTTCGCGGCGATGGCTTCATCGAAGTCGGAGTAGCGCATCACGTAGAGGATCGGCGCGAAGGTTTCCTTCAGCACGACATCCGTTTGCGACGGCATTTCGACGAGCGCCGGGCGCACGTAGTAGCCGTTTTCCTGGCCCTTCACGGTGACGCGCTCGCCGCCGGACACCTTGCCGCCCTCGCCCTTCGCCTGCTCCAGCGCGTCCTGCATGCGCGCGAATGCCTGCGCGTCGATGAGCGGGCCCATCAGCACGCCCGGCTCCAGCGGATTGCCGACCGGCACCTTCGCGTAGAGATCTTTCAGGCGCGCGACGGTTTCGTCGTAGATGCTGTCATGCACGAAAAGACGCCGCAGCGACGTGCAGCGCTGTCCCGCCGTGCCGACCGCCGAGAACAGGATGCCGCGCAGCGCGAGATCGCGATTCGCGGTCTGCGAGACGATGCCCGCGTTGTTGCCGCCCAGTTCGAGAATCGAGCGGCCGAAACGCTCCGCCACCGCGACGCCGACCTTGCGGCCCATTTCCGTGCTGCCCGTCGCGCTGACGATATCGGAGCGCTTGTCCGCGACGAGCGCCGCGCCGACTTCACGCCCGCCGATGATCACCGACGCGAGGCCCGCCGGCGCCGAGCCGAATTCCTCGATGGCGTCGCGCAGAATGCGATCGACGGCGAGCGCGGTGAGCGGCGTCTTCTCCGACGGCTTCCACACGACCGCATTGCCGCACACGAGCGCGAGCGCCGCGTTCCACGACCACACCGCGACCGGAAAATTGAATGCCGAGATGATCGTGCACACGCCGAACGGATGCCACGTCTCCGCCATCCGATGCCCGGGGCGCTCGGACGCGATCGTCAGCCCGTACAACTGGCGCGAGAGACCGACGGCGAAATCGCAGATGTCGATCATTTCCTGCACTTCGCCCAAGCCTTCCTGAAGAATCTTGCCCGCTTCGAGCGACACCAGGCGGCCGAGCGCCTCCTTTTTCTCGCGCAGACGGTTGCCGAGCAGACGCACGAGCTCGCCGCGTCGCGGTGCGGGCACGTTGCGCCACGTGGCGAACGCGGTGCGCGCGGCGCCGAGCGCGGCATCGACGTCGGCGGTGGTGTTCTGCTTCACCCGGCCGATGACTTCGCCCGTGATCGGTGAAGTCACGGCGATGTCGCCATCGGTGACAAGGCTCGCAATGCCGAGGTCGGAAAGAATCGATTGTGCGTTCACGATGGGAGTCCTTTTGAAGCGCTGCGTTCTTCAGATCGAAGTTTCTGATAAGAAACTTTCGTAAGTCCGGCCACTATACGCGCTGCCGCCGCCGCTCACAACAGCGGACAATATTGGGGTTGTCACCAATGCGGGCGGCCTTTTGCGGCGGTAGATTCGGGTTGTTTCGCGGCGTCGCTCCGCATTCTGGCGGCGCTCGCGCGATGTTATGATCGGAAACAAAACGATTCTCCTATGCCTAGCCCCAGCACGAAAAATTCGCCCGAACAATCCGCATCCGATCTCGGACGCCGGGTGAAACGCGCACGGCTCGCGCATGATCTGACGCTCGAAACCGCGAGCCGGCTTTGCGGCGTATCGCGCTCGGCGCTGTCGAAAATCGAAAACGGCTTGATGTCGCCGACTTTCGACGTACTCCAGAAAATCGTGCGCGGGCTGCAGATCGACCTCGCCGAACTGTTCGGCACGGCGCCCGCGCCGAACGCGAGCGGCCGGCGCGCGCTCACGCGCCGCGACGAGGGGCAGCGCCACGCGTATCGCGGCTATCAGATGGAATTGCTCGCAACGGAACTCGCGCACAAGGCGATGCTGCCGTTTCGCATCCGCATTTCGGCGCATACGCTCGATGCTTTCGACGACTGGGGCCGTCATGAAGGCGAGGAATTTCTGTACGTGATGAGCGGCAGCGTGTGCCTCTACTCCGAACTCTACGCGCCGACGCATCTGAATGCCGGCGACAGCATCTACTTCGACAGCCGCACCGGCCACGCGGCCATATCGACAAGCGAGGAAGACGCCGAAGTGCTGTGGATGGCGACGGGCGGCGGCGTACCGGCGCCATCGTCAACCGCCGCCGATGCGGTGGACGCGGGCTGACGCGTTATCGCAGGGCGAGACGCATCGGCATTTCGCTCGGGACCGCGGTGAACGTGCAGACTTCGCGAATATCGGCGGGATTGGTGGCGAGCCGGGCGGTGAAGTTCGCCGTCAGCATCGACACGACGAGGCGCATCTCCACCGCTGCCAGATGCCGCCCCGGACACACGCGCGGCCCCGCGCCGAATTGCAGATAAGCGCGCGGTTCATGCGCGCCGCGCTGTGATGCGCTTTCATGCCGATGGTCGTGCAGCCATCGGTCGGGATCGTAATGCCCGGGATCGGCGTAGTTGTTCGGATCCATCATCGCGGGACGGTTGAGCATGAACATCTTCGTGCCCGCGGGCAAGCGCACCCCTTGCAGCCGCACTTCCTCGAGCGGTTCGAACGACAGATACGGCGCGACCGGATGCAGACGGCTCGCTTCCGTGCACACCGCTTCGCACAGGTCGAGTTCGCGCATCGCGCCATAGCTCGGGCACACCGTCGAGCCTTCCAGCACACGCCGCGCGGATGTGGCGACGCGCGTCTGCAGCGCATCGTCGGAGCCGAGAAAGAGCAGCGCCCACGCGATCGACGTCGCCGTCGTCTCCTCGCCCGCGACGAGCATCGTCAGCACGTTGGCGGCGACTTCGTCGTCGGTGATGCCGGAGTCGGGCGCATCGCGCAGGGCGAGCATCGCTTCGAGCAGATTGCGCGGCGCGTGGGGCGTCTCGCCGAGCGGCGTCGCGCACGCTTCGGCCGCCGCTTCCTCGCGCATGCGGGCGCGTGCTCTCGCCATCAGTTCGCGGATGTGACGATGCACGTCGATCAGCGCTTCATCGAACTTGCGGTCGCGCGGGAACTTCACGTAGTGCCAGTAGGCGAAGGGCGCGTTCACGCGCGCCATCAGCATCGGCAGCAGCATCGCCAGTTGCTCCTGGATCAGCACGCGCTCGTTTTCCAGCGTGTTCGGATCTTCGCCGAATGCGAGCGCGCTCGTCACATCGACCGTGAAGCGCTTTAGATCGTCGGTCATGTCGACCACGCGCGCCTCGCGCGCCGCGGCTTCCCAGCGCCGCCGCAACCGCTCGGTGATCGCGGCGAGCGTCGGGTAAAACGCCTTGATGTGGGGAATCGACAGCGCCTGCATCACGAGGCGGCGCTGCGGCTCCCAGGCCGCGCCCTCGATCGAGAAAAGCCCGTTGCAGCCGAATTCCTTCAGGATATTTTCGATGGGCGCATAGCGGCGGTAACGATGCGGACGCTCGCGCATCACGGCGTGGGACAGTTCGATGTCGTTCCAGACCGTGACGGGCGTCGTGCCGAAGCGGAACGCGTAAGGCGTGCCGAGTTCGGCGGCCCAGCGTTCGAGCGTCAGATGGTGCGTGGCGGGCGGCAACTGATGCAGGTTACCCAGGAGCGGCAGGCCGCGCGGCGACGGCAGGTCATCGATTTCGCGCAGGGACGTGGTGATGGGCGCCGCGTTCATGATCGGCCTCGTGTGGGCTTGATCTGTGGAGGATAGTGCAGGAGCGGGGGATGGGGTGTCTTATCCGTCAGCGTCAAGTGCTGACTCACTGCGACCGTCACTCATTCGAACGGATAGCATTGTCTTGCATGCAGCACATTCAGCACTTCGATGCGGTCTGTCATTACCGCGTAAACGACGATGTAATTCGGGTGAACGACAATCTCACGAGTCCCCAGAATACGACCATTGCGATATAGGTAGGGTGCGATCGCAGCAGATTGCGGTGCTGCTTCAATCGCGCTCTTTATTGCTCGTGCAGCGGACGGGTTGCGTTCGGCGATATAACGGATGATCTGCAGGAGGTCGAGGCGCGCGGTTTGAGTCCAAACAATCTGGAACGTCAAGCGGCCCTCGACTTGTGACGTTTCTCGGCCTCAGTGATGATCTTTTCCACTTCGGCCATCACCTGGTCATGCGGCACGCGCGGCCGCGTATCCGCCATCGAGCGTCTTACTTTCTCCCGAAACCACTGGTCATAAGCTTCCGCTTCCTCAACAGTGGCGAATTCGGAGACGATCGGATCAAGTGGAGTAGGCATTTCAAATTCTCGTTTCATAGTGAAAACGATGATAACGCAGGCGTTTCCCGCCCGTCACCTCGTCCGTCCGGCCGATTGCGTGTGGCATCAAATAGTGTTCACGTTCTTCCTTTTCACCTTCCCCACCGCAACCGCTTCCTCCGTCTTCACCACCGGCCGCTTGAAATAAGGCGAACTCAACGTCGCCGCGCCCATGTCCGATGCCGCTTCCAGCAGCGCCGGCGCAAGCTCCTTCAGCCGTGCGTCGGGCAAACGGCTCGTCGGCCCGGCGAGACTCACGACCCCGACGACCACACCGGTCACCGGATGATGAATCGGCGCGGCCATCGACGTCATGCCGGCCTCGTACGTTTCGCTCGCGATCCCATAGCCGCGCTCGCGGGCCGCCTGCAGGTCCGCGAGAAATTGCGCAATCGTCTTCGGCGCCTTCGGACCGCCCGCGCCCGGCTTGCCCAGGCCGCCCTGCTTCGACACGAGTTCGAGCGCTTCCTCGTCCGTGAGCGACGACAGCCACGCCTGCCCGCTCGCCGTGCAATGCAGCGGCGGCTGGCTGCCCATGTCGGGGTCGTAGCGCAGCCCGGACTTCGCGCCCTGCGCCTTGCCGACGAACGTGATGTGATCGCCCTCGACCACGCCGAGCCGCGCCAGTTCGCCCGACTGCGCGGCGAGCCGGTCGAGCACCGGCTGCGACACATCGAGCACGCCGCCGGTCGACAGATAGATGAGCGCGAGCGACACGAGCTTCAGCGCGAGCATGTACTCGCCGTGATCCTCGTCCTGCCGGACATAGCCTTCGTCGATCAGCATCGCGAGCAGGCGGTGCGTGCCGCTGCGCGGAATGTTGAGCGTATCGGCGATGGCGGCGAGCTGCATCCGCCCGCCGTTTTTCGCCAGCAACTCGATGATCGACAACGCCCGCTCAAGGTTTCCTGCCATCTTTCAGTCTCTCGAAGTTCCGATGCGGCATGAGTAGAACACGATTCCACCTCGGAATTCAACCGGCACGCATCAATGTTCGGCGTAGGTCTCCTGAAGCACCGCCAGCGTCGCCTCACGCAGACGCCTCGCGCGAGTCAGCGCGTTCGCGGTCGTCGCCCATTGGTTCATCGGCACTTCGATCGAGAGCGGCAAGCCGTCCGGCAACGCGCGCAGGATGCCCGCGAGATCGATCCCGCCCTCGCCCGGAATCATGCGCTCGGCGCGCGCCTGATAAAGCAGCGTGTCGAGATCGGCCGGACGCTCGGCGGGCGCATCGCAGAACTGCACGTAGCCGAACCATTCGCGCGGCAATTCGCGCAGCGTTTCTGTCGACGATCCCGCGCGGTCGAAATGAATCGGATCGACGATCAGGCCCGTGTTCGCGCGCCCTGCCGCCCTCACGATGCGCGCGCCCTGCACGATGTCTTTCGCGTCGGTCCAGGGCATCGGTTCGAGCGATGGGGACAAGCCATACGGTTTCGCGAGATCGCAGAGCGCCGCGAGCCGGTCGGCCGTGCGCGCCTCGTCGGGATCGTTGCCCGCGACGAGCACGTAGCGCGCCCCGAGCGCCGCGGCGGTTTCGAGCATCGGCTCGTAATCGGCGACGTTCGTATCGGGCTTGAGGCGCAGGATTTCGGCATCGAGCACGCCGATTCCGGTGTCTTTCAACGCCGCGAGCGTTTCGCGCCGCAACGGCGTCGCGCCGACGATCTCATGGCGTACCTCGGTATCGGTCGCCGGCAAGAGCCGCAGGCCGACGAAATCGTAGCCCGCCTGCGCCGCGCACTCGACCATCTGCGGCGGCGTCAATTCGAGAACCGTCAGCGCGGACAAAGACAGCTTGCGTTGTGACATCGATGTCTCCGGTTAGCGCAGCGGCGAGAACGGCGCGGGCATGTAGATGGTCGATTCCATCGTCGTCAGATGGGCCGGTCCGCCCTTCGGCGGCCAGATGCCGTCCTTCACGGCTTCCGCGCGAATGCGCGAGCGCTCGTCGACACTCTTGTACGGCCAGATGTTGAGAAAGCGCGGCACGGTGCCATCCAGCGCGTACATCGCGCCGATGAGCGGCGAGCGCGTCGTGCGCTCCGGCACGGCGTTCTTCCATGCATCGATCGTATGTTGCAGGCTCGCGAGCTTGGTGCCGTAGACGCGCATCTCGTAGATGCCGCCGTGGACAGCGGGCTCGATCGGCGGCAGAAACGGAAAGAGCGCATAGCTGCTCACTTCGACATCGGTGATGAATTCGCCGCAGCCGAACGGATTGCCTTCGAGCAGCAGGCGCTGGCGTTCCGTGATCAGCGCCGCCTCCGATTCGAAGCCGCGCAGCACCATGACCTTGCCGAGCGCGCCGATATCCGAATACCAGCAGCCGAGCAGCTTCGAGCCGGGCGCATCGCCGCTCGCCTTGATGTTCTCGAAGACTTGCGCGTTCGCGCCGATCTTCACCGTCAACGTAACTGTGTCGTACAGAGTCATTGCAGAGTCCTTGCCTGTTTGAAGTTGGAGAGATTCGTGATGTCGACGCGGGCCGGTTCGGCCAGTTCGAGACCCGCGAGATAGCCGAAGGTCATCGCCGGTCCGAGCGTGATGCCGCCCGCGGGATAGTGGCCGCCCATCATGCTCGCGGCGTCGTTGCCGACCGCGTAGAGGCCGCGAATCGGCGTGCGCGATTCGTCGAGCACGCGCGAGCGCGCATCCGTCGAGAGTCCGGCGAAGGTGCCGAGGCTGCCCGGCAAGAGCTTCACCGCGTGAAACGGGCCGTCGGCGATCGGCGCGAGACACGGATTCGGCGTGTGCGATGCATCGCCCTGCACGCGGTTGTACGGCGTCGAACCTTTGTGGAATTGCGGATCGAAGCCGTCTTTCGCGTAGCCGTTGTATGTGGCGACGGTATCGGCGAGGCCGCGCGCATCGATGCCGCATTGCTGCGCGAGCGCTTCGAGCGTCGGCGCGGATTTCAGATAACCCGAGCGCTCATACGGGCCGAGCGGGAACGGAAACGGCTTCGCGAAACCGAGACCATATCTGCGCTGAAACCGATGATCGCAGACGAGCCACGCGCATGCTTCCTCGCCCGGCGCCGTCGTGCCGATCAGCGCGGAGATGAAGTCGTAGTACGACGACGCCTCGTTCGTGAAGCGCCTGCCCGCGCGCGTCACCGCGATCACGCCTGGCTTTGCGCGCTCGATCAGATGCGGAAACGCGGCCGCATCGCCCTTGGCCTTCGGCACGAGCGAAACCGGCGCCCACGCGGCGGGCGCTTCGAGCGACGCATCGAAATGCGCGCCGGCCGCTTCGCCGATACGAATGCCATCGCCGGTATTGCTCTTCGGCGCCGCCGACCAGTGCGGCGTATACGGGAACGTCTCGGCCTGACGCTTCGCGTCGTGCGGATAACCGCCGCACGCGAGCACGACGCCGCGCCGCGCGCGCACTTCATGCATCACGCCGTCGACCTCGACCCGCGCGCCCGTCACGCGATTCTCCTCGCGCATGAGCGACACCGCGCGCGCGCCGGTGCGCAGATCGACACCGCGATCCGCCGCCGACTTCAACAGGCGCGCGACGAGCGCATTGCCGTTCACGAGATGCATCGAACGGCGATAGCGCAGCATGTGCCACGCGAACGCGGCGAAGCGCTTCGTCACGTGCCACGCCGACTTTGCGCTGCGCGTCGCGTTCAGGAAATGCGCGAGGTCTTGTCCCGACGCGATCGCCATGCCCTTGATCGTCACTTCGGCCAGCGGCGGACGAAGCTTGTCGATCAGCGGACCGAGTTCGCGCCCGTCGAACGGCATCGCGCAGACCGAGCGCCCGCCCGTGGCCGCGCCTTGCGTCGTGTGGAAATCGGGAATGCGATTGCCGTCGATGAAACGCATCGACGTATTGCGCTCGAAGAATTCGATCATGCGCGGCCCGTGCTCGATGAGCGCGTCGGCCTTCGCGGCGTCGAACTGCGCGCCGAGCTCGCTTTTCAGATACGTGCGCGGCACGCTTTCATCTTCGACGATGCCCGCGCGCGTTGCGAGCGGATTGCGCGGAATCCACATCCAGCCGCCCGACCACGCGGTCGTGCCGCCGAACACATCTTCCTTTTCGCAGACGAGCACGGAGAGGCCCTGCGCCGCCGCTGTAACGGCCGTCGACAAACCGCCCGCGCCGGAACCCAGCACGAGGACGTCGCATTCGAGAATCGGTTCGAGCTTCATTTGGCGTGTGCGGGCGATTGAAGTTCGACGGGCAACGTGAGCGCTTCATCGCGCGCGTCCGTCAACGCCGCGAGCGATGCCTTGCCGCGCGCTACCGCATGCCGCGCCGCCAGATAGCCGAACGCGAGACCCGGACCGAGCGTGATGCCGGGGCCGGGATAGACGCCGCCCATCACCGATTGCATGTCGTTGCCGCACGCGTAGAGGCCGCCGATCGGGCGATCGTCGCGATCGAGCACGCGCGCGTGCGTGTCGGTGACGAGGCCGGTCGCCGCACCGATATCGCCGGGATAGAGCCGCACCGCATAGAACGGCGCCTGGCCGATCGGACCGAGGCACTTGTTCGGGCCGTGCCAGTTGGCGTCGCCATTGGCGTTCTGATAATCCGTCGTGCCGCGCTGAAAATCCTCATCGACGCCGGTCTGCGCATAGCGATTCATGCGCGCGACGCTATCGGCGAGACCTGTCTTGTCGATGCCGAGCTTGGTCGCCAGTTCGTCGAGCGTCTTGCCTTCGACCAGATAGCCATCGGCGAGAAACGGCGCAAGCCCTTTGCCGCCCGGACGCACCATGCCGAGTCCGTACTTGCGCAATCCTTCGGAGTCCGTGACGAGATACGCGGGCACAGAAGGCGTCGTTTCGTTCGCTTTCTGCATCGCGATGCCGAACAGGTGATACGACGTGTTTTCGTTGAGGAAGCGCTTGCCGGTCTTGTCGACGGTGATCATGCCGGGCTTGCCGCGATCCATGATGAAGTGCGGGAACACGGCGGTCGTGCCGTCAGCGCGCTTGCGCACGGAAACCGGCGCCCAGAACGCGTTCGACAACGCGCTCTCGCCGAAGCGCGCGCCCACGTCGAGCGCGAGATCCTGCGCGCTGCCGGTGTGGCCGGGCGCGCCGGGGCACCAAGACGGATCGGCGCCCGGCAACATCTCCCTGCGACGCGTCGGATGACGGTTGAAGCCGCCGCTCGCGAGAATCACGCCGCCTTTTACATTCACGCGACGCCGCTCGTTGACATGGCTCAGCGTCACGGCTTCGATACCGTTCGGGCCGCTCTCCAATGCATCGACTTTCGTGCTCGTCAGCACCGTGACGCCGCGCTGAAGCAACGAATGCAGCAATCTTCCGATCAACGCGTTGCCCATCACGAGCCGCGTGCCGCGCGGCGCGCTCATGCGGTCGCGTGCGTGACGCGCGAGCAGCTTCGCCGCGTGTCCGAACGACGCGAACGACTTCGTCATGTTGAGCAGGTGCCCGACGTCGTCGCGATCGACCATCATGCCGCCGAGCACGGTGAACTCGGGAATCGGCGGACGGATCAGCGAAAACGCGCGGCCGAGCTTGCGGCCGTCGAAGGGCAGCGGCTCGAGCGCGCGTCCGCGCAGCGTCGAGCCTTCGATCTCGGACAGATAATCCGGATGAAACGGGCGCGCGCGATATTTCACGTCGGAGTTCGCTTCGATATGCGCGACCGCTTTCGGGCCGGCATCGAGAAACGCGCGGCGCATCGCGACGCTGCTGCGTTCGCCGACCGCGCGATTCAGAAATCCTTCGGCGTTCGCGGATGTATCGTCGCGATTGACGCTCGCCGCGTGCATCGACGCGGGAATCCACGTCGTTCCCGCCGAAAAGGCCGTCGTGCCGCCGACGTATTCCGTGCTTTCGACGAGCAGCACGCGCGCACCGTCGATGGCCGCGACGAGCGCCGCCGACATGCCCGCGCCGCCAGCGCCGACCACGATTACATCGAACGTTTCGTTCTGTTCCAGATTGTTCAGTGTCTCCACCATTCGTCCGCTCCGTCGCGCTGCGAATCGTCGTTCCATCCGACGATCCGAAACGCGTGTTTTCAGTAGAACTCGCTTTGATATTGGAATACTATTCCAGAAACACAGATGAAGCCAAGTTCTTTTTTGCGACGAACGGAGGAACGATATGCGAGTGCTGGTGACAGGCGGGAGCGGTTTTCTGGCGGCGTGGGTGATGCGGCGGCTGCTCGCCCGCGACATGAACGTGCGCGCTTTCGACGTGCGCGAGGACGCGCGGCTCCTGCGCGCGCTCGCGCCCGCACGCGCCGATGACGTGCAATGGCGGATCGGCGATATCGGCGACGCGCGCGATGTCGCGCTCGCGCTGGAAGGCTGCGACGCCGTCATCCATCTCGCGGGCGTGCTCACGCCCGCCTGCGCCGCCGATCCGGTGCGCGGCGCGCGCATCAATCTGATCGGCACGCTCAACGTGTTCGACGCGGCCATCGCGTGCGGCTTGCGCTCGGTGCTGTATGCGAGCAGCGCGGGCGTCTTCGGCCCCGACGACGGCGCGACGCCGTTCCCCACGACGCACTACGGCGCGTTCAAGCTCGCGTGCGAAGGCTCGGCGCGCGCGTACTGGCACGATCGCGGGATCGCGAGCATCGGCTTCCGGCCGCTCGTCGTGTACGGCGCGGGGCGCGAGACGGGATCGAGCGCGGGTCCGAGCCTCGCCTGCCGTGCGGCCGCGCGCGGCGAGCCGTACACGATTCCCTTCACCGGCGCGACGGGCCTCGTCTACGCCGATGACGTCGCCGCCGCCTACGAACGCGCGCTCACCCACACGTTCGACGGCGCGCACGCGTTCACGCTCGCGGGCGATATCACGCCGATGCAAAGCGTGATCGCGACCCTTACGCAGATCGCGCCGGACGCGCGCATCGACGCGGCGGGCGCGCCCTTGCCCATCGCGACATCCTTTCCCGACGATCCCGCGCTCGCGCGAATGCTCCCTTGCCTCGCGAAGACGCCGCTCATCGACGGATTGCGGCAAACCGTGGCGTTCTACCGGTAGAGAAAGCAGGCCTTGGCACCGCCTGTTCCTTGGGGCACGATTCGCTACTTCAGGAACACGGTGCCACGCATGCAAGACACGACCCGAACGACCCCGGCAAGTACGAAGCTGCTCAAAGGCATCCTGCCGATCAACCGCGCCGCCGCATTACGCGACGCGCTCGCCGGCATTTCGCTCGCGTCGATGGACATTCCGCAGGTGCTCGGCTATGCGCGCATCGCCGGCATGCCCGCGGTGACGGGCCTCTACACGGCGTTCCTGCCGCTCTTCGCGTTCGCGCTCTTCGGCGCATCGCGGCATCTCGTGGTGGCCGCCGACTCCGCGACGGCGACGATCTTCGCGAGCAGGCTTTCGTCGATGGCCGCCGCGGGCAGTCCGGAATATGTCGCGCTTGCGGGCATGGTCGCGCTGCAGACCGCCGCGCTCCTGCTGCTCGCGCGCCTCTTCAAGCTCGGCTTTCTCGCCGATTTTCTGTCGCGCACCGTGCTGACGGGCTTTCTCGCGGGCGTCGGCGTGCAGGTGTCGATCGCGATGCTCGGCGACCTCTTCGGCATGACCGTGCCGTATCCGTCCTCGCGCAGCCTCGCGCAACTCGTCTACGTGATCGGGCATGTCATGCACGCGCACGGGCCGACGCTCCTGCTCGCGCTCGTGGTGATCGTCGCCATCCTGGGCAGCAAGCGCTTCGCGCCTCGTCTGCCGATACCGCTCGTCGCGGTGATCGGCAGCATCGTCGCGAGCAAGTTCTTCGACTTCGCGGCGCGCGGCATTTCGGTGCTGGGTCCCATCGACGGCGGCTTGCCCCCGATCCGCTTTCCTCAGGTCACGTGGCAGCAATGTCTCGATATCGTGCCCGTCGCGGCGTCGTGCTTCGTGATGATCATCGCGCAGAGCGCGGCTGCCGCGCGCGTGTTCGCGCAGCAGTATCACGAGGACGTCGATACCAACAGCGACATTCTCGGCCTCGCCGCGGCGAACGCGGCGGCGTCGCTGAGCGGCACGTTCGTCGTCAACGGCAGTCCGACGCAGACCGCGATGGCCGAGCGCGCCGGCACGCGCAGCCAGTTCGGACAGCTCGTGTTCGCGGCGGTCGTCGCCGTCGTGCTGCTGTTTCTGAGCGGCTATCTGCGCTATCTGCCGCACTGCGTGCTGGCGGGCATCGTGTTCACGATCGCGATCGGCCTCGTCAACGTGCAGAGCCTGAAGGACATCCGCGCCGAAAGCCCGGGCGAATTCGCGCTCGCGCTCATCACGGCGGCCGCGGTGGTGCTGGCGGGCGTCGAGCACGGCATTCTGCTCGCGGTCGCGCTCTCGTTGATGCGGCATGTGCGCCATAGCTATCACCCGCACACGATGGTGCTCACGCCCGTCGCGCCCGGCAAACCCTGGCAGTTCATGCCGACGAAACCCGGCGCGATGACCACGCCGCAACTGATCGTCTACCGCTTCGGCGCGGATCTGTTCTACGCGAACGATCATTTTTTCGCGTCGGAAGTGACGAAGCTCGTCGATACGGCATCCGACGGATTGCGTCATCTCGTCGTCGATGCCGGCGCGATCACCGATCTCGACTACTCGGCGGCCCGCACGATCGGCGAGCTGATCGAAACGCTGAGGGCGCGCGGCGTCGCGGTGATCTTCGGCCGCGTGAACCGCTTTCTGCGCAACGACATGGATCGGCACGGGCTTACGCCGGTGCTCGGAGCGTCGAACGTGTTCGACACGCTGCACGAGGCGCTCGCAGCGGCCGGCGTGAATTCGGGCGCGCATGTGCCTGATGCGTTGTGAGGCGTGACGGGCTCGTTTTGGCGCGGATCGATGCAGGGCAGAAGCCGCAACGATTCGCGTTCGACCTCGCAGTGCTCGTCCAGTCTCATGGAGGTGTGAATGACTGACCGTTAGTTGCTTAAACTAGCAAACACGATTTTGTTGAATGCTATTCCATATTCAACTACTATTCACACAACGGGCAACCACAGATTTCGATCACGATTCAGGAGGCAGGCAAGGCATGGCGCAGGACACTTCCTTTTCCGCATCGCTTGATGCGGGCTTGAGCGGCGCGACGCGCGTCTATTTCATCGTCGGCGATCCGATCGCGCAGGTGCGCTCGCCCTCCGGCGTGACGGCGGCGCTGAGAGCGGCGGGCCGCGACGCAATCGTGATTCCGGCGCACGTCGCGCCCGGCGATCTCGACGCGTTCTTCGCGGGCATCGCGCCCTTGCAGAACTGCGACGGCGTCATCATCACCGTGCCGCACAAGTTCAGCGCGACGGCGCATTGCAAGTCGCTGACGGACGAAGGCGCGTTTCTCGGCGCGGTCAACATGCTCAAGCGCAACGCCGACGGCACCTGGCACGGCGGCGCATCGGATGGCATCGGCATGGTCGCCGCGCTGCGGGATGCGGGCTGCGAGCCGAAGGCCAAACGCGCACTGCTGATCGGCGCGGGCGGCGCGGGCTCGGCGATCGGCCACGCGCTCGTCGATGCGGGCGTTGCGTCGCTCGCGATCCGCGATTTCGATGCCGAGCGCACGAGCGCCCTCGCCTCGCGGCTCGCCGCGCTGGGCCACGGCGCGGTGAGCGTTGCCGACGATGCGCCCGCCGAAAGCTACGACCTCATCGTGAACGCGTCGCCGGCGGGCATGCGTCCCGGCGATGCGCTGCCGATCGACGTCTCGCGCCTGCCACCGACGACTTTCGTCGGCGACGTGGTGACGAAACCGCCGCTTACGCCCTTCATCGAAGCTGCTCGCGCGCGCGGCTGCACGACCGTCACCGGCACGCAGATGTTCGGCCGCGTGTGCGATGCGATCGTCGCTTATCTGTTGAAAGACTGACGACGCACAACATTCGCCGCGCAAGGAATCGGAGCATTCTGGTTCAATCGCGGCGCGCATTCGTTCAACATTCCGGCCGCGCATCGCGTCCCTCGCGATGGGCACCGGCCTGCTGGTTTCGAAGCGAATCGCAGACAAGCGCCGCCCTCCTTCGGGCGGCGTTTTTTTGCGCGACGTTTCGGACACGCCGGCGCGAGCGCGCGTTTCTCATGAGACTCGCGCGCTCGCTTCGAGGGCCAATGAAACGCGTGCAGGCGCACGCAAGAGGCTGGAATGAAATTGAATCGAAAAGGACTTCGACGCGCGGCGCATGCGTGCTTCGCGGCCGTCGCATTCGCCACGCTCGCCGCGTGCGCGACCGGGCCGGGTGCATCGGCGCCGCTGCCGGCGGACAGCAAGCTATCGATCGGGCGAATCGTCGGAAAGCAATATCTGACGACCGTGTCGACGGGCGCGGCGCCGTCTTCGGGCCCATCGGTCGGCGTGGGGGCCGGCGGCATCGGCGGGAATGGCTGGAATGGCGTGGGCGGCGGCGCCGGACTGAGCTTCGATCTGACGAGCCTGTTCGAGAAGGCGCCGGAACAGACCGCGAAGGTGTACCGCTATAGCGTGCAGATGAACAACGGCTCGAAGCGCGACGTCGACAGCACGCTCGATCTCAACGAAGGCGCGTGCGTGACGACGATCGATTCCAGCCAGCCCGGCTATCCGAGGCTGACGAGCGCGGACGCCTGCTGACAGCAGCGAAACTCGCAACGATCCAATCAATTCATTCGCATATCGAACGATCCACGCGATCGATCCTGAAACGCAGTAATTCGCGGCCGCGATTGTGTTTCGTGCAGGGCTTTGCCATACTGGGTTGCCCCACCTCCTCATGCGTCCGCCCTCGGAATATCGAGCCCCCACACGGATGCACTCCCGCCGCCTCTCCAGGCGGCGTCTTTTTGCTTGCGGCCTATTACCTTTGACGTAATTGCCCGGCCCACCTCCTCCTGCGACGATGCAATCACACTGATCATCGACAAGGAGACGGACATGCCCGCGAATCATCATCGAGTTCACGCCGAAATCGGCCGCCCGAATTACGTCGCGACGAGCGGCGGCGTCGAGCTCTTTTATCGCGACTGGCAGCCCGAAGCTATGCACGGCAACGGCAAGACCATCGTATTCGTCCCCAGCTATTCGCTGCCGGGCGACATGTGGGCGTACCAGATGCTGCCGCTCGCGCGTCAGGGCTTTCGCTGCATCGCCTACGACAGGCGCGGCCACGGCCGCTCCAGCGATCCGGGCGGCGGCTACGATTACGACACGCTCGCGGACGATCTCGCCGCCGTCATGAACGCACTCGATCTTTCGAATGTCACGCTCGTCGGCTATTCGATGGGCGGCGCGGAAGCGGTGCGCTATCTGACGCGTCACGGCAGCGCGCGCGTCGCACGCCTGGCGTTGATCGCATCGACGTTGCCGATGCTGGCGAAGACGCCGGACAATCCGGATGGCATCGACCGCGCATACGTAGACGCATTCCAGCACGACTTGATGACCGACTATCCGAAGTGGCTCGCCGACAATGCGCGGCCGTTCGCCGGGCCGGGCGCATCGCAGGCGATGATCGACTGGATCCGGGAAATGGCGTTGCGCACGTCGCATCAGGCGCTGTTCGCGTGCAACGAAACGGTAAGCAGCGGCGATTTCCGCGACGAGCTGCGCGATATCGACATGCCGACGCTCATCGTGCAGGGCGACCGCGACGTGTCGAATCCGCTCGAACTGACCTCGCAACGCACGGCGCGGCTGATTCCGAACGCGCGGGTCGTCGTCTACGAAGGCGCGCCGCACGGCGTTTTTCTGAGCGATGCGGCGCGACTGACGGCGGATATCGGGGCGTTTGCTTCGGCGTTGTGAACCGCGGTCTGTGGTAGTG
Organism: Caballeronia sp. EK; assembly: GCF_014384845.1. Taxonomy (NCBI): domain Bacteria; kingdom Pseudomonadati; phylum Pseudomonadota; class Betaproteobacteria; order Burkholderiales; family Burkholderiaceae; genus Caballeronia; species Caballeronia sp. EK. The sequence continues at coordinate 328,535 of NZ_JACSUE010000006.1, forward strand.
GCTTAATACCACCGTCGCGTCGGGGCTCGATCCGCTTTTCCATCAGCGTTTGTCGGATAAGCGCTGAGTCCTGACGCGTTTGAAAACACTCATAACAATAGACTCTGGAAGAATCCCGGCACACCGTAGCACTGCGAATTGACATCACAGCGCGCGACATGAAAGCATCGCCGCGCAGTCCTGCCCACCTCCATCGGAGTCCACCGCGATGATCTTCCACGCATCCATTCCCGCCAACGATCCGAAGCACGTCGCGCACGTGCTTGCCGAACTGTGGGACGGCTTCGCCGCGCCCTTCTCGCCGTTTCCCGACGCGTGGATGGCAGTGGCCGGCGACGATCGCGGCAGCATCATCGAGGTCTATCCGAGCGATCAGGTCATCACGCCGGGCGGCGGCCACGAGGAAAGCGTCAGCTACGGCGCCAATACTTTGAAGCGTCCGCAGTACAGCGCGTTCCACATGGCGATCGCGACGAAGCTGAGCGCGGAAGACGTCCTCGCGATCGGCGAGCGCGAAGGCTGGCGCGCGGTGCGCTGCACGCGCGGCGACAACTTCTTCCACGTGATCGAATTCTGGATCGAAAACTCGACGATGCTCGAATTCCTCACGCCCGAGATGCAGGCCGAATATCTCGCTTTCGCCACGCCCGAAAACTTCAAGGCGATGGCGGCCGCCACCGTGCCTCAGTAAGCGCTTTGCGTTGAGGACCGGTCGCCGCGCAGCCCGAACAGCAGCGCGGCGCCGCTCGCGAAGAGCAACAGCGAAAGCAGGTGCACGGCGAGATCCATGCTGCCCGTCACGGTGCGGATCTGGCCGATCACCCACGGACTCACGATGCCGCTCGTGATGCCGATACTGCTGATGACCGCGATGCCCGCCGCCGCGCTCTTGCCCGGAAGATGGCTCGCGGGCACGGCCCAGAAAATCGGCAGCGCGGCGAAAATCAGGGTCGCGGCGAGCGAGAGAATCGCGAGCATCAGCGGAAAGCTCGGAAAGTGCAGCGTGAGCGCCGCGAGCGCGATGCCGCCGCCGATCGTGCAGCACGCGAAATGCTTGCGCCGCTCGGCGACGCGATCCGAATGGCGCGCGATCAGAATCAGTCCCACGGCGCCGATCGCGTTCGGCACGACGGTGTAGAGGCTGACGGACAGCACATCGGTGATGCCGAAATCGCGGATCATCAGCGGCATCCAGAAACTCAGCGTCAGCGATGCGCACGTCAGCGAAAAATAGATGAACGCGAAGAGATAGAGGCGCGGGTTGCGCAGCGCGTCGAGCAGGCCGCGACGGTCGTGCGCATCGGCGTTGGCGTTCGTCTCCGGGCACAGCGCGGCCAGGCGCTCCTGTTCTCCTTGCGTGAGCCAGTGCGCATCGCGCGGCGTGTCCACCAGGAGCCGCAGGGCGACGAGGCCGAGCAGCACCGCGGGTGCGCCCTCGATCGCGAACATCCATTGCCAGCCGTGCAGGCCCATCACGCCTGCCATGTCGCGCATGATCCAGCCGGACACCAGTCCGCCGAACACGCCCGCCACCGCGACGCCCGCGAAAAACACCGACATCACCCCGGCGCGCCGCTTCGCCGGAAACCAGTACGTCAGATACAGCACGATGCCCGGAAAGAAGCCCGCCTCGAACACGCCGAGGAGAAAGCGCAGCAGATAGAAATGCCCGGGCGTCGCGACGAACATCATGCCGACCGATGCCGCGCCCCACAGCAGCATGATCCGCGTGAACGTGCGGCGTGCGCCGAACTTCGCGAGCAGCAGGTTGCTCGGCACTTCGAAGAGCACATAGCCGACGTAGAACACGGCGGCGCCGAGGCCGTACATCGCATCGGAGAAACCGAGATCGTGCTTCATCTGCAACTGCGCGAAGCCGATATTGATACGGTCCAGAAACGACACCACGTAGCACAGAAACAAAAACGGAATGATGCGCCACGCGATTTTGCGAAACAGCGCATCGTCCGACAGGGCGTGTATTTCCGCGACGGAACTCGGGCTGAGCGCCGCCGTGCTGATCGACTTCGACATGTCTCGCTCCAGATGGGCGTGAGAAGGCCGGCGTCTTGAGCGCGCCTTTTTGCCTGAAGAGAAGGAAGAGCGGCGCGTTTTTAGTACGCGCCGCGAGGGATGACCGTCAGTCCTGCAGCGCGGCCCACATTTCCTTGTCGCGCTGGGCCGTCCAGATACGCGGATGCGCGATGCCGCTCGCCTCGTCATAGGCGCGCGACACGTCGAACGGCAGGCAGTGTTCGTAGATGAAGACGTGGCCGAACTTGGGGTCCATCGCGCGGCGGGTGAGCGCCATCGAGCCCTTCAGATCGAGCTTCTCGGCGACGGCTTCGCGGCCCGCCTGCAACAGCGTCGTGACGAAATCCTTCGTGTAGTCGAGGCCCTTGTCGACTTCCGCCGGCGACAGCAGCGCCGGACCGCGGCCCGGCACGAGCTTGTCCGCCTTCAGCGCGCGCAACGCTTCGAGCGTCGTGGGCCATTCTTCGAGTTGCGCGTCGCCGCAATAACAGGCGGCGTCGTACTCGACCAGATCGCCGGAAAACAGCACCTTCTGCGACGGCAGCCAGACGACCGTGTCGCCCTTCGTATGGCCCGCGCCGAGATGGGCGATCTTCACTTCGAGCTTGCCGAGGAACAGCGTGATTTCCTTCTCGAAGACGAGCGTCGGCCACGTGAGGCCGGGCACCGTCTCGACGCCGGCGAACAGACGCGGGAAGCGCTCGATTTCCGACTTCATGTCCTGCTCGCCGCGCTCGACGATCATTTCGTACGTGCCCCGGCTCGCGATGACCTGCTCTGCGCCTTCCGCGAAATACGCCGACGCGCCGAGCACGCGCACCGCGTGGTAATGCGACAGCACGACGTATTTGATCGGCTTGTCGGTGACGCTGCGGATCTTCGCGATGAGGTCCTGCGCCATTGCCGGAGTGGCGGTCGTATCGACGATCAGAACGCCGTCGTCACCGATGATCACGCCCGAGTTCGGATCGCCCTCAGCCGTGTACGCGTACGCGTTCTCGGAAAGCTGCGTGAAGGTGACCTTCTTCTCTTCCAGATCGGCCTGCGATGCGAATGCTTTTGCCATGATCGTGTCTCGATTCCATTCTCGTGGGGATGAATGGATGATCGTCGTGGCGATGATCTTTGTCAACAGCAAGTGCGCTTGTTATTTGCAAATCAAGGGTAAATACCGAATCGCGTCATCGGATGATTCCTGCTCGGCTAACATCTGCCATTCGTTCACTTTTATCGATCGCGGAGTGCTCTTGGTTCGTCCCACTCATGCCACGCCTGACGCCGAAGCCGGCGAAGAGAAAAAACAGCGCGGCATTCAGAGCGTCGAAGTCGGCGCGCGTCTGCTCGATGCGCTCGCCGCACGGCGCGAGCCGCTCGCGTTGAGCGCGCTGGCCGAAGCCGCCGGGCTCTCGACCGCGCAGGCGCATACCTATCTCGTGAGTCTCACGCGTCTCGGGCTCGTCAAGCGCGACGCGCTCACCGGCAACTACGAGCCGGGTCCGCTTTCGCTGCGTCTCGGTCTATTGAATCTGGAACATCAGCCGGCGTATCGCGCGGCCGCGTCGCGCGTTCCGGCACTGGCGCTCGCGACCGGCATGAGCGTCGCGGTCAGCGTCGCCGGGCCGCAAGGGCCGACCATCGTGCGTTACGAGCGCGGCGGCTATCCGCTGCATGTCAATTTGCACGTCGGCACAGTGATGTCGCTTTCCGCGACGGCGACCGGACGCGTCTTCCGCGCTTTCGACGATGACGTCCGCGTCGCCGCGATGCTCGCGCATCAGGCCGAAGCCGACGCGCCGGAGATGAGCGCGCGCATCGGCGAGATACGGGCGCGTGGCATCGAACGCGGCGTCGATGCGCCGAGTCCGGGCGTCAGCAGCATAAGCGTGCCGGTATTCGACGGCGCGCAGCGGATGCAACTCGCACTGACGGCGATCGGCCCGACCGGCCTGTGCGATGTCGATTGGGATGGCCCGCTGGCACACGCGTTGAAAGACGCGGCACGCGATATCACCGGATTGCTTTCATGACGACGTTCGACGAAGACATCAAGCCGCAGCGCGGCATCAACGCACTCGACGCGACCGGCGATCTGTTGCGCGCACTGGTTGCGGCAGGCCAGCCGCTCACGCTGCGCGATCTGGCCGCCGCTGCCGGCATGCCGCCCGCGAAAGCGTTCGCGCATCTGGTGAGTCTGGTGAAGGTCGGCCTGCTCGCGCGCGACGACGCCGGGCTGTTCCACGCGGGCCGTCTGAGCCGCGAGCTCGGGCTCATCGCGCTGCAACGTCTCTCGCCGATCCGCGACGCGGAAAGCGAAATCGTCGCGCTCGCCGCGAGTACTTCGATGACGGTTGCCGCCGCCGCGCTCGGCCCGCTCGGCCCGACCGTGGTCCGGCTGGAAGAATCGGCGCGGCCGCAGCATGTCAGCTTGAGAGTCGGCACGGCGATGTCGCTTGTCAACACGGCGATCGGGCGCGTCTACGCCGCGCATCTGCCGGCGGACATGCTTGCATCGTTGATGGAACAGGATCACATCCGCCTGGCGGGTTCGGCGCCGGATGCGGGACTGGACGCCGCATATCGCGCGCGGCTGGACGGTATCAGGGAACGAGGCCTCGAAACGGCGCTCGGTGTGCCGGTGCCCGGCATTCATGCGCTGGCCGCGCCGGTTTTCGATCACACCGGGAGCGTGTGCCTCGTGATTGCGCTGATCGGCTCGTCGGGCGGCTTCGACAGCGCTGCGGACGGCCCGCTGGCACGCGCCCTTCTCGCCGCGACGCGGCGTCTGTCGTGGCGATTCGGCCTGATGGAAGCGAACGGCCGGGCGATCTAGCGGCCCCTGGCTCGCTCCGTGCCCGTTACGCGGATCGCGGGAAAACGATCGGTCGGCTTCGCGATCTCATCCTGCGACGCGACAATTTCCAGCTCGTAGCGCCCTGCATCGTAAGTCGCCTTGACGACGGCATTCACCGCCGCGAGCGTGTGCTCAAGCGCCGTGCGCAGCGAATCGCCCTGCAGGGTGCGCGCGACGAACACCGCGCTCGTCAGATCGCCGACGCCCACCGGCTGCCGCGCGAACGGATAGAGCGGGCGCTGCGCGAACCACGCTTCGGACGGCGACACGGCGAGCATGTTGAAGGTGTCGGCGCGGCTGTTGCGATCGAGCAGATGTTTCACCATCACGATGCGCGGGCCGCGCGCGATCACGTCGCGGCACGCGTCGACCGCTTCCTCCACCGTTTCGATGGTGCGCCCGACGAGCTTTTCCAGCTCGACGTGATTGGGGATGATCGCATCGGCGATTTCGGGCATGGTCGTGACGAGGAAATCCTCGATGCCCGGCGCGACCGTGCATCCGCCCGTCTGACCCATGACCGGATCGCAGAAATAGAGCGCGCGCGGGTTCACGGCCTTCACCATCTTCACGATTTCAACCACGGCGCGAGCCTGCTCAGGCGCGCCGAGATAGCCGGACAGCACCGCGTTGCAGCGCGCGAGCACGCCGATCGCGCCGATGCCTTCGATCACGTTCTGAAGCTCGTCGGCGTCGAACGCGCTGCCAGTCCAGCGGCCATACTGCGTGTGATTGGAGAACTGCACGGTGTTGAGCGGCCAGACGTTGACGCCCAGACGCCGCATCGGGAAAACCGCGGCGCTGTTGCCCGCATGGCCGAACACCACATGCGATTGAATGCTCAGGACGTTGTTCATGTTCTGCTTTCCCGATTGATCGTGTCCGGACTGGTGAAACGTTTGTCGCGCCGATGGTCGTGCGGCGCAGCGCAACAGCGACTTTACGAAGAGCGCCCGTGGACGCCGTCTGCGGGCGTGCGCAGGCAACTCGATCTTCGTATTGTGCCGTGCCTCGACGCACTGCGGCATGGCCCGTTCGATATAAATTGCCAACACGCGTTTTATCAAGCGATCCGATCGATCAGAAGCCCAAAAGGTCGCGCGGCTGCAACACCATCATCGGCCGAAGACGCCGCGCAGCACGCCCGTGCGCCGTTCGGCACGCCGCTTGCTCGATCGATCCGATTGCATCGGCGGTGCATCAACGCGAAAAAAACGAGCGAGTTCAGCACACGGAGTCGAATGCGCGCCGGATAATGCTCATCGACGCAACAGCGAAAGCACACGAGGACGAACACACGGCAAGACATCAATAGTCGCAGGTCAAATCAGGAGGCTGGCATGGAGACGCTGTCTAAGAATCGCACCGATTTGCAAAAGTCGACCCTCGCAATCGTTCTCGCCGGCGGGCGCGGCACCCGCCTCGGCCCGCTCACCGACAAGCGCGTGAAGCCGGCCGTCCACTTCGGCGGCAAGTACCGCATCGTCGATTTCGCGCTGTCCAACTGCCTCAATTCCGGCATCCGCCGCATCGCCGTCGTCACGCAATACAAGGCCCATTCGCTCATCCGGCACCTCCAGCGCGGCTGGGGTTTTCTGCGCGGCGAGTTCAATGAGTTCATCGATATCTGGCCGGCGCAGCAGCGCGTCGATTCGAGTTGGTATCGCGGCACGGCCGACGCCGTCTATCAGAACCTCGATATCGTCCGTTCGATCGGGCCGGAATTCGTCATCGTGCTGGCGGGCGATCACATCTACAAGATGGATTACACGCGCATGGTGCTCGACCATGTGGAGAGCGGCGCGGACTGCACGGTCGGCTGCATCGAGGTGCCGCGCATGGACGCCGTCGCGTTCGGCGTGATGCACGTCGACGAGAACCGCCGCGTCACGGACTTCCTCGAAAAGCCCGCCGATCCGCCCGCCATGCCGGGCAAGCCGGATATCGCGCTCGCGAGCATGGGCATCTACGTGTTCAGCGCGAAATATCTCTACGACATGCTGCAGGAGAACATCGAGACGTCGAACACGGATCACGACTTCGGCAAGGACATCATTCCGCGCGTCGTCACGACCGGCAAGGCGATCGCGCATCCGTTCGGCATGTCGTGCGTCACGTCGAGCACCGATCCCGAAGCGCCCGCCTACTGGCGCGACGTCGGCACGGTGGACGCGTACTGGTCGGCGAACCTCGATCTCGCCTCGACCATCCCCGAACTCGATCTCTACGACCGCAACTGGCCGATCTGGACCAATCAGGAACAGTTGCCGCCCGGCAAGTTCGTGCGCGACCTGAACGGCCAGCAAGGCGCGATCACGAATCTGCTCGTGTGCGGCGGCTGCGTGATTTCGGGATCGCAGGTGTCGAAGTCGGTGTTTTCGTCGGCGGTGCGGGTGCACTCGTTCTGTAACATCAATGAGGCAGTCTTGTTGCCTCAGGTGACCATCGGGCCGAGTTGCAGATTGCAGCGCGTCGTGATCGATCGCGGTTGCACGGTGCCCGAAGGTCTCGTGGTCGGCGAGGATCCGGACGACGACGCCGCGCGTTTCTTCCGCACGGAGTCGGGCGTCACGCTCATCACGCGCGATGCACTGGCGCGACTGCCGCAAAGCTAGGCGTCGGCGCGCCGGACGACCACGACAACACGAATCCATTCGACGGGAGCGCCGATGACCGTATGCGTGCTGCATGCCGCAGCAGAAATGTTTCCGCTGTTGAAAACCGGCGGCCTCGCCGATGTAGTCGGCGCGCTGCCGCCCGCGCAGTCGCAACTGGGCACGGATGCGCGCGTCGTGCTGCCGGGCTTTCCCGCCGTGCTCGCGGGCCTCGACGACCTTCAGCCGGTCGCCGATCTGGGCGCCGCGTTCGGCGCGGGCAACGTGCGGCTCGAACGTGGCGTGCTGCAACCGCACGGCGTCGCGGTGTACGTCGTGCGCGCGGATCAGTTCTACGATCGCCCGGGCAATCCGTATCTCGATGCCGCGCATCGCTCATATGCCGACAACGACCGCCGCTTCGCGCTGCTCGGCTGGGCGGCGGCGCGCATCGCGACGGGCGCCGATCCGGCGTGGAAACCGCATATCGTCCACGCGCACGACTGGCACGCGGGACTCGCGCCCGCGTATCTGCGCGCATTCGAGCGCGACGGCGCGGCCAGGGTCGCGAGCGTGATGACCGTGCACAACCTCGCGTATCAGGGCACGTTCGCCGCGTCGGAATTCGGGGCGCTCCAATTGCCCGCCGACTTTTACGCGGTGGACGGCGTGGAGTTCTACGGTCACGTCTCGTTCCTGAAGGCGGGCCTCTACTACGCGGACCGCATCACGACGGTGAGCCCGACCTACGCGCGCGAAATCCAGACGCAAGCGCACGGCGCCGGGCTGCACGGCTTGTTGCAGACGCGCACCTACGACATCACCGGCATCCTGAACGGCGTCGATTATTCGATCTGGAGCCCGTCGGTCGACGAATCCATCGCGGCGAAGTACACCGCGTCGAAGCCATCGGCGAAATCGAAGTGCAAGGCGGCGCTGCAGGAACGCATGGGACTCGCGCGCGATGGCGACGCCCTGCTCTTCGGCGTCGTCAGCCGGCTCACCGAGCAGAAAGGGCTCGATCTATTGCTCTCGGCCGTGCCCGATATCGTCCAGCGCGGCGGCCAGCTGGCGGTGCTCGGCACGGGCGATCCGGCGCTCGAAACCGGCATGAAGAACGCGGCGGCGGCGCATCCGGGCGCGGTCGCGATCGAGCTGGGTTTCGACGAGACGCTCTCGCATTCGATCATCGCGGGCAGCGATGTGGTGATGGTGCCGTCGCGCTTCGAGCCGTGCGGCCTCACGCAGCTCTATGCGCTCGCCTACGGCTCGCTGCCGCTCGTGCATCGTGTGGGCGGGCTTGCCGACACCGTCGTCGATAGCTCGCTGGAAAATCTTGCCGACGACCTCGCGACCGGCTTCGTCTTCGATACCTTCGATCGCGCGGGCATCGTCGGCGCGATCCGGCGCGCGTTCGCACTCAAGGCGCGGCGCACGGACTGGAAGGCCGTCGTCAAGCGCGCGATGGGCCAGAGCTTCAGTTGGGAAGCGGCCGCGCTCAAATACGCCGAAGTGTATGAGGAATTGAAGAGTCGCTGAAGCCTTCCTTCCGTGGGCGCACGCCTTGCTGCCGAGGAACGACTGACCATCACGGAACTGCACATGCACAAACCCCTCGCAGGCCAGATCGCGCTCGTGACGGGCGCGAGTTCGGGCATCGGCGCGGGCGTCGCCACCGCGCTCGCCGACGCGGGCGCGCACGTCGCCATCAACTATCACTCGCACGCGGAACCGGCCGAAGAACTCTCCGCCGCGATCACGGCGAAAGGCGGCGAAGCATTCGCCGTCGGCGCGGACGTGTCCGACGAAACCCAGATCGACGCGATGTTCGATGCCGTCGTGAAGCGCTTCGGGACCATCGATATCGTCGTTGCGAATTCCGGGCTGCAGAAGGACGCGAAGTTTTCCGCGCTTACGCTCGCCGACTGGAACACGGTCATCGAAACGAACCTCACCGGACAATTCCTGACCGCGCAACGCGCCGTGCGCATATTCGAGCGGCGCGGCATGCGCGACGTGTCGAAGGCGCTCGGCAAGATCATCTGCATGAGCTCGGTTCACGAGGTCATTCCGTGGGCGGGACACGTGAACTACGCAGCGTCCAAAGGCGGCATCCAGATGATGATGAAAACGATCGCGCAGGAAGTCGCGCCGCAGCGTATTCGCGTGAACGGCATCGCGCCCGGCGCAATCCGCACGCCGATCAACAAGAACGCATGGGATACGCAGGAGAAGCTCGACAAGCTGCTGACGTTGATTCCGTACGGGCGAGTCGGGGAAGTGGAGGATATCGGCCGCGCGGCGGTCTGGCTCGCGTCCGATGACAGCGATTACGTCGTCGGTACGACGCTGTTCGTCGATGGCGGCATGACGCTCTATCCCGGATTCGCGGATAACGGCTGATATCGCATCGACAGAAACACGGGGACGGAATGAACGAAATCAAGGTTGACGTCGCCGTGATCGGCGCAGGCACCGCGGGCATGGCTGCGTTGCGTGCGGCGCGGCTCGCGGGCGCGAACGCGGTGCTGATCGAGGGCGGCGAGTTCGGCACGACCTGCGCGCGCGTCGGTTGCATGCCGTCGAAGCTGCTGCTCGCGGCGGCGAATGGATTGCACGATGCGCGTTCGCTGGCCGCGCGCGGCATCGAAGGCACGCACGCGCTCGAAGCGGACTACGCGCATGTGCTCGACTACGTGCGGCGCGAGCGCGATTACTTCGTCAAGGGCGTGCTCGAAGAAACCGACGCGCTGCCCGGCGGCATCGTGCTGCACGGCGAGGCGCGCTTCGAAGCGCCGACGCAGCTCGTCGTCGGGGATCACACGCGCGTCGAGGCGAAGAGCGTCGTGATCGCGACGGGCGCGGCGCCGAGCGTGCCCGAGGAACTGAGGGTGTTCGGCGACAAGCTCATCACGAGCGACGATCTTTTCGAGCTGCGCACGCTGCCGAAGCGCATCGCGGTGTTCGGCGCGGGGCCGATCGCGCTGGAGCTGGGACAGGCGCTCGCGCGTCTCGATGTCGATATCTTCATGTTCGGCAAGGGCGGCCGCGTTGCAGGGCTCACCGACAAACCGGTGCGCGATGCGCTCGCCGCCGCACTCGCCGACGAGTTCTATTTCGATCCCGACGCGAAGTTCGAAAAGATGTCGCTCGAAGACGGCGTGCCCACGCTGCGCTTCACCTCGCCGGATGGCGCGAGCCACGTCGAACGTGTCGATCTGGTGCTCGCAGCGACGGGCCGCAGACCGAATCTCGCGCCGCTCGCGCTCGAAAACGCGGGCATCGAACTGAACGAAAAAGGCGTGCCGCTGTTCGACGAAACCACGATGCAATGCGGCACGAGCTCTATCTTCATCGCGGGCGATTGCGACGGCACGCGTCCCTGGCTCCACGACGCCGCCGACGAAGGCAAGCTCGCCGGCGACAACGCCGCGCGCTTCCCGGACGTGCAGGCGGTCAGGCGCAAGGTGCCCTTCTCGATCGTGTTCAGCGAGCCGCAAGCGGTAATGGTCGGCGCGTCGTACGACGAGCTCGACAAGCAGATGACGGTGACCGGCGAGGTATCGTTCGAGAATCAGGGCAGAAGCCGCGTGATGCGGCAAAACCGCGGCCTGCTGCACGTCTACGCCGACGCGAAAACCGGCAAGCTTCGCGGCGCGCAAGGCTGCGGCCCGGCGATGGAGCATCTGGGGCATCTGCTCGCGTGGGCGCTGCAACTCGAACTCACGCTCGATGAAACGCTCAAGCTGCCTTTCTATCATCCGGTGGTGGAAGAAGGCCTGCGCAGCGCGCTGAAGGATGCGGACAGAAAATGCTATGAAGAGCGTTCGGAGGCACCGCCGACCTTACCTAGCGCGGCAGGTTGCTAGGCGCGCCAAAAAACAAAACGCCGGCTGCGAAGAGCCGGCGTTTCTTCTTTCGAATCATGCAAGAGAGCCGTCAGAGATCAGCTTCCGCTCAAACCATATTGCAGTGCAAGATCGAAACCCAACACCACTAGCGAACAGAAGAGACCCAGCGACAAATTTGCCAGCCGGTGGCCGACATCCTTGTGCTTCGTCAGAACGGCGCCCGCGAGGAACGCGATTTCCACGATGACCTGCATACAGAACACGGCGATCATCAACGCGAACTCATAACCCATCGAGTTGAAGTTCATGAAGTTGAAGCCGTTCACCGCGACCCAAGACCCCACTCGCCAGGCTTCGTATGCCAATAGCAGCAACGGAAAGAAATAGCTGGCTACATAAGTCGGCACCGTGGCGTGCCGCAATTCCATATTTAAGTGACGTGTTACTTGCATCGCGTACTCCTCATCTGATTGCCCGAAAACGACGGGCGTTCTACCTGCACCGTGGCGCAACCGGAGCGTTCTGACCGAACGGCAGACGGGCGTCGTGCTTTCAGAATAGGACAATTTTCGGGAAAGCGAATCATCGTATTCCCGATGATCACACCCAGTAAGGGATTACACGATGCATTGTGCAGTGCAACTGAACAACGTTGTTATTTATACCCTTGAATTCGGCACGCGCGTGCGCACCGAACCCATAACTCGTTTGATCGCTTATTGGCCGTTTTGTTGCTTGGCGTATAGCTTGATAATCCCTGAAAAATCGAGTCCGCCGAGTCCCTGCTGGCTCATCGACTGATACAACTGTTGTGCCAGCGCGCCCATGAAAACCGGCTGCTTTGCGCTACGCGCCGCATCGACAGCAAGGCCCAGATCCTTCAGCATCAGATCCGCTCCGAACCCGCCCGAATATCCGCGCGAAGCGGGCGCCGTTTCGACGATTCCCGGATAAGGATTACACGTATCCGAACTCCAGCAACGCCCGGTCGATGTATTGACGATGCTCGCCAGTTTCGTCGGATCGATGCCGAGTGTTTCGCCCAGCTTCATCGCTTCCGCGACGCCGATCATGGAAATCCCTAGCAGCAGGTTATTGCAGATCTTGGCGATCTGACCGGTGCCCGTTTCGCCGCAGCGCACCATGTTCTTGCCCATGCCTGAGAGCATGGGGCGCAGCGTTTCGAAGAGCGCTTCGTCGGCGCCGACCATGAAGGTCAGCGTACCCGCCTGTGCGCCGACGACGCCGCCGGAAACCGGTGCATCCGCGAACGGATTGCCCTGCTTCGCCGCCGCTTGGCCGATGAGCTTCGCGGTGGCCGGATCGATCGTGCTGCTGTCGACGAGCGGCACGCCCTTCGCAACACCCGCAAGCACGCCGTCATCGCCGAGATAGACCGACTTCACATGCTGCGCTGCGGGAAGCATCGTGATGACGACTTCCGCGCCTTCGGCGGCCGCGCGCGGCGAAGCGGCCAGCCTCGCGCCCGCCGCTTTCGCCGCGTCCAGCGCATCGGGCACGAGATCGAACGCCGTTACCGCGTGACCCGCTTTGAGGAGATTGGCGGCCATCGGGCCGCCCATGTGCCCGAGGCCGATAAAGCCTATTTTCATCGCCGTCTCCTTTTCTTATCTCAGCGAGATGGTCGTGTTGACGCCGTCGTTCACCGTGGCGTCGTCGAACCAGCGCGAGGTGACCGTCTTGGTCTGGGTGTAGAACTGCACGACCTGCTTGCCGTATGGCCCGAGATCGCCCAGTTTCGAGCCGCGCGAGCCCGTGAAACTGAACGCGGGCACCGGCACCGGAATCGGAATGTTGATGCCCACCTGGCCGATGTCGATCTCGCTCTGGAACTTGCGCGCCGCAGCGCCGCTTTGCGTGAAGAGACCGACGCCGTTGCCCATCGGATTGCGATTGACGAGCGCGATCGCGTCATCGAGCGTGTCGGCTTCGACCACGCACAGCACCGGGCCGAAGATCTCGGTCTTGTAGATCGACATATCGGTATCGACGTTCGTGAAGATCGTCGGGCCGATGAAATTGCCGCTCTCGTAGCCCTTCACGTCGATATCGCGGCCATCGAGCGCGAGCGTCGCGCCCTCTTCCACGCCGCGGCCGATCAGGCCGAGAATGCGCTCCTTCGCCGTTTTCGAAACGACCGGGCCGACATCCGTATTCGGTTCGATGCCCGCATTGACCTTGAGCGTCCTTGCGCGTTCGACGAGCTCCGGCACCCACTCCTTCGACGCCCCGACGAACACCGCCACCGACGTCGCCATGCAGCGCTGGCCCGCCGCGCCGAAGCCCGCGCCCGCGAGCGCGTTGAGCGTCTGTTCCTTGTTCGCGTCGGGCAGCACGACGGCGTGATTTTTCGCGCCCATCATCGACTGCACGCGCTTGCCGTGCTGGCTCCCGAGGTTGTAGACATGCGTGCCGACGGCCGTCGAACCGACGAACGAGATCGCCTTGATGTCGGGATGCGTGCAGATCGCGTCCACGACTTCCTTGCCGCCATGCACGACGTTGAGCACGCCCGGCGGCACGCCTGCTTCGATCGCGAGCTCGACGAGTTCCATCGTCGAAAGCGGGTCCTGCTCCGACGGCTTCAGCACGAAGGTGTTGCCGCAGACGATCGCCATCGGGAACATCCACAGCGGGATCATCGCGGGGAAGTTGAACGGCGTGATGCCCGCGCAGACGCCGATCGGCTGGCGCAGCGTGTACGTATCGACGCCGCCCGCGACGTTCTCGGAGAATTCGCCTTGCTGCAGCGTGCTGATCGAGCACGCATGTTCGACGACTTCGAGACCGCGGAAGATATCGCCCTCGGCATCGGCCAGCGTCTTGCCCTGCTCGGCCGTGAGCGTCTGCGCGATGCGTTTCTGGTTCTGGCGCACGAGATCCTGGAACTTCAGCATCAGACGCATGCGCGCGCCGAGCGGCGTCGTGCGCCACGTCTGAAACGCCTTGTGCGCGGCGGCAACGGCGGCGTTCACCTCGTCCATCGTCGCGAAGGGCACGCGGCCGACCACCTCCTGTGTCGCGGGATTGACGATGTCGCGCCATTCGGTCGTCTTCGAATCGACGAACTGGCCGTCGATCAGCAGCTTGGCCGTACGGACGGATGTATTCTGCGCCGGATGTTCAGCAGCGATATTCACGAGTCACTCCTTGTCTGGAAAGTTGCAAACGCGGGGGTTGGGATGAGAAACGAAGACGCGCGGACTGGACGCCGGTGCGGCGCCGAAGGGGAAAGGCATGTCGTCTCCGTTTATAAGAAATCGGCCTGCACTGCTGCACGGTCGTTTCCTTGAGTATAGTTATGCAAAAGTCCATCATGGCACCATAAAAACACCCGATCGATATGCAAAAAAACGCCATGCAAACCGCCAAGTTCGACCTCGCCCGCCTCAACTGGGACGATCTGCGCTTCTTCCTCGAAGTCGCCCGCACGCAGCGCGCGAGCGGCGCGGCCAAGCGCCTGGGCGTCGATTACACGACGGTCGCGAGGCGCGTGCGCGCGCTCGAAGACGCGCTCGGCACTCTCCTGTTCGACAAGTCGCGTAGCGGCGGATTCATTCTGACCGCCGAGGGCCAGCGGCTGCTCGGTTTCGTCGATTCGATCGAGACGACGGTGCAGTCCGCCACCGAGCAGATCGCCAATACGGGCCACGCGCTGTCGGGACATGTACGCGTCGGCTCGACGGAAGGTTTCGGCTGCTTTTTTCTCGCGCCGCAGCTCGCGCGCTTCCAGGACGCGCATCCGAACATTTCCATCGACCTGTTGCCGGTGCCGCATTTCGTGAGCCTGTCCAAGCGCGAGGCGGATATCGCCGTGACGCTCGAGCGCCCCGAGCAGGGCCAGTACGTCTATACGAAGCTCTGCGAATACCGGCTCAAGCTCTACGCGACCGCCGAGTATCTGGACGCGCACGGGCCGATCCGCTCGAGCGAGGATCTGCGACATCATCGCTTCGCGAGCTATATCGACGATCTCGCGTTCAGTTACGAACTGCTGTATCTCGAGCGCGCGGTGCCGGGCGCGGTGTCGCGCTGGCGCAGCACGAGCGCGATCGCGCAATACTTCGCGGCGCTGCAGGGCCGCGCGCTCGCGATCCTGCCGTGCTTCATGACCTCCGCCGATCCACGCTTCGTGCCGGTGCTGCCGGACGAGATCGTCGTGACGCGCGCTTTCTTTCTGTCCTGCCGCGAAGACCTGCGCAAGCTGAAGCGCATCACGGCCGTCTGGGACTATCTGCGCGCGGCGGCCGAAGCGAACCGCGGATTCCTGATGGGCGACGGCACGCAGATGGCGTGGGTCGATGTCAAGTCATCCTGATCGAATCACGTTTTATGACAGCGAGATCGGATCGAACGTGTTATCCGTCGATGCCCAATCGCGCGTCACAAAATTTGACCCGATGAATTCGTGTAATTTTGCTTCGATATCCTGTTTAAAACATCGCCTGTGCACACAGGGTCGTGCATAATCGGCGCCCAGTCTTATCGTTTTGCCGTGGAGAGCGCGGCGCACTCCATCCCCGTGATTTTCCTTAGTCTTTTTTCCGCCGGCCATACTGGCCGCTCCGCGCGCTGATGGCTTTCGTCATCTGGTCACGGCGGACCATGTCCCGCCAGCGCATCCGCTTCGTCGAGGCACGGACGGCGCGCGCCATCGCCATCATCGGCGCGATCACGCTGCTGATCGCCGCGCTCGCGCTCGGCATCGCCATCGGCACGATGTTCGGCCGCAGCCATCTCGGCGAAGAGCGCGCGCTGACGTCGCGCCGCTCGTACGAGATCGAAGAGCTCGGGCGGATCAATGCCGCGCTGATCGAACTCGCGCCGCGCGTCGAAGGGCTGTCCGCGGAAGTGAACGAGCTGCACGAGTTCGACGCGCACCTGAAGGCCGCGCACGGCACGGGCGGCACGTCCGGCGTGCACGACGTGCCGCCGCTGCCGGACAGCGAGGAACCGGCATCGTCGCTCGACGGCGCCGGCGGCCCGGCGCTGCCGCCACGCCTTTGCGATACCGGCCACACGACGACGGGCGCGCCGCGGCAGCGTCTGAAAAGCACGCAACGCATCATCGATTGCGTGAACGACCAAGTCTCGCAGTTGCAGACGCAGACGCTCGCGCACTATGCCGCGTACATGGCGTTTCCCGGCCGCGAACCGGCGCCCGGCGCGCGCAGCGGCTCGCCTTACGGCAATCGTCTGGATCCGTTCACCGGACATCTGAGCTTTCATCCGGGCGTCGATCTCGTCGCGCCAACCGGCACGCCGATCCTGGCGAGCGCGGGCGGACGCGTCGTGCAGGCCGGAGAGCGCAACGGCTACGGCAACGCGGTCGATATCCGCCACGGCGACGGCACGATGACGCGCTATGGACACGCATCGCGCGTCCTCGTGAAAGCCGGCGACTACGTGATGCCCGGACAGGAGATCGCGGAAGTCGGCTCGACCGGACGCTCCACGGGCCCGCATCTGCATTTCGAAGTGATCGTCGACGGCGCGCAGATCAATCCCTCACCCTTTCTCGCGCTCTTCAGGCGCAAGCCGAATGCGCAAAGTTGATTCGAAGCGGCCGTCGCTGCAACTGACTCGTCAGTCCTATTCGCTCACGCCCAAGCGCGGCGCGGGCATCTGGCTAGGCTTGATCGCGGCCATCTGCGCGATGGCCGCGCTCGCTGCCGCGGGCTTCGCGCTCAAGCGTTCGAACGAGGACGCGCACAAGCTCGACGCGCTCTGCGCGCCGCCCGCCTCCGAGCAGACGCTGCGCGATCAGCTCGCGCATGCGCAACTCGCACTCGAACAGGAAGCGGCGACCCGTGCGGCGCTGGAACAGCGCGTAGCGGACGGCACGGCCGAGATTCAGCGCCTGCAGACCGACCTCGTTTTCCTCAAGAAACAGCACAAGCCCGATTGAGCGGCACGTCTCGCACGCTCGCTTTCGTGTAACCCCTTACCGCATCGCAAGGACTCGACATGTTTTCATCCAAGAAGGATTCCACCGGCGTCAAGATGGCCAAGCTCGCGACGCTCGTCGCGCATAACGTTCATATCTCCGGCGATCTCGAGTTCAGCGAGGGCCTGCGCATGGACGGCCAGGTGACGGGCAACGTGAGCGGCCGCCCCGGCGAAGAAACGCTGCTCGTCGTGAGCGATCAGGGCGCGATTCGCGGCAATGTGAGCGCCTACGATGTCATCATCAATGGCTGCGTGACGGGCGATGTCACCGTCGCGCATTTCGTCGAACTTCAGTCCAACGCGCGCGTGCTGGGCAACATCTACTATCAGCAGTTGCGCATGGATATCGGCGCGACCGTCGAGGGCAAGCTGACCAAGCTCGATTCGCAGTCCGCGCATGTTCCGACGCTGCCGTCGCCGACCGAATACGCCGTCGACTTCAGCACGACTTGATGGCGGGAAACGAGCGCCGCACGATCGACGCTCGTTGGCAACAGTGCGCATGTCCAGCTAAGATTCGATGGATGGAGGCCACGCGCTCGCGCCCCACGCGAATCATCACGCGACTTCGAGCGCCCATCGACGCGTGGCCGGTGACATCGAAATAACTATAAAGGGCGCCCCATGCTGGTCAATTGCGCGGCTTATCAGAACGGCCGGAAACTCGCGGACGTCAATATCGACGATATCAACGCCTATCGCGATATGCCCGACTCTTTCATTTGGGTTGCATTGAAGGAGCCCGGTCCCGGCGAGCTCGCGCATATGACACACCAGTTCGGTCTGCATGAGTTGGCGGTCGAAGATGCGCAGCATGGTCATCAGCGGCCGAAGATCGAGGAATACGGCGACTCGCTGTTCGCGGTCTTCCATACCG
The DNA here is from genome assembly GCF_014384845.1 of Caballeronia sp. EK. Classification (NCBI taxonomy): domain Bacteria; kingdom Pseudomonadati; phylum Pseudomonadota; class Betaproteobacteria; order Burkholderiales; family Burkholderiaceae; genus Caballeronia; species Caballeronia sp. EK. The sequence continues at coordinate 346,712 of NZ_JACSUE010000006.1, forward strand.
TCGAGTTCGATGAAGAAGGCGAGGTGCTCGTCGGCGAGATGAACGTGTTCGTCGGCAGGAACTATGTGCTCTCGGTGCGCAATCGCACGACGCAAGGCTTTCAGGAAGTGCGCAAGCGCTGCGAGCGCGAGCCGCATCTGCTCAAGCACGGGCCGGCCTTCGTGATGTACGCGCTGCTCGATGCCGTCGTGGATCGATACTTTCCCGTGCTGGAAACGCTCGGCGCGGAAGTCGACGAAGTGGAAGAGCGCATCTTCGAACAGAAAGGCTCGGTGGAATCGCGCGAGATCATCGAGGATCTTTACTCGTTGAAGCGGCGCATGACGATTCTCCAGCATCACACGGCGCCGCTGCTCGAAGCCGTCAGCAAACTGTATGGCGGGCGATCGCCGGGCGTGTGTTCGGGCATGCAGGAATATTTCCGCGACGTGTACGACCACCTGCTGCGCATCGTGAAGACGATCGAAGGGCGTCGTGAAATGATCGTCACGGCGATTCAGGTGAATCTCGGCCTGATCGCGCTCGCGGAAAGCGAAGTGACCAAGCGCCTCGGCTCCTTCGCGGCCCTCTTCGCGGTGCCGACGATGATCGCCGGCATCTACGGCATGAACTTCAAATCGATTCCGGAGCTCGACTGGATCTACGGCTATCCGACCTGTCTCGCGGTTATGCTGATCGTCGATCTCGTGCTTTACTGGCGCTTCAAGAAGGCGGGCTGGCTGTAGCGAGAAAGCGTCTTTCAGGAACCTTCAGGCGAAATTCATTGTCTAATCAAGCGATTTGCGCGAGAATGCGGAGTGGGCTTGCAAACAGGCCCATCGACCGCATATGACGTGAACGCACGTCGCATTTTCACCGCTTTTCGTATCAACCGCACGTCGGCCTTGCTGTTCGCCGATGTCGCCGTCCCGGTCATGCCGGCCACGGCGCGCCGCCCCCGCGGTTCGCCCTGTCGTCCGGCCTATGCCGTCAAGCTCACAACGAGCCTGAAATAGAGACGCGGCGCGATCCGATCGCACGTTTTGATCGTGCCGGACGTGCCAGGCCACGCTTTGCATCGAATCTCACGTTTCGTAGCGACGCAGCCTGCGGGCAGCGGCGCTCGACGCTTCATCGGCGTAGGATTCGCAGATGCACCCATTACTAATCATCACAGGAGCCCCATATGGCGAAAGAAGAACTCATCGAACTCGACGGCATCGTTGACGAAGTGCTTCCCGATAGCCGCTATCGCGTCACGCTGGACAACGGCGTTGTCGTGGGCGCGTACGCCTCGGGCCGCATGCGCAAGAATCACATCCGTATTCTGGCCGGCGACCGCGTGACGCTGGAACTGTCGGTGTACGACCTGACGAAGGGCCGCATCAACTTCCGTCACAAGGACGAGCGCGCCAGCGGCGGCGGCCCGCGTGCGCCGATGCGCCGTCGTTGATGCCTGACCGCCTCATCTGATTCATCCGCAGCCAGCGTGAGCCTGATCCGCAGCGCACGCTTCTGAACCAACCCGCGGATCACCTGTACTTCGACGCGGCCGCATGCCCCGCGCCTGGCCGTTCAAGGCTGCGCGACGCGTCGATGCCCCCTTTCCCGCCCGCAATACCTCAGGCCGCACCGCGCGCCGCCAGCAGCGCGTCGATGCCGATCGCGAAGCCATCCTCGTCATTGCTCTTCGACACTAGGCTCGCCTGACGCTGCACGGTGTCGGATGCCTGTCCCATCGCGATCGATACACCCGCGATCTCGAACATCGCCACGTCGTTGCCCATGTCGCCGAGCACGGCCAAGCGTTCGAGCGGCACGCCCGCGATTTGCGCGAGTTCGCGCACCGCGGTGCCCTTGTTGGCCGCGAGGCTCGTGACGTCGAGATAGTAGGTCTGCGAGCGCGCCGCATGACCGCGACCTTCCAGTTGCCGCTGCAAATCGCTTTCCACGCGCGCGAGCAATGCTGTATCGGCGGTCGAGCCGACGATCTTGTCGACCGCGTCGAGATCGACATCGTCGAAGCGCGTCACGCGCACGCCCTCATAACCGACCGTGCGCGTTTCGAGCGGCACGTAGGTGCCTTCGGGATTCGTCAGATACCACGCATCGTCGATGAACACCCACGCGTCCACGTTCGCGGCGGCGAGCGCTTCGAGCGTGGTCTGCACGACATCGCGCGGCAATTTGTGCGACGACAGCACCTCCCACGTGCCTGGCCTGACGAGACTGCCGCCGTTGTACGACGCATACGGCATATCGACAGAAAGCGCCTCCACGATATGCCGCATGCCTTTGCCCGGCCGGCTGCTGGCCACCGTGAAGCGCACGCCGGCTTCGCGCAGACGGCGCACCGCGTCCTTCGCGGGCTGGCCGAGCGCCTTGTCGGTGTAGAGCAGCGTGCCGTCGCAATCGGTGACGACGAGCTCCACGCGGGCGAGCGCTTCGAAGGCCGCGGCGCCGTCGCCGGTCGCGCTGTGCAGGCCGTACTTGCCTTGAGCGTTCATCAGTGCGCCCCTTCCCGCTGGTTGAAGTGCGGCAACTGCCGCGTCTCGCGCACCGAGCGCGGATGCCACAGCCGCGCGCCGCCTTCGATGCCCGCCGCGTTCGACACGATCGCCACGTTATCCGGCAGCTTGAACTTGATGTGCGCCGCGTTGCCGCCGCCGATCCAGAGCTTGTCGTAGTTCACGAGCGTCGCAAGAATGCCGATGATCTTCTCCACGCGCCGGCTCCAGCGTTTCTTGCCCGCCTTCTCGCGCGCCGCGTTGCCGATGTATTCGTCGTAGGTCTTGTCCTTCGCGACCGGATGATGCGCGAGTTCCAGATGCGGCATCAATTCGCCGTCGCGAAAGAGCGCGGTGCCCGCACCGGTGCCGAGCGTCAACACCATCTCGATGCCGCGCCCTTCGATCGCCGCGAGTCCCTGCATTTCGGCGTCATTGATCATGCGCGCGGGCATGCCGCCGAGGCGCTCGGAAATCAGTTGCGCGAGCGGTACGCCACGCCAGGCCGGCGTGCCGAGATTCGGCGCGGTCAGCACGACGTTCTCGCGCACGACGCCCGGAAAGCCGATGGAGATATGCGTCGGCGGCTCCGCGACGATCGGTTTGATGAGTTCGATGAGCGTCTCCACGACCACGTCGGGCTTCGCCGGATGCGGCGTCGCCACGCGCACGCGGTCGCTCTTCATCTCGCCATCCTCGGAGATGATGGCCGCCTTCAACCCGGTCCCGCCGATATCGATCGCGAGAATCCGTTCGGCCTTGATCGCGAGTTTGTCCGCCGAGACATGCGTTTTCTGTTTGGCTCTTGATTCTGTGCTCACGCTCGTTGTCCTTATGATTGTTGATGAGGTCAGTCCTTCTTGCGCGTATCGGTCAGCGCGCGCCATGTGCGGCCGTCCTGCGCCAGCAATTTATCCGACTCCGCCGGTCCCGCGCTGCCCGCCGCGTAGCCGTGCACGTCAAGCGGGCTGTCGGGATGCAGCACGCGATCCACCGCGGCCCACGCCGTCTCGATGCTGTCCGCGCGCTGGAAAAGCGTGGCATCGCCGAGCATGCAGTCATAGAGCAGCGTCTCGTAGCCGACGTTCGCCCGCTCCGCGAAAAAGTCCGCGTAGTTGAAGGCCGATCGCACCTTGCCGATCTGCATCACCGGTCCCGGCACCTTCACGTTGAAATCGAACGTCGTGCCGTGCGCCGGATCGATACGCAGCGTGAACACGTTCGGCGTGAGCGCATCGACGGGCGTATCGCGGAACAGCAGAAACGGCACGGCTTTGAGTTGCACCGAGATCTCCGTGCGCCGCTCGGTCAGCCGCTTGCCGGTGCGCAGATAGAACGGCACGCCCGCCCAGCGCCAGTTCTCGACATACACGCGTGCCGCCGCATAGGTTTCGGTGCGGCTGTCTTTCGCGACGCCCGGCTCTTCCTTGTAGCCCGGCCCGGCCGCTCCGGCTTCGTATTGACCTAGCACGACATCGTTCGCCGTGAGCGGGCGGATCGCATCGAAAATTTCGGCTTTGCGGTCACGCACGGATTCGGCATCGAAGGAATTCGGCGGCTCCATCGCTACCATCCCGAGCAACTGGAAAAGATGATTCGGCAGCATGTCGCGAAACGCGCCGGTCTGCTCGTAGAACTTGCCGCGCCCTTCCACGCCGATCGTCTCCGCCGCCGTGATCTGCACGTTGTCGATGTATTCGCGCCGCCAGATAGGCTCGAACATCGCGTTGGCGAAGCGCACGGCGAGAATGCTCTGCACCGTGTCCTTGCCGAGAAAATGGTCGATCCGGTACACCTGCGACTCGTCCGCGAATTTGAGGATGCAGGCGTTGAGCGCCTTTGCGGACGCCAGATCGGTCCCGAACGGCTTTTCGATGACGAGCCGCCTGAAGTTGCCGTCCTTCTCTTCGAGCAGGCCCGCCGCGCCGAGATGCTCGATGATCGGTTGAAAGAAGCGCGCGCCCACCGCGAGGTAGAACATGATGTTGCCGGACTTCGCCTTCGCGAGCCGCGCCTTGAGCCGCGCAAAGGTCTCGTCTTCCTCGAATTCGCCGGGGAAATACTCGAGCCGCCCAACGACCCAGTTCCATGCCTCTTCGTTCAACTGCGACGTGTGAAAGGTGGCGGCCTTGTCGGCGGCGAAAGTGCGCAGCGATTGCGTGAGCTCGTCGCGCCAATCGGACGTCTCGCGCTCGCCGTGGTTCACCCCGATGATTTCCATGCCGTCGTCGAGCAGCTTGTCGGCGGACAGGTTGTACAGCGACGGCATCAGGAGCCGCTTGGTGAGATCGCCGCCGGCTCCGAAAATCACGAGCGTGCATGGCGGCGCGGGATGCTTGCCGGCGCATGTCGCGCTCGCCGGGTTCGCGGGATTCGCTTCGTTCGATTGGTTCGCTTCGTTCGATTCTTTCGGCATGGCGTATCGCCCCTTGTCAGTTGCGCGTGAACCTGGAAAGACCTTCATCGATACGGCACAGTTCATTTCGATGGCGCACTACGCACCCGCGCGCCAAAAAACGTATGCAGTTTGTAATTTTTAACCTTTCGTGTCGTAAAATATGCGCGCTCGGCGCCTGCGCTCGCCGATCTTGCGACATCGAAGCCGACTCGAGGCCTGGACTACATGAACGCACACGACACTTCCATCGACCTTGCCGCTTACTTCGAGCGCATCGGCTTTTCCGGACCTGCGCGGCCCGCGCCGACGCTCGACATGCTGCGCGCGCTGCATCTGCTCCATCCCCAGACCATTCCGTTCGAAAACCTCGACGTGCTGATCGGCCGTCCGGTGCGGCTCGATCTGGAATCGGTCCAGCGCAAACTCGTCAAAAGCCGGCGCGGCGGTTACTGCTACGAGCATAACCTGCTGTTTCGCAGCGTACTGCAGACGCTGGGTTTTCGCGTGCGCAGCTTCGCGGGCCGCGTCCTCTGGGGCCGGGATGCGCCGGAGATGCCGGCGCGCACGCACATGCTTCTGCTCGTCGATCTCGACGAAGGCACGTTTCTCACCGACGTCGGTTTCGGCGGCATGACGCTGTCCGCGCCGCTCGCACTCCAGACGGGCCTCGAACAGATCACGCCCCACGGCGCCTTTCGCCTCGACGATGCCGGCGGCGAGCCGCCCGCTTATATCCTGCAGGCGCTCGTGAACGGCGCATGGACGCGCGTGTATCGCTTCGACCTCGACCCGCAGTATGACGCCGACTACGAGATGGCCAACTATTTCGTGTCCGCCTATCCGCAGTCGATTTTCCTGCACAACCTGCTGGCCGCGCGTCTCGCGCCGGGCAAACGTTTCGGCCTCTTCAACCGGCGCTTCTCGGCGCACGACGAACGGGAAGGCAGCGATCATCGCGAACTCGAAAGCGTCGCCGATCTGCGCCGCGTGCTCGAAAACGAACTCGGCATTCGTCTGCCGGATGACGCCGGTCTCGACGCCGCGCTCGCCCGTCTGCCCTGATGCGCGGACACCCCGGCCGGCACAACCAAGCTTAATCACAGGACCACGATGTTCAAGAAGAAGACGCGCGGCGGCAGCGATTTCCAGACGCATCACCGCAGCACGATGCTCGCGAACCGGCTGCCCGCGTGGCGCTCGCGTCTCGTCGTGATGGGCGTCACGGCGGCGTTCCTGTCGCTTGCGGGGCGCGCGCTGTGGGTGCAGGTCATCGACCACGAGTTCTATATCGGCGAAGGCCAGAAGCGCTATCAGCGCACGCTGGCGCTTTCGGCGACGCGCGGGCGCATCGTCGATCGCAACGGCGCGATGCTCGCCGTGAGCCTCGCCACCTATGAAGTCTGGGCGACGCCAAAGCTCTTCGACGGCGACCACGGCAACGAGATCGCGCGCCTGCTCGACATGCCGCCGAAGGAGTTGCAGCGGCGCGTCGATGGGAACCGCGCGTTCGTGCTGCTCAAGCGTCAGGTGGAAGCCGAGTCCGCCGAGCGGATCCAGACGATCGGGCGCGCGGGCATCACGCTCGTGCCGGACACGAAGCGTTTCTATCCCGAAGGCGAATCGGCGGCGCACGTCGTCGGCTTCACCAATAACGAGGATCACGGGCAGGAAGGCGTCGAGCTCGCCGCCGATACGCGTCTGACGGGCGAAGCCGGCCAGCGCGAGGTGATTCGCGACCGCCTCGGCCGCGTCGTCTCGCAGATCGGCGAGCCGGCCATGCCGCAGAACGGCGAGACCATTCAACTGACGATCGACCGGCGCATCCAGCAGCTCGCGCACTCGCAACTGAAAGCGGCGATCGCGAAGCACAAGGCTCGCGCGGGCAGCGTCGTCGTGCTGGACGCGAGGAACGGCGAGGTGCTCGCGCTCGCCAATTATCCGAGCTTCGATCCGAACGACCGCTCGCGCCTCACTGGCGAGCAGTTGCGCAACCGCGCGCTCACCGACACCTTCGAGCCCGGCTCGACGATCAAGCCGCTCGTCGCCGCGCTGTCGATCGATCTGGGCCGCGTGCGGCCGGACACGCGCATCGATACGGCGCCGGGCACGTTCAAGCTCGGGCCGAACGTGATTCACGACACGTCGAATCACGGCATCATCACCGTGGCCGAGGCAGTGCAGATGTCCAGCAACGTCGCGCTCACGAAGCTCGCGCTGCAGATTCCCGCGCAGACCATCTGGGACAAGTACCGCGAATACGGCATCGGCCGCGCGCCCGAGCTGACCTTCCCCGGCGCGGCAACGGGCCGCCTGCGCTCGCCCGAGCGCTGGAAGCCGATCGAGCAGGCCACGATGGCGTATGGCTACGGCCTGTCGCTCTCGCTTTTGCAGATCGCACAGATCTATACCGCCTATGCCGGCGACGGACGCTTCCATCCGGCCACGCTGATTCAGGGCGAAGCGCGCCGCGACGCCATGCAGGTGACGAAGCCCGCGACCGCGAAGGCCGTGCGCAGCATGCTCGAAAACGCGACCGGCGACCACGGCACCGGGCGCGCGGCGGCGGTCGAAGGCTATCGCGTCGGGGGCAAGACGGGCACGGCGCGCAAGCAGGTCGGGCGCTCGTATGCGGCGAACAAGTACCGGGCATCGTTCGTCGGCATCGCGCCGATGAGCGATCCGCGCGTGATCGTCGCGGTGATGATCGACGAGCCCACAGGCGGCACCTACTACGGCGGCACGGTGGCGGGGCCGGTGTTCTCGGGCATCGTCGGCGGCACGCTGCCGCTGCTCGACGTGCCGCCCGACGCCTGAGCGGCGCGCAGGCGGGCGCGGGCCTTGCTGCTTCGATCATGCGCACCCCGAGGCGCGCCCGCGAACCTGACCGGACTGTAAAGGGCTTGTGCTCTAATGTCGTGTTCGGCACCAAGAGATCAAACGGGAAAGACCATGAAAAAACTCGCCGCGGCGCTCGCGTTGCCTGTGCTTTTCGCCGCTTGCGCCCAGTTTCATAACGAAGATGCAGGACAACCCGAAGTCGAGAAATCATCGACCGACAACAAGGTGAACGGCATCGTCCAGTGCATCGCCGACGAAGCGAAGAAGCACGACGCCAAATATCAGAAGACGGCAATCCCGCAAGGCGTGATGCTGGAGTTCGGCGATTCCAACGTGATCAAGGTCCGTTACGACAACGGGGAGACCACGTATCGCTTCTATCCGGGGCAGCGTCATCCGTCGAATCTGTGGATCGAGGGCGCGGGCAAGAAATGCGCGCCGGCGGATGCGACCGCCCACGACGAACCCCAGAAATAAGCAGGCACATCATGCGCTCGACCAAAGCCATCAGCGCCGTCGAACGGCTCAAGACGCGCAGCGGCAACGCGAGCTACGCGGCCATCTCGATGCCGGGCGGCCTCTTCTATCTCGTCGAGCGCTCGGCCGAAGGTTCGAAAAAACTCTCCGATCCCCTGCCGATGGACGAGTTCGTCGCGTTCGTCAACGCGCGCGAACCCGGCAAGCCACGCAGGGTGAGCAAGCTCGATCTCGCGATGGAAGAACAGATCGGCCGCAGCGGCAAGCGCACGACGAAAGCGCCCGCCGAGAGCGGCGAATAAGCGCATCTTCCCGCCGTCGCTATCGATCCACGCCGCCCTGGCGCGGCGCAACATCGAAATCCCCACATCCCCATCACATGAATGTGCGATGACAGACGGAGCCAGCAGGCTCGCGTTGCGTACATTTTTGTTAACGATCGAACTCGCTAAGACGGGCAACGATCGGTCTACCGAAGAAAAGAGCAAGGGCCACCCGCAACGCTACAAAAAAATGCGCGGGTGAACGGGGTGCCTGAACGGCGTGCGTGTCCGAAGTCGGGACCATGCGCCGCATGGCCGAGAGGAAGACCAAAAAATGAAGAAGAAGAACGAGACCAAGGGCAGCCTTCTGCCCTCGGCGATGGCTGACGTCGAGCTTCAACACATCGAGCGCGCACTCGCGCAACTTCGCACGATGCACAAACAATCGTCCGGCACGCTCAACGTCGAGTACTGGCGCGAGCGTCTCACCGCCGTGCTGAAGGGTTATGCGCTCGTGCCCGCGCAGAAGCAGCGCATCGAGGCGCTGCGTATCGCGCTCGATACGGTCGACAGCGGCCCGCGCGACGGCTCCGGCAGCCGCAGGAAGTCGACCAACAGGCTTTGGGCGAAAGCGGCCTGACAACCGCTTTCGCCGCTCGCGCCGCGGCGCGAATCCTTCGTTCGCGCCCGCGTCTCGTGACGAGCCGGGCGCGCAACGGCTTTGCGAATTCCCGACTTTTCACGGCACGCGTGCATCGCGGACGCGTCCCGCCGGTACGCCGGGCACCGTTCATGCTCGAAAGAAAGACCTTCGATCATGCCGGGAGCTGCCATGTCCACTCATCGTCACGAACGCGCGCGCGGCGCACGCCGGCCCTGGCCGATGCTCGCGAATGCGATCCTCGCCAGCGTCATCGCGGCGTTCAGCACGTACGGCGTCGCGCAGATCACGAACGGCGGCAGCGCCGGCAGTCAAGACAATCGCCAGTCCGATTCGACATCGAGCGCGGCTCCGTCGGGCACCGCGATGCATGAATCGCAGAAGCCGCAGTCGAAGGATGCCGCGAAGGGCCGCTCCGCGACCGCGGGCAAGGATCACAAGACCGAAGGCAGCGGCGGCTTCGACAACGGTTTGTACGGCACAGGCGCGGGCAACAACAAGTAAGAGCGCACCCGCGTTCAGTCGTCGCGCTTGTGCGGCACGCCCATGATTTCCGGCGCGATCGCCGCATGATTGACGATCGCGACGAGCGACACGCCGCCGATCACGTTGCCGATGAACGTCGGCACGAGAAACACGAGGAAGTAGTCCGGGACGCTGGCCGCGCCGATCATCACCGCGTACGCCGCTTCGACCGACCCCGCAATCACGTGCGTGAGCTTGCTCACCGCGACGGTGTACGTCACGAGCAGGACGGTCAGGAGACGCTCCGAGCGCGCGCTCGGCAGCAGCCACACCATCAGCGCGATGAGCCAGCCGGAGAACACGCCGCGCACGACGGTCACGCCGAACTCGGCGGACAGCGGCGTCATCGCGACCTTGGCGAGCGCCTCGCTCACTTCCGGCGAAAATACGCCGCGAATCTGGAGGATGGCTGCGAAGATCGTCGTGCCGACGAGGTTGAAGAAAAGCACGATCGCCCAGAGACGCAGCGCCTTGAACAGGGTCACGAGATCGCGTCGCGTGAGCACGGGCAGCACTGCGGTGAGCGTGCTCTCCGTGAAGAGCTGCTGACGTCCGAGAATGACGAAGACGAAGCCGATCGTATAGCCGAAGCTCGATACGAGGCCGCTCCATCCTGTCTCCGGCAGCGCGCTTTCGAGAATCGACTGGACGAGAAACGAGAAACCCATCGAAAGGCCGGCGGCGAGCGCCGACCACATCAGCGCGGCGAAGGTGCGCTCCATCGCGACTTCGCCTTCTTCGCGCACGATCTCATGAATGACGAGCGGATGCGGTGCGGAGTGTTCGGCGGCCTGTTCCTGCTCGGCGCTATCGAGGTGCGGCGAGTCGGCCCCGGCTTGCGGCTCGTTCATGATCGTTCTCCCTGAACGCCGCTCGATACGGAAGGTGGATGAGCGGCTGGCGCATCCACGAAGCAGGAAGAATGCCCATCGACCTAACGGGCGATGGTGCCGTCGATGGCGTCATAGCCGCGCCACTTGTAAATGAGCGCGGAAACGAGCCAGCACGCGGCGAAAATCGCGACGATGCCATAGCCGAGCAGCCCGAAGTGCTCGGCCAGCGACGCGCTCGCATCCCACAGTCCGCCCTTCAGTTGCAGCCGGTCCGCGATCAGACCCAGCGCCTCGATGCCGCCGACGAGCAGCGCGATCAGCACCGACACGAGCGTGACCGTGAGGTTGTAGTAGAGCTTGCGGATCGGCTTCATGAACGCCCAGCCATAGGCGCCCGTCATCAGCAGACTGTCCGCGGTATCGATGAGCGACATGCCGGCCGTGAAGAGCACCGGAAACACGAGAATCGACCAGACCGGCATGCCGCGTGCGGCTTCGGCGGCCGCGATGCCCATCAGGCCGATTTCGGTGGCCGTGTCGAAGCCGAGCCCGAACAGGAAGCCGAGCGGATACATGTGCCAGCTTTTGCCGATCAGCCTGAAGAGCGGCCGCGCGATGCGCGCGAGCGGCCCGCCGCCGACCGCGAGCATGTCGATGTCTTCGTCGCGGCAGGATTCGCCGCGACGCACGCGCCTGAACGCGCGCCACACGCCGCGCAGCACGAAGAGGTTCATCGCCGCGATCGCGAACAGGAAGAGCGACGACACCGACGTGCCGATGATCCCGCCGATCTCGCGAAACTCGGCGAATCGGCCTTGCACGGCCATCGCGGTCGCGGCGATCAACGCGGTGGCCGCGACGACGATCGTCGAGTGTCCGAGCGAAAAGAAGAAGCCGGCGAAGAGCGGCCGCTTGCCTTCCTGCATCAGCTTGCGCGTGACGTTGTCGATGGCGGCGATATGGTCGGCATCGACCGCGTGGCGCAGCCCGAGCGAATACGCGAGCAGCGACGTGCCGAGCAGGAGCGGATAGTGGCGGAACGCGACGAGCGCCCAGAGCCACGCGAGCACATTGAACGCGATCAGGCCGGCGACGAGACGCGCGGATTTGCGCGGGAGTTTCCGAGGCGTCGGACTGGACGCGGAAGCGGGCTCGAACGGTTCGGTCATATGCGCGCGCGTGCGGTATCGAAGGAATAAAGGATACCGTGAGCGAATGCATGGCCAAAAATCGAATGCTTATTGCGCCGATCGCGAAATCCTTAGCCGGATTCCTTCGTTGGGACGAACAGGATGCGCCGCTAGCATGGCACTTCGCCTTCATCGATGTCCGCCATGCCCCGCTATCTCGACGACGCCCAACGCCAGGAACTCCAGCGCCAACGCGAAACCTTGCACTGGCGCAGCGAATGGCCGACGTGGGCGGTGATCGTCGCGATCTACGGCGGCTGGTTCGGCGTCGCGATAAACGCCCGCACGATCGGCCTCGTGCCATCCGTCGCGCTGCTCGCGGTGCTGTCGTGCTGGTACATGTCGCTGCAGCACGAACTGATGCACGGGCATCCGACGCGCTGGCCGCTCGTCAACATGCTCTTCGGCATCGCTCCGCTCGCGGTGTGGTTTCCCTACGAGGTCTATCGGGAGTCGCATCTGCGTCATCACGACGACGCGCATCTGACCGAACCGGGCCGCGATCCCGAAAGCTATTACGTGACGCCGGAACAGTGGGCGAGCGCGGGCCCCGTGCTGCGCGCCGCGCTCGCCGCGCGCAATACCTTCGCGGGCCGCATGCTCATCGGGCCGTGGTTCTCGATCGCGGCATCGTGGCGCGAGGCGGTGCAGGCCGTCGTCGAGCGGCGCTGGCGCATCGTCGCGAGCTGGGCGGCGCATCTCGCATCGCTCGTGCTGCTCGCGAGCTGGCTCGAAACGCGATGCGGCATTCCGTGGCGCGCGTTCGTGTTCGGCGTCGGTTATGCGTCGCTCGCGCTGGCTTCAGTGCGCTCATTTCAGGAGCATCGCGCGGCGGAGGAAGAAAGCGAACGTACGGTCGTCAACGAAGCCGCGTGGCCGTGGCGCCTGCTCTTTCTCAACAACAACTATCACGCCGTGCATCACGATCTGCCCGGCGTGCCGTGGTTCGCGCTCGGCCGGATCTATTCGCGCCGCCGCGACGCGTATCGCGCGAGCAACGGCGGTTTCGTCGTGCGCGGATACGGTGAATGGGCGATTCGCCATGCGCTCGCGCAGGCGGCGGAACCGGTGCATCCGTTCGCCGCTGCGGAATCGCCGGCCGGCCGGCGCCAGGACGCGCGCAGCGCCGATGCGGCCAGCCTCGCGAGCTGACGCGCGGCGCTGTACGATCCGTCATCGACATTCGATCTCCGCTCGCGATGCAATGGCTCGCCGCCCTGCCGATGTACAACGTCACGCCCGCGCTCGCCGCGGACTGGCGCGCGCTGCTCGCCCACGTTCGTGACCCTCTCGCGGACTGGCTGAGCGCACGCGGCGATACGCTCGAGATCGTCGATCCCGGTCCGGATCTCACTGCCTTCTGGCTGCGCGACGATGTGCTGCTCTCGCAGACCTGCGGCTATCCGCTCGTGCATGCGCTCGCGAATCGCGTGCGGCTCGTCGGCGCGCCCGACTTCGACGTCCCCGGCTGCGAAAACGGCTCGTATCGCAGCGTGATCGTCGCGGGCGGGCATGTCGCGGCGCAATCGATCGAAGGCTGCCGTGGCCTGCGCGCCACCTATAACGACGACGATTCCAACAGCGGCATGAACCTCTTCCGGCACGCCGTCGCCCCATTCGCGCACGACGGACGTTTCTTCGCCTCCGTGACGAAAACCGGCGCGCATCTGGCCTCGCTGCGTGCGCTCGTCGAGCAGCGCGCGGATGTCGCCGCGATCGACTGCGTGACGTTCGCGTTCGCGCAGTCGCATCTGCCGGAACTGACGGCCGGCGTGCGCGTGCTCGGCATGACGGCCAGTGCGGGCGCGCTGCCGTTCATCGCGTCGATGCGCGTTCCGCCTGACTCCATCGACACAATTTTTCAAGCACTCGCCGATGCGCTCGATCGCGATCCCGCGCTCGCCAGCCGCTTGCGGCTCAAAGGCGTCATACGGCGCAGCGAAGCGGACTACACGCCGATTCTCGACTACGAACGCGATGCCATCGCGCGTGGCTATCCGCGCCTCGCCTGACCGGAACGCGCCCGCCCGATCCGGCAGGTTTTCCGGAGTTTCGGCACAATCGGTTTTTTAGCGCGTGGTCTGCGGCGCGGTGTGGATGCATCGCGATCCGCCACGCTTTCGGAAAGCCGCAATGATCCCCTTCTCGCTACTCGACCTTTCTCCGGTTCCGCTCGGCTCGACACCGGCCGATGCCTTCGCCCATTCCCTCGATCTCGCCCGGCACGCCGAGCGCCTGGGTTATGTGCGCTACTGGCTCGCCGAGCATCACAACATGACGGGGATCGCCAGCGCGGCGACCGCTGTCGTGATCGGCCATATCGCGGCGGGCACCACGACGATCCGCGTCGGTTCGGGCGGCATCATGCTGCCGAATCATGCGCCGCTCGTGATTGCGGAGCAGTTCGGCACGCTCGCGTCGCTGTTTCCGGGGCGCATCGACCTCGGGCTCGGACGCGCGCCCGGAACGGACCAGACCACCGCGCGAGCGCTGCGCCGCGATATGCACGGCAGCGCGGAATCGTTCCCGGACGACGTCGTCGAATTGCAACGCTATTTCGCCGATCCGGTCGAAGGCCAGCGCGTGCGCGCGGTGCCCGGCGCCGGACTGCATGTGCCGATCTGGCTGCTCGGCTCGTCCCTCTTCTCGGCGCAACTGGCGGCCGCGCTGGGGCTGCCGTTCGCGTTCGCATCGCATTTCGCGCCGGATTACCTGCTGACCGCGCTCGAGGTCTATCGCAAGCAATTCCGCCCGTCCGCGACGCTGCAAAAGCCTTACGCGATGGTCGGCGTCAACGTCTTCGCCGCCGATACCGCCGACGAAGCGCGCTTTCACTTCACGTCGCTGCAACAGCAGTTCATCAATCTGCGTCGCGGCACGCCCGGCCAGTTGCCGCCGCCCGTCGAATCGGTGGCGTGCAGCGACGCCGAGCGCGCGGGCGTCGAGCAGGCGCTCGCGTGCTCGGTCGTCGGCGCTCCGGCCGATGTCGAAGCGGGCCTGCGCTCGGTGATCGAGCAGACGCAGGCGGACGAACTGATCATCACCGCGCAGATTTTCGATCACCAGGCGCGCCTGCGTTCGTTCGAGCTCGCGAGCCAGGCGCGCGACGCGGTCGGCAAAAGCGCGTGAACGGACGCGCCGCCGGCATAAAATAAAGGGACACAATATTCCCATGCGCCTCCCGCTGGACGCGCGCACTTTTGACAGGCAATAATGAGATACCGGAGGGTAGCGCTGGCCGCGCCGCCTTTCGCGTCCGCCTCGTTCGTCAATCTGAATCCCAATGTAGCGCGCCCGAATTTCGTGCACGCCGGTCGATGGCGCGGTGAAACAACAACAACGACGTCGCAAGACGGGAGGAAGAATGTCGATGCCGAGAAGCGCCGCAACGGGCGCCATGACGCTGCTGACGGAATACGACGATGCCAGCGGACAGGAAGTGCGTTCGCTGCGCCTCGAACCCGCGGCGGACGGCAAAGCCGTACTGCTGATTGAAATCGACGAGCGCAAACCCGGCATTCACCGCGAAGTGCGTTATGAAATAACGCCCGCGGAACTGATTGCCGCCATTCGCGCGCATGGTGCGGAATTACCGGGGGAACAACACAGTCGTTAAAACGTTTTAATACTTGCCGCAAGCAGCATACAATAGGGTTAAGCGAGGTATCGCGCGCGTGTTGCATGGCGGCGCGGGCTTCGCCATCGGTTCGTGGCTCCCCGACGTGACTTTCCGCGCGCATTCGTTTCGCGCGTCCGTCACGGCGATGCGCGGAGCGGGCGAACGTTCGCATTCGTGGCAATGCCCGCATTAAAGGCGAAGCCACCGGCGAATTAATAGGCGTGCGGTAAATACACTAATTGACGCGGAGCAAGCACTGCGTCACGCTTCATAAAACACTTATATTCGAGTCTTCGAACCGCCCCGGTCCGCGCGGGGTTTCGGTTCGTCTTCTGAAAATCAAAAGCTGAATCAGGAAAGCCGTGGACGAAAGAAAGCGAGACAGCATCATTGCGTATTTGCGCAGCCGAATGGCTGAGTTCGGCATAACGGAAAGAGCGTTGGCTGAAGCATTGGCCGAAGCGCCGGTGGTTACTCCACCGCCCTCCTTCACCAAGACCAACGGGGCTCACGGCGCGCCCAAGGCAAGACGGCCGATGCCGCAATTGCCTTTATTCCCGCACTCCGGGGATGGCGCCGCACCGATATTCCGAAACGCGAATGGCGATACGTGGGACGGCCTCGGCGATATGCCCGAGTGGCTCAAGCGCGCGGTTCACGCCGGTCAGGACATCGAGTTCTATCGCGTTTGAGAAGTCGTCGGTCATTCATCGGGACAGAAGCGGTCGACGCACGCGCGCACCCTCCGTCCCGCCGGCGAGGCCTGCACGTCACACTGAACACGCGTTGAAACGCACGCGCGCGGCATTGCACGCCGCGCCGCGCGTCTTGCGTCGTCGATCGCGCATTCGCTGCTCATCGGCAGCTTTCATAGGCAATTCGCCGACATTAATCAAGCCCAAAAAATTTTCGCCGATGGTTGCCCGTCGGGCCTGAAAACGTTTATTGGTACTTCTCTGCAAGTCGGCTCAGAAAGACGAGTCGCGCATCGGCCGACGTCAAGCACGCCCAAATCAAGTCCCGCCGTCTCCATTCGACAAGGGGGCAAACATGAACGCATACGGACGCCGCAGCGATGCACCTGGTGCTCGCGCGCATCGACGGACACAGGGACGGGCATCAGAGCCGATTGCGCTGCGCACGGTCGTGCCCGATGTCGCGGGCAATCGCTCGTAATCCGAACGATCGAGCGGCGCGCGCCATGCTCTCTCGCCCCGACACACTGCCGAGCGTCGTGCGACGCATGACGGCCGGGCGTTTGTTGCTCGATGGCGCGTCGGTCGAGGCGGTGGCCGAGGAGTTGCATCTTTCTGTGCAGACGGTGCGGCGCTACAAGGCCATCGTCACGGAAGGCGGTCTCGACGCGCTCGCGAAGATGGGCGTCGGCGGGCGCGCGTCGGTGCTCGATCGCGAGGCGCTCGACTGGATCGCCGCGGCGCTGCAGGGACCGGCACGCGAACATGGATTCGCGAGCGATACCTGGACCAATTCGCGTCTGCGCGAGTTGATCGAACGGCGTTACGGCGTGCGTTACTCGCGCGTTTATATCTGGCAGATCGCAACCAATCTTGGGCTGGGACATTTGTTGTCGAAGTCGCGCCGCTGAGGCGCTGCTTGCGACAATCAACGAAGTGCTAACTGAACACAGGAGAGAACTCATGATTCGTTCGTCAAGCCAATGGCCGCGCCGCTCCGTCACGCGTCTGGCGACTTGCGCCGCCCTCGCCTTCGCGGCGATCGGCAACTCATCGGCTCAGGATGCGGCGTCGGCTTCGACGGCACGCGGCGCGGCAGCGGTCGCGCACGTGCAGGCACGCGTGGTCGGCATCGATCCCGTGACCAACAGCGTGTCGCTGCAAGGCCCGGCTGGCCGCGTCGTGGACGTGTCGGTCAATCCCGAAATCGGCGATGTCAAGAAGCTGCAGTTGGGCGATGTCGTGAACATCGAATATCGCAGCGCGCTGCTCGTTCGCGCGGCGAAGGTGAAATCCGACGGAATCCGTCAGCGCATCGATAGCGAAGCGGCGATTCCGGCATCGGGCGGCGTGATGGCGCAGGCGCGCGTCGTCGAGGTGATCGGGACGATCGAGCGCGTCGATACGAAGAACCGACGCGTGACCTTGCGCGGGCCGAGCCATACGGTGACGCTTGAAGTCGCGCCGGATGTGTCGCTTGCGGACTTGAAGAAGGGCGATACGGTGCACGCGCAGTTCGAATCGGCGATGGCGGTGCAGGTTTTGAGGGGTGGGCAGGGGATTAAGTGAAGGCCATTGGTGCGGGGGTGGCTCACGCCGAATCCGTCGACTGACAACTCATGGGGCGTAGCGCTCGGCGCCACCTCGCGCGCGCTCGTTCGCGAGGCCGGGAGGACGGCCCCGGCCACGCCTGGCGGACTCTTGTGTGAATGTGGACATGCGCCACCCCACGTCCAAGTAGGATAAACGATCTTGTCTGGATGCCTTAGGAAATAAGTTCGACAAGAACGAAGGCGAGAGACTGCAAACCTTGGACTTATATGTCAGGCGGTCAGAACATTCGAGGACATTTAGGAATTCTCGGCTCCATCCGCGAACAACCTCCTTGCTAGTCTACGCGTCGACGTTCGTAATTCAGCGAATCGTCAGTCAAGGAGAAACACATGCAAAAAATCAAGAAACCGATTCGTGCCGTCGTAATGGCAGCGCTGGTCATTGCTCCGTTCGCTGTGTCATCGGAAACGTTCGCTTCGTCGCTTCTAGGCTTTTGGTACAGGTAAGGTACCGGCCGCCGCATATGTCGATCGGCGCGTCGTCATCGCAAACCGACTCGGTTCTGATTCGGCCATTGGAGCATCGCCTCAACTCGCTGATCACAAAGGCTTTTCCGCCACCCATCGACAACGCGGCAGCCGCTGAAAAAAGAAACGCCCCGAAGGGCGTTTCATCACACTCCCAACCTCTCGAAACCCACATCCTCAAAAATTAAAGTTATCGATATTCGCCGCATCGAACGTGGTTGGCGGCCCGAGGATCACTTCCCCGCTCTTGCCCACCGTCCGCTTGCCGAGTTTGCCCGCATCGAACGAATCGCCTTCCTTCCCGGTGATCGTCCCCGATGCGAGATTGGCCGCCGCGAACGCCGCGAGATAACCCAACTGACCCGGGTCCCACAACTGGAACGCCTTCACCGTGCCGTTCTTCACGAACGCGCGCATCTGATTGGGCGTGCCCAGGCCCGTCACGACGACCTTGCCCTTCGCCGGCGAACTCGATATATAACGCGCCGCCGCCGCGATCCCCACCGATGTCGGCGCGACGATGCCCTTCAGGTTCGGATACGCCTGCAACAGGCCCTGCGTCTCGACGAACGACTTCTGATCGTCGTCATTGCCGTAGGCGATCTTCACGAGCTTCATCTTCGAATACTCGGGCGTCTTGAGTTCCTCCTGCATCCATTTGATCCAGGTGTTCTGATTCGTCGCGTTGGGCGTCGCCGATAGAATCGCGAACTCGCCCTCGCCGCCGATCAGCTTCGACAGCAACTGAATCTGCCCGCGCCCGATCGCTTCCGAATCGGCCTGATTCACGAAGATCTGCCGGCCATCCGGCGCTGTGTCGGAATCGAAGGTCACGACCTTGATGCCCTGCGACATCGCCTTCTTCAGATACGGCACGACCGCGTTCGCATCGTTCGCCGCGATCACGATCGCGTTTTGCCGCTGCGTGATGAGCGTGTTGATATAGCTCACCTGCGACGACGCGCCCGCATCCGACGGCCCCACCACCTTGCCGTCGCCCTTCATCTCCTTGATCGCGGCCATGCCGCCGTCATCGGCGATCACCTCGTACGGATTGTTGATCTGCTTCGGCAGGAAGGCGATCTTCAAACCGCTCTTGATATCGGCGGCGCTCGCCGTCAGCGCGACGCTCGCGGCCAGCAACGCCGCCGCGAGCGCCGGGCCGCGCGGGAATCGAATGAGCTTTTTCATGTCGTAAAGTCTCCTGTCATTGCGCATGACTGCGCTGGTTTGCAACGGATACCCGCAACGGACAACATCACCGAATCAAAGCGTCTGCGCCATGAGACGCTTTTCGCGCGCCGCCCGCCAGCGCGCGACGAGATTCGGTATCAACACCGACGAGAGCAACAGCGCGCCCGTCACGATCGTGAGCGTTTCGCTCGATACATCCGCGAGCGTCAACGCGTTGCGCAACACGCCGATGATCACGAGCGACAGCAGCACGCCGATCATCGAGCCGCGTCCGCCGAAGATGCTCACGCCGCCGAACAGCACCGCCGCGATCACGGAAAGTTCGAAGCCCTCGCCGTTGTCGCCGCGCGCGCTCGTAAAACGCAACGTATAGACGATGCCAGCGAGCGCCGCCATCGCGCCCGACATCATGAATAGCTTCAGCTTCGTCTTCGCGACGTCGATGCCCGAGAACTGCGCGGCCGTCGGGTTCGCGCCGATCGCAAAGAGACTGCGACCGAAGGGCGTCGCCTGCAGCATGACCGTGAAGACGATCGCGCCTGCAATCACCAGAATGAACGGCATCGGCAGGAAGGTGTCGCCGACCGTATCGATGCCGAACGCTGTGTACGACGCCGGAAAATCCGCGATCGCCTGATCGCCGAGCAGCACGTAGGCGAGACCGCGAAACAGTGCGAGCGTGCCAATCGTAACGGCGAGCGACGGCAGCCCGAAGCGCACGATCACGAGGCCATTGAGCAGGCCCGCGAGCGTGCCGAACAGAAGCACGAGGACGATGACGAGCGGCATCGGCAAGCCCATGTGCCACAGCACGCCCATCAGCGCGCTGGATGCGCCCAGCACGGACGCCACCGACAGATCGATCTCCGCCGCGACGATGATGAGCGTCATCGGCAGCGCGATCAGCGCGATCTCGGTGAAGTCCGCGAGCATGTTCGACACATTCGCCGCCGACAAGAAGAGCGGCGACAACACACGCCCCCCGACGAGCGACACGACGAGCACGATCGCGAGCATCGCTTCCCATTGCAGATGGCGGCGCCTGGTCGTGGAGAGAGCGGAATCGGGTTTAGCCATGATCGCGTTTCCTCATCATGCGGCGCGCGACCGAGCGCGCGAGCAACGTATCGAGCGCGATCGCCGCAACGATCAGCGCGCCTTGAATCGCCTGCTGCCAGAACGGCGACACGCGCAACACCACCAGCGCGATATTGATGACGCCGAGCACGAGCGCGCCGAGCGTCGCGCCCGCGATCGTCCCGACGCCGCCCGTGATCGCGACGCTGCCCACCACCGCCGCCGCGACCACCTGCAGTTCGATGCCCTTCGCCGTGCTGGCATCGACGGTGCCGAAGCGCGCGAGCCACAGCACGCCCGCAAGCCCGGCGATCGCGCCCGAGAGCAGAAAGCCGATCATCACGCGCCGGTCCACGCGTATGCCCGCAAGGCGCGCGGCCTCGGGATTCGAGCCGATCGCATAGTGCTCGCGTCCGCCGCGATACTGCTTCAGATACACCGACAACACGATCAGCACGGCGAGCGCGATCAGCACGAGATTCGGCACGCCGAGAAGCGCGCCTGTCGCGATGGTCGCGAACGCATCGGGCAGGCTCGTCGCGTTGATCTGACCGCCGTGGACCCATGCGTAATCCGCGCCGCGCACGATATAGAGCGTGGAAAGTGTCGCGACGAGCGAAGGCACGCGTCCGAACGTGACGAGCGCGCCGTTGACCGCGCCGATCGCAAGCCCGATACCGATGCCCGCGAACATCGCGACGATCACCGGCATGTGCGGGAACATCACGAAGAGGCTGCCGACCGCATATGCCGATACGCCGACCACCGACGCCACCGACAGATCGATATGCCGCATCAGCATCACGATCGTCATGCCTGCCGTCAGCAGGCCGATGATCGACACGTTGAGCAGCACGTCGCGCAGATTCTGCAGATTGAGAAAGTCGGGCTTGACCGCGGCCGTCGCGCCGATCAACACGAGCAGCACGATGAACAGCGTCAGTTCGCGGCTCTTCGCGATCGAGACCGCGAGGCTCGTGCGTTTGGTTTCGGATGGCGGCATCGCGGGTAGCGTGGGAGAGTGTCGTGTCATCATGCTGCGCGTCCCAGTGAGTTCGGCGTTGCGCCCAAAGCCGCGCTCATCACGCGCTCTTCGTTCGCATCGGCGCGAGCGATATCCGCGCTGATGCGGCCTTCGTGCATCACGAGCACGCGATCGGCCATGCCGAGCACTTCGGGCAACTCGCTCGATATCATCAGCACGGCCATACCCTCCTTCACGAGTTCCGCAAGCGTGCGATACACCTCCGCCTTCGCGCCCACGTCGATGCCGCGCGTCGGCTCGTCGATGATGAGCACCTTCGGATTCGTCGCGAGCCATTTGCCGAGCACGACCTTCTGCTGATTACCGCCCGATAGCGTGCCGACCGGCGCTTCGAGATCGCTCGCCTTGAGCCGAAGCCGCTTGCCCCAGTCCGACGCGAGCATCGATTCGCTTTTCGCGGTGATGAGTCCGTGGCGCACAAGACGCCCGAGCACGGTCAGCGACGCGTTGCGCGCGATGCTCAGTTCCAGCGCGAGCCCTTGCGCGCGACGATCCTCCGGCACGAGCGCGAGTCCCGCGCGCACGGCCGCCGCCGGATGTCCCAGCGCGAGCTTTTTGCCCGCGATCTTCACTTCGCCGCCATCGACCGGATCGATGCCGAAGATCGCGCGCGCGACTTCGCTGCGTCCCGCGCCGACGAGCCCCGCCAGCGCGACGATCTCGCCCGCGCGCACATCGAAGGACACGTTCTTGAACACGCCTTCGCGCGTCAGATTGCGCACCGAAAGACGCACGTCGCCGGGCGCGACATCGGCTTTCGGATAGAACGTGTCGAGATCGCGGCCGACCATTTTGCTCACGATCGCATCGATGTTCATGTCCTGCGTGAGCGCGTCGTAGACCTTCATGCCGTCGCGCATGATCGTCATGCGTTGCGTCAGTGCGAACACTTCATCGAGACGATGCGTGATGAAGAGAATCGCCACGTCGCGCTCGCGCAATGCACGCACGATCGCGAAGAGCCGCTCCACTTCGGGCAGAGAAAGCGCGGCAGTCGGCTCGTCCATGATGAGCACGTTCGCATCGAGCGACAAAGCCTTTGCGATCTCGACGACCTGCTGATCCGCGATCGACAGCCCGCGCACCAGACGCTGCGCCCGCAGATTCACGCCGAGCGACGACAGCAACGTATCGACTTCGCGATGCATCTCGTCGTAGCGAATGCGGCCGAAACGGTCACGCGGCTGCCGGCCCATGTAAATGTTCTCGGCGATCGACAGGTCCGCGAAAAGCGTCGGCTCCTGATAGATCACGGCGATGCCCGCATCGCGCGCTTCGGCGGGATTGGCGAAGCGGCGCGCGATGCCTTCGACGAGCAGTTCGCCCGCATCGGGCTGATACACGCCCGCGAGCAGTTTCACCAGCGTCGATTTGCCCGCGCCGTTTTCGCCGAGCAGCGCGTGCACTTCGCCGGGAAATAGTTGCAGGCTGCCATCGCCGAGCGCGCGCACGCGGCCGAACGATTTGCTTGCATGTCTCAATTCGAGACGTGGCGTCGTCATGTCGTTACCTCTCAGATGCGATAGATGCGTTCTGCGTTGCGCACGAAAAGCGCTTGTTTCTCGCTCTCGCTCGCATCGCCGACAATGTGCGCATACGCGTTCCACAACGCCGTGTACGTGCCGAACAGCCGATCCACCGGAAAGTTCGATGCGAACATCGCGCGGTCGATGCCGAACGTGTCGATGGTTTCGTGCACGTAAGGACGCAGGCTCTCGATGGTCCAGTCATGATCGAACATCGCGAAGCCGCTCACCTTCACCGCGACGTTCGGGCACGCGGCCAGCATGCGCATGCCTTCGCGCCACGCGCGATAGCCGTGCGTCGAGTTGCGGTCCACGAACATGCCCGCGTGATTGACGATGAATTGCGTGTCCGCATGCTCGCGCGCGAGTTGCGCGGCCTCTTCCATCTGCGATGGATAAAGTTGCAGATCGAACGACATGTCGAAACGCTTCAGCAAACCAAAGTGCTTGCGCCATTGCGGCTCGCGCATGTAATGACGCCCGACATAGTCGTACAGCTTGTTGTCATGCACGTTGAGAATCTGGCGGATGCCGCGCGTATTGGCGAACGCCGCATGTGCTTCGAGCACCTGTTCGGCGTTGTCCGCCGACAAGTCCGCGCCCGCGACGATGCCGTTCGGCATGCCGTCCTTATCCGCTATCGATTGCAGCCAGCGTGTTTCCTCGACGGGATCGGCGGGATCGTGATTCGCATCGACGTGCACGAGCTTCAACACGTCGATGTCTTCAGCATCGCGCAGCAGATCCGCCAGCAGATAGTCGTGCCGCAAGTCGCGCGCGTCGCCGACGAACGATGTCTGCGGATTCGCGAGCCAGGGGTAATGATGCGTCTTGAGGTCCCACAGATGAATGTGCGGATCGACGACCTGCATGATGGCGTTCCTCGCGAAAGAGGCGAACGTTTCAGGGAAGATGAAAGACAGGCACGAGCGGCGTCACGACAGGCGAGTTATCCGCGTGTGTCTCCATCAACTCGGCCATGAAGTCCCACCACTTGCGCATGACGGGGAGGGCCGGCAACGTGTCTGTCGTATGCGTATCCGTGCGCTGATGGATGGCGAAGAGATGCCCGGTCGATTCGTCGAGAAAGATCCGGTATTCGCGGATGCCCGCGTCGCGCAACGCATCGGCCAGTTCCGGCCAGATCTCGCGATGGCGCTTCTCGTATTCCTCGCGCATGCCCGGCTTCAGGGTCATGCGAAATGCCACTGTCTCCATGGCGGCCCACCTTCTTTTGATTGGTGAATCCCTGTGTTCGGGACTCGTTGTGCTGCGACTATAATTCGCCGACCGATAACACGACAATCCGAATGCAGGATTGGCCGATCGCAAAAACGTATCGCTGCGCCGTATCATCGCGCGGTTCAAAGCGGACTGTCGAATGATTCAGAACGTGTCCCAAACTGTGTCGCCGAATGCGCTGGTCAATCGGCTGAAATTCAAGCACCTCGCGCTTCTGGTCGCGCTCGACGACGCGCGCAATCTCCATCAGGCCGCCGAGGCCATCAACGTGGCGCAGCCGAGCGCGAGCCGCATGCTCGCGGATATCGAGGAAGCCTTTGGTTTTCTGCTCTTCGAGCGTAATGCGCGCGGCATGCAGCCGACGTCGCTCGGCACCGCCGCGCTCGCGTACGCGCGCCGCTCGCTCGCGGACCTGACGCGCTTCGCCGACGATCTCGACGCCAAGCGCCGCGGCGGCCACGGTCAACTCACGGTCGGCGCGATCATGGGCGCCGCGCCCGACGTGCTCGCGATGGCCGTCACCGAACTGAAATCCGAGCGGCCGCTCTTGAACGTGCGCATCCTCGGCGAGACGAGCGATCAGGTCGTGCAATTGCTGCATCGCCGCGAAGTGGATCTCGCGCTCGGCCGTTTGACGACGCCGCTGCAGCACAACGATTTCGACTTCGAGCCGCTCGCACGCGAGGCGATGCGGCTCGTCGTGCGCGCGGGGCATCCGCTTGCCGGAAAGACCGAACTCACGCTCGCCACGCTCGTCGGCTGGCCGTGGATTTTGCAGCCGATCACGAGTCCCGCGCGCGGCCTCTTCGAAGACGAACTCGCCCGCGCCGGGCTGACGACACCCGCCGATATCGTCGAATGCGCGTCGATCTTCGCGACGCTGCAACTGCTGCAGAACAGCGAAGCGGTCGCGATGCTGCCGGAGTCCGTCGTGCGCGATTATCTGCGGGCGCAATTGCTGATCGAGCTGCCGATCGAGATCGGCAAGAGCCTGTCGGGTTTCGGGCTGCTGCGCCGCAAGTTCGAGACGCTGAGCGAGCCCGCCGAATACTTCATCGCGTTGTTGCGCAAGTACTCGGCGGGTTCGTCTCACTGAAGATTGACGAAGAGGCCGCCATCGACGAGCAGAGATGCGCCCGTCACATAGCGCGCGCGGTCCGACGCGAGAAAGACGACGCATTGCGCGACATCATCGGGTTCGCCCAGTCGCCCTAGCGGAATGCGTTTTTCCATATATGCGCGCTTGTCCGCGTCCGAGAGATCGTCGGCGTTCAGGTCCGTCGCGATGGTGCCGGGCATCACCGAGTTGCAGCGGATGCCATACGGCCCCAGCGCGATCGCGCAGGACTGCATCAGCGAGTGGACGCCTGCTTTCGTCGGCGTGTAGTGCGTCTGCATGCCGCCGCCGACGAGCGCGCTGATCGAACTCGTCGCGACGATCGCACCGCCCGTGCCCTGCGTCTTCATCTGGTTCGCGGCCGCCTGTGTCACGTAGAACGCGCCGTTCAGGTTCACCGCGACGGTCGTCTCGTAGACGGAGGCAGGCATGTCGAGAAACGCATGAAACGGACAGATGCCCGCGTTGCTCGACAGCACATCGACGTGGCCGAACGCATCGACCGTGCGCCGGATCAGCTCGATGCCCGTGTCGCGCTCGGCCACGTTGCCCTCGACGGCGATCGCGCGCCGCCCGAGCGCCTCGATCTCACCGACGATCGATTCCACCGCCGATGCCTTGCCATAGGACCTGTCGTTGTCGCCCCAGTAGTTGATCGCGACATCGGCGCCTTCGCGCGCGCTCGCGAGCGCGATCGCACGGCCGATGCCGCGCGAACCGCCCGTCACCACGACGACCTTGTTTTCCAGCAGCATGAGATGCCTCGTTCAGTGTGTATAGGGTCTTTCGAGCTTGCATTCAGGATTGAGCCGCACGCCGAAGCCCGGCGTCTCGGGCACCTTCATGCGGCCGTTCACCGGCACGGGCTCGTCGAGCAGCAAGGGCGTGAACATCGGCACGACCTGATCGGCCTTCGGCGCCATCATCAGAAACTCGGCGAACGGCGAGTTGTGGCGCGTCACGACGAAGTGATAGCTGTACACCGACGAACCGTGCGGCACGACGAGCACGTTGTGCGCATCCGCGAGCGCCGAAATCTTGATGAGCTCGGTGATGCCGCCGCACCAGCCGACATCCGGCTGCACGAGATCCGCGCAGCCCATCTCGAACAGCATCCGAAAGCCCCAGCGCGTCGCTTCGTGCTCGCCGGTCGTGACCATCATGCCGGCCGGCACCGAACGGCGCAGTTCGGCATAGCCCCAGTAGTCGTCGGGCGGCAGCGCTTCCTCGATCCATTTCAGGCCATGCTCGCGCGCCGCGTTCGCGAGGCGCTTCGCGTAGTTGAGGTCGAGGCTCATCCAGCAATCGAACATCAGCCAGAAATCGTCGCCGACTTTCGCGCGCATGTCCGCGAGCTTCGCGATGTTCTTGTGCAGCCCTTCCTCGCCTTCGGCCGGACCGTGCTGCAAGGGCATCTTGCCGCCGATGAAGCCCATCTCCTTCGCGAGATCGGGGCGCGCGCCGGTCGCGTAGAACTGGAGTTCGTCACGCACCGGACCGCCGAGCAAATGAAACACCGGCTCGCGGCGCACCTTCGCGAGCAGATCCCACAGCGCGAGATCGACGCCCGAGATCGCGTTGAGCACGATGCCCTTGCGCCCGTAGTAGAGCGTCGCGTTGTACATCTGATCCCACATCTTTTCGATGTCGGTCACGCGCTGCCCTTCGAGAAAGCGCGCCAGATGTTTCTCGACGATAAACGCGCCGATTTCGCCGCCCGTCGTCACCGCGAAGCCGACGGTGCCGTCGCTCGCCTCGATCTCGACGACGAGCGAGCCGAGCACGTTCAGCCCGAAAGACTGTCGGCTCTTGCGGTATTCGGGATAGCGGGCCATCGGCGTGGCGATGTGATCGTCGATCCAGTGATCGGCGCCCTGGTCGTGATAATCGGCGCCGCCGCCGCGAACGGTGAAGGCGCGCACCTGGGCGATCGTGGGCATGGACATGATGTGGCTCCGTACGTGTGGTTTCGTTGTTCAGGACGCGTTCGCGGCGTCGGGAATGGGTGCGTGTTCGCTGCGCCCGGGCACGCGCACCAGCGCGACGATGACGAGCGCCGCGAGCACGCTCGCGCCCGCCAGCACCATGAGCCCGGCGCTCGTCGAATGGAACGCGGCTTCGGCGGCGGTGCGGGCCATCGGTGCGAAGAAACCGCCGAGTCCGCCGAGCGAATTGATGAGCGCGATGCCGGCCGCGGCGCCCGCGCCTGTCAGATAGCGCGTCGGAAAGGTCCAGAAGAGCGGCTGTGCAGCGATGAAGCCGCTCGCCGCGCAGCACAGCGCGATGATCGACACGACGGGCGACGCCGCCACGCCCGACACGGCGATCGCGATGCCCGACATCGCGAGCAGCGCCACCGCGCACGGCCGATGCCTTCCGGTGCGATCGGCGTAGCGCGGGACGATCCACGTGACGATCACCGCGGCGATCCACGGCAGCGCCGTCACGAGCCCGACGCGAAAGCCCACTTTGGTGCCGAGCAGCGCCGACACCTGTTGCGGCAGATAAAAGACGACGCCATAGACCGCGGCCTGAATCAGGAAATAGACGCAACACAGCACGAGCACGCGCGGATCGACGAGCGACGCGAGCACGCTTCGCGGACCGTGCGACGACGCGGCGCGCGCATCTTCGTCGAGGCGGCCGACGAGCAGCGCGCGTTGGTCCGGCGTGAGCCATCGGGCTTTCGCGGGATCGTCGTCGAGATACCAGAACGCCCATACGCCGACAATCGACGCAAGCAGCCCTTCGACCAGAAAGAGCCATTGCCAGCCCTTGAAACCCAACGCGCCGTGCAGATCGAGCAGCAAGCCGGAAAGCGGCGCGCCGAAGATGAACGCGAGCGGCGCGCCGAAGTAGAACACGCCGAGCGCACGCGCCCGCGACGATTGCGGAAACCAGCGCGTCAGGTAATAGACGATGCCCGGAAAGAAGCCCGCCTCCGCCACGCCGAGCAGAAAGCGCAAGGTATAGAACGCGGTGGCGCTATGCGCGAAGGCCATTGCCGCCGAGACGAGACCCCACGTCACCATGATGCGGCACATCCACAGCTTCGCGCCGACGCGATGCAGGAGCAGATTGCTCGGCACCTCGAAGATCGCATAGCCGATGAAGAACACGCCCGCGCCGAACGCGAACGCGGCATTCGTCAAACCGGTGTCCTGCTGCAGCGCCTTTTGCGCGAAGCCGATATTCGCGCGGTCCAGAAACGCGAGCACGTACATGAGCAGCAGAAACGGCAGCAGCCTCTTCATCACGCGGGACGTGACGGCGCCTTCCGCTATGGCGGAGTGATTCATCGCGATTCTCCCGAAGCCGCAATCAGTACGTCGCGCGTCCGCCGGACAGATCGAACACTGCGCCGGTGCTGAACGCGCAGTCCTCGGACGAAAGCCACAGAATCAGCGACGCGGCTTCCTCCGGCATCAGGAAGCGGTTCATCGGGATTTTGGAGAGCATGTAGTCGATGTGCTGCTGCGACATCGAATCGAAGATTTCGGTTTTGGCGGCGGCGGGCGTCACGGCGTTCACGAGGATGTTCTTGCCCGCGAGTTCCTTGCCGAGCGATTTCGTGAGGCCGATCAACCCGGCCTTCGACGCGCTGTAGTGCGACGCGTTCGGGTTGCCTTCCTTGCCCGCGATCGACGCGATATTGACGATGCGCCCATAGCCCGCCTTCAGCATGTACGGCACGACGGCGCGGCACGTCAGATACGGGCCGATCAGATTGACGTCGATCACGCGACGCCACACGTCGGGCGCGAGTTCCCAGGTCGTGCCGTTGCCGCCGGTGATGCCCGCGTTGTTCACGAGCACGTCAATCCTGCCGTGGGCGGCGAAGGTCTTTTTCGCGGCGGCGTCGACGGACGATTCGTCGGTCAGCTCGACGACCGCGTCGCTGACCTTGCACTCCTTGTATTTCGCCGAGAGTTCCGCGCTCGTGCGCGCGAGGCGCTCGCCGTCGACATCCCAGAGCGACACATCGGCGCCCGATTCCAGCGCGCGTTCCGCCACCGCGAGCCCGATGCCTCGCGCCCCGCCGGTGATGATCACGACGCGGCTGGCCAGGTCGATACGGTTCATGGGTTTGTCTCCTTTCGTTGTTGGTCGCTTTGGATTGTCATGCCGTGAGAGGCACTATAGTCCCGCGCCAATAGCGCAACAATTCGAAAGGGCGATCGTTCGATAGCAAAAGCGGATCGCGCTGCTTGCCTAGCGCGGCGGCTCGTCCGACGCCTGTTCTCGATCTGTTCCGTCCGACTCGACCGGAAAAAGTTGATCACATTGAGCGGCGCGCGAGGCTTCGGCACGCTTTTTCGCGATCAGAGCCAGTACAAAAAGCGCCGCAACGCCTACGGGGAAGATCAAGAGAGCAGCAACGAACACAACAACCTCCGATTTAAAGAGGCGTCGAGTTTATCGTCGGTAATGACATCAACTGTCGCCAAAATCTGAAATATTCCATTCAACATTCGTGAACTTGCTTGCTGGATCCGGGCGATCGACAATGCCGGACGCGCTCCGGGAACGCACGTTGCTATCGCAACCGGACCGTCAATTTTCGACGCTTAATCAACCTAAAAAAGCATGTTCACTTCGAAAGCCTGCACTACAACCTGCGTACTCGACGGCATCCCCGTCACCCTGACTTTCTTTCCCGACACCACCCTCCTTCGTATCACCGACGCCAACGGCCATTGCATGCGCGAAACCCGCTGGCCCGCGCCGTGGCGCACCTTGCTCGCGACATTGCGCGAATTCAGCGGACGCGACGCCCGCAACCAGCTCTCGACGCTGCTCGACTCGATTCCCGTGGCATCGAAGCCGAAACGCGACCGCGCGTCGGCGCTGGCGTGAAGTGCGCGCCAGCGAACGGCAACGGCGGGCATTTATCCAATAACATCAGTACGTTGCACGCGGTCCGCCAAGGTATTTTGAGTGCGCGGACCCGCGCCATTTACAATGTCGGACCGACTGCGAACGGGCCATGAGGCCCACGCCGAACCCCACCCCTCGCAGGCCCACTTTCACGCATCCGACTGGCTGTATGGTCACTGAAACGTCTTCTTCGGAATCCCTCGCCGTCGCGGAGCGCGTGCGCGAGTTGATGGCCCGTCATGGCATCGGGAAGCGGCAGCAAACCGCCGAGTTGTGCCGCATTCTCGACCTGAGCTTTTCGCAGGGCCATCGCAAGCTGCGTGGCAACAGTCCGTGGACGCTCGCGCAGATTCGCCGCGTCGCCGATGCCTTCGACGAGCCCGCGCTCAAGCTCTTCGATTCGATCAATACGCGCCCCGACGAAACCGAAGGCACCGCGCACGACGCCGTGTTCAAGCTCGGTTCGGTGGAAATTCCCTGCATGGCGTGGGTCGGCAACGCGCTGGACGCGGGCAGCCGCCCGGATTTCATCGCGCAAAAGATCAACAATCGCTGGGTCGTCACGAAGCATGAGGGCGTGCTGCTGCATGAAGCCTGCGACGTCCACAAGATCGAAATCCAGCCGCGCCGGCCCGACACCGACAAGCCGATCATTGCCGTCGTGGACGACGACCACGCTTCCGCGGACAACCTGCACGACTATCTGGAGGCCACCGGTTTCACGGCGATGGCCTTCTACGGCCTCGACGCATTCCTCGAAGCGCTGCAGACACAGGTGTTCGATGCGGTCGTGATGGACTGGCTGTTCGGCGTGCATACGTCGGCGGACGCGATTCGCGCGGTGCGCGCGTCGGACAACCCGGACGCGCCGGTCTTCGTGCTTACGGGCGAACTGACCACCGGCAAGGCGAGCGAATCGGAGATCAGTCAGGTTATCCGCGACTACGACGTCACGTGTTTCGAGAAGCCCGCGCGGCTCGGCATTCTCGTCGCCGATCTTTCCAAGCGGCTCATGCGCAGTTGAGGGCCAGGCTCACAGGCTCACAGGCTCACAGGCTCACGCGACGCGCCGGCGCACCGTCACCGCGCGGTGAACGGCGCCCTTCAGCACCTCGTAGCGCACCGGCTTCAGCAGATAGTCGAAGAACAGCACCGCCGCGCTCGGGTCCACCAATTCGGGCGCGTACGCACTCACCGCGATGATCGGCACGCTTGCACCCGGCGCACTGCGCGCACGATATTCGTTCGCAAACGAGTAGCCGTCCTTGCCGGGCATGTGCAGGTCCGCGAGGATCACGTCGGCGTCGTTGGCGCGCAGCCATGCGAGCGCGCTGTCGACGTCGGGCAAGGCGACCGCGTAATAGCCCAGATGCGTGAGCATCTCGATCAGCGAATCGCGGATCGACTCGTGGTCGTCGATCACGAGCACGCGCGATTTGCGCAACTCGGGCGCGTCGGCTTCCTGCTCGCCTCCGGGCAACCGCTCCGCCGAGACCGCCGGCACGCTCACGCGAAACGCAGCGCCTTGTCCGACTTCACTCGACACCTCGATCTTGCCGCCGAGCAAACCGACGAGCCCGCGCACGACCGCGAGACCCATTCCCGCGCCGTCGAAACGCCGCGTGCTCGATGAATCGAGCTGCGTGAATTCCTGAAAAATGAGCGGCAACTGCTCGCGGGATATGCCCGGGCCCGTGTCGATCACGGAAATATCGAGGCGCGCTTCGGTGCGCGCGAAATGCACGTCGATGGAACCGGATTCGGTGTACTTGATCGCGTTGGTCACGAGATTCGTCACGATCTGCCGCACGCGATGCGGATCGGATTCGATCGGTTCGCGCTCGCCGGCATAGTCGCCGCGCAATTCCAGCCCCTTCGCGGTCGCGGCGGGCGTGTTCGCATCGACGATCGATTCGAGCAGCTCTTCCGGATCGAAGACTGACATCCGCAGTTCGAGCTTGCCCGCGCCGAGACGCGCGTAGTCGGTCAGATCGCGCATCTGCGCTTCGAGATGACGCGCCCCCGATTCCAGGCGCTGCATGATCTTGCGGTCGGCATCGCCGCGCGCATTGAGCCCGAGCAACTCGACCGACGAGACGATCGCGTGCAGTGGCGTGCGCAGTTCATGGCTGATCATGCCGAGGAAGGTGTCTTTCGCGACGCCCGCCTCGCGCGCCGCGCGCGTCGCCTGATGCTCGGCCGTGAGCGCCGCGCGCTGTTGTTCGATGAGGCGCGTGCGCCGATAGCCGTTCAGCAGCAGCAACACCGTCGCCGCCGCCGACAGCAGACCGAGCAGAATGCCGCCGTAGATCAGATAGCGGCGCTTGGCGTCGAAGTCGCGCACGATCGCCTCGCGCTCGGCCACATCCATGAGCCGTCGTCCGCTCGCCAGTTCCGCGACGGCCGGCGCGTTCTGACGCAGCACGCCGATCACGCGCAAGGTGTGCTGATGTTCGGCCTGAAGCCCTTCGACGTCCGCCTGGATGGAATCGAGCGCGGTCTGCAATTGCCGCTGGATTTCGCGCTGCCGGTTCAGCAGTGCTTCGTGTCCGTCCGACAGTCCCGTCGATTCCGACACTTGTTTGAGCCGCGCGCGCAATAGCCGATAGCTCGCGCGCACGCCGTCCGCGTCTTCATCGATGCCGTTGCGGTAGAGCAGTACCTGATTCTCGAAACGCTCATAGGCGAGCTGGAACTGCGCGGCGTCCCAGTACACGTCGTAGGGCACGACGAGCCTGTGCGTCTCGCGCGCGATCAGGCCGGAATACAGCATGTAGCCGACCGCGCCGATCGGCGGCGCGACCGCGAGCGCGATCAGCGCCGCATACCAGAGACGGCGGAACCACGGGCGCGCGGCGGGCGCGCGCACGGACGTTTCGGTACCGATGACGGCCATGCGCTACTGCAACGCGTCGATGGCCCGGGCCGCGCGTTCGGATGCGACCACGATCAGCTTCATCGTCGCCCGTGTCGCGCCGACGAAGATCTTGCGCGCGGCCTGCTCGTCGAGCGCTTCGAAATCGACTTCCGTCAGGATCACGCACGGTGCGGATTGCCCCTTGAAGCGATAGATCGATTCGAGCAGCACGTCGCCCTCGCGATACTCCGGGTTGCCGAACAGATCGTACGTGCCGGTGAAAGCGCGCAGCCGGTGCGGCCCGAGTTGATCGACGGCGGTGAGCGCCGAACCCTCGCGGCCCCGAAACGACAGCACCGCGATGTCCTGCTTGCGAAAGCCGAGCGAGAGCGCATGTGTGATCGCGCGCTTGGTCGCCTCGATGATTTCCTCGGGATGGCCATCCTCGTAGGTCGAGACGCTCACATCCGAGCCGTCGAAGGGGCTGCCCGCATCGAGCCGCACATCCGGCCCGACGATCTTGCGGATAAAGCCGAGCAGATCGCGCGGGCTGCGATAGTTCGTGGTCTCGCGCAGGATGGTCCAGCCCGGCAGCGGCACCGGCTCGCGCAGATACAGGTTCTGCATCGGATCTTCGAGCCACCACCACGCGCCGTCCGGATTGAGCAGGCGCTCGAGCGGCTCGACCCACGCCGCCTGAAAGTCCTGACCTTCATCGACGATCAGCACGTCCGTCTTCCACTGCTCCGGCACGGGCACGGCGGCGAAACGCTCTTCGAGCGTCGCGAAGACGTTCGGCTGACTGAAATCGGGCGGGCTGCCGGCATCGCGCGCGACCGCCGCGCTCAACTGATGGTAGTTCGCGATCTTCGCCTCTTTCGGCGCGATCGCGCGGATGTGATCGGCGAGCGGCCGGTTGAAGCACACGTAGAGCACGCTCTTGCCTTGCGCGAGCGCGTCGCGCATCACGCGCACGGCGAGCTGCGTCTTGCCCGCGCCGGCAGTCGCGATCACGCGCAGCCGGAACGGCGCGAATTCGAGCCGGCGCGCCCACGTCGCGAGGCCGCCCGACAGCCGCGTGACGAGCGTGTTCGCGGCGCCGACGAGCGCGTTGGTGTCGGGCGTGAGCGAGAGTTCATCGGCGAGAAAGTGATGGATGCGCGCCGCCGATTCGAAGCGAGGTTCGTCGGGCGGCAGAATGTCCAGCACGACGCGCGCGAGCTTCGACTTGCGGCTCGCATCGACGATCCGCGCGGGCGCAACGCCCGCGATCGCCGCGTTTTTCACGGTGTAGTCGGGGCAAAACAGCAGTTCCTCGATCCGGTACGTGCCCGCGCCGAACGCGGCGGTGAAGCGCCGGTGCAGGTTCTCCAGCGTGCGCGCAAGCTGAATGGCGACGTTGCGTTCCTTCTGCAGATAGACCTTCACGAGGCCCTGACCGGTTTCGCGCAGAAAGCCCGCCTTCTGCTCGATCATCAGCACGCGACCCGACGGCGCGACGACGACGAAATCCGCCTCGCCGAACACCGAAAAGCCTTCGTTGACGCGCGTCCAGTGCACGCCGTGATACACCGTGTAGTCGTCGGGCAGCTTTTCGAGCAGCGCGAGCGTTTCGAGTTCGCGCGCCGCCGCGCCGGTCGCTTCGAGATTCTTCCAGTCGTCGGGAACGATTCGGGCCATGCGTCGCCTTTGGGCTGAGTGGTTGCGTGCGACTCATTGTACGCAACGCGTCCGCCGTACCGGCAGTCGGCCGAACGGCTAACCGGCGTAGTCGTATCGCCCGCCCCGTTCCAGCGCGCGCTGATAGGCCGGCCGCGCGTGGATGCGCTCGAGAAACGCGCGGATATGCGGCATCGACTTCGCGCCGGCGCGCGCGCTCGCGGTTTCGAGCGGGAAGCTCATCTGCACGTCGGCGGCGGTGAACGTCTCGCCCACGAACCACGGCGACTTCGCGAGCTCGGCGTCGATATAGCCGAAGTGCAGCCGCAATTGCGGATCGATGAAACTGCTTTGCATCGTCTGCGCGATGCGCCGCGCGATCGGCTTCGCGAAGAACGGCATCTTCGCGCTCTCCAGCCGCCGCGCGACGAGCTTGAGCAGGAGCGGCGGCATCGCGGAGCCCTCCGCGTAATGCATCCAGTAGTTGTAGCGCAGGCGTTCCGGCGACGTTCCGGGCGGTGGCGAGAAACGGCCTTCGCCATAACGGTCGACGAGATATTCGATGATCGCGCCCGATTCGGCGAGCGTCAGACCGTCGTCGGTGACGACCGGCGATTTGCCGAGCGGATGCACCGCGCGCAATTCGGGCGGCGCGAGCATCGTGCGCGGGTCGCGCTGATAGCGCTTCAGTTCGTATTCGACGCCGAGTTCTTCCAGCATCCACAGCACGCGCTGCGAGCGGGAATTATTGAGGTGGTGAACGGTCAGCATGCTCTCGCTCTTGTTCATGTTCGACGATGCCGCCCGCGGTACGCCCCTTGCATCCAGTGAACTTATGCGCGCCCGGGCGTCGAAAGGATAAGGCCCTTTCATGAAGGCCACGCAACGATTTCTAGCACACAACGAAAAAGGAGAAGTCGATGACGCTGATCATCTATCTTGCAGGCTGGTTGATTCTGATCGGAGGCGTATCGTGGGCGCTCGTCGCGATGCACGTCTCGCAGCATACGATCATGATCGTCGCCGTCATCATGCTGGGCATCGCCGTCATCACCGGCGCGACGCGGGCGCGCAACCGCGACCGGTCGTAAAAATCGGGGCCGCCGTTCAGCGGCGGCCCTGATCCGTCATCACGTCACATCACATCACCACGCGCGCCCCGACCGCGTCCTGTATCAACGCGACGAGTTCGTCCGGATGCACGGGCTTCGTCATGAAATGCTGAAAGCCTTCGCCGATGCTGCGTAATCGATACTCTTCGCCGCCGTGTCCCGTCAGCGCGATCGCCACGGAAGGCGGCAGGTTGCCGCGTATTTCGTGATCCCGCAAACGTTGGATGAGATAAAAACCGTCCATCTCGGGTAAATCGAGATCGCAGATCACCGCATCGGGAAGATGCTCGATCGCAGCTTGCGCGCCGTCTTCGGCGTCGGCTACCGCGATCACGTCCGCACCTTCTTCTTCCAGCAACATTTGCAGTGATGCCCTGCTCTCCGGATCATCCTCGATGAGGACGATCCGCATATGCCCCAGTCTTGCCACTTCGTTCATGATGTTCTTTTCTGCTGCCCAAAAAACGGAATTCTCGCGACGGGTCTCCACCTCGCCGCCGCGCGCGCTGTCGCGCGCATTGATTGACACGAAAACGCGGCGGGAATTCCGAACGCACCGTTATTTGTGTCGCGTGTGCGCCGGTGCGGAACGCCTCGCGGTTCTGCGCTGCGCCGATGCGAAGATTTGCCCGGTCGCCGCGAGCGTATCCGAGCAAAATCCGGACCGACCTGCATTCGATGGCGCGAAAGCCGCATCACGCGGTTCATTCGGCCGATGCGCGCCGCCGCTCGAACGCACGACCGTGTAATTTCGGCGTGAAGCGTGCCCTGATTTCCCGTCAGACGTTTGCCTCGCGGCCGGAATCGGGGCGCGACGCGTTCGACGGACCCGCCTGCAACAGCGCGCGATACTCGCTCGGCGTGATGCCGACCGTCGCCTTGAATTGGCGCGTAAAGGCGCTGTGATCGGTGTAGCCGCACAGCGCGGCGACATCGGTGACCTTTTCGTTCGAGACGAGCAACGCGGTGGCCGCGTCGAGGCGAGTTTTCAGCAATACCTGACGCGGCGTCAGATGGAAGACCTTGTGAAAATACCGCTCCAGTTGCGCGATCGACATGTTCGCCATCTGCGCGAGTTGCCGCATGTTGAGCGGCTGCACGTAGTTTTCCTGGATGTGCTGCACGACCGCCGCTAGCCGGCTGTAGGCGGGATGCGTGCCTTCGGCGGCCTGCAAGTCGCGCGAGATCCCCGCGAGTCCGACGATCGTCCCCTGCGTATCGTGCAGCGGCTGCTTGCAGGTCATGCACCAGCCGGGCTCGCGTCCCGGATACAGATGCAGTTCAAGCTGATCGATCAGCTGATGTCCCTGCGCGATGATCGCCTGATCCTGCGCCGTGTAGATGCGCCCGAAGCGCCGCGGGAACACGTCCTCCGCTGTCTTGCCGAGCAGCGCCGATTTGTCGTCCTTGTGGCCGCAGCGACGCGCGAGCGTGCGGTTGACCATCGCGTAGCGCGCCTCGCGATCTTTCACGAAGAACACGATGTCGGGCATCGCGTCGAACACCGGCGCGAGCAGCGCGAAGTGCGCGAGCATGTCGGAGAGCGTCGACGCGGGAGGTTGCGCGATCGACGCTGCGTTCATCGTGAGGCCTGTCGTGCTCGTCATGCGTGGGGAGGTCGGTTGCGTGCGGATCAGTCAGGCAACCGATTATAGGAGCGCGCACGCGCGGACGAAATTCGCGCTGCCCCCACTATGAAACGGGCGTTTCGGTGCTCTCGCGAACGGCGATCAGCGTATCGATGCGCACCGGCGTGAACGGCGGGCGCGCCGCCGTGCGCGGCCATCCGAAATAGATCGCTGCCGCCTCGCCGCAGATGCGGCCCTGACACGGCCCCATGCCGCAACGGGTCTGCAATTTCGCGTCGCGCCAGTTCGCGTGCGCGGCGACATCGGCGATCGACACGTCTTCGCAGCGACACAACACAGTGTCCGGCGACGGCAGCGCGCGCGCATCGGGGCCGAGTTCGAACGCGTGCGCCACGCGCCGGGCGAATGCGCGCCAGCGATCGCGCTCGCGCACGAGACGCGCATCGGCGGCGATGCCGAGCGCCGCATGCGCCGCGATCGCCCCTTCGACGCGCGCCAGTTCCATCCCGCCGATGCCCGTGCACTCGCCCGCCGCGAAGACGTGTTCCCGCGACGTGCGCTGCGAATCGTCGACGAGAATCGCGCCGTCGCGTTCGTCGATCGAGCAGCCGAGTGCGAGCGCCAGCGTCACGTTCGGCACGAGGCCGTATCCGCACGCGACGCGATCCGCTTCGAGCGTCTCTTCGCGCCCGCGCGCGCGGATCGTGACCGCCTCCACACGCGCGCTCCCGTGCGCTCTCACGACGACGCTGCCCGTCCGATAGCACGCGATCCCGAGCCTGACAGCCTGAGCCAGCTTCCCGGGCGTCAGCGCCAGCGACGCGACGAACCGCCCGACGCGCGCCAACGACGCCTGTTCGACCACCGCGACGACATGCGCACCGTGACGGCGCGCCGTATCGGCGGCGGCGAGCAGAAGCGGCCCGCTGCCCGCGACGACGATGCGCTCGCCGCGCACCGGCATCCCGCCCTTGACGAGCGCCTGCAAACCGCCCGCGCCCGTCACGCCGGGCAAGGTCCAGCCTTCGAAGGGCAGCAGCCGCTCGCGCGCGCCGGTTGCGAGGATGAGCTTCGAATACGCGAGCGTGAGCGGCGCGCCGTCGCGTTCGAGCAGGAGCCGCTTGTCTCCCGGCGCGGCGGCGACTTTCGTCCCGTTCATGACGATGAGATTCGCGTGCGCGCGCGTTTCATCGAGCCACTGACGAAGCTGCGCGGTGGGCGCGAGTGTCGGTCCTTGCCGCCAGATCTGACCGCCGGGGCGCGGATTGTCGTCGATGAGCGCGACACGCGCGCCCGCCCGCGCCGCAATCAGCGCCGCCTTCAGACCCGCCGGCCCCGCGCCGACGACCGCGATATCGACATGCTCGACGTTCATCGCATCGTCTCGATCGAAAGGCCGTCGCGACACAGCGTCTGACATCCGAGCACATGCGCGCGGCCATCGACCGTCACGCGGCATTCGTGGCACACGCCCATTCCGCATAGCGCGGCGCGCGGCTCGCCGGTGACGGAGCGCCGCGTGCCGCCGACGCCGCGCATCGCGATGGCCGCCGCGACGGTCGTGAAAGCGGGCACGGCGAGCGGCTCGCCGTCGATGATCACACGCACGCGCTCAACCATCGGCGTGCTCCCGTGCGAATCGTTGCGGCGAGAAGGCGTGCGTGTCGGGCATGTCGAACGGAACCGGATCGCCGAGCATTTGCGCGGCGATGAGCTTCGCGGTGCCGAGCGACGTCGTCACGCCGAGCCCTTCGTGACCCGCCGCGAGCCACAGCCGGTCGCCCGGAAAACGCGCGGGGCCGATCAATGGCAGACCGTCGGGCGTAGCGGCGCGAAAGCCCGTCCATGCGCGGATCGCGTTCAGCTCGCCGATGCCCGGCAGATAGCGCGTCGCGCGCGCGAGCATCGCGGCGAGCACGTCGATCTCGACAGCCGGATCGAGCGTGCCGAACTGGCGCGACGAGCCGATCAGCACCTGCCCGGTCGGACGCGGCTGCGCATTGAACGCGACCGACGTGCCGCGCGCGTGATGCGCGCTCTTGATGTAGCCGAGTTCCAGCACCTGATGATGGATCGTGCCGGGATAGCGATCGGTGATGAGCAGATGCCCTTTCTTCGCTTCGAGCGGCACGTCGGCGATCAAGTCCGGCGCTGCGAGCCCATTGGCAATGACCACATGAGCGGCCGTGCGCCGATCGCCGTTCGCGAGCGTGACGCTGGCGTGCGTATCGTCGGCGTCGACGGCGCGAACCGCGCAGCCGGTCGATACACGGATGCGCGTCGAGCGCGTCAGAAGCCATTGCGCAGCGGCGGGCGCGTACACGATGGCGTCGTCGTCGATCAGGAGTCCGCCTTGCATCGCGTGGCTTATCGATGGCTCCGATTCGCGCAGCGCGGCGCGATCGAGCATCTGCGCGCGCACGCCCGCCGTCGCGAATGCATCGCGCATAGTGCGGGCGGCGTCGAGTTCTTCGTCGTCTTCGGCGATCCAGAGCGTGCCGCAACGCGAAAACGCGTCGCGCTCGCGCAGTTGAGGGCCAAGGGCGAGCCACAGTTCGCGCGAAGCATGTGCCAGTGCGAACTCGGCGGGCGAATCGTTCATCACGACGATGTGGCCCATACCCGCCGCCGTCGCCCCGCCGCCGATGCCGCGCGCTTCCAGCACGTCGACCGCGAGGCCGCGCAACGCGAGTTCCGCCGCGCACGCCGCCCCGACGATTCCGCCGCCGACGACGATCACATCAGCTTTCATGCGATGCCGAGCATGAACGGATCGCGCTCGTCGAAGACGAGACGCCCTTCGCCCATGATGTGCGCGTAGCCGGTGATCGTCGGGATGAGCGCGTCGCCGTCGATCGCGTAGCTGCCTTCGAACACGCTGCCGATGATGCTCTCCTGACGCCAGATCTCGCCCGGCGCGAGCGCGTCGTCCGCCGCGAGGCACGCGAGCTTGGCGCTGGTGCCGGTGCCGCACGGCGAGCGATCGTAGGCGCTGCCTGGACACAACACGAAGTTGCGGCTGTCCACGCCCGCGACGGGCGACTCCGCGAACAGCTCGATATGGTCGATGTACGCGCCATCGGCGCCGGTGATGCCCTGCGCGTGCAACGCATCGCGGATCGCCTCGGTGAACGCGGTCAGCCCGGCGATGCGCGCGGGCACGAGTTCGCGGCCGTGGTCCGCGACGAGAAAGAACCAGTTGCCGCCCCACGCGACATCGCCTGAGAGCAGCCCGTGGCCGGGCACGTCGACCGTCACCGCGCGCCGATGCCGGTACGCCGGCACGTTGCGCACGCTGACGCTGCCGTTCGCGTTGAGCGTGGCATCGACAGGACCGACGGGCGTATCGATCCGGTGCCGCCCCGCCGCGATTTTTCCCGCATGCGCGAGCGACGCGACGAGCCCGATCGTGCCGTGCCCGCACATGCCGAGATAGCCGACGTTGTTGAAGAAGATGACGCCCGCCGCGGCCGCCGGATCGTCGGGCTCGCACAGGAGCGCGCCGACCATCACATCCGAGCCGCGCGGTTCGGTGACGATGGCGCGGCGCCAGTCGTCGAAGCGCGTGCGGAACGTGTCGAGCCGTTGCGCGAGGGTGCCGTTGCCCAGGTCCGGGCCGCCCGCGATCACGAGGCGCGTCGGTTCGCCGCCCGTATGCGAGTCGATGATGTCGATGGTTTTCATGCCGCCTATCCTAGAAACGCGCGCGATGGGCGTCTTGAAGCGGCTGGATCGTTTTGATGACGATATCGGCATAACACGGGATCGGCTCGGCAAGCCCGCCGCACGGCGCTTTCACGGCCAAACGGCTATGCCGAAATCGGCACGCGGCGCGCGCGAAACACGCAAGACGCCCGATTTTTCGGTGCTTACACTGCGTATCGTTCAATCAACTTCGGAGCGCTGCCGTGACGCATATCTGGGAAGGCGTGATGCCCGCCGTGACCACCAAGTTCAACGCCGATTTCAGCATAGACCGCGCGTGGACCGCGAAGAATATCGACGCGCAGATCGAAGCCGGCGTGGATGGCATCATCGTGTGCGGATCGCTTGGCGAAGCATCGACGTTGTCGCTCGACGAAAAGCTCGACGTGCTCGACATCGCCGTGGATGCCTCACGCGGCCGCGTACCGGTGCTATTGACGATTGCGGAGAACAGCACGCTCGACGGCTGCCGCCAGGCCGAGCGCGCCGCGCGCCACGGCGCGGCCGGTTACATGGTGCTGCCGGGCTTGCGCTATCTGTCGGACCGGCGCGAGACGCTCAACCATTTCCGCATGGTCGCCGACGCGAGCCCGCTGCCGCTGATGGTCTACAACAATCCGCTCGCGTATGGCGTCGATGTCACGCCGAAGATGTTCGCCGAGCTCGCCGAAGACAAGAAATTCGCGGCGATCAAGGAATCGAGCGGCGACGTGCGCCGTATCACCGATCTCATCAACGAAACGGGCGATCGATACGCGCTTTTCTGCGGCGTCGACAATCTGGCGATGGAAGCGATCCTGATGGGCGCGCACGGCTGGGTGGCGGGTCTCGTCTGCGCGTTCCCGCGCGAGACCGTGGCCATCTACAAGCTCATTCGCGCCGGACGTGTCGAAGAAGCGCGCACGATCTATCGCTGGTTTGCGCCGCTGCTCGCGCTCGATGTGTCGCACAAGCTCGTGCAGAACATCAAGCTGGCCGAGGCGATCGTCGGATTGGGCACGGAGCCGGTGCGCCCGCCGCGTCTGCCGCTCGCTGGCGAGGAGCGCAAGGAAGTCGAGGCGTTGATTCGTCGCAGCATCGAGACGCGCCCGGCGCTGCCGGCGGTTTAATTAAGGCGAAACGAAAAAAAATGCCGTCATCGCGACGGCATTTTTCTTTGTGGATCGCGGCTTCAGGCCGCGATTTGCGCAGGCGCGGGATCGGCGAGGTCGTCGCCCGAATCTTCGCCTTCGTCATAGAGATGCAGCAGGCGATAACCGCTCTTGTACACGGGCTGCAAGCGGAAGTTGTTCACCGGCTCGATTTCGAGCGCAAGGCGCAGACGCGAAACGTGGCTGTCGATCGTGCGCGTGGTTTCGCGGAACTCGCGTCCCCAGACCATCGCGAAAATGTGATCGCGCGACAGCACGCGGCCGATGTTCGAGAAAAATAGCTGTGCGAGACGGAATTGCGTGC
Source organism: Caballeronia sp. EK (assembly GCF_014384845.1). Lineage (NCBI taxonomy): Bacteria > Pseudomonadati > Pseudomonadota > Betaproteobacteria > Burkholderiales > Burkholderiaceae > Caballeronia > Caballeronia sp. EK. Next base: position 389,234 of record NZ_JACSUE010000006.1, read on the forward strand.
CGCTCAGTTGCACCGGCTTGCCGCGCACCGTCACGATTTGCTGACGCGCGTCAAAACGGTATGGGTCGACTTCGAGACACGCGCTCGACGTCGCGGGATACGCGCGACGCAGCAGCGCCTCGACGCGCGCGCCGAACTCGCCCGGGCGAATGGGATACACGATGTAATCGTCCGCGCCCGCGGTCAGTGCGCAGACCACGTTGTGCTCGGCGCCGTCGGGCGTCGCGAACATGACCGGCACGCGTTCGCCGAAGCTCGAGCGCACGGATTTGAGCAGGTCGAGGCCGCACAGGCCCGTGGAATTCCAGTCGAGAATCAACAGATCGACGGTCGAGCGGGACAGCGCTTTCGATAGCACGAGGCCGTCGCCGAACGTCACGCAAGTGTGACCGAGTCGTTTGACGACATCGCTGATGAGATTTCGATAACTTGGGTCGGTTTGCAAAACGGCGACGCGCATGAGGTCTTACCTGATGAGTCCAAGGGACATTGGGGCGGGTGCCTTACTGCGGGCCACCGCCGGATGTCTCGTCGCGGGATGAGACGAGGCTGATCACGCTGCGCATTCTGGCCAGCGAGACGCCCCTTTCCCATCGGACTCATCTGAATTGTCAACGCATGTGACTGCGCATCCCTCCGACCACAATGCGTCTCATGCGCACAACCATCTCGAAAATAGAACGACTTTTCTCTTTTACGCCTGTTTTCATCCTGTACCATCCGCTTCTGGCTCAAAAGTTCCCGCTTCCGCCGTTTTATCGAGACGTCGCGTAGCAAGTTGCGCCGCGACTCTCCGTCGCATCGCGCAGCGCGGATGACGGGCGTCGGCTCTCGAATCCGCGCCCGCCTTCGCTTCGCGTCGACCCGGCGCGTGTCGTCATCCCCGCAGGGCAAGGCCTTGTCCTACCGCGCATCACGCGTGGCTTTTCCACTCACGGGTTCTTTTTTCGATGCAGGCAACACCTCTGTCCGACGCCCCCCGCGCGGCCGGCCGTGCGCTCACGCGCGGCGACTACAAGACGCTCACGCTCGCCGCGCTCGGCGGCGCGCTCGAGTTCTACGACTTCATCATCTTCGTGTTCTTCGCGCCGGTCATCGGCCAACTGTTCTTTCCGCCGACGATTCCTGACTGGCTGCGCCAATTGCAGACTTTCGGCATCTTCGCGGCCGGTTACCTCGCGCGTCCGCTCGGCGGAATCGTCATGGCGCACTTCGGCGATCTGCTCGGCCGCAAGCGCATGTTCACGCTCTCCGTGCTGCTGATGTCCGTGCCGACGCTCCTGATGGGCCTGTTGCCCACCTACGCGTCGATCGGCCTGATGGCGCCCGTGCTGCTGCTTCTGTTTCGCGTGATGCAGGGCGCGGCGGTCGGCGGCGAGGTGCCGGGCGCGTGGGTGTTCGTCTCCGAGCACGTGCCGGGCCGTCATGTCGGCTATGCGTGCGGCACGCTCACGGCCGGTCTGACGGCGGGCATCCTGCTCGGTTCGCTGATCGCCACGGCGATCAACAAGTCGTTCGCGCCCGCCGAAGTCGCCGATTTCGCATGGCGTCTGCCGTTCCTGCTCGGCGGTCTGTTCGGACTGTGCTCGGTCTACCTGCGTCGCTGGCTGCATGAAACGCCGGTGTTCGCCGAGTTGCAGAAGCGCAAGTCGCTCGCGGCGGAGATCCCGCTCAAGGCGGTGCTGCGCGATCACGGCCGCGCGGTGATCGTTTCGATGCTGCTCACGTGGATGCTGTCGGCGGCGATCGTCGTCGTGATTCTGATGACTCCGACCTTGCTCCAAAAGCAGTTCCACATCGCGCCGGCGACGGTGCTCGTCGCGAACTGCGCGGCGACGCTGTGCCTCACGATTGGCTGCGTGCTCGCGGGCGCGATCGCGGGCCGCATCGGCGCGGGCAAGACCATCTTCATCGGCGGCGTGGCGCTTGCCGTGTCGTACTGGCTGATGTTTCAGCAAGTCGCGCTCGATGCGTCCGTGCTGCTGCCGTGGTACGCGCTCGCGGGCTTTTTCGTCGGCGTGATCGGCGCGATTCCGTTCGTGATGGTGAAGGCGTTCCCGCCCGCCATCCGCTTCTCTGGCATCTCGTTTTCGTACAACGTCGCGTACGCGGTGTTCGGCGGACTCACGCCGATCGTCGTCTCGCTGATGATGAAATCGAGCCCGATGGCGCCCGCGGTCTATGTCGGCGCACTCTGTGCGGTCGGCGCGCTGACGACGTTCTTCATCAGGGAAGCACGCTGATTCAGCGTTGACGTCGTTGGGAAAATGGCGCGCCGCTCACCCGGCGCGCCATTTTTCATTCGACTTCCACGTTTCAGCCCATGCCGAAACATCGAACGCGCGACGCGCTTACGATGAACGGCATGAACTCGAACCTTTCCTCATCCGAAACGCATTTGTCCGCGCGACAGATGCTCGTCGTCACGGCGACGAGCGTCGGCTTCGTCGTCTCTCAACTCGATGTCTCGATCGTGAATGTCGCGCTCGCGAGCATCGGTCACGACCTGCAAGCGAGTGTCGCGAGCCTGCAATGGACCGTCGACAGTTACGCGCTCGCCTTCGCCGCGCTCATGCTCTCGGCGGGCTCGCTCGGCGATCGCTTCGGCGCGCGGCGCATGTTCCTCGGCGGCCTCGCGCTCTTCGCGCTGGCGTCGCTCGCGTGCGCCTTTTCGCGCGATGTGACCCAGCTGATCGCCGCGCGTGCCCTGCAAGGCATCGGCGCCGCGGGGATGCTGCCGAATTCGCTCGCGCTCCTGAACGCGTCATGCGGCCACGACCGCCGCCTGCGCGCGCGTGCGGTCGGACTTTGGACCGCGGCGGGCGCGGTGTCGATCGCGGCGGGGCCGATCGTCGGCGGTGTGCTGATCGCCGCGTTCGGCTGGCGCAGCATCTTCTGGGTCAATCTGCCGATCTGCGCGGCAGGCATCGCGGCGACGCTCGTGTGGGTCGAGAAAACGCGCGCGAAAGACCGTGAACATGCGGGCGGCATCGACCTGCCCGGCCAGGCGCTCGCGATCGTCGCGCTCGCTGCGCTGGTCGGCGCGGTGATCGAACTGCGTCCGCTCGGACCGGCGCATCCGCTCGTGATCGGCGGACTTCTGCTCGCGCTGGCGGCGGGCGGCGCGTTCATCGCGGTCGAACGAAAAAGCCGCGCGCCGATGCTGCCGCTCTCGCTCTTCGCCGAGCGCACGTTCAGCGCGGCCGTCGTCTTCGGTATCGGCGTGAATCTCACCTATTATGGAATGGTCTTCGTTTTGAGCCTGTATTTGCAGCGTGTGCTCGGTCATACGCCTTTGCAGACCGGTCTCGCGTTCCTGCCGCTGACGGGCGGCTTCCTGATCTCGAACCTGGCGAGCGGCCCCGTCGTGGCGCGCTTCGGCTCGCGTGGCCCGATGATCGCCGGCGCGCTGCTCGATGCCGCGGGCTTCGCGGCGCTCGGCTTCGTCGATGCGACGACGCCCACGGCCGCGCTGCTCGTGCCGTTCCTGCTGATTCCCTCCGGCATGGGCCTCGCGGTTCCGGCGATGACGACCGCGCTGCTCGGCACCGTCGGCCAGCAGCGCGCGGGCACGGCGTCGGCGGTGCTCAATACCGCGCGGCAGGCGGCGGGCGCGATCGGCGTCGCGGCGTTCGGCGCGCTTGCGGCGCATGGCGACGGCGCGCCGAGTGCGGAACATATCGTCGATGCGGTGCGCTGGTCGGCGGCGATTTCCGTCGCGCTGTTGCTGGCCGCCGCGCTGATCGCGCGCCACGTGCGCAATCCGGCGAGCGCGAAGACGGAAGCCGCGAAACGCGCGTGCGGCGCGCTTTCCGACGAAGCCGAATGAAGACGGGCGGCAGCGGGAACGCACGTTGCAGTGTCAGGGCAAAGCACGCTGGAAGATCCATCCATTGACGGAAGATTCAGGAGATCACCATGTCGACGATGCCTCGCTCCCCCGAAGAGCCTTTCGAACCGGACCCGGACAAGCTGCTCGATCCGGACGCCCCGCCGAACCCCGACGACCCGGACATGCCCGACGGCCCGGATTCCGCCACGCCGATGGTGCCCGCCGATCCGAAGAACGGCGAGCCGCGCATGTGACCCGCTGAACGACCGGCGAGTTGATAAAGCAATGCCCGCGCGGCCGCATGAGCCGCGCGGGCATTCTTCCTGATAAGCCCGCCTGAAACGCTGCTACAGGCTCGTCGTCTGCACGGTGCCGGTTTCCAGCGCGCGCTCGATCAACGCTTCCTGCTGCGCCTTGCGCACGGCATCGGCGACGAGCGTATCGGGCGCTTCGACTTCCGCCTTGATCGCACCGATGATGCCGTCGGCCTCGACGATCACGAGCGACTCCGCCGAATCCGCGCGGCTGATGATGACCCGCGCCGGTCCGCCACCTTCCGCGATGCTCGCGCAGAACTGCATGTTTTGCCCGCCGATTACCTGCTCGAATGTTTGAATCATCGCTGCCTTCCGCGTTGGTTGGACAAAAGCTGACACAGGCTGCGCACCGTTAGCACGCAGCCTGCCTTCTCATTGATTCGCACATGCGCACCAGGTTCAATTCTGTAAGCATGCGGGCGGCGACGCAAGCTCAACGTCTCGCATCGTCGAGCTGGCGCAGAACGGCGGCTGTGACGTCGTCGGCGGGAAAAAATGCCTCGATCGCGAGTTCGGACAACGTGATATCGACCGGCGTGCCGAAGACCGTCGTCGTGCTGAAGAACGACAGCACGCCGTATTGCGTGCGCATGCGCAGCGGCACGACGACAGGGTCGGTGTCCGCTCGCGTCGCGTGCCCGGCATGGGCGGGCGCGGGATACGCCTCGAGTTCCGCGAAGAGCGCGGCGAGCGTCGCATCGCCCGAGACGTCGATCTGCCGGCGCAGACGCGCGAGCAGATGCGCGCGCCACTCGTGCCAGTTGTCGATCACATCGGCGAGACCTTGCGGATGCATCGACAGGCGCAGCACGTTCACCGGCGGCGCGAGCAGTTCTTGATCCGCCGATGCGACGAGCGGCGCGAACGCCGCGTTGGCCGCGACCATCGTCCAGTGACGATCGACGGCGAGCGCGGGATAAGGCTCGTGCCCCTTCAACACGAGATCGATCGCGCGGCGCGCCGCGGCGAGTTGCGGATCGGCGAGCGCGCGCTCGCGATACAGCGGCGCATAACCGGCCGCAACGAGCAGCGTATTGCGCTCGCGCAGCGGCACGTCGAGTTGCTCGGCGAGACGCATGAGCATCTCGCGGCTCGGCAGCGAGCGGCCCGATTCGACGAAGCTCAGATGACGCGTGGAGACGTCCGCGACGCCGGCGAGATCGAGCTGGCTCAGGCGTCGCCGCTGACGCCATTCGCGCAACAGCGTGCCGACGCTCGATTGCATGGCGGAGTGTGCAAGGGTCGAGTTCATGCGAGCGATGTTAGACGAGCCCGTGCGCACGATCCATTACCCGCGACGTAATCGCCTCGAACGCCATGAGACTATATCGCGAACGAACGTAAGATTTACTTCGCAAACATTTGCGCAGAAAAAGTTGCGCGCGTCACCCTAAATGTCCGGTGATTAAAAGCCGATAAGCCCCACAACAAGCGAAACAATGCGTCGCGAGCCGTGCGCGCCTCAATCCCGAGCACGCACGGCTCGCGGCGCCCGGACATTTGCGGAGAAAACATGTTTGTCATCATCGGATGGGTCCTGGTTATCGGCTCGGTGATCGGAAGCTTCATCGGCGTCGGCGGCCACCTCGCCGCCCTCGTGCAACCGTTCGAGCTGCTGTGTATTTTCGGCGCGGCGATCGGCGCGTTCGTCGTCTCGAATCCGACGGCCACGCTCAAGAAAACCCTGCAATCCATCCCGAAGGCCTTCAAGGGCGGCGGCTACTCGAAAGAGAAATATCTCGCGCTGATCGCGCTGCTCTACGAACTGCTGCAGAAGGCGCGCAAGGAAGGGATGATGGCGCTCGAAGCCGATGTCGACGCGCCCGAGTCCAGCCCGGTCTTTCAGAAGTACGAGCACGTGATGGCCGATCATCATCTGCTCGATTTCATCGTCGACTATCTGCGCATGATGTCGGCGGGCAACGTCAACGCGCTCGAAATGCAGGACCTGATGGACGAGGAACTCGAGACGCATCACACCGAAAGCGCGGTCGCGGCCAATGCGATCCAGAAGATGGCGGACGGCCTGCCCGCGTTCGGTATCGTCGCGGCCGTGATGGGCGTCGTGCACACGATGGGTTCGGTCGGTGCAGCGCCCGCGGTGCTCGGCGAGATGATCGCGGGTGCGCTCGTCGGCACCTTCCTCGGCATTCTGCTGGCGTATGGCTTCATCGGCCCGCTCGCGGATCTGCTCAACGCCAAGGGCGCGGCCGAAGCGAAGCCGTTCCAGTGCGTGAAGTCCGTGCTGCTCGCATCGATGAACGGCTATGCGCCGACGGTCGCCGTCGAGTTCGGCCGCAAGGTGCTCTTCACCGCCGACCGTCCGAGCTTCAAGGAACTCGATGACGCGGTGCGCGCAACCAAGATGCCGAAGTCGGCTTCCTAACTTCACGGCATAGACATCATGGCTGAGAAACCATCACGCGATCCGCTGCAATCGGTGCTCGCGCCTACCGTCGTCGTGAAGCGCAAGAAGAAGGCGCATGGCCACGGTCATCATGGCGGCGCGTGGAAGATCGCCTACGCCGACTTCGTCACCGCGATGATGGCGTTCTTTCTGCTGATGTGGCTGCTCGGCTCGACCTCGAAGTACGACAAGGAAGGCATCGAGCAGTACTTCAATACGCCGCTCTCCGCGCTCTTTGGCAACGATGGCGGCGCGTCGGCGCATACGAGCGTCATCACGGGCGGCGGCAAGGACTTGTCGAGCACGCGTCCGGGTGAAGGCAAGAAGAGCCAGGCGCAGCCCGTGCCGCAATCGATCGCGCGCGCGGCCGTCGCGATGGAAGACTTGCAGAAGCTGCAGCAGCTCAAGCAGAAGCTGATGGCGCTCATCGAGCAGATGCCCGCGTTGCGCGCGTTCAAGGATCAGATTCGCATCGCGATCACGAGCGAAGGACTGCGCATCGAGATCGTCGATTCGCTCAAGCGGCCGATGTTCGCATCCGGCAGCTCGAAGATCGAAGGTTATGTAACGACGATCCTGACCAACATCGGCGCATCGCTGAACGATGTCGATAACCGCGTATCGATCGCGGGGCATACGGATGCGGTGGCCTATTCCGGCAGTCAGGCGGGCTATTCGAACTGGGAACTCTCGAGTGAGCGCGCCAATGCGGCAAGACGGGCGCTCGTCGCGGGCGGCATGAAGGAAAGCAAGGTGTTGCAGGTGCGCGGACTGGCCGACGTGCTGCCGCTCAACAAGGATGTCGTCGATGAGCCTACGAATCGGCGGATCAGTATTCTCGTGCTGAACAAGGCGGCCGAGCAGGCGTTCTTCCGCGATGGCGGACGGACCACGGTCGATGAGACGCGGCCTGTCGATGCGGCGATTCCATCGGCAGTGGCGGCCAAATCGAATGCGCCGGTCGCGGTGGTGAAGTAGGGATACGCCGGATCCGGTCAAAGCGCCATGCCTGCAAAGGCATGGCGCTTTGCTTTGCACTCGACATTCAGCAGCGTGGTCCGCGCATCTAAAGTTTTCCGCCGATGTTCCGTTAACCCCTTGTCGGTGCGCCGTAAAGAGAGCCGCAGTCCGTGTCTACTACAAAGACCCACAATACGCTATGAAACTCTTATCGAAGCTGATGCTGCTCGCCCTGCCCATACTCGCCGCCTGCGGAGGCGGGGGCGACGATCAGACTTGCAAGACCGACCTCGGCACTTTGACGAAGTCCTGCGTCCCCAATCCTTCCCACGCGTTGCCGGAAGGCATCTGGTACGGCTCAGTGAATTCGTCGCAGTCGGTTGCGGCACAGACCATCGTGCTCGAAACCGGCCAGTACTTCAGTATCTATACGCAGAACGGTTCGTTTGTCTGGCTGATCGAAGGCATCATGACGGCAACGGACGGCGCGTTCACCGATCCGGCGACTGTCGGCTTTCACACGCTTGGCGCGATTCGCGCCGGCACGCTGTCCGGCAACTTCACCGCGAAGAGCGCGCTCACGGCGACGACGAGCCTCTTCGTCAGCCCGGATACGACCGCCACGAGCTTCAACGGCAACTACAACGCGACATACGACACGCCGATCGCCATCAGCGACATCGCGCGCGCGTGGACCAGCGGCACGGGCGTCACGCCGGTCTCGACGATCACGGTCGCCGCCGACGGCACGGCCAAGGGCACACAGAACGCGTGCACGTTCACCGGCAGCTTCAAACCGCGCTCGACTGGCAAGCATCTGCTCGACGGCACGCTGAATTTCACGGGCTCGTTATGTGCTCTCAGCAACGTGTCGGTGTCCGTCGAAGCGACTGTCGTGAACGGGCAGCTCACGATCGTCGGCGTGACGCCGCAACGAGACCAGGCGTTCTATCTGTCGGCGCAGTAAAGGTGGGTGGCGCGCCATGTACGTGACCGGTGCATGGCGCTCGTATCCGATCAACCAATCCACTCCGTCGCCGTCTGCACGACGAGCCATATGTTCGCCGCGCTGATCACGACGAACAGCAGCCACGCGACAAGCTTCATATACGGCTTGTTCGCGAACGTCCCCATCAGGCTTCGATCGCTCGTCATCCTAATCAATGGATAAAGCGCGAACGGCAACTGCAGGCTCAGCACGACCTGACTCGCGACGAGCAGCTTCCCGACCGCGCCGTTCCCCATCACATACACGCCGATCAACGCCGGCACGAGCGCCAGCGCCCGCGTGATGAACCTTCGCTGATAGCAGGGAATCTTCAGGTTCAGGAACCCTTCCATGATCACCTGCCCCGCGATGGTTCCGGTGAACGTGGAGCTTTGTCCCGACGCGAATAGCGTCACCGCAAAAAGAACTGCGGCAAGCCCGGTGCCGACGATCGGTGCAAGCAGCTTGTACGCATCCTCGATTTCGGTGACTTGCGTGTGCCCCGTCGCATGGAACGCCGATGCCGCGAGAATCAGGATCGCCGCATTGATGAGCAGCGCAAGAACCAGCGACACGATGGTGTCGAGCCGCGAGAAATTGATCGCCGAAGCAAGGCTCTTCGCATCGCGATTCACGACGCGCGTCTGCACGATCGAGGAATGCAGATACAGGTTATGCGGCATCACGGTCGCGCCGAGAATGCCTATCGCGAGATAGAGCGGCTCGCGATCGCTCAACGCGTGAATCGAAGGCACGAGCCCTGCGGCGATGGAAGGCCAATGCGGCTTGACGAGCACGAGCTCGACGACATAACCCACGCCGATCGTCGCAATCAGCCCGAGCATGATCGCTTCGAGATCGCGAAAGTTCTTGCCCTTCAATCCGAGCACGATGAGCGTATCGAATGCGGTGAGCACCACGCCCCATATCAGCGAAACACCGAACAGCAAGTGAAACGCGAGCGCACCGCCGAGCACTTCCGCGAGATCGCACGCGATGATCGATAACTCCGCCAGCATCCATTGCACATTCGCGACGGGCTTTGCATAGCGCTCGCGCGAAAGCTACGCGAGATCCTTTCCCGTGACGATGCCAAGCCTCATGGAAAGGCATTGCAGCACCATCGCCGCGAGACTCGACAGCACGACCACGAAGAGCAGGTTATAGCCATAACGCGATCCGGCTTCGATGTCCGTAGCCCAGTTGCCGGGGTCCATATACCCGATGGAAATGAGCAAGCCCGGTCCCGCGAATTGCAAAAGCTTTTTCCAGAGCGGAGCGCCCGGCGAAACGGCCACCGAGCCCTTGACTTCCGATGGACAAAACGGCGCGGTGGCTGTGGTCGGCAGATTGAAAGGCAATTTATCGGTTCCTGATTTTAAGTGGCTTACAAACCGCTCTCGCGGGCGAGTCTATCATCGGCCACACGCGATTTCAGACAGCCCTTCGATGCTTCTTCCTCGTGTTCAGCGCGCGCTCCAATCTGACGATAACGCCATCTGATCGCCAGCATGTCGTCACGGTGCTACACATAGAATCCAGTGGTGGCTGTGGTAAGCGTGCCGACGTTGCAAATCGCACACCCGCACGCCGCGTTCATCCTTCACGCACATGAGGAGTACGCCATGAAACTGGTCACACGCATCGCCATGATCGCGCTCGCCGTCGCACCGCTGACCGCGCTCGCACAACAGTCCGACGGCCTGACGCGCGCACAGGTCAGGCAGGACCTGCAACGCGTCGAGCAAGCCGGCTATAACCCGTCCGAGCGCGACGCCTTCTATCCCGCCGACATCCAGGCAGCGGAAGCGAAGGTCAGCACGCAAAGCGCATATGGCGCTTCCACGGAGGGCAGTTCGTCTTCCGGACGCACGATGTCGACGACACCGCTCGGCCAGACGCCGCAATAAGCAAGCAGACATTCTCATCGAAGAGACACGCGCGGCTCCCATCGACCGCGAATGATCCCGCGCCGTCTCGCTGCATTCCAGCACACACAGTTACCGGCGCATAAGCTGCGCTATTCCCCCTTATTCAATAACAAGCACGCATTCCTACCGCGCGCTTTCGCAAGCTTGCTTTCAAATCGCCTTATCTGACAGTCGCGCCATATTCACGTCATATTGTCGTTGGCACCCGGCCACTACCATAGCGACACGGATGGCGAACCGCACGCCTCGTTCCGTCATTGCGTCTCGCGCGCCGCACTCGCCTCTTTCGCAGCGCCCTTCCCCAGCATCTTCCGAACGACTCAATGTGGATAGTCAACGTTGCGCTTAAGCGGCCCTACACGTTCATCGTGATGGCCATCATGATTCTGCTGGCGACGCCCTTCGTCCTTTTGACGACGCCGGTGGACGTGCTTCCCGAAATCGATATTCCCGTCGTCAGCATCATCTGGAACTACACGGGCCTGTCCTCGCAGGACATGGCCAATCGCATCACGTCGGTCAACGAGCGCAGTCTCACGACCACCGTGAACAACATCGAGCACATCGAGTCGCAATCGCTGCCGGGCATCGCGATCATCAAGCTCTTTCTGCAGCCGACGGCCAATATCCAGACCGCGATCGCGCAGACCGTCGCTGTCGAGCAGGCGCAACTGAAGCAGATGCCGCCGGGCGCGACGCCGCCGCTCGTCATCAGCTATTCGGCGTCGAGCATTCCGGTGATCCAGCTGGGCCTTTCCAGCCCGAAGCAGTCCGAGCAGGACCTGAACGACACCGCGCTCAACTTCCTGCGCCCGCAACTCGTGACGATTCCCGGCGCGGCCGTGCCTTATCCCTATGGCGGCAAGACGCGCCTCATCTCCGTCGATCTCGATACGCGCGCGCTGCTCGCCAAGGGGCTCACGCCGACCGATGTCGTGCAGGCCGTCAACGCGCAGAACCTGATCCTGCCGACCGGCACCGCGAAGATCGGCCCGCGCGAATACACGATCAACATGAACGGTTCGCCCGCGACCGTCGCGGGTCTGAACGATATTCCCGTGCGCACCATCAACGGCGCGACGACTTATCTGCGCGAAGTCGCGCACGTGCGCGACGGCTTCTCGCCACAGACCAATATCGTGCGGCAGGACGGGCATCGCGGCGTGCTGATATCGGTGCTGAAGAACGGTAATGCGTCGACGCTCTCCATCGTCAACACGCTGCAGGACCTCTTGCCGCAAGCGCGTGCGTCGTTGCCGCCCGATCTCAAGATCAGCGCGCTCTTCGATCAGTCCGTGTTCGTGAAGGCCGCCGTGCAGGGCGTGGTGCGCGAGGCGCTGATCGCAGCCGCGCTTACCGCCGCGATGATCCTGCTCTTTCTCGGCAACTGGCGCAGTACGTGCATCATCGCGATCTCGATTCCGCTCTCGATACTCTCGTCATTGATCGTGCTGCATGCCCTCGGGCAGACCATCAACATCATGACGCTGGGCGGCCTCGCGCTCGCGGTCGGCATTCTCGTCGACGATGCGACGGTGACGATCGAAAACATCGAGCGGCATCTGCATCTGGGCACGAATCTGCATGACGCGATTCTGGAAGGCGCGGGTGAAATCGCGGTGCCCGCGCTCGTTTCCACGCTATGCATCTGCATCGTGTTCGTGCCGATGTTCTTTCTCACCGGCGTCGCCAAGTTCCTGTTCGTGCCGCTCGCGGAAGCCGTCGTGTTCGCGATGATCGCGTCGTACATTCTGTCGCGCACGCTCGTTCCGACGCTCGCGATGCTTCTGATGGGGCACGCCCACGCGCCCGATGCGAAAGCGAAGCCGAATGTCTTCATGCGTTTGCATCGCCGCTTCGATCGCGGCTTCGAGCGCATGCGCGGCGCGTATATCGTCATTTTGTCGACGCTGCTCGTGAAAAGGCGCCTGTTCGCCACGCTCTTTCTCGGCTTCTGTCTGCTCTCGACGGCGCTCGTTTTCGTGCTCGGCGAGGACTTCTTTCCGAGCGTCGATGCGGGCGATATCCGCATGCACATGCGTGCGCCGACCGGCACGCGCATCGAGGAAACCGCGCGTCTCGCGGATGAAGTCGAAAAGGTCGTGCGCCAGATCGTGCCGCAGGACGAACTCGCCACCATACTCGATAACCTCGGCCTGCCTTATAGCGGCATCAATCTCTCGTACAGCAACGCGGGAACGATCGGCACGCTCGACGGCGAAATCCAGGTCGCGCTCAATCCCGATCATGCGCCGACGCAAAAATACATCGACGAATTGCGTGCGCTGCTGCCGCGCCGCTTTCCTGGCGTCGAGTTCTTCTTTCAGCCCGCGGACATCGTCACGCAGATCCTGAACTTCGGTCTGCCCGCCGCCATCGACGTGCAGATTCAAGGGCAGAACGCGCAGGCGAATTTCGAAGTCGCGAGCAAGCTGATGAAGCAGGTCCGCATGATTCCCGGCAATGTCGATACGCACATCCAGCAGAAGCTCGATGAACCCGCGATCAACCTGCAGATGGATCGCACACGCCTGCAACAACTGAATCTCTCCGCGAGCAACGTCGCGCAGAACGTGCTCGTTTCGCTGTCGGGCAGTTCGCAAACCGCGCCGGGCTTCTGGTTCAATTCGCGCAATGGCGTCGAGTACAACCTCGCGGTGCAGACGCCGCAGTATCAGATTTCGTCGATCGACGAGCTGCTGCGCACGCCGGTGTCCGCATCGATCAACGGCCCGACGCAACTGCTCGGCAATCTCGTGCGGATCGCGCCGGAGAATCAGTTCGCGGTGGTCACGCATTACAACATCCGGCCCGTGATCGATCTCTTCGTGAGCGTCGAAGGGCGCGATCTCGGCGGCGTCGCGCGGCAGGTGAATCATCTCGTCGATGAAGCGCGCAAGACGCTTCCGCGCGGCAGCCAGATCGTCGTGCGCGGCCAGGTCGAAACGATGCGCACGTCGTTCTTCGGACTCGGCCTCGGCGTCGCGATGGCGATCGTGCTCGTGTATCTGCTGATCGTCGTGAACTTCCAGTCGTGGGTCGATCCGCTCATCATCGTAAGTGCGTTGCCCGCTGCGCTCGCCGGCATCATCTGGATGCTCTTTCTCACCGGCACGCATTTGAGCGTGCCCGCGCTCACCGGCGCGATCATGACGATGGGCGTCGCGACAGCGAACAGCATTCTGATGGTGTCGTTCGCGCGTCAGCGTCTGAACGCAGGCATGCCGCCGCTTACCGCCGCGCTCGAAGCGGGCGCGAGCCGCATACGCCCCGTCTTGATGACCGCCTTCGCGATGATCATCGGCATGATTCCGATGGCGCTCGGTCTCGGCGAAGGCGCGGAGCAGAACGCCCCGCTCGGCCGCGCCGTGATCGGCGGCCTGCTTTTCGCCACGGTTTCCACGCTCTTTTTCGTGCCGCTCGTGTTTGCGGGCATCCATGCGCGTCTCGCGCGCCGCGCCGCGCGCAAGGGCCCGGCGCAGCATGAAAACAGCAGCGGCCAACACTGACATCACAGCATCCCGACGAACATGACCGAAAAGAACCACGCATCGCTTGCGATTCCCGCTCGCGACCCGAACGAAGGACCCGCGCTGCCGCCGCGCCAGGTCGAATGGAAGCGCGCGAAGATCGCGCTCGTCATCGTGCTCGCGCTGCTCGCGATCGGCGCTGCGCGCACCGTCGTCACCGACGTGCTGCATAGCCGCTCGATCGCCTCGCGCACGCAACAGAACGCGCAGCAGTATGTGAATGTCGTGTTGCCGACGCAAACCGATGGCGGCGGTGAAACGACCTTGCCGGGCACGCTGCGCGGCTTCGTCGAATCGCCTATCTATGCGCGCGCGACGGGTTATCTGCTGCACTGGTATGTAGATATCGGCGCGCGCGTGAAGCAAGGCCAGGTGCTCGCCGATCTCGATACGCCCGAGATCGATCAGGAACTCGCGCAGGCGGTCGCGCAACGCGATCAGACGGCATCGAGCCTCGGTCTCGCCAAGAGCTCGCTCGAACGCTGGCAGCAATTGCGTCAGCGCGATGCGGTGTCGCAACAGGAACTCGACGAACGGCAAAGCACCTACAACCAGGACGTCGCGAACCTCGCCGCAGCGGATGCCAACGTGAAGCGCCTGCGCCAGCTCGAATCGTTCAAGCGCATCGTCGCGCCGTTCGCGGGCGTCGTCACACAGCGCAATGTCGATGTGGGCGATCTCATCGATGCGGGCAGCGGCACGAGCCGCGCGCTCTTCGCGCTCGCGCAGTCCGATCCGTTGCGCGTCTTCGTGCAATTGCCGCAGGCGTATGCGCAGAACGTTTCGCTCGAACAGGACGTGACGGTCTCGCAGGCGGAGCTGCCCGGCCAGCAGTTTCACGGCAAGATCACGCACATCTCCGGCGCGATCGACGTGCCCACGCGCTCGTTGCAGGTCGAAGTGACGCTGCCGAATCCCGATGGCCGCCTGCGTCCCGGCGCATATGTGCAGGTCGCGGTGCCCGCGACCGCGCATGCGCGCCTGCTGGTGCCGGGCAATGCGCTGCTGTTTCGTTCGGAAGGCCCGCGTCTCGCGGTCGTCGATGCCGACGGGCACGTGCGTCTGCACAAGATCGTGATCGCGCAGGATCTCGGGCAATCGCTCGAAATCGAAAGCGGCATCGACGCGACGGACAAGGTCATCATCAACCCGAGCGATTCGGTCGCGGATGGCGATCATGTCGTGATCGCGCCGCAGCAGAAGCAACAGCAGCCTGCTTCGGGTAACAAGGCCACATCATGAAAGCCGCGCTTTGCATCACGCTCGTTTCGATGCTCGCCGCGTGCACGGTCGGGCCTGACTATCGCCGGCCCGTGGCCGAAACGCCGCCGACATGGAAGACGGATTCGTACTGGCGCGTGGGCGAGCCTTCGCATGCGCCGCTCGCGCTCGGCTGGTGGCAGACATTCGACGACGACACGCTGACCGGCCTCGAAACGCAGGCGCTCGCGCAAAACCAGACGCTCGCCGCCGCGAGCGCGCATTACGCTCAGGCACGCGCGACGCTTGCGCAGACGTCCTCGCTCGCGCTGCCTGAAATCGATCTCGGCGCGAACGCGTCGCGCTCGCGCATTTCGCGCAACCGGCCCGTCAACAACTACGCGACGCCGAACAGCTCGACCGTGCAGAACGATCTGAAGCTCGCGCCGACCGTCGATTACGATGTCGATCTCTTCGGCCGCATTCGACGCGAGGTGGAAGGCGCGCGTGCGTCGGCGGATCAGTCGCGCGACGATCTCGCGAACGCGCGCCTCGTGCTGACCACCGATCTCGCGAGCGACTACTTCTCGATGCGCGAACTCGATGCCGAAATCGACGTGCTGAACCGCTCCGTCGATCTTCAGAACAAAGCGCTCGACTACGTGAAAGCGCAACACGATCTGGGCGCGGTATCCGGCCTCGATGTCTTGCAGCAACAGGCGCTGCTCGACCAGACGCGCGTGCAGGCGCAACTGCTTCTGAATACGCGCGCGCAATTCGAGCACGCGATCGCCGCGCTCGTCGGCACGCCCGCGCCGCAGTTCTCGATTGCGCCCGCGCTGACCGAGCGCCCGCTTCCGCCGATACCACTCGGCGTGCCGAGCGACGTGTTGCAGCGCAGGCCCGATGTCGCCTCCGCCGAGCGCGCGATGGCCGCCGCCAATGCGCAGATCGGCGTCGCGAAGGCGGCGTTCTTTCCGAGCCTCACGTTGAACGGCACGGTCGGATGGGAGAGCACCGCGTTCTCGAGCCTCTTCTCCGCGCCGAGTCTTTTGTGGACCATCGGGACGATGGCGAGCCAGGTCGTCTTCGATGGCGGACGGCGCTCGGCCGCCGTCGACTTCGCGAATCAGGGCTATGTCGCGGCCGTCGCGAATTATCGGCAGACCGTGCTCGGCGCGTTCCAGCAAGTGCAGGACGGCATCGTCGGATTGTCGGTGCTCGACGGCGCGGCGAACCAGTCGCACGCGGCGGTGGAAGATGCGCGGCGCTTGCTGTCGCTCGCGAACGATCGCTATTCGGGCGGCCTCGTCGCCTATCTCGATGTGATCACCGCGCAGCAGCAATTACTCACGAGCGAGCGCCAGGACGTGCAGATTCACGGGCAGCAGCGCACCGTATCGGTGGCGCTCGTGAAGGCGCTGGGCGGCGGATGGAACGTGAATGACGCGGCGCAAGAAGGCGAAGAAATGGCGAATGCAGCCGACAAACCGCCCGCGCGCTGACCTCGATCGAAACGTAAGCAAGATGCCCGCGAGACTCGTATAGTAGGCATTTGAACAATACGGTAAACACACACTGAACGCGCACAGGTGCCAGGCATGAAAGTCCTGATAGTCGAAGACGAACACAAAGTGGTGGATTACCTGCGCTCGGGGCTGACCGAGCAAGGCTGGGTCGTCGACATCGCGATGGACGGCGAGGAAGGCACGCATCTCGCCATCGAATACGACTACGACGTGATCGTGCTCGACGTGATGCTGCCAAGACGCGACGGCTTCTCGGTACTGAAGGCGCTGCGCCTGCAAAAATCCACGCCGGTCATCATGCTCACCGCGCGCGATCACATCAACGATCGCGTGCGCGGGCTGCGCGAAGGCGCGGACGACTATCTCACGAAGCCGTTCTCGTTTCTCGAACTCGTCGAGCGTCTGCATGCGCTCGCGCGCCGCACGCGCGCGCAGGAATCGACGCTCATTTCCGTCGGCGATCTGTATGTCGATCTGATCGGCCGCCGCGCGACACGCGATGGCGTGCGGCTCGATCTCACCGCGAAGGAGTTCCAGTTGCTCTCCGTGCTCGCGCGCCGTCACGGCGACATTCTCTCGAAGACCGCGATCACCGAGCTCGTCTGGGAAGTCGATTTCGAAAGCCACACGAACGTCGTCGAAACGGCGATCAAGCGGCTGCGCGCGAAACTCGACGGACCGTTCCGCACGAAACTGCTGCATACCGTGCGCGGCATGGGCTATGTGCTCGAAGTGCGCGAAGCCCGCGACACGCGCGATGCAAGGGAAGACGCGAGACCATCATGAACATGCAGTGGGCATCATCTTCGGACGAACCGCGCACGCAGCGCTCCATCTCGCGGCGACTCGCCGTGATGTTCGCGCTCGTCGCCCTGTTCGTGTTTTCGCTCGTCGGCTCGGGGCTCTTTCTGGTGCTGCGCGTGCAACTGGAGCAGCATCTGCGCGACTCGCTCGACAACCGCGCGGAAGTCGCGCGGCTCATCGTCACGCATGTATCGAACCCGGACAAATGGAAGATCGCGAAGGAGAAGCTCGCCGACATCACGCCGCGCGACGGTTCCACGCTCTTCGCCGTCTCCAGCAACGATCCGCGCTTCGAATACGGCTCGCCACCCGCGGGCCACATCACCAAACGCGTGATGGGCGGCTATGTGCGCTTTCGTCCCGAAGGCCGCGCCTACGACATGCTGATGACCACGCTGACGATTCCGCCGAACGCGGACCGTCCGCCCTTGCAACTCTTCGTCGCGATCGATTGCTCGCCGAACGTCCATACGATGCGCGCCTTCGGTCTCGCGCTGGCGGCGTTCATGGCGCTATCGACCGTCGCGGTGCTGCTGCTGAGTTATTCGGTCGCGCGTCTCGGCCTCGCACCGCTCGCGCGTCTCACACGCGATGCATCCAAGCTGAGCCCGAACAATCGCTCGCAACGCCTGAACACGCGCGCGTTGCCGATGGAGCTGGACGATCTCGCGAAGTCCTTCAACGGCGCGCTGGAACGGCTCGATCACGCATACGGCCGGCTCGAATCCTTCAACGCCGATGTCGCCCACGAGCTGCGCACGCCGGTCACGATCCTCATCGGTCAGACCGAAGTGGCGTTGACGCGCCACCGCTCGATCGATGAATTGCGGCATACGCTGCAATCGAATCTCGAAGAATTCGAGCGCGTGCGCGCGATCATCAACGACATGCTGTTTCTGGCCCGCGCCGATCAGGGCGAGCGCGCGACCGGACTCGTCGAAGTGTCGCTCGCGGCCGAGATCAACCGGACGCTCGAGTTTCTGGAAATCCCGCTGGAGGAAGCGCAGGTTCGCGCGGTCGCAAGCGGCGATGCACGCGCGTTCGTCAACACGTCGCTGTTCGGACGCGCGCTGTCCAATCTCGTGATGAACGCGATCCAGCATTGCGCGCCGGGCGCGACCATTTCCGTGTCGATCATGCGCGAGCATGGGCGCATCCGTATCGCGGTGGCCAATCCGGGCGAGCTGATCCAGCCGCACGTGAAGGAGCATCTCTTCGACCGCTTCTATCGCGCGGAGAGTTCACGCACGAACAGCCGCGAGAATCACGGCCTCGGGCTCGCCATCGTGAAGGCAGTGGCGGAGATGCATCGCGGCACGGTGTCGGCGACGAGCGAGCACGGCATCAACACGTTCTCGTTCTCGGTCGCGCGTTTCGGCAATGAACCCCGGACCGCGGAGGAAGTAGCCTTGCCCGTGCCGCCGGTCGTCGAAACGAAGTCCGCGACGACATGACGCGCGCGCGTCACTGACAGAAGTATTCGTCCGATGCTGCGACCGGCGCTTCGGCCGTCGCCGGCTTGAAATGGCTGTACTTGCGATACGTCTTGCCGTTCACCGTCACGGACCCGGCAGCTTCCGTCTCGCCCGAAGCCGACGCGATCGCACTGCTATGGGCTTCGACGTTGCCGTTGCCCCAGCTGCTCGCGCGCGCATACGATCCGCCCTTCGACGTATCGGTCTTGCCTTGTTCCGACATCGCGTTCGTGACGGGATTGCCGAAGCTCTTCGTATCGACCGATGATTTCGGCGGCGTATAACCCCACTTCGACGTGAGCGTACTCATGTCGATTTCCTGCGGCTTCCAGCCGACGATTTTCGCGCCGTTCGTGAGCGGCGACAATTCCACCGCGACGATCTGCGTGCCGCGCCGCGCGACGAGCAGGCACTTGCCGCCCGAACTCTGCAAGGGCACGTAGCCGCTCGAAGGCAGGAGCGCGAGCGCCTGCGCACCGGGCATCGGCTGCACGCCTGCCGGGTTCGCGGCCCAGATCACGCCGGCGCTGGCATCGGCGTGCGCGCTCGACGGCATCATCGACACAGCCGCACTCGCCGCGAGCGCGATGGCCGCCATTTTCTTGTGACTCTTCATCGCATGCCTCAGCGGGAAAACGAGGGTTGACTCTCCGGGACCAGTCTTTCAGAGCCAACCCTTCAAAGGGAGAGACGGCCTGGCTACCCAGGCGCGTCTCTACAGTTCCACGGCACCACTTTGCCATCGAACCTGCTGCTTCCTCACTTCACCAGCGAGACTTCGATCTTCTCGCCGATGGGCGTGCTCGCGACTTCGACGCCGTTTGCACCATCAGAATGATCGTACACGCGCGCTGCGACCGGCGTCGGTTGCGCGACCTGCTTCGCGGGCGCCGGCTGAGCCTGCTTCGCGGCGTCCTGCGACTTGAGATTGACTTCCGGATTGTTCGCGGCGGTCACCGGCAGGCCGAGGCGCTCGCGGATCAGCGGATCGCGATACTTTTCGTCGTCCGACAGCACTGCGTCAGCGCCCGACTTCGCGAGCGGCGTGGTCGTGCCGGGGCACAGATGGCCGGTCGCTTCGACTGCGCGGCGGTTCGCGTCGCTCTGGCACAGGAGTGCGAGCGCGACATCGGTCAGACCCATTGCGCGGAATTCGCGTGCATCGAGACGGCGTACGCAAGCCTGATCGACGAGCGTCGTGCCGCCGGTCGCGCCGAAGCCCGTGATCGACAGGCCGAAGCTCGCCGAGCCCATGCAGGTGTCGGAGAGCGTCGTCGTGAGCGCGGGGGCGGCGATCGACGGCGTCGTGCGCACCGAGTACGAGCTCTGGTTGTAGTCGACCGTCGTGCGCGTGTCGAAGGCGCTCGAACCGGGGCCCGTGGCTGCCTTGTTGGTCGCGTCGGTGCCGCTCGCATCCGTGCCCGAGTTCGTGAGCTGCGGCATCGACAGCGAGATGTTCACGTTCGACGAACCGCCCTGTGCCGACGAACGCCCGCCGCTCGCCGTCGCGACGCCGAGGCCGCCCACCGACGACGAATTGGAACTGGTGTTGGCCGTCGAGTTCGCCGACGTGCCGATGTTGTTCAGGCTCGAACCGCCGCCCTGGCCGATGCCCGTGGACGTCGAACCCGACACCGAGCCCGACGAGGAATTGGCCGTGGTATCGGCGTGGGCCAGTTGTGCGGCGCAAAACAGAACCGCGCATGCCAATTGCAAAGTGGTCTTGTTCATTTGGTGCTCCGGAAGAAAGGGGACCTCACAGCGCATGACGGTCCCGGACGACTTAGAGTTTTTTTATAGGGTTCGGCAAAGGCGGAGTTCCGCGAGCACGCGCTCGTCATGACGCCGCCTCTGCCTTGGGCTCTGAGGCCGGCTTAACGCCAGCCGCCGCCCAGCTTGCTCCATGCATTGGCCGCTGCATCCGCGCCCGAGGTGCCGCCCGCTTGTGCGTTGCCGTGACCGAAGCCGCCCGCGTTCGACGTGTTGGTGTGGCTCGTCGTGGCGTTGGTGGCGTTGCCCGTCACGCCGAATGCGTTGCCGGCGATCGATTGCGCGTTGCCGTTGGCCGTGCCGTAGTTGCTGGCGGTGAAATGGCCGAAACCCGAGACCGAAGCGGAGGTCGAGCCGCCCGAGGTCGAGGACGAGCTGGAGTTCGTGGTCGTGGCCATCGCGGCGACGGAGACGAACGAGAGCAGTGCAGCAGCGATCAGAGTGCGTTTCATGATTTGCATTCCTTATCGAATAAATAAGATTGGATTTCGTTATTTGTTGTTTGAACTACTGGCACGTCGGTTGCGGATCAGCGAACCCCGTTGCGGCGAAGTCCGCCCTCCGTCGCCGCGTGCTTAACGCCAGCCGCCGCCCAGCTTGCTCCAGGCGTTCGCAGCAGCGTCGGCGCCCGAGGTGCCCGTTGCCGTCGAGCCACCGAAGCCCTTGCCGCCAGCCGACGACGTGTTGATGTGGCCGGTCGTCGCGTTGGTCGCGTTGCCCGTCACGCCGAAGCCTTGACCAGCGAGTGCCGATGCATTGCCGTTGGCGATGCCGGCGTTCGTTGCGGTGAACGAACCGTAGCCGAACACGGCTGCCGCGGTGTTGCCGCCCGACGTCGAGCTCGAGCTGGAGTTCGTGCCCGTTGCGAAAGCAGCGGCGGAAACGAGGGAGAGGACGGCTGCTGCTGCGATCAGTTTGCGTTGCATGTTGAAGTCTCCAAGTGTAGGCGCACGGTCAATTCCAGCTACATCGACGCCGGTATGTAGCGGGCACAGCGAGTAATTCATTTAGTTAGTATTCCTATTTCAAACGCCTGCCTGAATTTCACTTCGGCGAACCAGCGTGAAAAATCAGCGAGCGTTTGAAATGGGACGCGCCTTGGGCGCGGGCTAACCGGTCAGGAGCAGTGCGATGCGCGAACGTCGCGGACTTCCATCAGCGGAAGTCGTCGTTCGTGCAACAGGTCGATGTGTGCTTGCGACGGGCTTCTGGCTTCCGTCGAGCGGATCGTGGCGCGTTGGTCTTCCGCCTGGTCGATTTGATTTGCGTTCTTCTTCATCGCAATCCCCGTGTCACTTCTTATGTTTTCTCAGGCTTTGGTCTTTCAATTGCCTGCGTTTGATGTGACTTTACGGAAGATGAAGCGGGCGCTGCGTGGGACAACCAACATTACATTTCACGTCGTAACAATTCGTGAGAAATTTGGTGGTCCACCCCTCATTCGAGCCGGGTGACACCCCGCAAACGCCCTGTTTCCGGGGGGTTTCAAGGGTTCACCCGTATAGTGGGAAGGCTTTTGAACGAAAAAAGCGGGCGACTTGCGCCCGCGCTTGTAAGGTAGACGCGCAAAGGTCAGACCGTGCTGAGGCGCGCCATCTCCGTCTCGACGATGAGCTTCTTCAGTTCCGGCACGCACGACCCGCAGTTGCCGCCCGCCTTCACGCACGACGTAATCTCCGCGGCGGTTTTCAGTCCCTTGTCGCGGATCGCATTGCAGATCGTATTGCGTCCGACGCCGAAGCACGAGCACACGGTCGGCCCGGTGTCCTCCCCTTTGCCGATCGGCTGGCCGAGCAGAAGACTCGCGCGGTCCTCGTCGTCGAGCCGGTCCTTTTCGAAGAGCGTTGCGAGCCATGCGCGCGCGGGCAGATCGGGCCGCTCGGAGATGAACACGCAACTCTCGATACGCTCATCCACCACATGCGCCGCGCGATACACGCCTGCGCTCTTGTCCTCGTATTCGATCCAGTCCGCGTGCCGATCGTCGATATGAAAGAGCGCACGCGCCCAGTCGTGATGATCGCCATGCGACGTATCGAAGCGATTGCGTCCCGCCATCTCGTAGCGCATGTGATGTGCGCCGTGCACGCGCGTCCAGTGCGTGACCATGTCGAGATCGGGCGCGGCGCGCGACAGCGAAAAGCCGTGCCACGTGACGTGAAACTTCTCGATCGCGACCGGCGTGTGCTTGAACTCCGGCTCGCCCGAAACGGGATCGACGACGGGATTGACCACCGCACCGACGCGCGCATCCGAGGCGACCTGATCGTTCCAGTGAATCGGCACGAACACGCTGCCGCGCGGCATGCCGCCGCCGTGTTGAACGCGCGCGATCATGGAACCCCAGCGGCTCGACACGCGCGCCAGTTCGCCTTCGCGCACGCCGCATGCGAGCGCGTCTTGCGGATGCATGTCGATGAACGATTCGCTGACGTGTCCCGCGAGTTTCGCGGAGCGGCCGGTGCGCGTCATCGTGTGCCATTGATCGCGCACGCGGCCGGTGTTGAGCACGAGCGGATAGTCTTCGTCGGGCGCGTTGACGGGATCGCGCGGCGCTGTCGGGACGAAGCGCGCGCGGCCGTCCGCGTAACTGAAGCGGCCCGTTTCGAAGAGCCTCGCAATGCTTCCTTCCTGCACGGAACGCAGCGGCCATTGCGTAGGCTGCAACGCATCGTATTGCGCGCGATCGAGGCCAGTGAGACCGCCGATGTCGAACGCGCGGTGCACGCCCGTCGACGCATCGTTGCGATACGCCGAGAGCCTCGCGTGCTCGTCGAAGATCTCATGCGGACCCGCGAAAGCGAAGTCTTCAAAGCCCATGCGCGTTGCGACGTCGCAGATGATGCGCCAGTCCGCGCGCGCCTTGCCCGGCGCAGGAATGAACGCGCGTTGACGCGAGATGCGCCGCTCCGAGTTCGTCACGGTGCCGTCCTTCTCGCCCCAGCCGAGCGCGGGCAGCAGCACGTCGGCGAATGCGTTGGTATCGGTCTTTTCGATGATGTCCGAGCTCACCACGAGCTCGCACTTTTCGAGCGCACGCTTCACGCGATCGCCGTCGGGCAGGCTCACGACCGGATTGGTGCCCATTACCCACACTGCTTTCACGCGGCCGGACTCGATTGCATCGAACAGTTCGACGGCCTTCAATCCGGCGCGCTCTGCAATCGCGGGCGAATTCCAGAACGTCTGCACGATCTCGCCATGCAGCGGATCGCCGAACTCGAGATGCGCGGCGAGCGTATTCGCGAGGCCGCCGACTTCGCGGCCGCCCATCGCGTTGGGCTGGCCGGTGAAGGAAAACGGCCCCATGCCCGGCTTGCCGATGCGCCCCGTCGCCAGATGACAGTTGATGATGCCGTTGACCTTGTCGGTGCCCGCGCTCGACTGGTTCACGCCTTGCGAATAGACGGTCACCACGCGTTCCGTGCGTGCGAACAGGCGATAGAACGCCATCAGGTCGTGCTGATCGAGCTTGCAGTCCTTCGCGGTTTGCGCGAGGTCGGCGGGCCCTGCAGCGGCGAGCGCGGCATCGAAACCGTGAGTATGCGCATCGACGAAAGCGGCATCGGTCGCGCCATGTTCCGCGAGGAATGCGAGCAGACCGTTGAAGAGCCGCACGTCGCTGCCGGGCTTGAGCGGCAGATGCAGATCGGCCATTTCGCAGGTCGCGGTATAGCGTGGATCGATCACGACGATCTTCATTTCCGGCCGCTTCTCCTTCATCTTCACGATGCGCTGAAAGAGAATCGGATGGCACCATGCCGTGTTGGAGCCGACCAGCACGACGAGATCGGCGAGTTCGAGGTCTTCGTAGTTCATGGGTACGAGGTCTTCGCCGAATGCGCGCTTGTGTCCCGCTACCGACGACGACATGCACAGCCGCGAATTCGTATCGATGTTCGCGCTGCCGATGTAGCCCTTCATCAGCTTGTTGGCGACGTAGTAGTCCTCGGTGAGCAACTGACCCGATACATAGAACGCGACCGCATCGGGACCATGCTCGGCGATGATGCGCGCGAAGCCGCTCGCGACGGTGCCGAGGGCATCGTTCCATGAGACGTCGGAAAGTGTTCCCGTGTGCCTGTCGCGCAGTTTCGGTTCGAGCAGGCGCCCTTCTAGTCCGACCGTCTCGCCGAGGGCCGAGCCCTTCACGCACAGGCGGCCGAAGTTCGACGGATGCGATTCATCGCCTGCAATCGTCACTTCCGTCGCGTTCTTCGGCGACGCTTTCACGCCGCAGCCTACGCCACAGTATGGACACGTCGTTTTGACAGACGCGGATTCTATCGGGATGATGGTCATGTTCTGCGTCTCTCTTGGTTGGCTATCCGGGGTTTTTTTGCCGGATCCCGTGTTCGTGTCGGTCTATTAGCACTGCCCCTGTGCGGGGCGGCAGTCACTTTCTTTGCTGCTGCAAAGAAAGTAACCAAAGAAACAGCTATCCCCAGCCTAAGCACTTCACACCGGCCGCGGCACAGACGATTGGCCTAATGGCCCGGCTGTAGCGAGTGCCCTCGAAGGTCTCGCGGGGCTTGGACCGCGCACGGTCTGACTCATCGCACCACAGAACAAACTGGTTCAGCACCAAAGAGCTCCGGCCCGCTTCGCGGCCGATGGGTCAATCGGGTGCGCGCGCGCTTCTTCTCGATGGTTTCCCTCGCACACCCAACGGCAGCGCGTAGCGCTGTGCCGAAGCTCTTTCGTGCTGAACCAGCGCCCAAAAACAACTAGCTCGTCAGACCGTGCGCGAGCCAAGCCCGACTGGGTCTTTGGGGGCGACACTTAGGCGAGTGCCACCGCGGGCTGGCAAGCATGGCCAACGTGCGTGTGACCGCGGGCTTAAACGAGCTGCTTTCTTTGGTTACTTTCTTTGCAGCAGCAAAGAAAGTGACCCCCGCCCCGGGGAGGGGCAGTGCTAATAGACCGACGCGAATACGGGATCCGCCGACAACCCTGAATCGCTCTACCCCGCTTCACAAAGAACCTTGCCAAAGAGAAGCTTGCCCCGCAAATGCGACACCTCCACGCGGTTCTGAATCAGATCGAAGTACCACCCACCGTCCTTCACATCGCCATAAAGGACCGCACCAATCAAACGCCCCGCCTGCAGCACGAGGCGCTTGTACACGCCCCGGCGCGGATCACGCAACACCAGATCCTCACTATCGTCGCCACCGATGAAATCGCCGGCCGAATACAAATCGACGCCCGTCACCTTCAGCTTGGTCGCAGTCGCGCGCTGCACATACCGGCGATGCCCCGCACCCGCGAGATGCGCCCCCGCCACGCGCGCCTGATCCCAGATCGGCGCAACGAGACCGAAGGTCGCCGAGCGATGCTGCACGCATTCGCCCACCGCATAAACGCGCGGATCGAAAGTCTGCAATGTGTCATCGACGACGATCGCGCGCTCGCAATGCAAACCGGCCTCTTTCGCAAGCGCGATGTTGGGCCGCACACCCGCCGTCATCACGACGAGGTCCGCGTCGATCTGCGTGCCGTCCGCGAAACGCACCGCGCGCACGCGCTCCTCGCCGACGATTTCAGTGGTCTGCGCGGCCATCGCGAAACGCAGGCCCTTCGCTTCGAGCGAACGCCTGAGCAACGCGGATGCAGTCGCATCGAGCTGACGATCCATCAGGCTCTCGCCCGCATGCACGACCGTCACCGACATGCCCTGCCGCTGCAATCCGTTAGCCGCTTCGAGCCCGAGCAGGCCACCGCCGATAATCACCGCATGTCGATGATCGCGCGCCGCTTCGAGCATCGTTTCGACATCCTGAATGTCTCGAAACGCGATCACGCCGGGAAGATCGCAGCCAGGCACGGGAATGATGAAAGGCTTCGAGCCGGTCGCGATCAGCAGGCGGTCATAACGGACTTCGACGCCGTTCTGCGAACGCACGATGCGCCGCGCTCGATCGATCCCGACGACCGCATCGCCCGCATGCAGCGTGATGCCGTTCGCGTCGTACCATTCGTGCGTATTGAGAATGATGTCGTCGACGGACTTCTCGCCCGCGAGCACCGGCGACAACAGAATGCGGTTGTAGTTGCCGTAAGGCTCGGCGCCGAACACGGTGATGTCGTACAGTCCGGGCGCGATCTTCAGCAGCTCCTCGACCGTACGCATCCCCGCCATGCCGTTGCCGATGACGACGAGCCGCTGGCGCGGCGCGGTATCGCGCAACGACGCCATGCCCGCAACCGCATATTCGGTCTTCATGCCGCGACCCACACCTTGCCGCCCGCGACCTTCACGCGATATGCGCTGACCGATAGCTCAGGCGTTTCGAGGCATTCGCCGGTGCGCAGATCGAAGTGCTGCTTGTAGATCGGCGATGCGACGACGATGCGCTCGCCCAGACTCCCGACAATGCCGCGCGAGAGCACCGCGGCCTGCGAATGCGGATCGTAGTTGTCGATCGCGTACAGCGTCGATTCTTCGCCCGCGAGATGAAACACCGCGACCTGCGTGCCCTTCACGAGCGCGCAGACGCCTGTATCGGGCACGATGTCGTCGAGTTCACAAACGGCGGTCCAGTCCTGTTCGATGCGGTCGTTCATGATCATTTCTCCAGGGTTCAGACGGTTTCGACTACGACGGGGATATCGTTCAACTTCGACCTGCGTTCTTCGACCGTCGCGGGACGGATCTGGCCGCGCTCTTCCACGAAGGTCACGTTCGCATCGCCCTGTTCGCTGTTGACGAAGTGACGGAAGCGCTTGCGCGTATGCGGGTCCGTGACGGCCTTCTTCCACTCGTCCTCGTAGGTATCCACGACGAGTTGCATCTCCGCTTCGAGTTCGTCTGCGATATCGAGCTTGTCGTTGATGACCACGTCGATCAGATAATCGAGGCCGCCTTCGAGGTTGTCGCGCCACACGCTCGTGCGTTGCAGGCGATCCGCCGTGCGCACGTAGAACATCAGGAAGCGGTCGATATAGCGCACGAGCGTGTCGTGATCGAGATCGGATGCGATGAGTTCGGCATGCCGCGGCTTCATGCCGCCGTTGCCGCAGACATAAAGATTCCAGCCCTTTTCCGTCGCGATCACGCCGACGTCCTTGCCTTGCGCCTCGGCGCATTCGCGCGTGCAGCCCGACACGCCGAACTTGATCTTGTGCGGCGTGCGCAGGCCCTTGTAGCGGTTCTCCAGTTCGATTGCGAGACCGACCGAATCGCCCACGCCATAGCGGCACCACGTCGAGCCGACACACGACTTCACCGTGCGCAGCGCCTTGCCGTACGCATGACCCGATTCGAAGCCCGCCGCGATGAGCTCTTCCCAGATGAACGGCAACTGCTCGACACGCGCGCCGAACATATCGACACGCTGGCCGCCCGTGATCTTCGTATAGAGACCGTACTTCTTCGCGACCTGCCCGACCGCGATCAAACCATCGGGCGTCACTTCGCCGCCCGGCATGCGCGGCACGACGCTATACGTGCCGTCGCGTTGAATGTTCGCGAGGTAGTAATCGTTCGAGTCCTGCAGGCTCGCGTGCTCCTTCTTCAGCACGAACTCGTTCCAGCACGAGGCGAGAATGCTCGCGACCGCCGGCTTGCAGATATCGCAGCCGCGCCCCTTGCCGTGTTTCGCGAGCAGCGAGCCGAACGTGCGATGCCCTTCCACACGCGCGATGTGATACAGCTCCTGACGCGAATACGGGAAGTGCTCGCAAAGATGATTGTTCACGGCGAGACCTTGCCGCTTCATCTCCGACTTCATCACCTGCGTGACGAGCGGCACGCAGCCGCCGCACGACGCGCCTGCCTTGCACGACGACTTGATCGCGCCGATGCTCGTCGCGCCCGCGCAGACGGCCGCGCAGATTTCCGCCTTGCTCACGTTGTTGCACGAACAGATCTGCGCGCCATCGGGCAATGCCTCGACGCCGAGCGCGGGCTTCGCCTTGCCATCGCTCGAAGGCAGGATCAGAAACTCGGGCGCTTCGGGCAGCTCGATCCTGTTGAGCATCATCTGCAGGAGCGTGCCGTATTCGGTGGCATCGCCGACCATCACGCCGCCCAGCAGAAACTTGCCGCAGTCGGACACGACGATCTTCTTGTAGACCTGCTTGCGCTCGTCGCTGTACTGATACGTGCGGCTGCCGGGCGTTTTGCCATGCGCATCGCCGATGCTCGCGACATCAACACCCATGAGCTTGAGCTTCGTGCTCATGTCAGCACCCGCGAAGGCCGCTTCCTCGCCGATGATCTGTTTCGCGACGATGCGCGCCATGTCGTAACCGGGCGCGACCAGGCCGAACAACTGGCCTTGCCACAACGCGCATTCGCCGATGGCGAAGATATCGGCGTCGCTCGTGCGACACGTGTCGTCGATCACGATGCCGCCACGCGCGCCGATCGTGAGACCCGCGGCGCGTGCGATGTCGTCGCGCGGACGAATGCCCGCGGAAAACACGATCATGTCGGTGTCGAGATGCGTGTCATCGGCGAAATTCATGCGATTCGCGGCGCCCTCGCCCTCGACGATCGCGAGCGTGTTCTTGCCCGTATGAACCGTGACGCCGAGCTCTTCGATCTTCGCGCGCAAGACGCGGCCGCCGCCGTCATCGACCTGCACGGCCATCAAACGCGGCGCGAATTCGATCACGTGCGTTTCGAGGCCCATGTCGCGCAGCGCCTTCGCCGCTTCGAGACCGAGCAGGCCGCCGCCGACCACCGTGCCCGTCTTCGAGCGCGCGCCGAACGACTGCATCGCTTCGAGATCTTCGATCGTGCGATACACAAAGCAGCCGTCGCGGTCCCGGCCCTCGACCGGCGGCACGAACGGGTATGAACCCGTCGCGAGCACGAGCTTGTCGTACGGCAGCACTTCGCCGGTCGAAGCCGTCACCGTGCGCGCCGTGCGATCGATGGCGACCGCGCGCGCGTTCAGCTTCAGCGCGTAGCCCGAGCGCTCGAAGAAGCCTGCTTCGACGAGCGAAAGATCATCCGCGCTCTTGCCCGTGAAAAACTCGGTCAGATGCACGCGGTCATATGCGGCGCGCGGTTCTTCGCACAGCACCGTCACGTGCAGCGCTTCATTGCCGCTCTCGGCGAGACATTCGAGGAACTTGTGGCCGACCATGCCGTGGCCGATGACGACGATTTTCATGACGGGCCTTCCTCAGTTTGCAATGACGTTGTTGGCTGCGAGCGCGCTTTCGCGCAACGCCGCTTCGCGTGCCTTGTGTTCGGGCGAGAAACGCACCGCGAGCGCGCACAGCGCCGTGCCCGCGACGACCACGCCGAGCATCGAGAGCGTCGCCTGGGCGTTGCCGAGCCCTTTCATCAGAAAGCCCGCCGCGACCGCGCCGACGTTGCCGCCCGCGCCGATCACGCCGGCCACGCCGCCGAGCGCGCGGCGATCGATGAACGGCACGAGCGCGTAAGTCGCGCCGCACGCCATGTGCGTGAAGAGGCCGAAGACGAGCATCGAAACGATCGCGAGCACGACGCTCGGCGCATGGGCGAATGCATAGAGACCGAGGCCTTCGCCCGCGATCAGTGCGAACAGCAGCGTCGCGCGGATATCGAGGCCCTTCTTCGCGGCGGCTTTATCGGAGAGCCAGCCGCCGAGCGCGCGTGCGAAGAGCGCGAGCAGGCCGAAGCTGCCCGCCGCCATGCCCGCCTGACCGAGCGTAAGATCGAAATGATCGACGTAGTAGATCGCTGCCATGTTGTGGATGAACACTTCGACGCCAAAGCACGCGCCATAGGTCACGAACAACATCCACACGCGATAGTTCGAGCATGCGGTGACGAAGCTCTGCCAGCCGCCCTTCTTGCCGCCGTCGATGGCGATGCCCGCGCGACGCAGCGTCGCGAAATCGCCTTGCGGGCAGTCCTGCGTATAGCGCCAGTAGAAGAAGGCCATCACCGGCATCGCGATGCCCGGCACGATCAGCGCGACACGCCATGCCGATGCTTCGCCCGTGCCGAGCGCGATCGCGGCCGCGACGAACAGCGGAATGATCGCCTGCGCCGCGCCCGCGCCTGCATTGCCCCAGCCTGCCGTCGTCGCGTTCGCGGTGCCGACGACGTTCGGCGCGAACATCACCGACGTGTGGTACTGCGTGATGACGAAGCTCGCGCCGATTGCGCCGATCGCAAGACGGCACCACAGGAAGCTGTCGTAGCCCGTGGAAAACGCCGCGCCGAGCACGGGCACCGAACCCGCGAGCAGCAGCGCGCTATACACCTTGCGCGGCCCGAAACGATCGCACATCGGACCGACGACGAGGCGCACCAGAATCGTCACGGCCACGGCCGCGATATTGATATTGGCGACCTGATCGGCCGTGAGACCATATTCGCGCTTGATGAGCGGCATCAACGGCGCGCATGCGAACCAGGCGAAGAAGCACACGAAGAACGCCATCCATGTGAGATGGAAGGCGCGCATCGGCGCGCTGCGCATGCTGAAGAGATCGATCCGGGTGGCTTTGTCCATCGTCTTTCCGCAAAAAAAGAAAGGCGTCCCGCGCATTCGACCGGGAAGCCGATGCAGGGGACGCCGTTGTCCGAAGCCCGCACGTATTCACCTGCCGGGCGCTGTATTCAGGACGGATCGCCGTTGATCCGATGGCGAAACATAAGGCAAGGGCTATGCCATGCGCGCGGCATCGGCCTGAAAGCCTTGCTGCGTATGGCTTTGCAGGACTCATGCACTGCCAGGGCGCACGCGCTGCGCGACGTGTTTCGATGCAGACGGGCACAGTGATGGTGCGACGCAGCACCGGTGACGTGCGAAGTCGTGCACGAATCTTTGTACCAACCGGTTCGTTCGAACGAGGCACGCTCGCGCCGAAGCGCTGCCGCGTCTGGCGAAACGCGCACGAGCATAGTGCGGCGCACGCGGACCGGTGCCTGTTTCACGCAATGGCCCGCTTATTGCATTGAGAAAGGCACTGCGGGCAACGGCGTTCGCGGCATCTCGAATCGGAAGAGCAAGGACAAAGGCGTCCCTTCGTGCAGCGACACGAGCGGACGCTGTCGGCGTTTGCCGCGCCGATGCGCCTCATATACGCACGTTCGCCGAACAGGTAAACAACGATGAGCACCATCAAAGGCAAAGTCACTCTGTTAAGCGCGGGTCCCGGCGATCTCGACCTGCTGACACTGCGCGCCGCGAAAGCGCTCGCCGCCGCCGACATCCTGCTGGTCGACGATCTGGCCAACGCCGATATCGTCACGCTTGCGCCGCATGCGCGCGTGATTCGCGTCGGCAAGCGCGGCGGCTGCAAGTCCACGCCGCAAGCGTTCATTCAGCGCCTCATGCAGCGTTATGCGAAGAAGGGTCTGCATGTGGTGCGCGTGAAGGGCGGCGATGCCCTGCTCTTCGGCCGCGCCGGCGAAGAGATCGCCGCATTGCGTGAAGCGCATATTCCGGTCGATATCGTCAATGGTGTGTCATCGGGTTTCGCGGCGGCGGCGGGACTCGGCATCTCGCTCACGCATCGCGATCATTGCCAGGGCGTGACCTTCATCACCGCGCACATGCAGGATCACAGTCAGCCCGACTGGGCCGCGCTCGCTGCCACCGGCACCACGCTCGCGATCTATATGGGCATGAGCCGCATCGCGAGTCTCACGGCATCGTTGCTCGACGTGCTGAGCGCGAGCACGCCCGCCGCTGTCGTGCAGAACGCGGGATCGTCGCAAGAGAAGCGGCTCGTCACGACGCTCGACCGTCTCGCCGACGAAGCCACGGCCGCCGGTCTCGGCAGTCCGGCGGTGATTCTCATCGGCGGCGCGATTGGAGAAGCGGCTGAATTCACGGCGCAGGCTGCAAGCGCCAAAGGTTTCGCCCATGCCGCGTGAAGCAGGTTCTCAAACGGCAAGCGGCGCGCTAAAGTCGTATCAGCCGCTGTTGCCGTTCTTCGCATGACCTCTTCCGCTGCCCGCATGCTTCGCGTTCTTCTCGTCACCGACACCGACAAGCCCATCGGCGATTTGCGCGAGCAACTCGCACGCATGGGCTATGACATGCTCGCCGAAGTCGCCGCGCCGTCGGCGTTGCACCGGGCCGTCGAGAGCCAGAAGCCCGATGTCGTGATCATCGATACCGAATCGCCCTCGCGCGATACGCTCGAACAGCTCGCCGTAATGAACAAGGCCGCGCCGCGTCCCGTGCTGATGTTCAGCAACGACGCGGATCAGCAATTCATTCGCGCGGCGGTCGGCGCGGGCGTCACCGCGTATTCTGTCGAAGGGCTCGCGCCCGAGCGGCTCGCACCGATCATCGAAGTCGCGCTCGCGCGTTTCGCGCATGAAGCGCAGTTGCGCCAGCGTCTCGCGAAAGTCGAGGACGAACTGGAGCAGCGCAAGGTCATCGACCGCGCGAAGCGTCTCCTGATGGACAAGCGCGGCATGTCCGAAAACGATGCCTACGCGGCACTCCGCAAGCGCGCGATGGATCAGGGCGTGAAGGTCGCGGAGATCGCGCGTCAACTGATTGCGCTGTCCGATCTGTTCTAGCGCCACGGAACCTATGAACTCCCCCGACACGACTTCTCCCGCGCCCGAGCGCACGCATCTGCGGCTCGGCTTCGTCGCCCTCTCCGATGCCGCACCGCTCGCCGTTGCGGCATTGCGCGAACTCGGCGCACGCCACGGCATCACGATCGAGCTGTGCCGCCAGCCGTCGTGGGCCGCCGTGCGCGACAAGCTGCTTTCCGGCGAAATCGACGCCGCGCACGCGCTCTATGGGCTCGTGTATGGCGTGCAACTGGGCATCGGCGGGCCGCAGGCGGACATGGCGGTGCTGATGGTCCTCAATCGCAACGGTCAGGCGATCACGCTGTCGCGCCCGCTCGCCGAGGCGATTGGCGGCGGCGCGAGCGTGAAGGAAGCGCTGGCATCGCTCGGGCGGCCGCCTGTCATCGCGCAGACGTTTCCGACGGGCACGCACGCGATGTGGCTCTACTACTGGCTCGCGGCGCACGGCGTGCATCCTTTGCGCGATGTTCAGAGCGTCGTGATTCCGCCGCCGCGCATGGCCGATGCGCTCGTCGAGGGCGCGCTCGACGGCTTCTGCGCGGGCGAGCCGTGGCATGCGGTGGCCGAGGCCGGCGGCGCGGGCAAAACGATCGCGTACACGAGCGAGATCTGGCCGGATCATCCGGAGAAGGTGCTCGCGTGCCGGCGCGATTTTGCGGCGCTTTATCCGGCGACGGCGCGCGCGCTCGTGCGCACGATGCTCGACGCGTGCGCGTGGCTCGATGCGGGCGACCATCGTTCGGAGATCGCGGAGGCGCTGGCGTCGCCGGAATTGCTCGGCGTGCCGCGCGCGCTGATCGAGCCGCGCCTTGCCGCAGCGAACGGCGGCGATGCGCGCGCGCTGCCGGTGCGCTTCTTCGATGGCGGCGCGGTGAACTATCCGCGCGTGTCGGATGGCGTGTGGTTCATCACGCAGTATCGGCGGTGGGGCATGCTCGACGCCGATATCGACGATGGGGGCATCGCGGCGAGCGTCAATCAGACCGCGCTTTATCGCGACGCGGCGCGGGGGGCGGGTATTGCGCTGCCTGACGAGCGGCGCTCGGCCACCTTTTGCGATGGTCGCGTATGGGATGGCCGCGATGCGGCGGGGTATCTTGCGGGGTTCGAAATGCGCGCTTAGGGGGTGGTCGCGATTTTTTTTCGCCGGATCCCGTGTTCGCGTCGGTCTATTAGCACTGCCCCTGTGCGGGGCGGCAGTCACTTTCTTTGCTGCTGCAAAGAAAGTAACCAAAGAAACAGCTATCCCCAGCCTAAGCACTTCACACCGGCCGCGGCACAGGCGATTGGCTGAATGGCCCGGCAGTAGCGAGTGCCCCCACAAGCAGATAAGGGCTTGGACCGCGCACGGTCTGACGCTCCAAATGTTTTGCCTCACTGGTTCAGCACCAAAGAGCTCCGGCCCGCTTCGCGGCCGATGGGTCAATCGGGTGCGCGCGCGCTTCTTCGAAGGTTCCCCTCGCATACCCAACGGCAGCGCGTAGCGCTGTGCCGAAGCTCTTTGGTGCTGAACCAGCACGCTGAAACCTCTCGGGCGGCAGACCGTGCGCGAGCCAAGCCGATTGGGCCTGTGAGGGCGACACTTAGGCGAGGGCCACCGCGGGCTGGCAAGCATGGCCAACGTGCGTGTGACCGCGGGCCTGAACGAGCTGCTTTCTTTGGTTACTTTCTTTGCAGCAGCAAAGAAAGTGACCCCCGCCCCGGGGAGGGGCAGTGCTAATAGACCGACACGCCAACGGGATCCGGCGAAAAAGCCATCCTTCAACCTCATCCCGCCAAACCAGCGTTCCTTATCGAACGCCCCCAAAGCACCTACCATGGAATCTCCAGCGCGCACCGGAGACGCCCCATGGAACTGCTCGCCATCGCCATCGACAAGCCCGAGGACACCAACTTCATCCTCGGCCAGTCGCATTTCATCAAAACGGTCGAGGATCTGCACGAGGCGCTCGTCGGCGCGGTGCCGGGCATCCGCTTCGGGCTCGCGTTCTGCGAGGCCTCGGGCAAGCGGCTCGTGCGCACGTCGGGTACGGACGACAGTCTCGTCGAGATGGCCGCGCGCAATGCGCAGAACATCGGCGCGGGGCACAGCTTCATCATCGTGCTCGGCGATGGCTTCTTTCCCGTGAACGTGCTCAATACCGTCAAGACCGTGCCGGAGGTCTGCCGCATTTTCTGCGCGACCGCCAATCCGACGCAGGTGCTCGTCGCGCAGACGGATCAGGGACGCGGGATCGTCGGCGTGGTGGATGGCCTGCCGCCGCTCGGCGTCGAAACCGACGAGGACGTGAAGTGGCGCCACGACCTCTTGCGCAAGATCGGCTACAAGGCCTGAAACGCGCCCGAAGCCCGCGCCGCGCCTTGACTTGACAGCGCAAATCGCGAGAATGAGGCGCGCCGCCGCGCGCCTCGCCCGCGCTTTTTTCCGGCCGGGGCGCGACATCATGGAAAATACGGGGATACGGTATAAACGCCGTTAGCGCTTTTCATGCTTTTCCGCGCTTTCGCGAACGACGCGGCCCGATCGCCGCGCGCACCGGCAGCATCCCGGCATCACCCCCGCCTACACGGCACCGAACACCGGCCACCCGCGCCGCCCGAGGATAGGGTCGTCCTCGCGCGGCCAACAGGAGCATCACATGACCGACATGAATCCAGGCTTTTTCGGCAGGATAGGCATTGCCTTCGGCGTCTTCTTCGGCGTTCTGGGCAACGCAGCATTCGCGGGCCGCGTGCAGCGCCTGCGCGAAGCACCCGAAGCGCCCGATTTCACGGCAGAAGCGCCCAAGCCCGCCGCCGCGCCCGTTCAACCCGCGCCGTCCGCGCTGAAAGAATCCAGTCCCGTCGCCGCGCTGCAACTGCTCGGCCTTCTGCAACGCGATGCGCGTTTCATCGATTTCGTCGAAGAGGACATCGCCAATTACAGCGACGGCGATATCGGCGCGGCCGCACGCCTCGTGCACGACGGTTGCCGCGCGGTGCTGCGCGAACACTTCACGATCAAGCCCGTGCGCACCGAAGCCGAAGGCAGCCGCGTCACGCTGCAGGAAGGTTTCGATGCGGCCGCCGTGCGTCTGACCGGCAATGTCGTCGGCAAGCCGCCCTTCAACGGCCAGGTGAGCCATCGCGGCTGGAAGGTCGAAGACACGCGCCTGCCGAAGCTCGCGCCGTCCCATGATGCAAGCATCGTCGCGCCGGCGGAGGTGGAACTGTGAGCGATATCGACAGCAACGAAAATAAGGCGCGCTATTCGATCGGCATCGATCTCGGCACGACGCATTGCGCACTCTCCTACGTCGATATGAGCGCGAGCGACGGCGAAAAGACCGCGCAGGGCGTGCTTTCGATCCCGCAGCTGACCGCGCCCGGCGCCGCCGAAGAGCGCGATCTGCTGCCCTCTTTCCTCTATCTGCCGCACGAGAACGAGCTCGCGCCCGGCGATCTCACGCTGCCGTGGACGCAGGAGCGCAAGTTCATCGTCGGCGAGCTGGCGAGAAGCCGTGGCGCGGGCACGCCGATCCGCCTCGTCTCCAGCGCGAAAAGCTGGCTGTGCCATCCGGGCGTCGATAGGCGCGCGGCGATCCTGCCGTCCGATGCGCCCGAGGAAGTCGAGCGCGTGTCGCCGCTGGAAAGCTCGGTGCGCTATCTGACGCACTTGCGCGAGGCGTGGAATCACGCGCATCCCGAGGCGCCGTTCGATCAGCAGGACGTCACCGTGACGATTCCCGCGTCCTTCGATCCCGCCGCCCGCGAACTCACCGCCGAAGCCGCCAGTGCTGCCGGCTATTCGCGCATGACGCTGCTCGAAGAGCCGCAGGCCGCGCTCTATAGCTGGATTCAGAAGTCTGCCGGCGGCTGGCGCAAGCAGGTCAAGGTGGGCGATGTGATTCTCGTCGTCGATGTCGGCGGCGGCACGACCGACCTGTCGCTGATCGCGGTCGTCGAGCGCGAAGGCAATCTCGAACTGCATCGCGTCGCGGTCGGCGAACACATCCTGCTCGGCGGCGACAACATGGACCTCGCGCTCGCGCACACGGTCGCGCGCAAGCTCGCGTCGCAAGGCACGCAGCCCGATCCGTGGCAGTTGCGCGCCCTCACCTACGCGTGCCGCGCGGCGAAGGAAACGCTGCTCTCCGATCCGACCGTCGAAGCCGTGCCGCTCGTCGTGCCGAGCCGCGGCTCGAAGCTGATCGGCGGGTCGCTGCGCACCGAGCTCACGCG
Organism: Caballeronia sp. EK; assembly: GCF_014384845.1. Classification (NCBI taxonomy): domain Bacteria; kingdom Pseudomonadati; phylum Pseudomonadota; class Betaproteobacteria; order Burkholderiales; family Burkholderiaceae; genus Caballeronia; species Caballeronia sp. EK. The sequence continues at coordinate 426,709 of NZ_JACSUE010000006.1, forward strand.
CGCCGAACTCACGCAGATCCTGCTCGAAGGCTTTTTTCCGCAAGTCGATGCATCGGCGCGGCCCGTGTCGCGCGCGCGCGTCGGTCTCACGCAACTGGGTCTGCCCTACGCGCAGGACGCCGCCGTCACGCGCCATCTCGCCGCGTTCCTCGGCCGGCAGGTCAACGCACTCGCCGAAGTCGAAGGCTTGCAGCATGAAACGCCGCAAGGCGCGACGCTGCTGCATCCGACCGTCGTGCTCTTCAACGGCGGCGTGTTCAAGTCGCCGCTGCTCGTCGAGCGCGTGATGTCGACGCTGAATTCATGGCTCGCCGCCGAAAACGCGCCCGCCGCGCGTCTGCTCGAAGGCGCGGACCTCGATCTCGCGGTCGCGCGCGGCGCGGCCTATTACGGCTACGTGCGGCATGGGCGTGGCGTGCGCATCCGTGGCGGCACGGCGCGCGCGTACTACGTCGCGGTCGAATCGGCGATGCCGGCCGTGCCCGGACTGGAGCCGCCCGTGCAGGCGCTGTGCGTCGCGCCGTTCGGCATGGAAGAAGGCACCGACGCCGAGTTGCCCGCGCAGGAATTCGGGCTCGTCGTCGGGGAGCCGGTGCATTTCCGCTTCTTCGGCTCGTCGGTGCGCAGGCAGGATCAGGTCGGCACGCTGCTCGAATACTGGCAGCCGGACGAGTTGCAGGAACTCGAAGAGATCGAGGCATCCCTGCCGCCGGAAGGCCGCACGCCGGGCGAGGTCGTGCCCGTCAAGCTGCATGCGCGCGTGACCGAGGCGGGCACGCTCGAACTCGAAGCGATTCCGCGCGGTTCGTCCGAGCGCTGGAAAGTCGAGTTCGACGTGCGTGGCGGCGTCAGCGCGGATCAGGGCATGGGACTGTAAGTGTCCGCGCGCAAGAAAAAGGTCTCGGGCGCGCGGTATAGCGTCGGCATCGATCTGGGAACGAGCAATACGGTGGTCGCGTATGCGCCGGCCGGATCGAACGATATCCGCGTGTTCGAGATCGAGCAGTTGGTCGGCGCGGGCGAAGTCGCCGCGCGGCCGCTCTTGCCTTCGCTGCGCTATCACTTCGCGCCCGGCGAACTCAAATCCGCCGATCTGCAACTGCCGTGGGGCGAGATGGAAGCGCCCGCCGTCATCGGCGCTTTCGCGAGAAAGCTCGGCGCGCAGGTGCCCGGACGGCTCGTGTCGAGCGCGAAGAGCTGGTTGTCGCATGCGGCGGTCGATCGCCTCGCGCCCATCCTCCCGTGGGGCGCGGGCGACGACGTCGAAAAAATCTCGCCGGTGATCGCCAGCGCGAGCTATCTGGCGCACGTGCACGCGGCGTGGAACGAGCGCTTTCCCGACGCGCCGCTCGAGGCGCAAGACGTGGTGCTGACCGTCCCCGCCTCGTTCGATGAAGGCGCGCGCGCCCTCACGCTCGAAGCGGCGCGCATGGCGGGACTCGAAACGCTGCGGCTGCTCGAAGAGCCGCAGGCCGCATTCTACGACTGGCTGTTTCATCATCGCGAAACGCTCGCCGGCGAACTCGCCGATACGCGGCTCGTGATGATCGTCGATGTCGGCGGCGGCACGACCGACCTCACGCTCATTCAGGTCGCCATGGAAAACGGCGAGCCCGTGCTCACGCGCATCGGCGTGGGCAACCATCTGATGCTCGGCGGCGACAACATGGACCTCGCGCTCGCGCATCTCGTCGAGCGGCGGCTCGCGGGCGGCGACACGCGTCTGTCCGCCGGGCGTCTTTCACAACTGGTCGAGCGCTGCCGCGCCGCGAAGGAGCAGCTGCTCGGCGCGAATGCGCTCGATTCCACGTCGATCACGCTGCTCGGCGCGGGCGCGAAGCTCGTCGGCGGCGCGCGTTCGGCGGATGTCACGCGCGAGGAGATCGAGCAGATCATCGTCGAAGGCTTCTTTCCGATGGTGTCCGCGAGCGATCGACCCGGTCGGTCACGCGGCGGCATCGTGGAATTCGGGCTGCCGTATGCGAGCGATCCGGCCATCACGCGGCATATCGCGGCCTTTCTCGGCCAGCACGCGGGCGAGGCGCGCAAGGCGCTCGGCGCGAGCGCCGACACGATCGCCATCCCGGACACCTTGCTGCTGAACGGCGGCGTGTTTCGCGCCGGGCCGCTCGCGCGCCGCATCGCCGATACGCTTTCCGGCTGGCGCGGCGAAGCGGTCAACGTGCTCGCGAACGGCGATCCCGATGTCGCGGTCGCGCGTGGCGCGGTCGCCTATGCGCTCGCGCGCGCGGGCCATGCGCCGAAGATCGGCGGCGGCTCGGCGCGCAGCTTCTTCCTGCTGCTCGAAGACGACGCCAACGCGATGCGCGGCGTCTGCGTCCTGCCGCGCGGCACGGAAGAAGGCCAGCCGATCCATCTCGCGGACCGGACCTTCGCGCTCACGCTCGGCGCGCCGGTGCGCTTTCACCTGGCGTCGTCGGTGGCTGAGACGGCTTACGAGGCGGGAGCACTCGCGGACCTCGCGGCCGCATCGGGCGATTTCGTGCGCCTGCCGCCGGTCGCGACGGTCATCGATCCGCGCGCCGCGGACCACGGCCGGGCGCGCGAGACGCCGGTCCAGTTGACGACATCGCTCACGGAGGTCGGCACGCTGGAGATGCACTGCACGGCCGTCGACGATCCCGCGAAACGCTGGCTCCTCGAATTCCAGTTGCGCCGCGAAGCGCCCCAAAGCGACGACGCCGCGAGCGAATCGCATCCCGCGCTGCCCAAAGCCATCGAACTGATCGACCGCACCTTCGGCGCGAAGTCGCACGACATCGGCCCGAAGGAAGTCAAACGCCTGCGCGCGCAGCTCGAACAGACGCTCGGCGCGCGCGACACGTGGGACATCGCGCTCTTGCGCGAGCTCTTCGGCGCGTTGTTCGAGCGCGCGAAGAAGCGCCGCCGCAGCGCCGATCACGAGCGTCTGTGGCTCAATCTCACGGGCTACTGCATGCGGCCGGGCTTCGGGCATCCGCTCGACGAATGGCGCGTCGAGCAGTTGTGGACGCTCTTCGATCAGGGCATCCAGTACAGCAACGAAAGCCAGATCTGGTCCGAATGGTGGACGCTCTGGCGCCGCGCCGCCGGCGGACTTTCCGAAGCGGCGCAGTTGCGGCTGCTCGACGACATGGCCTTCGTGCTTCAGCCGCCGGGGACCAGCCGCTATCGCCGTGCGGCTGGCGCGGCGCGCGCGGGTTATGAAGACATGGTGCGGCTCGCGGCGTCGCTGGAGCGCGTGCCGGTCGAGCGCAAGGTCGAGGCCGGCGAGTGGCTGCTCACGCGCCTGAAAAAGCCTTCGGAGAACGTGCAGAGCTGGTGGGCGCTGGGCCGCATCGGTGCGCGTGCGCCCTTCTACGGCAGTGCGCACGGCGTCGTGCCGCCGGACGTCGCCGTCGTCTGGCTCGATGCGATCCTCGCGCTCGACTGGAAGAAGATCGATCCCGCCGCGTTCGCCGCCGTGCAGATCGCGCGCATGACCGGCGACCGCTCGCGCGACCTGCCCGACGAGGCGCGCGCGGCCGTCGTGCAACGCCTCGAAGCGATGGGCGCGGCGCAGGCGTGGATCGCGATGGTCCGCGAGACCGTCGAACTCGATCGCGCGGACGAGGGCCGCGTCTTCGGCGAAACGTTGCCTGCGGGGCTGAAGTTGATCCGCTGAGCATCGGAACCGCCGCGCATCGGCGTCGAAATAGTTCGTCCTCAGAAGTTTTTTCGCCGATGTGTTGCGCAAGAAGCCCGCCTGCTCTTGAATACCGGCTGACCGCATCCTATGGTTATCAATGTGTCGATATGGACACGTACTGAAGGAGGTCAGCATGCCATCCCCACGCAAGGCTCAAGCGAGCCAACCCGCCGAAACGGAAATGTCGAGCCGTAAAAAATCGGCCGGCAGCAAGGCATCGCCTGCGAAGGCAGCAGGCGCGAAGGAAATGCAGGTCACGAAGCGCACCACCAAGGCCAAGCCGAAAAGCTGAGCGGCCATTTGAAGTTCCGCCCTCGTCATCGTGCGGGGGGCATTTGATGTGGCTGTCCTTCGAATCGGCGAGCGCAAATCAGACGCTCGCCGGTCGGCTCCCGAAGCCGACCCCTGCCGATCTCCTTCCTCCCTCCGCCTTGCTTCCCATCGCCCTCATAAAGGCGCAATAATTTCCGGATATAACGGCTGATTGCTAAAAAAAGGCGTATTTGTATGACCGCATTGGCCTAAAGTAGATATCCCGATTCCGTAAGCGAGCACGAAGATGGCCGTACCGCAGCGCGCCGCCGGCGTGCGCAATCCAGGAATTCTTCTCGCGGCAGCCCGTGAAGCCGGCGCGAGCCTGGTGCGCAATCTGTCGATACCGGCGCCGTTTTCCGATCCCGCGCTGGAGGCGCAGTTTCTCGAAGACCACAGCCAGCGCTTCTGCGCGTTCCGGCGGGCATCGACGCTGCTCGCGCTCGCCATCTGGACGTGCTTTCTCTGGTGGGACTTCAGCTTCGCGCGCGGCAATCAGGCGCTCGCCTCGCGCCTGCCCGATATCCTCGCGCTGCGCTTCGCGGGCATCGCGTTGCTGTTCTTCGTCGGCGTTCTGGTGCTGCGGCCGGCGTTCCGCTCGCACGCGAGCTCGCAGCGCATCATTCTCACGGGCATTTACGGGCTCCTGTGCCTGATCCTCGCGATGGTGGCGATCACGCCCGCGCCCTACAACTACACGCAGCACTTCATCGGCCTGTGTCTCGCGCTGTTCTTCCAGTTCAGCTTTTTCTATCTGCGCTCGCGCGTCGCGCTGACAGCCGGGATCATCACACTGGCGTCGATCGTCGTCCTGCAGATCACCATTCATCTGCTCAACCCCGAGGATTTCTTCGCCGGGCTGTTCTATATGTTCAACGTCGTGGTCGTGGGGCACGGCGTCTGCACGCACGCGGAACGCGTGTCGCGCGAGCGCTATAGCTCGGAGCGCGCGCTCGCGTCGCTCAATGACGAATTGCGCACCGCCAATGTCTCGCTCGGCCGCAAGAACCGCGAGCTCGAGGTGTCGAAGAAGGATCAGGAGAACAAGACGAACGCGCTGCTCGCGCTGCGCGAGCAGCAGATGATCGCCGCGCAGACGGCGAGCCGCGAGAAGTCCAACTTCCTCGCCGCCGCGACGCACGACCTGCGCCAGCCGATGCACGCGCTCAACCTGTTTCTGCAGGCTGCGGCCGAAGCCATCCGCAACGGCGAATTCGATCAGGCCGAGCGGCTCATCAACGAATGCGGGCGTTCGTCCGTGATCCTCGCGCGGCTGCTGAACGCGGTGCTCGACCTGTCGCGGCTGGAATCGGGCCGCGTCGTGCCGCGCTATCACGTGTTCGATGTGCGGCAGATCGTCGAGGAAGCCGCCGAGCAGTTGCGTCCGTTCGCGATGAGCCGGGGCGTCGAATTGCGCTTGCGGCTGCCGAAGGAAGATGTGGTTTGCGTGCGCAGCGACGCGCACTGGCTCGGGCGGGCGGTTGCGAATCTCGTGTCGAACGGCATCAAGTATGCGGACCAGAACAAATCGTCGAAGCCGACGGTGATCGTCGGCGTGGTGCGCTCCGCGACGCGCGCGCGCATCGACGTGCTGGACAACGGCATCGGCATTCCGGCCGATTACTTCGACGCGATCTTCCAGCCGTTCTTTCAGGTCGACAATCCCGAGCAGGATCGCGACAAGGGGCTGGGGCTCGGGCTGTCGATCGTGAATGCGGTGATGTCGATGCTCGACCAGCATCGCATCGAACTGAAGTCCACCGAAGGGCGCGGCTCGCGCTTCTCGCTCGAAATGCCGCTGTGCGGGCCGTCGCCCGACAAGCCATCGGCGCGCGCGCCGGCGCGCTCCGAAGCGGCCGATATGGCGCAGCTCAAGGGGCGCTATGTGTTGCTCGTGGAAGACGACGGCCTCGTGCGGGCCTCCACCGAGGCGCTGCTTTCGCAATGGGGCGTGCTTTATGACTCCGCTGCGAGCTTCGAGGAGTTTCAGTCGATCTTGGGCGATATCGAGCGCTTTCCCGATCTCATCATCACGGATTTCCGGCTGCGCGATGCCAAGACCGCTCGCGAAGTGGCGATGCTCGGGGCGGCGCGGTTGGGGCGGCCTTGTCCGTGTCTTGTCGTTACGGGGGAGCCGGCGGCGAGTATTGTGCCGCTTGCCTGTGAGCAGGATGTGCTCTCTAAGCCGGTTAGTCCGGCGGAGCTGCGGCGTGGGATGCTTGCTTTGATTGCTGGGGAATGTGTTGTGGCTGTGTGATTGGGATCGTGGTTTTTTTTCGCCGGATCCCGTTTTCGTGTCGGCCTATTAGCACTGCCCCTGTGCGGGGCGGCAGTCACTTTCTTTGCTGCTGCAAAGAAAGTAACCAAAGAAACAGCTCGTTTAGGCCCGCGGTCACACGCAGTTTGGCCATGCTTGCCAGCCGTCGATGGCACTCGCCTAAGTGTCGCCCTCGAAGGACCAACTGGGCTTGGCTCGCGCACGGTCTGACACATCGCGCCGCTTGACTCACTGGTTCAGCACGAAATAGCTCCGGCCCGCTTCGCGGCCGACGGGTCAATCGGGTGTGCGCGTGCTTCTTCTTCGACGGTTTCCCTTGCATACCCAACGGCAGCGCGTAGCGCTGTGCCGAAGCTATTTCGTGCTGAACCAGCGCGCTAAAACATTTGGGGCGGCAGACCGTGCGCGAGCCAAGCCCGGTTGGGCCCGTGGGGGCGACACTTAGGCGAGTGCCATCGGCAGCTGGCAAGCATGGCCAACGTGCGTGTGACTGCGGGCGGTGAGAAGCTGCTTTCTTTGCCTACTTTCTTTGCAGCAGCAAAGAAAGTAGGTGCCGCCCCGCACAGGGGCAACGCTAATAGACCAACACGAATACGGGATCCGGCGAAAAGAAAAAACCTACCCCACCAACCTCGCCCCCAACCACCCCCGCAGCGCCTCAACCTCCTCCATACAAACCGAATGCGGCATCGGATACGCATGCCATTCCACGCTACACCCCTGCGCCCGAGCAAATTCACAAGCCTGCTCGCCGAGGCTCACATTAAGCACATCATCGAAACTCCCATGCGCGGCGAAGATCGAAATCGAGCGATTCGCGTCGCTGAACGATTCATCGATGAGCCCTTCCGACGGAATATAGCCCGACAAGACGATCAGCCCCGCGAGCTTCTCGGGATGCGTCAAGCCCGCGTGATAGGTCATCGCGCCCCCTTGCGAAAAGCCCGCGATGAAGATGCGCTCGCTCGGAATGCCCCGCGCGTTCTGCTCTGCGACGAGCCCCCGCACGCGCTCCACCGATTTCACGATGCCCGCCTCATCCACGCGCCGGTTGATGCCCTCGAACGACAGGATGTCGTACCACGCACGCATCACGTAACCGTTGTTGGCCGTAACGGCAATCTCCGGCGCGTTCGGAAACACGAAGCGGATGGCGGGTGCATCGGCGAGACGCAATTCGGGCACGAGCGGCACGAAGTCGTTGGCATCGGCGCCCAGGCCATGCATCAGGATGACGGCGAATTCGGGATTCGGCGCGGTTTCGATCTCGATGGTCGAAGGTTGATCGGTCATTGCCCTTCACTCCTCTCGTCAGATGATGGGAACGAGTATCTGCACGATGCCGACGACCGACACCAGCCACACCAGCGAGCGCACGAACGGCACGCCCGACACGTAGAGCGGAACATAAACCAGGCGCGCGACGAAATACGCGAGCGCACCGTAATGGGTGAGCGCATTCTCGCGCCCCGTCACGTGCACGATCAGCACCGCGATGGCGAAAATCGGCAACGTCTCGAAAAGATTCGATTGCGCACGCATCAGCCGGCCCGACAGCCTGCCGGGCGGCGGCGTCGCGGCATCGCGCGGGCCGGCCTGGTATCTGAGGCCGACTTCGCGATTGCGCACCACAGTCGGGAGCAACACTTGCACCAGCGCGAGCACGAGCGTCCAGGCCAGCATCGTCAGTTCGAAACTCATGGCGTCTCCATGGAAAGATATAGCCACTTCGGGTCGCGCTCATGATGCCATCACGATCCGCGAGCGTGTAGTCTTGAGTGCGATCCGCCCGGAGCCTTTCATTCATGCATGCGATGACCCTTCGTCTGTCACCCGGCGATGACCTGCGCGCCGCGCTCGATCACGCATTCCGCACGCACGGGCTTTCGGCGGCCTTCGTGCTGCAGGGAATCGGCAGCCTGAGCGTCGCCCGGCTATGTCACGCGGGCCGCGATGAAGCGTCCGAACTGCGCGGCGACCTCGAAATCCTCACGCTCGCCGGTACGTTGTCCGCGCAAGGTCCGCACCTGCACATGAGCGTATCCGACGCCGACGGCCGCGTGTCCGGCGGCCACGTGACGCCAGGCTGCATCGTGCGGACGACGGCGGAAATCGTCGTCGCGAACCTGCCGGGCGAACGCTACACGCGCGAGCACGACGCTGCGACAGGCTTCGCGGAGCTCGTCATCCGGGCAACGTGAGCGCAGCCACCGGCTTCGCGCCGTCGAGCGCGAGTTCGTGGCGCGCAATCATCTCGAACGCTTCGCCCGTTTCCGAGTAATCCCAGCGCTCGACCGTGGTCTGCCGCGCGCCGCCGTCGCACGCTTGCGCGTCGTGGCGAATCACGTTCACCGAATTGTCGATCGTGCCGCGCGTGCGCCGCGACAGCGCCGTGCCCGCCTGCACCGCCCACACGCGCCGCGACAGACCCGCGAAAGTATCGTGCAGCGGCAGCACGTAAGGCAGATGGATATGTCCGCCAAGAATCAGGTCCGCGCCCGCGCGCGCCCAGCGCTGCACCGCGCGCTCGCGTCCGTGCAGCAGGTTCTTTTCGTCCTGCGCGCGCGTGACGGCCACCGGCTGATGCGTGACCACGACGCGCAACTGCGCCGCGCTCGCCGCCTCCAGGCGCGCGGCGACGCGTCTGACCTGCCGCATCGACACTTCGCCGTTCTTGTGACGGTAAGCGCGCGTCGTGTTCACGCCCAGCACGAGCAGCTCGGGCGATTCGAAGCCCGGTTCGAGGTCGGCGCCGAATACACGCTGATGATTCGCGTACGGATAACAGAGCCGCGCGAGCGGATTGAAAAGTGGAATGTCGTGATTGCCGGGGACGACGAGCGCCGGCGTCGCGCCGAGCGCATCGACGAACGCGCGCGCCGCGGCGAACTGCTGCCTGCGCGCGCGCTGCGTGATATCGCCCGAGAGCACGACCAGATCGGGCGACAGCGCATCGGCGAGACGCAGCAGCGCCGCGACGACCTGCGGCCGCTCGGTGCCGAAATGCGTATCGGAAATCTGCAACAGCAAGGTCATGAGCGATTCGCTTCGGCCACCGCCGGTTCGGGCTTGAGCAGAAAGAGCGGCTTGTCGGACACGTGAAATTCCAGCGGCATGCGCAGTTTCGTGATCTCGCCATCCGTCGCGATCTTGATCGGTCTGCGCCGCTTCGAAGGATGCGTCACCGTGATCCGGTCGAACGTGAAGCTCACGACATGATCCGAATCCGACAGACGCCCCGCCGCGCCATGCAGCGACAGCCACAGATGCATGAGGCGCCCCACCGGCCGCGGCGCAATCGCGACGAGCAAGCCCTGTTCCAGCGCGCGCGCTTCGTCCGGCATGCCGATCTGCTCCATCTGCAGCCGGTTGTTGCCGACGAAGAGCGTCGATGAGCGAATCTCCGTGGTGCTGCCTTCGTGATCGATATGCAAACGCAGATGCCGATGCGGCTTGAGCATCGTGAAAAGCGCCGACCACAGCGCGACCAGCCGGCTGCGGCCGAATTGCCGCTTGTAGATTTCGCGATCTTCGAGCAGCCGCGGATAGAGGCCGAGACTCGCGTTGACGAGAAACATGCGCCCGTTGACGAAGCCGACCGGCACCGGATAGGCGCGCGCATCGAGCAGGAGCTGCGTGGATTGGTCGAGGTCGGCGGGAATGCCGTGGTCGCGGCTGAAGTAGTTGAACGTGCCGCGCGGCAGCACCGCGAACGGGCAACCGGCGTCGTACGCCGCATGCGCGACCGTGCAGAGCGTGCCGTCGCCGCCCGCGCCGACGAGCACGCCCTCCTGCGCGCACGCCGCCGCCGCGGTTTCGCGCGCGATGCTCGCAAGCCGGCGCGGATCGTCGACGACGCGCAATTCGAAGCGCCGGCCCGCCGCGCCGAGTTCGCGCTCCAGCACGGTGCGCGTCGCGTCGGCCTGACGGCGGCCCGAGCCCGCGTTCATCACGATGAAAAACGGCGCGTCGGCGGCGAGCGTCTTCTCTCTTTCGGCAGATGCGGCTGTCGGGGTCATCGGCGGCGCTCCTTCGTTATCCGCGCGAGAAGCGCACGGCGAGCCTGACTCCGCACTCGCGCGCGGAGCCTGCCGATTATAACGAAATGCTTACAGCCGGACCGCGCACGCTTACGTGTGCTCGCCGCGAATGTAGTACTCGAGTTGCTGAATGGTGAACTGCTGCTCGGAGATGATGTTCTTCACCAGATCGCCGATGGAGATCATGCCGACGAGCTTGCCGTTGTCGATCACCGGCAGATGGCGCATGCGCTTGTCGGTCATGAGCGCCATGCAGTCGTCGGTGGTCTGGTCGGGGCGCACGTAGCGCACGTGCGACGTCATGATGTCGCGCACGGGCGTCTGCTTCGACGCGCGGTCCATCAGGACGACTTTGCGCGCATAGTCGCGCTCGGTCATGATGCCGACGATTTCATCGCCCTCCGTGACGATCACCGCGCCGATATGCTTGTCGGCCATCATCTTGATCGCATCGAAGACCGACGCCGTTGCGGCAATCGTATAGACCGTCTGTTCGGGTTTCGAATTCAGAACCTGTGCGACTGTTGCCATCGAGCGCCTCCGTTATGAGCGGGGAACGTTGTTGCGCCTGGGCGACGGGTTTGTCATGCGCCTGTGTGGAGCGTAAAGCCTCGCGCGCCATTGCCTTCATAGGCATTAACCCGACCATTCAAAAAGTATAGCCGCGATTCGCGCCTCGTCGGACGCGCCATTCATTCTGCGCGCGTTCTGTTTCAGCTTCAGTTTCGTCGTCGGATGCCGCTAACAGGCACATACACGACGGCAACGCGGCGCGATGCACCGCTTAGAGGGAGAACGAGGTGAGCAGTTCACAACAGGATATCGAGCAGCGCGTGCGGCTCGCGGGCAGCAACATGTTCGAATTGCTTCTGTTCAGGCTCGGCGAGGCGCCGGGCTCGGAACAGCGGGAGCTTTACGGCATCAACGTATTCAAGGTGCGCGAGATTCTCGCGATGCCGACGATCACGGCCGTGGCCGGATCGAGCGAGGAGATTCTCGGCGTCGCGGATATTCGCGGACAGATCATTCCCGTAATCGATCTCGCGCGCATCACCGGCTGCCGGCCGAAGAACGGGCCGAAAATCCTGCTCGTCACCGAATTCGCGCGCACGACGCAAGGTTTCGCGGTCGAGGAAGTCGACGATATCGTGCGGCTCGAATGGAATCAGGTGTTGTCCGCGGAATCGCACTCGGGCGGCAAGACCGTGACGAGCTTCGCGCGGCTCGACGGCAACGTCGATGGCTCGCGGCTCGCGCAGGTGCTCGATGTCGAGCGCATCGTGCGTGACGTGCTGCCGTCACAGGAAACCGATATCACCGAGGCGAACACCGGGCGGCTCATTCTCAAGCCGGGCGCGCGCGTGCTCGCAGCGGACGATTCGGGTGTCGCGCGGGCGCTCATCGAGCAAAGCCTCACCGCGATGGGCGTGCCCTTCGTCATGACCAAGACCGGCCAGGAAGCGTGGGACGTGCTGGAATCCGCGCTCAGGAAAGCGCAGAAGGAAGGCACCGAGGTCGCCGATCACATCGCGCTCGTGCTTACCGATCTGGAAATGCCGGAGATGGACGGTTTCACGCTCACGCGCCGCATCAAGGCGGAAACGGGGCTGATGCACATTCCGGTGGTGATTCACTCGTCGCTGTCGGGATCGGCGAACGAGCAGCATGTGCGCAAGGTCGGCGCGAATGCATATGTGTCGAAGTTCGAGGCGTCGGAACTGGCCAACGTGATGCGCGGCGCGCTCGCGCACGCGGCCTGAAAAACGATCGGCGCCCGCTGAGCACAAACCTTTTGAGTCTGTGTCAGCGGCCGCCGAAGCAGTCCTTCAGCCGATACGCCCGGCGGATGAGCCGGGCCAGCCGATTCGATTAGTGACCGAAGAAGACCGATTGCGGGTTGTTGCTCGATTGCGCCGAACGGTTGCCCGATTGAGCGAGCGTGTCACGCGAGCCGCCGAAAGCGGTCGTGTTCGTGCCGTTGGCGTTTTCTTCAGCGGCGATCGCTTGTGCGCTCGGGCCTTGTTGCGACGTCGGCGCGCCAACTGCCGGACGGTAGAACGGAGCCGGGCCGTAGCCGCTTGCGAAAGCGGGTGCGGCGAGCGTTGCGGTAGCGGCGATCAGAAGGGTAGCGATGAGATTGCGTTTCATGGTGAGCTCCAAAGACGGTTGACGTTCAATCAGAAAGCGCCGCAGCGGTCTTGCGAGAAACTGTCTGCTACGTCGATGAAGCGCAGTGTATACCCCTACTATCGCTTTTTTATCTCCATAAATTTCAATTCAGTTTTCGCTGTGCGCCAACAATCGCTGGCTGCACGAGCGTGCGGATTTCCCGTGGAAGACCGTCTGGCAAGGGATTGGGCGTGCTGAAGCGCAACTCGACGTTGCGCGTCTTTTGGCAGGGACGGAACAATTATTTGGAAAACGACCGTTCGATACGCGCTCGATCAGTGAACGAGTCGTCCGATCAGTCGAACGAGCGCGGCGGGCGGATTGCCCTTTTGACAGTAACCATCGAATCCGGAGTGCACGCCTTCGGTGCGCACGGTTTCCTCGCCCAGCGCCGTAAACGCGATGATCACCGCGTCGCGCGTGCGGGCGATCCGGCGCAGCACGCGAGCGGTCGCGTAGCCGTCGTGCTCCGGCATCGTGATATCGAGGATGACGATGTGCGGCACCCAGCCGTCGACCGCATGCAGCGCATCGACGCCGGATAGCGCGAAACGGGTGTCGAATCCGTCCGATTCGAGCGCGGCCGAAAGCGCTTCGGCGCTGTAGGCGTTGTCGTCGACGACGAGGATGCGCCACGGGTCGCGGTCGACATCGACGCTACGGTCCGTCCAGAGGGAGCAATGAGGGGAATGCAGGGAGACGGGCATGGGCACTTACCTAAAGCACATACCGGCATTGCAGCATTTCTCGCGCCCGCGCTCCGCGAAACTCAGGCGTCGGCGTCCTTCTTGCCCTTGCGACGCTTTCCCGATGTCCCTTCGTCCTCGCGCAGCCGCGCGTTCGCTTCGACGAGCGATGCCGCGTCGCACTGGCGCAACGCGAGATCGACTTCGCCGAGGGCGCCGAAAAGCGCCGCCTGCTCCGCCTCATCCAGCGGCGTTGCGCCGGGCCCCGTTACGCGCCGCGCTTCCTTGTCGAGCCGCTTCATGAGCTTCGCGCCGAAGCGGGTATCGATCACGCCTTCGCGCGCGAGCCCCGCGATCAACGACGCGAGACGGACGAGGCCGCCCGCCGTGGTTTGCGTCGTCGTCCCGTCCAGATCGTCACGGTCTTCCACTGCCTTCTCCCCAGGTTGGCACGCGACGCCGCGCGGGCGGCCGACTCGATGCGTGGCGCCGCGCGTGCGCCCGTCTTGCGTGGCGCGATGATACGCCGACAATATGACACTCATATTTGCACATACCGGCGCGCCGGTGGCGATCGTTTCACTCTCGTTCGCGCGTTACGATTGCGATTCGGGGCGCGACCGATGGCACACTAGCGCGTGGCGGCGCGCGTGCCCGCAGCGTCGAGGCCCGCATCCTCGGCGGACGCGCCGACATCCCCAGAATGCAACCGAATGCCCGCATGAATCCCGCTACCCTGCAAAGACCGCCCTACGGTTCCGACTTTTCCGGCCTCGTCTGCGGCTTCCGATTTCATGTCGATCGCCCCGGCGAGCCGATCGATGCCGAAGCCGCGAGCGAATGGCTCGCCCGCGACGACACGACCCGCGAATTCGTCTGGCTGCACTTCGATCTCGCGAACAGTGCCTGCGAGCGCTGGATGCGCGGACGTCTCGGCCTGCCCGACGCATTCTTCGAGACGCTCAACGAAGGCTCGCACTCGACGCGCATCGAACATCAGGAAGGCGCGCTCTTCGCCGTCATCAACGATGTGATGTTCAACTTCGAGCTGACGCCCTCCGAGATCGCGACGCTCTGGGTCTATACGCATCAGAAACTGCTCGTCACGGCGCGCCTCAAGCCCCTGCGTTCGGTCGATTCGCTGCGCGAGTCGGTCAGGCGCGGCGAAATCTTCCGCTCGCCCGCCGAACTGCTCGCCCACATGCTGCGCGATCAGGCGGATCTGCTCGTGCATATCGTGCGGCGCACGAGCGTCGAGGTCGACGGCATCGAGGATCGCTTTCTTTCGATGCGCGGCGCCGCGACCCGCACCGATCTCGGCGGCCTGCGCCGCGTGCTCGTGAGGCTGCAGCGTCTGCTCGCTCCCGAACCCGGCTCCGTGTTCCGTCTGCTCGCGCGGCCGCCGCGCTGGCTTCATTCGCAGGACATTCAGGATCTGCGCGACGCGACCGAAGAGTTCTCGCTCGTGCTCAACGATCTGGCCGGACTCGTCGAAAGGATCAAGCTTTTGCAGGAAGAAGTCGCGACGCGCATGGGCGAACAAAGCAACCGCACGCTTTTCACGCTGACGCTCGTCACCGTGCTCGCGCTGCCGATCAACATCGTCGCGGGGTTCTTTGGCATGAACGTGGGCGGCATTCCGCTCGCGGAAAATCATCACGGTTTCTGGCTGCTGGTCGTGATCGTCGCGACCTTCACCGTGCTCGCCGGATGGTGGGCCTTCCGCCGCCGCCGCGACATGTAGCGAAGCCGGCCGGGCACGTTCGATGCGAAGCGTCCGATGAGGCTCATGCCTCGCGAAACGTCGGAGGACATGATGGACAAGAACCGCATCGAAGGCACGGCTCGCCAGATGAAAGGCATCGTCCGCGAAGCCGTCGGCAAGGCCACAGGAAATCGCGGGACGCAAATGCGCGGCACCGCCGAAAAAATGGCGGGAAAGATGCAGGCGAAGCTCGGCGCGGCGGCGGATGCCGTGCGCCGCATCAAGAAATAACCGCTGCGCTGCCTGTTGAAAGTATCAAAAGCCCAGGTCGCTCAGGCTCGGATGATCGTCGGGCCGGCGGCCTAGCGGCCAGTGATATTTGCGATCCGCTTCCTTGATCGGCAGATCGTTGATCGACGCGTGACGATGCGTCATCAGACCCGCCTCGTTGAATTCCCAGTTCTCGTTGCCGAAACTGCGATACCAGTTATTCGCATCGTCATGCCATTCGTAGGCGAAGCGCACCGCGATGCGATTCTCCTTGTAAGCCCAAAGCTCCTTGATCAGCCGATAGTCGAGTTCTCGCGCCCACTTGCGCCGCAGGAACGCGACCACTTCCTCGCGCCCATTCGCGAATTCCGCGCGATTGCGCCAGCGCGTATCCACGCTATAAGCAAGCGACACGCGCTCGGGCTCGCGCGTATTCCACGCATCTTCGGCGAGACGGACCTTGAGCTTGGCGGATTCTTCATCGAACGGCGGAAATGGCGGCTTGGATTCCATGGCGAGTCCTCTTTTATCAAGCGATGAGATGGGTAGACAGATCTGTCTACTCGACGCACTCTAGCGCAGGTAGACGAACCTGTCTACAATCGATTGCATGAATACTTCTGCTGTCTCCATCGATGTTTCCGAACTCGCGCCCGATGCGCGCATCCTGCATATCGCGCACGATCTCTTCTATCGCGACGGCATTCGCGCGACGGGCGTCGATCGCGTGATCGCCGAATCGGGCGTCGCGAAAAAAACGTTTTATCGCTACTTTCCGAGCAAGGACGATCTGATCGTCGCGTTCCTGGATTTTCGCCACGATAACTGGATGACATGGTTCCGCGATGCGCTCGCGCGGCACGGCGGCACGCTCAGCGCGCTCGTGCCTGCGCTCGCCGAATGGTTCGGCAGCGAAGCTTATCGCGGTTGTGCGTTCATCAATTCGGTCGTCGAAGTCGGGGCGACATTGCCGCAGGCGGTCGATATCTCGCGGCGTCACAAGCGTGACATGACCGCGGCGATCCGCACGCTGATGCCGGGTTCGCGCACGGCGAAAGCGGATGCGCAAGCGCTCGCACTGGCGGTGGACGGCGCGATCGTTGCCGCGCAATTCGCCGAATCGCCCGCGGATGCATTGAAGGCGCTTGCGCGCGTGGTGCGGGCGATCGCGGCGGCGCAACGAAGCACCCAATAACCGGCGCGCTATTTGATCGATGCGCTTTCGATCGATGTGACAGCCCGCTTCGATGAACCCGGCGATATCGCCTGTTCAACGACGTTCGCGAGCCGCGCGAAGTGAGGCGCGATCTGATCGTTCGGCACGCACGCGTAACCGAGCATCAAGCCCTTTCTCGCGGCGAGCCGGTTCAGGTAATAGTTGTCGAGCGGACGCGTCACCACACCGGCGGATAGCGCGCTGGCGGCAATCATTCGGTCATCCGCCGAATCGGGCAAGTCGAGCACGAAGTGCAGGCCGGCTTCATCGCCCCGCACGGAGAGCGTTTCGCCGAAGCGCTCGCGGATCGCGTTGATCAGCAACTCGCGCCGCTCGCCGTACAGGCCGCGCATACGGCGCACGTGTGACGTCAGATGGCCGTCGAGTATGAACTCGGTGAGCACGGCCTGCTGCATCAGCTGACCCTCGCGATAGAGTTCGGCCACGCCGGTGCGAAAGGAATCGACAAGGTTGTCCGGCACGACCATATAGCCCATGCGCAAGCCGGGATAAAGCATCTTGCCGAGACTGCCGACATAGATGACCTGCCCCGCGTCGTCGAGCCCCTGCAGCGATGACAGCGGGCGGCTGCCATAGCGGAACTCGCTGTCGTAATCGTCCTCGATGATCCACACCTTGTGCTGACGCGCGAACTCCAGCAGCGCGCGGCGTCGCGCGAGACTCATCACCATGCCGAGCGGATATTGATGCGACGGCGTCACGAGCGCGATGCGCGGCGGTTCGGCCATGTCGCGCGCGGCGGGATTGAGCCCTTCCTCGTCGACGGGAATCGGCACGAGCGTCAGGCCCGATGACTGCAGCACGCTGCGCACGCCCCAGTAGCACGGTTCCTCGACCCACGCGCGATCGCCGAAATCGGTGAGCAGGCGCACGGCGAGATCGATGGACTGATGAATGCCCGTCGTGATGATGATCTGGTCCGGCTGACACTTCACCGAGCGCGCGACGCGCAAGTAATCCGACAGCGCGCGCCGCAGCGGCCGATAGCCGCCGCCCGGCGCATACGTGAGCAGTTCGGGACTCGCGCGCTTCCACAAACGCGCCTGCAAGCGGCTCCATGTGCGCGCCGGAAATTCCGCGACGTCGGGCACGCCGGGCATGAACGCGCCCCACTGCTTCGGCGACACGCCTGCCTGCGCGATCAGATGCTCGCCGCGACGCGAGATCGTGCACGGCGCCTTCGCCTCCTCCGCCTGTCTCGCCTTGCCCGCGACGCCATCGCGCGGCGCGGTGTCGGCGACATAGGTGCCGCTGCCGGTCGTCGACGTGACATAGCCTTCGGCCGTGAGCTGATCGTAGACATGCAGCACGGTATTGCGCGCGATGCCGAGATCGATCGCGAGCGTGCGCGAACTCGGCAGCTTCGTGCCGGGCGCGAGCTGGCCCGTCAGGATGGCCTGCTGCATGAGTTCGAGCACTTGCCGGTACATCGGCTCGGCGGCGGACCGGTCGAGCCGCGCGCTTAGCCAGTCGGCCAGGATGATGGTATCCATGAAGTCGTCACCGCCTGGAACCACTTTCCCGACACGCTCAAGTGGCTCTATTTTGAATATTGAAATGGCTCCCCATTGTAGAACCGTAACGGGCTATAGTTATCGCAAGTAGTGGAAATAATTTCCGGGCGTCCAACGAGGCGGTCGGAAGTATCAGGGTTTTCCGAAGGAGACACGGAAGATGAAATCCGATCAGGTGATCGTCAGCTTTCGCGGCGTGCGAAAGACCTACGACGGTGAAACGCTCGTCGTCAAGTCGCTCGATCTCGATATCTATCAGGGCGAATTCCTCACGCTGCTCGGGCCGTCCGGCTCCGGCAAGACCACCTGCCTCATGATGCTCGCCGGCTTCGAGTTCCCCACCGGCGGCGAGATCTGGCTCGACGGCAAGCTGCTCAACAAGGTGCCGCCGCACAAGCGCGACATCGGCATGGTGTTTCAGAACTACGCGCTCTTTCCGCATCTGTCGGTGCAGCAGAACGTCGAATATCCGCTGACGGTGCGCAAGATGTCCGCCGAAGAGCGCGCGCATCGCGTGAACAACGCGCTCAAGATGGTGCGCATGGAAAGCTTCGCGAAGCGTTACCCGGCGCAGCTTTCCGGCGGACAGCAGCAGCGTATCGCGCTGGCGCGCGCCCTCGTGTTCGAGCCCAAGCTCGTGCTGATGGACGAGCCGCTCGGCGCGCTCGACAAGCAGTTGCGCGAGCACATGCAAATCGAACTCAAGGCGCTGCACGAGAAGCTCGGCGTGACCTTCGTCTACGTCACGCACGATCAGGGCGAGGCGCTCACGATGTCCGATCGCGTCGCGGTGTTCGACAAGGGCATCGTGCAGCAACTCGACACCGTCGATCATCTGTATGAAGCGCCCTGCAACGAGTTCGTCGCGAACTTCATCGGCGACAGCAACCGGCTGCGCGGCACCATCGAACAGATTCAGGGCGACTTCTGCGACCTCCGTCTCGCCGACGGCACGCGTTTGTCCGGTCTCAACGTCGCGAATGCGAAACCGGGCGCGCCGGCCATCGCGTGTATTCGTCCGGAGCGCATGAAGCTCACGCAGGGCAACGGCCATGCGAACGGCAACATCAACGCGCTCGCGGGCGAAGCGAAGAGCCTCATCTATTTCGGCGATCACGTCCGCATGCGCTGCGGCGTGCGCGAGCAGGACGAATGCTTCGTCAAGGTGCCGCTCGGCACTGCGGCGCTCGACGGCTTCACGCCCGGCGCGCCCATCGCGCTCGAATTCGCGCCCGAGCATTTGCGTGTGTTCGCCTGAATCTCGATCGGGCGTCGCGCTTCCCACGTAGGTCCACTGACAAAACCAAGTCGAAGAAGAGAGGAAACCATCATGAAGAAGTTCGCACTGTGTTCCATGGCGGCTGCGCTCGCGTGCGTGTCGGCGGCGTCGGGGGCGGCGGAAATCACCGTCGTCAATTTCGGCGGCGCGAACGGCGACGCGCAGAAGGTCGCGTTCAATCAGCCGTTCGAGCAATCGTCCAAGAACAAGGTCACGGCCGTCGAATACAACGGCGAGCAGGCCAAGGTCAAGGCGATGGTCGAAGCGAAGCACGTGAACTGGGACGTGGTCGAAGTCGAATCGGGCGATCTCGGCCGCGGCTGCGACGAAGGTCTCTATGAAAAGCTCGACTGGTCGAAGATCGGCAAGAAGTCGGACCTCGTGCCCGAATCGCCGCAGACCTGCGGCGTCGGCTTCTTCGTGTGGTCGACGGCGCTCGCCTACAACGGCGACAAGCTGAAGTCCGCGCCGGCAGGCTGGGCGGACTTCTGGGACACGAAGAAATTCCCCGGCAAGCGCGGCATGCGCAAGGGCGCGCGCTACAACCTCGAATTCGCGCTGATGGCCGACGGCGTCGCGCCGAAGGACGTCTACAAGGTGCTCGGCACGAAGGCCGGCGCGGACCGCGCGTTCAAGAAGCTCGACGAACTCAAGCCGAGCATTCAGTGGTGGGAGGCCGGCGCACAGCCGCCGCAGTTCCTCGTCGCGGGCGATGTCGTGATGTCCACCGCGTATAACGGCCGCATCGACGCGGCGCGCAAGGAAGGCAAGAACCTGAAGGTCGTGTGGAACGGCAGCATCTACGACCTCGACTACTGGGCGATTCCGAAGGGCTCGCCGAACAAGGACGTCGCGCAGCAGTTCATCGCGTATTCGGTGTCGCAGAAGCCGCAGGAAGTCTACGCGAAGAATATCGCGTACGGCCCGGTGAACAAGGCCGCGATCTCCGCGCTGGACGCGAAGACCAAGGCCGACATGCCGAACTCGCCGGATAACGCGAAGAACGCGGTGCTGCAGGACATGGCGTTCTGGACCGATCACGGCGACGAACTCGAGCAGCGCTTTACCGCGTGGGCGTCGAAGTAAGGGCGTCATAAGCAGAAAGACGGTCGCGCTTTTCGAAAGCGCGACCGCAAAGAAGGAGACTCAAGCGTGAACACCATGACGATCCCCGCGGAAGAATCGCGCGAATCGAGCGCGCGTCTGAAGCGCGAACTGAAGATCGCCGATGCGAAGAAGCGCGCCATGGCGCTCATGCTCATCGCGCCGCTCGCCATTTTTCTGTTTTTGATTTTCGTGGTGCCGATCGGCGCGCTGCTCACACGCGCGATCGAAAATCCCGAAGTGGCGAACGCGCTGCCGCACACCGGCGCGGCGCTCGCGAAATGGGACCGCAAGACGCCGCCATCGGATGAAGCGTATGCCGCGCTCGCGCAGGACCTCACGACGATCTCGGAAGGCGAATCGATGGGCGCCCTCGCGCGGCGTCTGAACACCGAAATTCCGGGCTATCGCTCGCTCGTTGCGAAAACCGCGCGCGCGATGCCGCTCAACGGCGACGACGGCAAGCCGCTGCCCGCCGCGCAGATCAAGGCGAAGATCGTCGAACTCGACGACCGCTGGAACGATCCCGTCTATTGGCAGGCGATCGCGAAGAACGCGGGCCGCTATTCGCCGTTTTATATCCTCGCGTCGCTGGATCACAAGCAGGACGGCTTCGGCAATATCGTTCACGCGGACCCGGATCAGTCGATCTATCTCAACGTCTTCGGCCGCACTTTCGTGATCGGCGTGGGCGTGACGCTGTTCGCGCTGCTGCTCGGCTATCCGCTCGCCTACTGGATTTCGACGCTGCCCGAACGCCGCGCGAACCTCGTGATGGTGCTCGTGCTGATTCCGTTCTGGACATCGGTGCTGGTGCGCGTCGCCGCGTGGATCGTGCTTCTGCAAAGCGAAGGGCTCGTGAACAAGGCGCTGCTCGGCAGCGGGCTGATCGGCTCGCCGCTCTCGCTGCTCTTCAATCGCGTGGGCGTCTATATCTCGATGACGCACATCCTGCTGCCCTTCATGATCCTGCCGCTCTATAGCGTGATGAAGTCCGTTCCGCCGACCTATCAGCGCGCGGCCGTTTCGCTCGGCAGTCATCCGTTCGCGGCGTTCTGGCGCGTCTACGTGCCGCAGACTTATCCGGGCATCGGCGCGGGCGTGCTGCTCGTGTTCATTCTCGCGATCGGTTACTACATCACGCCGGCGCTGCTCGGCGGGCCGAACGATCAGATGGTCAGCTATTACATCGCCTACTTCACCAACGTGACGATCAACTGGGGCATGGCATGCGCGCTCGGCGCACTGCTGCTCGCCGCGACACTGCTGCTCTACGTGGTCTATGGACGCTTCACGCGCTCCAACGTGAGCCTGGGGTAAAGAAAGATGAAACTCGCCAAACCGATGTTCGCGCCGCACACGTCCGCGATCGAACGCATCTGGTATTTTGCGTTGCGCATCATCTGCGTGCTGACGCTGCTTTATCTGATTTTGCCCGTGCTCGCGATCGTGCCGCTGTCGTTTTCGTCGAGCACGTTCCTGGTCTATCCGATTCCGGGCTGGTCGATGCGCTGGTACCACAACCTCGTCATGTCCGACGAGTGGCGCATGGCGGCAAAGAACAGCTTCATCGTTGCGCCGTCGGCCACGCTCGTCGCGACGATCCTCGGGACGCTCGCGGCGGTCGGGCTCACGAAGGCGAATTTCCTCGGCAAGAGCGTGCTGATGGCCGTGCTCATCTCGCCGATGATCGTTCCGGTGATCGTGGTTGGCGTCGGCATGTATCTGTTCTTCGCGCCGCTCGGCATCGCCAATACGTACTTCGGGCTGATTCTGGCGCACGCGGCGCTTGGCGTGCCGTTCGTCGTGACGACGGTCGGCGCGACGCTGCAGAATTTCAACTACAACCTCGTGCGGGCGAGTCAGTCGCTTGGCGCGAGCCCGTTGAAAACCTTCTTTCGCGTGACGCTGCCGGTCATTGCGCCGGGCGTGATCTCGGGCGCGCTGTTCGCGTTCGCCACTTCTTTCGATGAAGTGGTTGTCACGCTGTTTCTCGCCGGCGCCGATCAGACGACGCTTCCGCGGCAGATGTTCACCGGCATTCGCGAAAACATCAGCCCGACGATCGCCGCGCTCGCGACGATCCTCATCGTGTTTTCGACGAGCCTGCTGCTTGCGCTCGAATGGCTGCGAGGTCGTGCGGCGGCGCGTGCGATCGCTTAGCGGAGTGGTCCGAAGAAGGCATCGCGGACCGGCGCGCCCCTCTGAGAGGCCGACTTGCCGGACCATTCACGTCAGTCGAAAACAAAACCATCGCGGCGCTGGGTGATTGCGGCTGAGAACGCCGTTTGTGTCGGTCCGCGAGCCACCTTACGAACCGCTTGAACGCCCGCCAGTGAAGGCGCTGCGTGGGTCCTCGCTTCCGTTCGATTGATTATTCGCAGCAACGGGATAGTGTATTCACTGATGCAGTATTTATCGGAATGTGCTTAATGACGTACGTTCTAGGTCGAGTCAAAGCCTGGAACAATGCCATGACAGCTTTTTCGAAAAGAGCGGACCCGTGGTCACAGACGGTTCACCTGCTCGAAGCGATGCCGATGGACATCGCTCGCACAGCCCCATCCCAGAAATCCGCGCGCGCCGAAAACGCGTTCCTGGAGCGTCTGACGCGCGACTGGAATCGCACGCACCCGCATCAGGTGGACGATCGGCTGCCGTTTCCGCAAGCGATCGTGCGCGTGATCGAGCGTCCGAGCAGCGCGACGGCGCTCGTGTACTGGTCCGATCCCGGTACGTGCCACTACGGTTATCAGGGCTGGCGCGCCACGACCGCGACGGCGGAAGGCGTCTGCTCGCTCTCCGGGATGCCGATTCATCGTGGCGATCAGGTCTATCGGCCGTCGCAGCGTGATCCGAAGCCGCAGAACGCGGCCGCGATGATCCTGGCCGACGCGATGCCGAAGAACGCCGAGGAAATGGAAGTCGACCTGCAAGGTTGACGAGCGACGGGAAATGGAGCGGCATCGTCAGTCGATGCCGCTTCTGCCGGCGTGCGCGTTCAATATCCGACCGTGATGCGCTGGCGGATATGCGCGCCGCTCTGGAATTCGTCGAGGAAGGCGATCGCGTAATCATCGAACGAAATCCAGCTCCGCCCGCCGTTATCGACGAGCAGTTCGTCAACGCCGAGCCGGAATTTTTGCGTGCGCGGCCCGGGCATGAACTCGGCCGACGGCGAAACGAAGGTCCAGTCCACATCGCGTTCGCGGCGTAGCGCATCCAGAAACGCTGCGCCCGCCGTGGCTTCCGGCTTGTACGCATCGGGAAAATCCGGCAGATCGAGCACGCGCTGACCGGGCGCCGCGTACAGGCTCCCCGCGCCGCCGACGACCAGAAGGCGCTGCACGCCGGCGCGCTTCACCGGTCCGACTATCGCGCTTTCCGATACCGTGGCGAAGCGCGTCGCGCTGAACACCGCGTCGTGTCCCGCGAGCACGGTGGCCATTGCGTCCGCATTCAGCACATCGACGTCGTGCGCGCTGACGCGGTCCCGCTTTTCAAGGCTGGACGTGTCGCGCGCGATCGCGCTGACCGTGTGTCCGCGCCGCAACGCCTCCTCCATCAGCCGGCTGCCGACATTACCCGTCGCCCCGATGATCGCGATTTTGCTCATGCCACATTCTCCTTTCCTTTTACGGCGTTCGCACCGGCGGCGTCGAATCAGCCGGTTTTTGTTGCAGGAAAATAAACCGTGGCCTGGCAAGCGCTTTTGATAGCGTTTGTTTCCACATCAGACGAAATCGGGGAATCAATTAGCGCACGGTCATTTGTAAAAGCATACGTAAGGACATATGGTCATGCAATTTCCGGGCCGATTCCAGCCCTTCAGCGCAATATCGACACACCGTTGTCATATTCAAATTGCGCTTTCGGAAACGCAGGCCGCCGTTACACTAGAGGCCCCGCACTCTCTCGAAACGCAAGATAGCGGCGATTACCGGCGCGCCGCGTACAGCGGTTTCGGAGCGAGTTCCCAAATCGAAGTCGCCAAAATGTCATGACATTGGTTTATATTGCAGTTCCTCGCCGCTCCATTACCGGAAGGAGTAAATCGTGAAGAATCCGCAATTGCAGGGTGCCATCGAAGGACGCGACAATCCGGCAGGCGAAACCGCCTACGAGCCGATTCCGATTCGCGCAGTCTCAAAGGAGTCCGGTGATGAACCCGGATACTCCGATTCGCTGGACATCCCGCTCAATTACGGCATCGTGATGGACGCAGTCAGAGACGCGGTTCGCGCAAATCCCTGAACGTTCAAGTTTTCATGCGAAGCGCCCCACTCGGGGCGCTTTTTTTTCGCCCACGCGCGGCATTCGCGGCGAGCCGCGACCTTGCCAAATGGCAACAATCGCCGCTGTTTTAGTACGACCAATCAACCATTTCGCTGAGCCTATCGCTCGTGCGATACCGCCATAAGTCAATCGGTGCGAATCAGAGCCGACACCCCGATCCAGTGCATTAACGAGATGGTACACTGCCGCCTCCGCCGCGCCGGGCGGGCCGCGCCCAAATTTCGAGACGGGCGTATAGATGTCTATATTTCGTCCATCCCATCGGCGTTGAACGCCCGAATTGGGTCGTCTGTCGCGTCTTGTTCGCCCGATCCGACAAAGAAATGCGCTGCTAGTCTTTCCACTGGCGAAAACAATCGCATTGAAGTAAGTTCAGACGTGTAATAGCGCCTGGACAAACGTCCGGATCAATGCTCGCGGGTTAAAGGGATGGCCGGCGAAGACGTTAACAAGACTGATCAACAACGCGCTGTGGCTCGCGCCCTGCCGAACCCAAACATGGCCGCTATTTTCAATTACCTGTTGGACAGTCAGATTTCCCGGCAATGGCGAGGCCTTCTGGCCGCCCTTGCGGACGAATTCGAAGCGCAGATCGGGCGCAACGAACTGCGTCAGTTGATGCATCGCGTGGGCAGCCGCTTCGCCGAAGCCCGGCCGTTGCCGCCCTGCGATTCGACAGCAGCGCTCGCCGACGCGCTCAACGCGTTGTGGCGCGACACCGACTGGGGCTTCGTCGAGCTTGCCGATGAACGCGACTATCTGAGCATCGTGCATTACTGCGCGCCGCTGCCCGCCTTCGGCGAAAGCGCGCTCGCGTGGACGCCCGCGTTTCTCGAAGGCGCGTACCAGCAGTGGCTCGCCGCGCTCGGCGCGCAAGGTCTCGCGATCCGGCAGGCGAGCGAGTTCGGCGACGACGCGGCCATCGAATTCAGGCTCGCGCGCGTCGCGGCCTGAAGCGTCTTCAGCGCAATCCGACCGCCGCCTCGATGCGGCGGCATCGAGCGCCCGCTAAGGGCGGCTCCAAACAAGCAGCATCGGCCAGGCAGCAAGAATAGGCACGACGAGGAAGCGGCATCATGAATACTTCGCGCGACATCGAGAAGCTGTTCGATCATTTCGGCGGCAATGCAGGCGATTATCAGGAAATCGGACGAGAGAACGAGGCCAAGACGGCGCGCACCCGCTGGCCGCTGCTCGCCACGCTCGACTTCGCACAGCCGGCGATTCCCGAGATCGCGCCGCGCCGCGACGTGCAGCTGAACGCCGCGCGGCCGCGTCCGGATGCAGCGTCCGGGGAGCCCGCCGAAAAGCCGACGCCGATTCATCGTGGCAAGCAGCCGCTCTTCACGCGGCCGCATCGCCGTACTATTCCGCCCGTCAATCCGCCGGCCGCCGAGTCGCTGAGCGCGTTGCGTTTCTCGGCGCCCGGCGAATCGGCGTCGAACGAAACCGGAACGATTGCGGATTCGGCTTCTACGGCCACCGCAAGCGTGCCGCCGGTCAAGGCGCCCGTCGCGCCGGTCGAATCGAAGCCCGTGGCGGCTGACGCCAGCCCCGCTGCGTCCGCCACCTTCGGCTCGAGCTTTCTGGCGCGCCGCGCGCCCGCTCAGGTTGCGCCCGTGACGCCCGCCGCCCCGACGCCGCGCGCGCCCGAACCGGCCTCCGCCGCGCCGCAGTCGATCCTCGGCAAGCTCTTCAGGCAGCCGGCCCAGACCGTCCCGAGCGCGCCGGCAGGTTCGCTCGACGCCGTGTTCGAGCGCCTGCGCCACGCCCGTCCGCAAGGCGACGAATCCACGAACAAGCACGCAGGCGCCGGCCACGCCGGTCACGCAAGCCGCCTCTCACGCTCATGAAAGTCATCACGGTAGTTTCCGCGAAGGGCGGCGTCGGCAAGACGACGCTCGCCGCCAATCTCGCTTCGGTGCTCGCCGCGCGTAGCCGTCGCGTGATCGTGCTCGATCTCGATCCGCAGAACGCGCTGCGCCTGCATTTCGGCATTCCGCTCGACAGCATCGACGGCATTTCGCGCGCGACGCTCGCGGGCGACCCGTGGCAAACGGTGATGTTCGACGGCGTCGATGGCGTGACCGTGCTGCCCTACGGCGCCGTGATCGAGGACGACCGCCGCCGCTTCGAGGCGCTCGTCGACAACGATCCCGCGTGGCTCGCGCATTCGCTCCAGTCGCTCGCGCTCGACGCCAGCGACATCGTGATCGTCGACACGCCGCCGGGCTCGTCCGTCTACACGCGCACCGCGCTGACGGCGGCGAACTTCGCGCTGAACGTCGTGCTGGCCGATGCCGCGTCCTATGCCGCGATTCCCGGCATGGAGCGCATGGTCGATGCCTACGCCGCGCCGCGCCAGGATTTCGGCGGCCAGGGCTATGTCGTGAATCAGGTCGATCAGTCGCGCCAGTTGAGCAAGGACGTGCTGAAGGTGCTGCGCAACATGCTCGGCACGAAGCTGTTCCCGGGCGTGATCCATCAGGACGAGGGCGTCTCCGAGTCGCTCGCGTGCGACACGACGCTCATTCATTACGACCCGCTTTCGCAAGCCGCCGCCGATCTGCGCGCGTGCGGCGACTGGCTCCTTTCGGCCGTCGATGCGATGGCTGCCTCGTCGAGGAAGCTCGCATGAGTTCCACCAAGATCCCCTCGCCCGAAACCGAGGTCAGCGTCGCGACCTCGCGCCTCGAACGTTTCGTCGATGCGGGCATCTGGGGCAGCCGCGTCCTCGTGATCCTCCTCACGATCTTCGCCGCGTTCGCGCTGTATTTCGTCGTCACGGTGCCGCTCGCGTTCGGTCAGCAGCTCGCCTTCGCGACGATCTGCTTCGTCTGCGCGCTCGGTTTTCGCCGGCTGCAAGGCCAGTACGCGACGCTTGTGATGATCATGCTGTCGATCGTCGCGTCGGGCCGCTACATGTTCTGGCGTCTCACCGAAACGACTTATTGGGAGCGTCCGCTCGACGCCGCATGGGGTCTGTTGCTCGTCGCGGCCGAAGTCTACGCGTCGCTCGTGCTTCTGCTCGGCTACTTCCAGACCGCGTGGCCGTTGAAGAGAAAGCCGCTGCCGCTGCCCGCCGACCGCAGCCAGTGGCCGACCGTCGATGTCTTCATCCCGACCTACAACGAGCCACTCTCGGTCGTGAAGCCGACGATCTACGCGGCGCTCGCGCTCGACTATCCGGCCGACAAGCTCGCCATCCACGTGCTCGACGACGGCCGCCGTCCCGAGTTCAAGACGTTCTGCGAGGAAGTCGGCGTCAACTGGACGATCCGCACGCACAATCGTCACGCGAAGGCCGGCAACATCAACGAGGCGCTGAAGATCACGAAGGGCGAGTTCCTCGCGATCTTCGACTGCGACCACATTCCGACGCGCTCCTTCCTGCAGATCTGCCTCGGCTGGTTCCTGCGCGACAAGCTGCTGTCGATGCTGCAGACGCCGCACCACTTCTTCTCGCCCGATCCGTTCGAGCGCAATCTCGGCACGTTCCGGAAGGTGCCGAACGAAGGCGAGCTGTTCTACGGCCTCGTCCAGGACGGCAACGATCTCTGGAACGCGACCTTCTTCTGCGGCTCGTGCGCGGTGCTGCGCCGTTCGATGGTGGAAGAGATCGGCGGCATCGCGGTCGAAACCGTGACGGAAGACGCGCATACCGCGCTCAAGCTGCATCGGCTCGGCTATACGACCGCGTATCTCGCGATTCCGCAGGCGGCGGGCCTCGCGACCGAAAGCCTCTCGGGGCATATTGGCCAGCGCATCCGCTGGGCGCGCGGCATGACGCAGATTTTCCGGATCGATAATCCGCTCACCGGCAAGGGCCTCAAGATCGGCCAGCGGCTTTGCTATCTGAACGGCATGCTGCACTTCTTCTACGGCGTGCCGCGGCTCGTGTTCCTCACCGCGCCGCTGTCGTATCTGTTCTTCGGCGCGCACGTGATCGAAGCGGCGGCGAGCACCATCGCGATCTTCGCGCTGCCGCACATGATGCACGCGAGCATCACCAATTCGCGCATGCAGCGCAGCTTCCGCCACTCGTTCTGGGCCGAAGTGTACGAGTCGGTGCTCGCGTCGTATATCACCGCGCCGACGCTGCTCGCGGTCATCAACCCGAAGCTCGGCAAGTTCAACGTGACGGCCAAGGGCGGCCAGATCGCGAAGGATTACTTCGACTGGTACATCTCGCGGCCGTATCTGTTCCTGCTGCTATTGAACCTGCTCGGCTTCGTCGCGGGCGTCGTGCATATCGTCATGTACTGGCATATCCGCAGCGAGGTGAACACGACCATCCTCAACCTCTGCTGGACGGTCTACAACATGCTGATTCTCGGCGCGTCGGTGGCGGCGGCGAGCGAGCGCAAGCAGGTGCGCGCGACGCATCGCGTGACGATGAAGATGCCCGTGATGCTCAAGTTCTCGACCGGCCGCACGCTCGCGTGCGAGACCATCGACTATTCGGAAGGCGGCGTCGGCGTCGCGCTGCCGAGCAAGCTCGAAGTGCCGATGCACGAGCGCGTGACCGTCTCCCTTTTTCGCGGCGACGAGGAATATGCGTTCCCGGCGACCGTCGGCTATACCGAGCCGGGCCGCGTCGGCCTGCGTTTCTCGCAACTCACGCGCGAGCAGGAATACGACTTCGTCAAGACCACTTTCGCGCGCGCGGATGCCTGGACCGGCTGGTCCGAGGGACGCCGCCCGGATACGCCGCTGCGCGGACTGTCGCACGTGCTCTTGGTGGGCACGCGCGGCATTGCGGGATTGTTCGAGCATTTGTACAGCGACCTTCGTACCTGGATGAACAAGCGCCCAGTCGATGTGAAGAAGCTGAAAACCAAAGACCAATAATGGGCACGGGTATGTCGAAGTTGCGCGTTGAAAAACAAACGGGCGAGCGCGCGCCGCGTTTTTGCGAAAGACCGCTGGGCCGCGCGCTGGCCGTTTTGATGGCCTTGCAGACCGCATTCGCAGCGCCGATCGCTTCGGCGGCCGCCGAAGCGAACGCGGCATCGGGAAGCGTCCCGCCGGCCACGCAGCAGGCAACCGGCGTCGGCGCCGTGCCTGCGCCGAGTCCGGCCGTGGTGTACAACCCCGCCGCGATCCAGCAGCCGGTGCTCGCGATGCCCGTTCCCGCGTTCTCCGGCAAGCCCGACAAGCCGCTCACCTCGCGCATCCCGACGACCGCCGATCCCGGCACGCTCGTGCCCGGCGGACGCCGTCAGACGCTGACTTTCGCCGATTACGGCGCGCTCGATCCGCTGCAACTGCGCGGCACCGACGGCCAGAACGGCATCGCGTTCTCGGTGCGCGGCGACGAAGTCGTGACCGGCGCGATCCTGCATCTGATCTATAGCTATTCGCCGTCGCTCCTTCCCTCGATCTCGCAACTGAAGGTGCTCATCAACGGCGAAGTGGCCGCGACGCTGCCGGTGCCGCGCGATCAAGCCGGCGTGCTGGTCGCGCGCGACGTGGCGATCGATCCGCGCTTCATCACCGAGTTCAATCACCTCAACGTTCAACTGATCGGCCATTACACGCAGCAGTGCGAGGACCCGTCGAGCTCGACGCTCTGGGCGACCGTCAGCAACGCGAGCTCGCTCGATCTCACGTATGCATCGATCGCGAACAAGCCCGATCTCGCCGCCCTGCCGCAGCCGTTCTTCGACCGACGCGACGTGCGCCGGCTCGAACTGCCGTTCGTGTTCGCGGGCAAGCCGAGTCTCGCCGCGCTGGAATCGGCGGGCATGGTCGCGTCGTACTTCGGCTCGCTCGCAGGTTATCGCGGCGCGATTTTTCCGGCGCAGACCGATAACGTGCCGCTGTCGGGCAATGCCGTGGTGTTCGCCACCGGCGATACGAAGATCGCGGGCGTCGATATTCCGCCGGTTTCCGGTCCGACCATCGCGCTCGTCGAACGCGATGCGAGCGCGCGTGGCCGCCTCCTGCTCGTGCTCGGCCGCGACGACAACGAGCTGAAGACCGCCGCGAAGGCGCTCGGCGTCGGCCAGAACACGCTGTCCGGCACGAGCGCGACGATCACGCAGTTCACCGACCTGCAGCCGCGCCGTCCTTACGACGCGCCGAACTGGCTGCCGACCGATCGCCCCGTGCGTTTCGGCGAACTTGCGGAAGCGCGCGATCTGACCGCCCACGGCTACGATGCCGACGCCGTGCGCGTGAACCTGCGCGTGCCGCCCGATCTCTTCATGTGGCAGACGAAGGGCGTGCCGGTCGACCTCCGCTATCGGTATACCGTGCGGCCGGCGCCGGACCGCTCGTCGCTCAATATCAGCGTGAACAACGGCTTCGTGCAGTCGCTGCGCATTCCGGCGGTGTCCACATCGACGTTCGATCTCGGCCAGTATTTCAGCCGCGTGCTGCCGGACAAGACTGTCGCCGCGCGCCGCGAAATCTATCTGCCGCCGCTCCTCATCACGCCGCGCGCGCAGTTGCGCCTGCACTTCTACTACGACATCCCGAAGACCGGCGAATGCCAGGGGCGCGTGCTGGATAACGTCGTCGGCGCGGTGGATCCGAATTCGACCATCGATCTTTCCGGCTTCCCGCACTACATGGCGCTGCCCGATCTGGCCGCGTTCGCGAACGGCGGCTTTCCGTTCACGCGCTTAGCCGATCTTTCGCAGACGGCGGTCGTGTTGCCGACCGAGCCGAATTCGGCCGACTACAGCCTGTATCTGCTGGAGATGGGCCGCATGGGCGCATCGACGGGCTATCCGGTGACGGGCGTCACCGTGACGAGCGCGAACGATGTCGACCGTTTCGCCGACAAGGATCTGCTGATCCTCGGTTCGCCGGGCCGTCAGCCGCTCCTGCAGCGCTGGTCCAAGCAGATGCCCTTCTCCGGCGACGGCGACGCGCGCACCTTCCAGCTCTCCGATGTCGCGTTCAAGCTCGTCGACTGGTGGCATGGCGAACAAGGCCCGGAACGCTCGCCTGCGCGGGCGGACCTTTCGCTCGTGAGCTCCAACGGCGACGCGCTCCTGACCGGCTTCGAATCGCCGCTGAAGAGCGGACGCAGCGCGGTGGCGCTGATCAGCGCGGCCGGCCAGTCCGACGCCGATCTGTCCGCCGCCCTGCTCGACAACGATCTGCTGCCTTCCATCCAGGGCGCGATGGCCGTGATCCACGGCCGCACCGTGACGGTCACGTCGAACGGCGAGGCGTATTACGTCGGCCATCTGTCGCCGATGCATTACATGCGCTGGGCGCTGTCGTCGCATCCGCTTTTGCTGGTGCTCGGCGGCGTGCTCGCCGCGCTCATCATCGCCGCCCTGTTCTACCGTGCGCTGCGCTCGATCGCCGCACGGCGCCTGAGGGACTGATATGCGGGTATCCACCGCCAAGTTTTTCGCTGGTGCATTCATCGCCGCGTCATCGGCAGGCACGCAGGCCGCGCAGCAATGCGACTGGCCCGCGTATCGCCTCTTCGTCGAGCGCGTCGTGCAGGCCGATGGCCGCGTGGTCGATCGCTCCACCGACGCGCAGCAGACCACGTCCGAAGGACAGTCCTATGCGATGTTCTTCGCGCTCGTCGCGAACGACCGCGCGACGTTCGACCGGCTGCTCGGCTGGACGCGCACGAATCTGTCCGCCAATCAGTTCGATGCGAGCAACCTGCGCCTGCCCGCGTGGCAATGGGGCAGAAGGCAGGACGGCTCGTTCGGCGTGATGGACCCGAACTCGGCCTCCGATTCGGACCTGTGGATCGCCTACGACCTCTTCCAGGCCGGCCGCCTGTGGAAGGAGCCGATGTACACGAAGCTTGCCTACGCGCTCGCGACGCAGATCGTGAAGCAGGAAATCGTCGATCTGCCGGGCCTGGGTCCGATGCTCCTGCCGGGGCCGCAAGGCTTTCGCGTGGGTGACATCACGCGCCTGAATCCGAGCTATCTGCCGCTGCCGGTCCTGCGCGGCCTCGCGCACGAGATGCCCGACGGCCCGTGGGCGAAGCTCGCGCAAAACGCCGCGAAGATGATCAGGGTCACGTCGCCGCGCGGCTATGCGCCGGACTGGGCCGCTTACCAGAACGGCCAGTTCGTCGTCGATCCGAAGAACGGCGATGTCGGCAGCTACGACGCGATCCGCGTGTATCTGTGGGCCGGCATGGCGTCGGCCAGCGATCCGCTCGCGCGTGCGTGGCTCGACGCGCTCGGCGGCATGCGCCAGAGCGTCGCGCAGACGGGCTTTCCGCCGGAGAAAGTTTCGACCATCAGCGGCGCGGCGAGCGGCGAAGGTCCGCTGTCGTACTGGGGCGCGCTGGCGCCGTACTTCAAGGCGCTGAACGACGAACGCGGCCTCGGCCTCGCGCGCACCCATCTCGAAGCGCTGGTCGCGCCGCCGGGCGCGGGACGCGAGCCGGTCTACTACGACCGCGTGCTCGGTCTGTTCGGCGGCGGTTTCGTCGACGGGCGCTATCGCTTCGATGAAAACGGCCGTCTGGCGCCGAACTGGAGAAGCGCATGCTGATCCGGACTCGCAAACGCGTCATCGCGGCGCTGCTCTGTGCAGCGCCGGCAATGGCCTTCGCTCAGGCCGCGACCGATCCGCTGAGCGTGCTCATCGATCAGGGCAAGTACTGGCAGGCGCATCGCCGCGGCGACCTCGCGGAGCAGGCGTGGCAAAAGGTGCTGCGCATCAATCCGAAACAGCCCGATGCGCTCTTCGGCATGGGCATGGTGCTCGCCGACCGCAAGGACGGCAGCGGCGCGCAGCAGTATCTCGCGCAGTTGCGTCAGGTCGCGCCGAACTACCCGAACATCGACGAACTCGGCCGGCGTCTGGGCGAAACCAGCTCGCGCGATCAGACCGTCAACGACGCGCGGCGTCTCGCGCAGAGCGGGCAAAGCGCGTCGGCGGTGCAGGAATACAAGCGCGCGATCGAAGGCAAGCCCGCGACGCCCGAGCTTCAACTGGAGTATTACCAGGCGCTCGCCGCCACGCCGCAAGGCTGGGACGAAGCGCGGCGCGGTCTCGAACAACTGGCGCGCCAGAATCCCGACGATCCACGCTATCAGCTCGCCTATGCGCAGCATCTGACGTATCGCGATACCACTCGGCGCGACGGCATCGCGCGGCTCGCGAAGCTGTCGGGCGATAGCTCCGTCGGCGCGGATGCGAAAAAGAGCTGGCGGCAGGCGCTCCTGTGGCTCGGCGCGCGCGCATCGGATGCGCCGCTCTATCAGGCGTATCTGCAAGTCTCGCCGGATGACGCAGCCGTGAAGGCGCGCTTCGATTCGATGGTTCTGCAGGACAAGTCCGCCCGCGAACGCGCACAGGCCGGCGCTGCCGTCGATGCGCGCGGGCGCACCGTCGCGGAAGGCTTCACCGCGCTCGATCGCGGCGATCTCGTGACGGCGCGCGCACGTTTCTCGTCGGTGCTCGCGAGCGACCCGAACGACGCCGACGCGCTCGGCGGCATGGGCGTCGCGGCGCTCAAGCAGGAACGTTTCGCGGAAGCGCGCACGTATCTCGAACGCGCGTCGCGGGCCGGCAATCCGGCGCGCTGGAAAGACGCGCTCACGAGCGCGACATACTGGACCTATACGAGCGATGCGATCGGCGCGCGCAGCAACGGCCAGATCGCGCAGGCCAAGGCGCTCTTCGAGCGCGCGATCGCGACCAATCCATCCGATGTCACCGCGCAGGTGCTGCTCGGCGAAATGCTGCTGGCGAACGGCGATCCGCGCGGCGCGGAACAGGCGTATCGCATGGCGTTGCGCCGTCAGGCCGACAATCCCGATGCGATCCGCGGGCTCGTCGGCGCACTGGCGGCTCAAGGTCGCGGCGATGAGGCGCTCGAATTCGCCAATCGCCTGAACACGGAGCAGCAGGCGAAAGCGGGCGGCATCAACAAGCTGCGCGGCGAAGCGCAGGCCGCGCAGGCGCGCGCCGCCGAAGCGCGCGGCGATCTCGGCGCGGCGCGCAGTCTCTTCGAAGACGCGCTGCTCAATAATCCCGACGATCCGTGGCTGCGGCTCGACCTCGCGCGCATCTACGTGCGTCAGGGCGCGGTCGGCAATGCGCGCAGCATGATGGACGGCCTGCTCGCCACGCATCCCGACATGACCGACGCGCTCTACGCGAGCGCGCTGCTCTCCGCCGAAACGCAGGACTGGTCGGCGGGCCTTGCTCAACTCGACCGCATTCCCGCCGCGCAGCGCACGCCGGCGATGACCGCGTTGCAGCATCGTCTGTGGGTGCAGCAGCAAGCCGAACTCGCGACGCGCACCGCCGCGGCGGGCCAGCGTCAGCAGGCCTTCGCGATCCTGCGCCGCGCCGAGCCGGTCGCGGCGGGCAACGCGGAACTGATGGGCGCGGTGGCGTCGGCGTATGTCAAGGCGGGCGATCCGGCACGGGCGCTTGCGCTCGTGCGCGGGGCGATCGCCAATGCGCCGAACGACACCGGCTTGTTGCTGCAATACGCTGGCATTCTGTCGGCGACGCAGCAGGACGCCGAACTCGGCTCCGTGATGCGCCGGCTTCAGTCGATGCCGCTCACCACGCAGCAGCGCGCGGACTTCAACAATCTGAACGTGGGTATCGTGGTGGCGCGCGCGGATGTCGTGCGCAGGCAAGGCGATCTCGCCGCCGCCTACGACGTGATTTCGCCGTGGCTCGCCGCGATGCCCGACAACGCCGATCTGCAGGCGGCGCTCGGCCGCATGTACACGTCGGCGGGCGATGACCGCAACGCGCTTACCTGCTATCAGAAAGCGCTGTCGCGCCGTCCCGAGGATATCGGCCTGCAGACGGCGGCGATGTCCGCGGCGAGCGGCATGCGCGATTTCAAGCTGGCCGAGACCTACGCGAATCAGGCGTATGAAGCCGCGCCGAACGATCCCGGCGTGCTCGCCGCGATCGGCCGGATGTATCGCGCGCAAGGCAAGCTCGATCTCGCCGCGCAGTTCCTGCAGCGCTCGCTCATCGCCGCCAATACGCCGGTGCAGGTCGCGTCCGCTCAGGGCCGCGGCAATGTTCCGCCGGGCTGGGAAAGCGCGATGAGCCGCATCGGCTCGAATCCGCTGCCCGGCACCAATCCGTTCGAAGGCAAGACGGCCGTCGATACGGCGTCGAATCCGGCGCTTGCATCGGGCGCGTCTTATCGTCAGGTCCTTCCTCAGAGTTATTCGCAGCCCGTGCCGAACTATCTGCCGCCTCCTCAGCCCGCGCCCTATACGACGCCTTATGTGGCGCCTTCCTCCGCTCCGGCGACGATGCCCAATGCCGTACCGCGTCCGGCTCAGAGCGGTGGATACGGTCCGGACACGTACGGCTCGGGGCAATCGGGCGCGCCGTTGCAACCGTATCCGGGACAGGATGCGGGTGCGTCGGGGGTGTATCCGGCGCAGGGGTATCAGCAGCAACCGCCGGTGTATCAACCGTATCCGCAGCAGCAGGGTTATCCGCAGCAGCAAGGCTATCCGCAGCAGCAGCCTTATCCGCAGCAGGCGCCGTACGCCGCCCAGGATCCGTACGCGGCGCCCTGGCCGATGTCGCCCGGCGCGCGCGATGCGCAGTCGAACGCCTACGCGCCGCTGCCGGCAGCCAGCACGACGAAGAAGAAGCAGGCGTCATCGCGCAAGACGACGGCGCAGCGTCCCGCCGATCCCTACGCGTACGGCGCGCCGCCACAGCAGCAGCAATACCCGCAGGCGCCCTACGGTCAGCAGCCGTATTACGCGCCGCCGCAACAGTACGCGCAGCAGCCGTATATCCCGCAGCCGCCGGCGGGCTACGCACAGCCTTACTATCCGTCGCAGACGCAGCCCGCTCAGCGCGCCGCTGCGGCCGCGACGATGAGCGCGGGCGGCGCGCCCGTTCCGGTCGCGAATTCGCAGACCGCGGGCGTCGCGGAAGAACTCGCGCAGATCAATCGCGAGCAGGCGAGCACGGTCTCGGGCGGCCTCATCTTCCGCAGCCGCGACGGCGAGGACGGCCTTTCCAACCTGACCGATATCGAAGCGCCCATCGAAGGCCGCATCAAGGCGGGCAACGGGCACGTGATCGTGCGCGCGACGCCCGTCACGCTCGATGCCGGCACCGCGAGCAGCCAGCCGAACACCCTCGCGCGCTTCGGATCGGGTCGGGGCGCGAGCGCCAATCCGCCGACCAACAACTACGGCTCGCAGACGGCGACGGGCGTCGGCCTCTCGGTCGGCTACGAGAATCGCAACTTCAAGGGCGATGTCGGCACGACGCCGCTCGGCTTTCGCGAGACCAACGTCGTCGGCGGATTGCAGTATCAGAACGCGATCAGCGACAAGGTGTCGTACTCGCTCGCCGTCGCCCGCCGCGCGGTGACAGACAGCCTGCTCTCCTACGCCGGCACGCGCGATCAGGGCGCGAACCTCGAATGGGGCGGCGTGACATCGACGGGCGCGCGCGCCGACCTCGGCTGGGACGACGGCACGAGCGGCGTCTACCTGAACGCGGCGTATCAGTTCCTGGACGGCAAGCAGGTCGCGACCAACAACGCGGTGAAGGGCGGCGGCGGCATCTATACGCGCCTGTTCAAGGACGCGGACCAGACGCTGACCGTCGGCGCGAACACCACGCTCATGCACTACGACAAGAACCTGTCGTACTTCACGTATGGGCAAGGCGGCTACTTCAGCCCGCAGCAGTACGTGATCCTGAACTTCCCGGTCGAATACGCGGGACGTACTGGGCTTTTCACCTACGACCTGAAGGGCTCGATCGGCGTGCAACATTATCGTCAGGATGCGTCGAATTATTTCCCGACGAACTCGACGTATCAGTCGATAGCCGCGAACAACGGCACCACGCCGGACGCGGGCGCGGTCTATCCGAGCCAGAGCAAGACGGGCGTTTCGTATTCGCTGAGCGCGACGGGCGAGTATCAGCTCGCGCCGCAACTCGCGTTCGGCGCGACGGCATCGTTCGGCAACGCGTATCAGTATCGCGAGTGGCTCGCCGCCGTGTACGTGCGCTACAGCTTCACGCGTCAGAGCGGCGCGGTGCCGGTCTTCCCGCCTCAGGCGTTCAGCTCGCCGTATCTGTCGCTGTCGAACTGATGTTCTTGCGCGCGCGCTCCGCTTGCAGCTAGGCTTGAGCCCACTGCCGCAAGCGGGCGCAACCGCAAGATCAGCCGAATGAAAACCCAAAGCGCGCTCGTCGCGAACAACGACCAGTTCCTGCGCGACCTGCAGTTGTTCTGCATCGTCGCGCGGCGCTCCAGCTTCATCGCCGCGGCCACCGAGACCGGCATCTCGCCGGCGCACGTGAGCAAGCGCATTGCGATGCTGGAGACGAGCCTCGGCGTCAAGCTATTCATGCGCACGACGCGCCGCGTGTCGATCACGAGCGACGGCGAAGCGGCCTTTCAATGGGCGCAAAAGATTCTCGACGACGTGCAAGGCATGGCCGATGCCTTCGCCGGACTCGACGATCCGCGCGGCCTCTTGCGCATCGGCACGAGTCTGCGGCTCGGGCGCGAACATGTGTCGCCCGCCCTCACCTTGCTCAGACGGCGTCATCCGGGCCTCGAAATCTGGCTCGAACTGCTCGACCGGCGCGTCGATCTCCTCGGCGACAACTTCGATATCGACATTCGCGTCGGCGAGGTGCTGGAGCCTCATTTGATCGCGCACAAGATCGTCGAAAGCTTTCGCGTGCTGGCCGCCGCGCCTGCATATCTCGAACGGCGCGGCGCGCCGAAGACGCTCGCCGAACTCGCGCAGCACGACTGCCTGCTTTTTCGCGGACGCGATCAGCGCTTCGGCGTCTGGCGGCTCTCGGGCCCCAACGGCGAAGAAGAAAGCGTGAAGGTGACGGGGCCGATCGCATCGAACCACAGCGACATCGTGCGGCAATGGGCCGAGGAAGGCTTCGGCATCGTGATGGGTTCGATCTGGGATGTCGCCGCCAGCCTGCAGGACGGCAGGCTCGTGCCCGTCTTGCCCGCGTACCGGCAGCGCGCGGACGTGTGGGCGGTCACGTCGGCGCGCTCGTCGCATTCCGCGAAGATCCGCGTGTGCATCGACTTTCTCAGGCAGCAATTGACGAGCGGCCCTTATGCGCTCGTGACATCCGGCGTCGCCGGGTTCTGACGCTGCGTCCGCGCGCGGTAAAAAAGTAATCCGCCACTTTTTGTCCGCAATCTTTGCGGATTGAATCCGCCGCCGCGCTCGCCGGCGCCCATCTCCCTCCATACCCCGTCCCACGGGCCTCGACGGTCCATCGCGCCAAGCCCGGACCCCGCCTCTTCACACGTTTTTTCGTTGCGCCGACGTCACGGTAATCGGAAAAAAAGCCTGCTCGCGACAGGTCTTTCTTTCCAAATGTTTCTTGAAATGTAATGATACTGATTCGCATTTAACCGAATCGCAACGCCAGGCCGAAACAATGAGGCCCGTCGCGATCCACGGGCGCTTACAGGGCGCCGCCGCCGGTTCTTCTCGACGACGCCGCCCGCTCCGCTTTGATCTCGGTTCGATCAAACATCGGCACGCGAAAACCCGCTTCGCTGCCGATTGGGATTTCACTAACAAGCATCGGGGAAACGACATGTTGAGAAAGACGCCGCTCGCCGCGGCATTGGTTACTATTGCCGTCGCGCCCATGGCAGCGCCGCTTTACGCCCAGACCGCACCGCAGTCCGCTCAAGCCGCATCGCAGAACGCGCCTTCATCGCAAATCGCGCAGCAAGCGGCTCCCGCCCAGAACGACACCACCGCACCCGAAACCGCCGCCCTGCCCGCCGTCAAGGTAACGGGCCAGGCCGACGCGCCCGATTTCCAGCCGGACACGTCGAGCGTCGGGGCGAAGGTGCCGACCGCGCTGCGCGACATTCCGCAGGCTGTGGTCGTGGTGCCGAAGGCGGTGCTGAATTCGCAGGCGGTAAGCTCGTTCTCGGACGCGCTGCGCAACGTGCCGGGCGTCACGCTCGGCGCGGCCGAAGGCGGCCAGATCGGCAACAACATCAACCTGCGCGGCTTCTCGGCGCGTACGGACATCTATCTCGACGGTTTCCGCGATCGCGGCCAGTACTATCGCGACACCTTCAATCTCGAATCGATCGACGTGCTGTACGGGCCGTCGTCGCTTTACTTCGGGCGCGGCTCGACGGGCGGCGTGATCAACCAGGTCAGCAAGCAGCCGAACATGAAGCCGCGCGCCGATGTCTCGCTGCAAGCGGGCACGCATGACCGCTATCGCACGACGGTCGACATCAACCAGCCGATGACGGACACCTCGGCGTTCCGCGTCAACGCGTTCGGCCAGTCGCTCGGCTCGACGCGCGACGAGATGATCAACAAGGACTTCGGCATCGCGCCCGAAGTGAAGTTCGGTATCGGCACGCCGACGCAGGTGACGCTGTCCGCGCTGATCCAGCACAACCGCGATCAGCCCGACTACGGCATTCCGCCGCTGAACGGCCACCCCGCGCCCGTCGACACGAAAACGTTCTACGGCTTCACCGACGACCGCACGATCCAGGACGTGCAGACGGTGAACGCGCGCGTGGAGCATCGCTTCGACGACATGTTCACGCTGCGCAACCAGACGCAGTTCAGCCACTACAGCACCGAGGCGCGCGCGACCAACGCCGCGGCCGTGCTGACGGGACCGCTCGGCTCATCGCCCGCGCTCTCGAACGGCAACTACACGACGCTGCCGCTGTCGTCGCTGTTCGTGCGTCTGCAGGGCAAGGACCGAAACATCAACGATCACTCGGTCTACAACTCGACCGATATCCAGGGCAAGTTCGCGACGGGCTTCCTGAAGCACGACATGCTCGCCGGCGTCGATCTGAGCCACGAAACGTACAGCAACCAGAGCTTCACCGCGACCACGCCGGGCCTGCCGTCGAACACGCTCGCGATCGTGCCGCTCGTCAATCCGCCCTACGTGCCGCGTCCCGCGAACTATCGCGAAGTGGCGACCAATCTCGCGGAATCGAGCGCGAACGGCATTGGCCTCTATTTGAACGACACGATCTCGATCGGCGAGCACTGGAAGTGGATCGGCGGCGTGCGCTGGGACCGCTACGAGGCGGCCATCAACAACTCGATCAACGCGCCGGGGTACGCGACGCAGACGAACTACTTCACGAGCGTGCGCACCGGCGTCGTGTGGCAGCCGACTGACTGGCAGTCGTACTACGTGTCGTACGGCACGTCGTTCGATCCGTCGCTGGAAGCGCTCACGCTCACGAGCGGCCAGCAGAACCTGCCGCCCGAGCACAACAAGTCCTATGAAGTCGGCTCGAAGTGGGATCTGCTGAACGGCGGCCTGTCGATCACGCAATCGCTCTTCAACATCGAGAAGACCAACGCGCGAACGCTCGCCTCGGACGGCAGCTACTCCCTCGATGGCAACGTCCGCGTGCGCGGCTATCAGCTCGGCGTGGCGGGTCACATCACGAAGCAGTTGCAGATGTTCGGCGGCTACACCTATATGGACGGCACGATCCTGCAAGCCTTCGACGGCACGCAGGGCAACCAGCTCGCCAACACGCCGCATCACATGCTCACGCTGTGGACCACGTATGACTTCACGCCGGTATGGCAGGTCGGCGGCGGGCCGTCGTATGTATCGTCGCGCTATGCGGCGAACAACAATCTGGTCCAGGTGGGCGGCTACGTGCGCTGGGACGTGATGGCCGCGTATCATCAGAAGCGCTACGATATCCAGTTCAACGTGCAGAACATGTTCGACAAGAAGTACTACGACGCCCTGATTCCGTCCGACGGCGGACGCGCGGTGCCGGGTCTTGGCCGCACGTTCATCGCGACGTTGAATTACCGCTTCCGTTGATGTAAATGCGAGCGCGCCGTGTGCTACGCGGCGCGCGTTCGCGAAGGCAAGAAAAATGATCCTCTCGATACCGAACGTGCTGAGCCCCGAAGACGCCGCCGCGATGCGCGCGCGACTCGAAGCCAGCGACTCATGGGTCGATGGCCGCGCGACCGCGGGCTATCAGGGCGCGCCGGTCAAGCGCAACATGCAGATCGCGGAAGGCTCGCCGATCGCGCTCGAAATGGGCGATGCGATCGTCGGCCTGCTCGAACGTCATCCGCTTTTCATCAGCGCGGTGCTGCCCAATCGCGTGTATCCGCCGCTCTTCAATCGCTATGAAGGCGGCATGCATTTCGGCAGTCATGTCGATGGCGCGATCCGCATCGTGCCCGGTCATGGCGCGCGCGTGCGCACCGATGTATCCGTCACGCTCTTTCTCACGCCGCCCGAGGAGTATGATGGCGGCGAGCTCATCATCGAAGACACGTACGGCGTGCAGGAAGTGAAGCTGCCCGCGGGCCATGCGATCGTCTACCCCGCGACGAGTCTTCATCAGGTGCGGCCCGTCACGCGTGGCGCTCGCGTATCGAGCTTCTTCTGGGCGCAAAGCCTCGTGCGCGACGACGGCCAGCGCGCGCTGCTCTTCGATCTCGATAACTCCATCCAGCGCCTGAACGCGACCAATGGCGACGAAGCCGCGAAGCGTTCGCTCGTCGGCTGCTATCACAACCTGTTGCGCATGTGGAGCGAGACGTGAGTCACGCGACGCGCAAAACGTTCGAAGCCGTCTGCCCGACTTCCGCGAGCAACGCTTCGTCGCGCGCGATCACGTCCGGCAGATGCGCGCGCAGAAACTCCACCCACGTGCGCGTCTTCGCATCGACGAACTTGCGCGACGCATAGAGCGCAAAGAGATTCGTGCGCTGCAACGTGTGACGCGGCAACACGCGCACGAGCGAACCGTTGCGCAAGCCTTCGATCGCCGCATAGAGCGGCAACATGCCGATGCCCATGCCTTCGCGGATCGCGACCACGAGCGATTCCGCGATATTCACCTGCACCGTTCCGCTGATCTGCAAGGTCTCGCGGCCCTCGGG
Source organism: Caballeronia sp. EK (assembly GCF_014384845.1). Lineage (NCBI taxonomy): Bacteria > Pseudomonadati > Pseudomonadota > Betaproteobacteria > Burkholderiales > Burkholderiaceae > Caballeronia > Caballeronia sp. EK. The sequence continues at coordinate 469,169 of NZ_JACSUE010000006.1, forward strand.
CCCTTCGAGCGTCCATTCGCGCGCGGGAAACGCGGGCGTCTGCAAGGTGAGGCAATCGTGCTGCGCGAGATCGGCCGGTTCCTCGGGCGCGCCACGCGCGCGAATATATTCCGGCGATGCGCACAGAATGCTGAAGGTCGCGCCCAGCTTGTGCGAGATCACTTCCGAATCCGACAACGCGCTTGCCGACACGACGGCCACGTCGCTGCTGCCCTCGAATAGATCGGGCATGCGTTGCGACAGCGTGAGCTCGACCTTCACATCGGGATAGAGCGCGCGATACCGGGCGATGGCGGGCAGGATGTAATGCTGCCCGACGCTCGCGAAGCTGAACATGCGCAGCGTGCCCGACGGATGTTCATGCGCGCAGCTCGCTTCTTCTTCGGCGCCGTCGATGTCGGCGAGAATCTGCCGCACGCGCTTCAGATAGCGCTCGCCCGCCGACGTGAGCGCGAGACGCCGCGTCGAGCGGTTCATCAGGCGCGTGCGCAAATGGGCTTCGAGTTCGGAGACGGCGCGCGACATCGCGCCAGTGGTCGAGTTCATCGACTGTGCGGCAGCCGTGAAGGTGCCGGCTTCGATCACGCGGGCGAAGACCCGCATGTTCTGTAGGGTATCCATCAAACCGTAGCAATGACATCGGAGACGGTATTGTCCGCCTTTCCGCGCGATCGATTGTTGTTGAATCAAGAAAGAATGTTCCCGGATTCCCGCATTAATCCGGCAAGACGACTTGCCTACAATCGGCGCCTTCTTGAGCAGAGGCATATCGGCGGATCGCATGTCGTTCCTGGAAGCACGCTTGTCGACGCGCGACTGGTTCGCCACCGACGGTCACGTCTGGCTGCATCTCGCGAAGACGCTGCTTGCCGCGTTCATCGCGATGGGCATCGCGATGCGCCTGGAATTGCCGCAGCCGCGCGTCGCGATGACGACCACCTTCGTGCTGATGCAGCCCTTCGCCGGCATGGTGCTCGCGAAGAGCGTCTATCGTTTCGCGGGCACGGCGCTCGGCATGCTCGCCGCGCTCGTGCTGGGCGCCGTGTTCGTGCAGCAGGCCGAACTCTATGCGCTCGCGCTGACGTTATGGGTCGCGGCCTGCACCGCGCTCGCGGTACGTTATCGCCAGTTCCGCTGGTATGGCTTCGTGCTCGCGGGCTATACGGCCGCGCTGATCGGCATTCCCGCCGTCACCGATCCGAACGGCCTCCTGATCGCCACGCTCACGCGCGGCGCGGAAGTGATGCTCGGCATCGTGTGTTCGAGCGTGGTGAGCGCGCTCGTTTTTCCGCGCCATGCCAGCGCGACACTGATGCACTCGCTCGATACGCGTCGGGCGCAATTCGCCGCATTCGCCGCCGACGTGCTGCGCGGCCGTCTCTCGCGCCTCGCTCGTGAGCGCCGTTTCGCCGATTTCGTCGATGAGATCGTCGGCTTCGAAGCGACGCGTGGCTTCGCCGCCTACGAGTCGCCGACGATGCGCCAGCACAACGGCAAGCTCGCGCGGCTGAACAGCGCGTTCATGGACGCGTGCTCGCGCCTGCATGCGCTCGATCAGTCGATGAAGCGTCTGCGCGCCAACGACAGCGCGCAATGCGCACACGATGCCCTCGTGCCTTTCCTCGAAGAACTCGCGCGCATCTTCGAACACGCATCGCTGAACGTGCATCTGGAACGCTACAAGGCGACGCTTCCGAAGCGCCTGCGCGATGCGCAACGCAAGCTCGCAAACACCGACGAAACGACGCAGCTCGACTTCACGACATCGGCGGAGCTTCTGTATCGCTTCATCGACGATACGATTCGCTATGCATCGATCGCGAACGGCGAGCATTTGAAAGATCGCGCGTCCTCGCGATACGAAGCGAAGACCAACCGCTTCGTGCTTGCCGCGACGTTCATGCGCACCGGCATCGTGATCGCCGCGACCGCGTGGTTCTGGATCGTCACGGCGTGGCCGAGCGGCGGTTACGCGGTGATCGGCGCGACGCTGGCCTGCGCGTTGTCGTCGGCATCGGCGCGGCCGTCGAAGTTCATCGCGCAGATGGCCGCGGGCGCGGCGCTCGCGATCGTCATGGGATACACGTACCTGTGTCACGTGTACCCCGCGATCGATGGCTTCGCGCTCCTGTGCGCGATGCTCGCGCCGCCGCTCGCGGCAGGCGCATTCCTCGCGATGCGCGCCGACACCGCCGGATACGGCATCGGCTTCTGCGTGTTCTTCTGCCTGCTCGCCGCGCCCGACAACCGCATCGTCTACGATCCGGCGCTGCTGCTGAACAACGGCCTCGCGGTGCTCGTCGCGATGCTCGGCGCGGCCATCGCATGCGCGGTCATCGTGCCGCCGCGCACGCCGTGGCTGGTTCGCCGGACGCTCGCCGATCTGCGCGCTCAGGCCGCGCTCGCGTGTGAAGGCAAACTCGCGGGACTCGGCGAGCGCTTTCACTCGGGCACGCACGATCTGATGTCGCAGTTGCGCGGCCTGCTCACGCGGCGCTCGCGCGAACATCGTCATGCACTGTCGTGGATGCTCGTCACGCTCGAAGTCGGACAGGCGATGATCGATCTGCGCAACGAATCACGCGCGCTCCATGCACAGCGCTTTCCCGATGCGTTGCGCATCGCGTGGAGCACGTCGCTCGCACGCGTGTTGCGCGATATCGCGGTGCTGTTTCGCACGCCCGACAGCGCGACGCTGCGTCGTGCGATCGGTTCGGTCGTCGCGTCGATCCTGATCGCGCAGAGCATGCTCGAACTCGCGCGCGCCGATCGCAATGCGCGTCACGACATGCAACGCGTGCTCGCGTGCCTGCACTTCATTCGCACCGCGCTCGTCGATCCCGACGCGCCTTTCGTTCCTGCGCATGAAAAGGTGCCTTCCTGGCGTAGCGATTAATTCACGGCGCCGTGCGCCCTATAGTGGAGTCGATTCATCGTCGGCGCGCTTATTTGCCGCACTTCCACGACGGTTTCAGACGCTCGTATGTGCATCCGATTGGATCGAGCGCAAAGTGGTACGGCATTGGAACAATGTCTTTCAACCTTGCGATTTCGATGACAAAGCGCGCTACCTATAATCGCCTTCGGTTAAACGAAGCTCTGGAAGATAGACGTCGATGTACGAAGACCGCATTCGCTGTGCCGCCTTGCGCGGGAAGATCACCTCGGCCGCCGACGCGGCCCGACTCGTGCGCGACGGCATGATCGTCGGCGCAAGCGGCTTTACGCGTGCGGGCGACGCGAAGGCCGTGCCGCTCGAAATAGCGCGCCGCGCCGGTGAAGAAAACGAACCGTTGCGCATCACGCTCATGACGGGCGCGTCGCTCGGCCATGACACGGACCGCATCCTCACCGAAGCCGGCGTGCTCGCGCGCCGCCTGCCGTTTCAGGTCGATACGACCTTGCGCCACGCGATCAATCGCGGCGACGTGATGTTCGTCGACCAGCATCTGTCCGAAACCGTCGAGCTGCTGCGCGCGAATCGTCTCGGCAAGCTCGATCTCGCGATCATCGAAGCCGCCGCGATCACGGAGACGGGCGGCATCGTGCCGACGACTTCGGTCGGCAATTCCGCGAGCTTCGCGATACTGGCCGAACGCGTGATCGTCGAGATCAATCTGGCGCAGCCGATCGCGCTCGAAGGCCTGCACGATATCTGGATTCCCGAGCGCCGCCCGCAACGCGAGCCGCTTCCGATCGTGCGCACGGATGACAGGATCGGCGTGGCGTCCATCGAGATTCCGCTCGACAAGATCGCCGCCATCGTCATCACAAACACGCCGGACAGCGCGTCCACCGTCTTGCCCGCCGATGAAGACACCGCGCTGATCGCAGGCCATCTGATCGAGTTCTTTCAGCATGAAGTCTCGCGCGGCCGTCTGCCGAAACGATTGCCGCCGCTGCAGGCCGGCATCGGCACGATTGCGAATGCGGTGCTGTCGGGATTCGCCGCGTCGCCGTTCGAAGCGCTGACGATCTATTCCGAAGTGCTGCAGGATTCGACCTTCGATCTGCTCGACTCCGACAAGGCCACGTTCGCATCGGGCGCGTCGATCACGCTGTCGGCAGAGCGGCAGGACAAAGTGTTCCGCGATATCGAACGCTATCGCGACAGGCTCGTGCTGCGGCCGCAGGAAGTGAGCAACCATCCCGAAGTCATCCGGCGTCTCGGCCTCATCGCGATCAACACCGCGCTCGAAGCCGACATCTACGGCAACGTGAATTCGACGCACGTCGGCGGCACGCACATGATGAACGGCATCGGCGGCTCGGGCGATTTCGCGCGCAATGCGGCCTACGCGGTGTTCGCGACGAAATCCGTCGCGAAGGACGGACGCATTTCGAGCATCGTGCCGATGGTGCCCCATTGCGATCACAACGAGCACGATGTCGATATCGTCGTGACCGAACGCGGGCTTGCCAATCTCACCGGCCTCGCGCCGCGCGAACGTGCGATGAGCGTGATCCAGAACTGCGCGCATCCGCTCTATCGCGATCTGTTACGCGACTATTACCGCGATGCAGCAGCGCTCGGCGGCCACACGCCTCATCGTCTCGATCAGGCATTTTCGTTTCACACGCGCTTCGCGGCGAGCGGTTCGATGCAGCCTTGAAGCGAAATCGCGCGCGTTATGCTGCGCCGCGAAAGCGAATGCCGCGCGAGAACGAAGCCGCTGCACGAAGATTAGGCGCACAATGGCGGGAGCCTGCTTGGGCTGGCGAACAGGAGGAGCATCATGACCGCCATCACCTGGGTGCTTGCCGCCGATGCCAGCCGCGCCCGGATCTTCGAGACGCAAGGACTGAAGCTGGACCTGCGGCAAGTCGAGGACATCAGGAACCCGGCTACGCGCGCGACGGAAACGGCGGAAAGAGACCGGGAAACATTCGCCAAGACCGTCGGCGAATATCTCGAACAAAGCCGCATGCATCAACGATTCGATCGCTTGCGCCTCGCGGTCGAACCGCGGTTTCTCGGCCTGTTACGAAATCATCTGAGCGGCGAAACGCTCAAGCTCGTCTACGAGGAAGTCAACAGCGACGTATCGAGCACGGACACGCGCGATATGCGCCGTCATCTCGACCGGCCCTGAACATCGCTTATAGCGCGCCGTTTCCCGACGAGAAACGGCGCGCCACGCGTCACGCCGCGGGCGTGATGTTCTGATTGCTGCGGAACACGTTGTCCGGATCGTAACGCCGCTTCACTTCGGCGAGCCGCTCGTAGTTCGGACCATACGCCGCCTTCACGCGCTCGCCTTCTTCACCGGTCATGAAATTCACGTACACGCTGCCGATTGCGTGCGGCGTCATCGCGGCGAACATGTCGCGCGCCCACTTCGTGCACTTCTCGTCGTCGGCGGCATCGCTCCAGCGGCCGTGAATGTTGATGGTATAGATCGAATCGCGATTCGCGTAAGCCGTTGCATCGACGGGAACGCGGTTCGTCTGTCCACCCATCGCGCCGATGAACACCTCGCATTGCGTCGACGGTAGCGATTTCACCGCATTAGTCAGGATGTCGAACGTTTCGTCGTTAAGACTCGCGAAGTTGTGCGACTTCCAGTAGTTGCGCTCGCCGGGCGTCAGCAGCGGATCGAACGCCTTCTGCCATGCGGCGAAAGGCATTGCCCCGAGATGCTCGCCGTAGGGCGTACCGAAGCTGCGCACGGGCGCAAGCGCCCTTTCACCGTTTTCGACCGGCCCGACATAGCAACTCGCCATCACGACGACCGGCTTGCCGTGAACGCTTTCGGGCAGGAACGGCAACGGCGGCGCGAGACGCAGCACGGCCCATACGGTCAAATCGTCGGGGCTTTGTGCGACGAACTCGCGATACTTCGGCAGCACTTGGTCGGCCTGTTCGAGCGGATACACGACGAGGCCGCCGTAGATCTGCGGACCCACTTCATGCAACCGGTATTCGAACAGCGTCACGACGCCGAAGTTGCCGCCGCCGCCACGCAGTGCCCAGAACAGATCGGGATCGCTGTCAGCGCTCACGCGCCGCCATGTGCCGTCCGCCGTGACGATCTCCGCCGCGACAAGATTGTCGACCGTCACGCCGAACTTGCGGCTGATCCAGCCGAAGCCGCCGCCGAGCGTGAGACCCGCGACGCCCGTCGTCGAGTTGATGCCGAGCGGCGTCGCGAGGCCGAATGCCTGTGCTTCGTGGTCGAAGTCGGAGAGCAGCGCGCCGGGTTCGACATACGCGCGTTTCGCTTGCGGATCGATGCGCACGGATTTCAGCGCGGAGAGATCGATCATCAAGGCGTCGTCGCTGACTGCGCTGCCCGCGATGTTGTGCGATCCGCCGCGAATCGAAACCAGAAGGCCGTTGTCGCGCGCGAACGCGAGCGCGGCGATCACGTCGGCGGTGCCCGCGCAACGCACGATGAGCGCGGGGCGCCTGTCGATCGTCGCATTCCAGACCTTGCGTGCTTCGTCGTAGTCGGTTTCTGCCGGTGAGATGATCCTGCCTCTCACCGACGCCTTGAGGGTGTCGATCGCTTCGCCTGAGATATTGACCATTGTGAGACCTCGCTGCTGAATGAAGCGCTGCGACGTTTCCGACCCTGCCAGTTGGTACGCGAAAGCGCAAGGAACCCGCCATCGGATCGTGCGTGGCGTGTCGATCGGATGCACACCTGAGAGACCACGAGAACGGGGATGAATTGCGAAAAGCGGACGCTTGGGTCCGCTCGTAGATTTAATGCCTTGTCTTTCGGGATGTAAAGGCCTGCACCAGTGATTTCGCGCACGCCATCTAGCATGAATCGGACAATCTGGATGCGCAGAGGTCTCTTCGAATTCAGCGCTTACTTTGCGCGGGCGTCATTAAACACGTACTCCTTATCGACGGAATACACTCCGATGCGATTTGCGAAGAAATGTTGAATGTCCTTACAACGAAGCTTCAATGGTCAACGCCGCTGACACGCCGACGTTGTATCGGCTGAACGGAACATTCGTCCGTTCATTCATCCACGGAAACGGCCACATGAACAAGAAAATTCTCGCCGCTGCGGTCATCGCATGCCTGTCGACCGGCGCTTTCGCCAAGTCCCATCATCACGAGCATCACGAGCGTCATTGGAATCACGAGCAACAGCAGCGGCACGTGGACCGCGACGAGCGCCGGGACGAGCGCAATCGTCCCGACCAGCATGCGCGCGATAACGGCCGTGACGCATACAACCAGTATCACAGCGATATCGACAAGAACCGGCCGTACTGAATCTGATCCGGCATGCCGCATGATCCCGCATGCCGTCGCGTACGGCACGCGGGATCAGCGTAGAGACAGCGACCGACAGGCGTGCAATGCGCCCGCCTACGCCCTTTCCAGCACCGCCATCTCCCGCACCACCACCAGCAACATCGACAGACTCGCCCCGCCGCTCGCCCGCAGTTCCGCCAGGAGCCGCGTATAACGATCCAGCGCGTCCTGCCGCTTCGCGCGCCAGCTTTCGACGATCACATCGGGCGCATCGATGCCGCGCGATTGTTCCAGCGCGCTCACGGTCAGCGCGCGCTTCAATCGCGCGAGTTCTTCCAGCGCCGCCGCGCGCGCGAGCAGGTCCCAGTGCGTGACGATCGGCAGCGCCATCGCCCGTTCGGCGATACCGCGATAATCGAGCAGCGTGCCGATGCCGAAGTACACGCTCGCGACGAGTTCGAGACTGCGCTCCGAGCACGCCGCCACTTCCGCGCTGTCGAGCACGGCCGTCGCGATTTCGCCGCTCGCGACGCGCGCCGCAAGACTGCTCTCGACGCCCGCATCCTCCAGTTCGCGCCGGCGCGCATACCATGCGTCGAGCTGCGGCGCGGGCAGAAGCGCGGGCAGTTGCGGCGCGAGCCGGTGCGCCGCTTCGCGGCAGCGCGCGAGCACGCCGCGCGCTTCGTGTGCGGCAAACCCGTTGTGCTTCAGATGGCGCAGGAACCAGAGCGAAGTATCGTCGAGCAGACGCACGACATCGACGAACATGCGCGCCTGCACTTCATCCGCGACGATATTGTCGAGCCGGTCGATGCTGCCCCACAGATCGTCGAGATCGAATACGTCGCGCACCATCAGCACCGCGCGCACGATATCGCTCGGGCATGCATCGGTTTCTTCCATCAGCCGATGCACGAAAGTGCAGCCCACGCGATTGACGAGCGCATTGGTCAGATGCGTCGCGAGAATTTCGCGCTTCAGCGGATGGCGCTGCATGGTCTCGCTATAGCGCTGCTGCAAGGGCTTCGGAAAATAGTCGGGCAGCATGTCCGCGACGAGCAGATCTTCGGGCACGTCCGAATCGAGCAGTTCGTCGTAGAGCCACATCTTGCCGTACGCGAGCAGCACCGCGCGCTCGGGCGATGTCAGTCCCGACTTCGCGGCCGCTCGCTCGGCGATCTCATCGTCCGAAGGCAGGAACTCGATCCTGCGCTTTAAGCGCCCTGCGCGTTCGAGAAAGCGCATCATGCGCGCCTCGGCGTCGAGCGTCTCGGCTTCGTGACGCTTCGCGATCGACAGCGCCTGCGTCTGCGCGTAGTTGTCCTTCAGCACGAGCAGGCCGACTTCGTCGGTCATCTCGGCGAGCAGCGCGTTGCGTTGCTTCTCGGTCATCTCGCCATCCGCGACGACGAGGCCGAGCAGAATCTTGATGTTGACCTCGTGATCCGAGCAATCGACGCCGGCGGAATTGTCGATCGCATCCGTGTTCATGCGCCCGCCATGCTGCGCGAACTCGATGCGCCCCAGTTGCGTGAAGCCGAGATTGCCGCCTTCCGCGACGACCTTCACGCGCAGTTCCGCGCCGTTCACGCGCACGGCGTCATTGGTGCGATCGCCGACTTGCAGATGCGTCTCCGCGCTCGACTTCACATACGTGCCCACGCCGCCGTTGTAGAGCAGATCGGCTTCGGCAAGCAGGATCGCGCGAATGAGTTCGTTCGGCGCGAGCACCGACGCGCTGATACCGAGCGCCGCCTGCACTTGCGGCGAGATCGGAATCGACTTCGCCGTGCGCGGATAGACGCCGCCGCCCGTCGAGATCAGCGATGCATCGTAGTCGGCCCAACTCGAACGCGGCAGCGCGAAAAGACGCGCGCGTTCCTCGAAGCTCGTCGCCGCATCCGGCACGGGATCGAGAAACACATGCCGATGATCGAACGCCGCGATCAGCCTGATATGGCGCGACAGCAGCATGCCGTTGCCGAACACGTCGCCGGACATGTCGCCGACGCCGACCACGGTGAAATCCGTCGTCTGCGTATCGAAGTTCATCTCGCGGAAATGGCGCTTCACCGATTCCCACGCGCCGCGCGCGGTGATGCCCATCTTCTTGTGGTCGTAACCGACCGAGCCGCCGGACGCGAATGCATCGTCGAGCCAGAAGCCGTATTCGTGCGCGATCGCGTTCGCGTAGTCGGAAAATGTAGCCGTGCCCTTGTCCGCCGCGACGACGAGATATGGATCGTCCGGGTCGTGGCGCACCACATCCGGCGGCGGCACGATGCCGTCGGGCGTGCGATTGTCGGTCACATCGAGCAGGCCGCGCAGGAACATCTGATAGCACGCGACGCCTTCGTTGAGAAACGCTTCGCGGTCCGTCGCCGGCGGCGGATTCTTCACGACGAAGCCGCCTTTCGATCCCACCGGCACGATCACCGTGTTCTTCACCATCTGCGCTTTCATGAGGCCGAGCACTTCAGTGCGGAAATCCTCGCGTCTGTCCGACCAGCGCAGCCCGCCACGCGCGACGCGTCCGCCGCGCAAATGCACGCCTTCCACACGCGGCGCATAGACCCAGATCTCGAACATCGGCTTGGGCTCGGGCAGGCCCGGCACCTTCGACGGATCGAGCTTGAACGACACATACGGACGCGCCTGGCCGTTCGAATCGCGATGGAAATGGTTGGTGCGCACCGTCGCCGTGATGACGCCGAGGAACTGGCGCAGGATGCGGTCTTCGTCGAGGTTCGGCACCTGATCGAGCGCCGCCTCGATATCGGCGAGCACGCGTTCCGCGGCCTTCTCGCGATCCTCGGCCGAACCGCCGCGCGCCGGGTCGAAGCGCACCAGGAAGAGTTGCAGCAGTTTCTTCGCGATCGGCGGATTGCCGATCAGCGCGCGCTCGATATACGCATCGCTGAACGTGGACCCGACCTGCCGCAGATACTTCGCATACGCGCGCATGAGCGTCACGTCGCGCGCGCCGAACTGCGCGCGCAACACGAGGCGGTTGTAGTCGTCGTTCTCGATTTCGCCCGACCACACGCTCGCGAACGCGTTCTCGAAGAGCGGCTTCACGCGATCGATATCGAACTCGACATCGTCCTGCAATTCCAGGCCGAAATCGTGGACCCATGCGTTGGGCGCGCCGGTCGGCTCGATCAGATACGGGCGCTCTTCATCGACGCGCACGCCGAGATGTTCGAGCATCGGCAGGCTATGCGACAGCGCGATCGGATCGCCTACGCGATAGACCTTGAAGCGGAACGCGCGCCGCCCGGCTTCGATCGGACGATACAGGCTCATCGACAAACCGCCTGGGCTCGTGTGCGTCGCCTCGATCAGTTCGATGTCGCGCACCGCCGTGCGCGCCGGATAGTCTTCGCGATAACCGGCGGGGAACGAATCGGCGTAACGCTGCAGCAGACGATTGCCCGCCTCCTCGCCGTGACTGTCGATGAGCGCATCGGCGAGATCGTCCTGCCAGCGGCGCGCCACCTGCACGATGCGCGCTTCGAGTTCGCGCGTATCGACTTCGGGCATCGCGCCCCGGTCGGCACGCACGACGATATGAATCCGCGCGAGCGGCGATTCGGACAGGAGCGGCGTGAACTCGATGCTCTTGCCGTTGAACGCCTCCATCAATACCTTGCTGATGCGCCGGCGCAGGTCGGTGTTGAACTTGTCGCGCGGCACGAAGACGAGGCACGACACGAAACGGTCGAAGCGGTCGCGCCGCACGAAGAGGCGCGTGCGCTGATGTTCCTGCAAACGCAGCACGCCGATCGCGATATCGAAGAGCACGTCTTCATCGGCCTGAAAAAGCTCGTCGCGCGGATACTGCTCCAGCACCGAAATGAGCGACTTCGCCAGATGCCCTTTTTCGAGGAAGCCCGCGCGCCGCACGATGTTTGCGCATTTGCGGCGCACGATCGGGATTTCGGAAGTCGGCACGAGATACGCGGTCGATGTATAGAGGCCGAGGAAGCGCCGCTCGCCCGTCACCTTGCCATCGGCCGACGTGCGCTTCACGCCGACATAGTCGAGATAGCCCGGCCGATGCACCGTCGCGCGCGAGTTGGCCTTCGTGAGAAAGATCGGCGCCGCGCCTTCGATGATCGCGGCCGCGCCCGGCGGCAGCGGCGTCACGTCGCCCGCCGAGGGCGCGCGCAAGGTCTCGCGCAGAATGCCGAGGCCCGAGCCCGCGACGCCGCGCAGCGCGGGGCCGCCTTCGTGCTCGACGAGCTCGTAATCGCGGCAGCCGAGGAAGGTGAAATGATCCGCGACCATCCATTCGAGGAACGCGCGGGACTCGATGCCGTCGGGCGTCGTGTCGCTCGTCTTCAGTTCGCCGATCGCAACCCGCGCCGATTCGACCACCTTCGGCCAGTCCTCCACCGCCGCGCGCACGTCGCCCAGCACGCGCGCGATGTTGTCGCGCACTTCTTCGAGACGCTCGCCGTCGCCGCAGCGGTCCACTTCGAAATGAATGAACGATTCGAGCTCGGAGTTGCCGTCGCCCGCTTCGGCGTGACCCTGACCGATGCGCTCGATCTCGCCCGCATGCGCGCCCTTGCCGGCGCGCCACACGCGAAACACCGGATGAATCGCCGAATGCAGCGCGAGGCCGAGGCGGTTGAGCTCCATCGTCACCGAATCGACGAGAAACGGCATGTCGTCGTTGACGATCTCGACGACCGTGTGATCCGAGTGCCAGCCGTGCTGCTCCAGATTCGGGTTGTAGACCCGCAGTACCTCGCGCCCCGGCACGAACTTCTGCGCTGTCTGCCAGTGCGCCATCGCGGCGCCGTAGAGATCGGCGACATCGCGGCTCGCGATATCCTCGACATCGACCTGCTCGTAGTAATAGCGAAGCAGCGGTTCGATGACCTTGAAGGTCGGTTCCGGCAATCGTCCCCGCGCGAAGTCCAGAAGATCGTTGATGAGTTGTTCGACCCGCGCTTCGTTCTTGACCAGCATGGTGTCCTCCCGAGTCTTTCGGTTGCGATGCGGTTGCGGCACACTCTTCAGTCAATCAACGAGATTATGCGCCGGCCCGCGCCTTTGGCCCCGGGTCGGGCATGTGCGGTTGCACAAACACGGTGCGCGCATTTCCGGTACCTTAGCCTCGCCGCGTGACCTTTGCGCGACATCGGCTTTCGGCTATCGTCGAGAGCGGCGCATCGAACCGACGGAGGAGTACCCATGCAGGTCACCACGCAAGAGACAGCGCAGCAAACGGTCGTCACGGTGCGGCCGCAGGAGAAGCTCGCCACGGTCCAGCATCTGCCCTATTTCATCGGCTTGTCGGCGGCGACGGCCGGCACGCGCGGCCTCGCGATGCATCTGGTCGTCGTGCCGCCGGGCGGGCGTGGCGAGCCGCATGTCCACGTGGGCTACGAGACGGGCATCTATATTCTGGAAGGGCGCATCGAGACGCGCTATGGGCCGGGACTGGCGGAATCGGTCATCAACGAGCCGGGCGACTTCGTGTTCATTCCGCCCGGCGTGCCGCATCAGCCGGTCAATCTGAGCGCGACCGAGCCTGCCCGCGCCGTGATCGCGCGCAACGATGCCAACGAGGCGGATCGCGTCGTGCCGTACGATCCGCGGGAAGCGTCGGCGTCCTAGTCGCCGGCCGCGCCCATTCCCGGAAGATCGACATAGCCGCTGTCGGCGAAGCGCGCGCCGCCGAACGCGCCGCCCGCGAGCTTGCCGCGCACCGCATACGAAACCTTGCTGACCGTACCGCCGTTCGCGAAGCCGAACGCCTGGCGCGCGACCGAGAACGCCGATACGGTCACCGGCACCGACACCACCGTCTCGCCGAAACGCGGCACCGTCCCGCGCTGGTCGCTCACGCCGCTCGCGAACGCGCGGCCGTTGAGATCGAGATCGAGCGCGACGCCGTCGAAGTCGATCGGCGCATCGTTCGGGTTCTGCACGCGCAACTTCACGGCGAAGCGCATTTCGAGCCCCTGGCCTTCGAGCGGCTCGATGCCCGCGACCGTCACGCGCATCGCGTCGCGGTTGAAGAAGCCCGCGCAGCCGTCGAGCGCGAGCATCGCGAGCAACGCGGCGAAGAAGAGAAGGAAGCGATTGCGCATCGGGTTCGGTTGCATGGAAACGTGACTCCTCGCGATGTCGTGCTAGATATGCAGCGCATTGAGCAGCATGCGCCCATAGGCATGATGAAACCAGACATCGTCGACGACGAACAGCGCCGCGGCCCACGAAGCGGCGACGATGATCAGATCGCAATGCCCGCTCGTCCACAGTCTGAGCGAATGACGCCCGACGATCCACGGCACGCCGAGCGGATTCGGCCAGTCGGCGAAGAGATGCATGAGGCCGCCGCACGCGAAGCCGAACGCGACCGGCGCTGCCGGATGCCGCCCGAGAAAGTGATACGAAAGCGCAAGCAGCGCGGCCCAGCCGATGCCCCAGTGCGTGAGCGTGCGATGCGTGATCCAGAGCCTGCGCGCGCGCGTCCACCATGCGACTTCAAGCCAGTCGGGCGCGGTGGCGCCGACGATGCCCGCCACCAGCGCCAGCGCGCCCGACATCATGTCCGCATCCGCGAACCGCGCCGGATGCATCACGACCGCCGCCGCGATGATGCCCGCCGCCCATCCGGTTGCATGATGCGCCTTGCTCGATGCCATGAAAAACCTGCCTTTGTCGCCCGTACCTGAAGAGCGCGCATGTTCGCACGGCGGGCCCATCCGGAGCCGGGCTGAAACATAAACTTACGGAATTGCGCGCATCGAAACACGCTTGTGATCACAACGGCGGCGAGGCGGCGCGGCGTTGACTAAAATGGTTGCTAGATTGCTGCGCAATTCACGCTGCGGACGCTGCCGATGCGTCCCACGCCCGCCTGCGCATCAGGCATTGAACGTATCCATACCCATCCGGCCGTCATGCAACAGCTGAAATACCTGAGCGCCTACCCGAACACGCTACAGGACAAGGTGCGCCGACTGATCGCCCAGCAACAACTGGGCGCTTATCTCGACGCACGCTATCCGAGCAAGCACGCGGTTCAGTCCGACCGCGCGCTCTATCAGTATTGCTCGGACCTGAAGCAGGAGTTTCTGCGGGTCGCGCCCGCAATCGACAAGGTCTTCTACGACAGCAAGCTCGACGTGCTGCGTCACGCGCTCGGTCTGCACACCGCGATCTCGCGCGTCCAGGGTGCGAAGCTCAAGGCGAAGAAGGAAATCCGCATCGCGTCGCTGTTCAGGGACACCGCGCCCGAGTTTCTTCGGATGATCGTCGTGCATGAACTCGCGCATCTGAAGGAAAGCGATCACAACAAGGCGTTCTATCGGCTGTGCGAGCTGATGCAGCCGGGCTACCATCAGATCGAATTCGACTTGCGGCTCTATCTCACGCAGCGCGATCTCGCGCGTACCAAGGCGGCGTGAGCGTCGCTGCGCTGCATCAATATGACCAGGCGAGCGCGGCTGCGTATCCAGAAGGCGCTTCCAGCGAAGCCGCGCCGAACGCGCCTGCTTCGCGCGTGAGCGCATAACGATCGCCTTTGCGCGGCAGCACTGAAAAGCTCGTCATCGTGATCGTCGCGCCGCCGATGCCCACGCCGTGCGCCTTCAGCACCGCCTCTTTCGCCGTCCAGCAGTCGAAGAACCTGGCGTTCTGCGCGGGCTCGTCGGGTAGCGCTTCGATCTCGCGACGATCCATGTCGGCCAGCACGGCGGGCGCCAGTTCGCGCCATTTGAACGTCGCGCGCGCTTCTTCGATATCGACACCCACACGCCTTTCCCGCGATACCGCGATCAGACCGAACGCGCCCGAATGCGACACGTTGAAATCGGGCGCGTCCGGATCCGCGAGGAACGGTCTGCCGCGGTCGTCGGCGTCGAGCATGAGACTCGCGGCATCGCGATCCGTATCGGCGGCGAGCACATGCCGCAGCGCGCAACGCAGCGTGGCAAAACGCGCGGCATCGGCGTGACGCAGGAAGCGCGCGGCGCGGGCGCGCTCGCTCGCGTTCATCGCGGCGTAGGCGGCGCTGTCGAGCGGCGCGGAGAAATCGATTTGAACCTGCCATACGCGCACGTCTGCGGGCGCATCGGCGGGAAGCGGCATCGGTTGAATGTCGAAGGGAATCGTCGTCGCCGTCATTTGGGTGCGTACTGTGCCTCGCCGTTGCCGAAGGACCAGTTCTCCTTCTTCACTTCGACGAGACTGATGAACACGTCCTCGCGCCGCAGTTTCAGGCGTTCGTGCAGGCCATCGGCGACGGCCTTGTAGAACGCGCTTTTCTTCACGACATCGCGGCCTTCGTTGAGCGTGACCTGGATCACGACGCAATCGTCGGTGCGGCTGATGCCGAGATACGTGCGATCGACGATGAAATCCGTCGCGCCATGCTCGGCGACGATCTGAAAGCGATCGTTCTCGGGCACGTCGAGCGTCGTGCGCATCGCGTCGTACACCACGTCGCCGATGGCCGTGCGATATGCGCTGTCCTTGCCTTTCTGCAGATCGATGCGAACGAGCGGCATGAGTTTCTCCTCGTGAATGGTTTCAGCGATAGTCAGGATGCAGCAGCAGTCGCGGCAAGCCCGCGCGATCGATATGCACGACCGCGTTCTGCCCGAATTCGGTCATCAGCGCATCGGCGGTGGCGTGCGTCGCGCCGAGCACGAGAAGGCTCGCCTCGGTCAGCCAGATGTTCTTCGGATCGATGCCTTCGCCCGGCAGCGCGCGCAAGCCCATGTGCCCGACGCGCTCGATCAGCTTGCGCTGACGCGCCGCGTTCTCCTCGGGCGCGAGCACCTGCCCGAACGGATTGAACGCGGTGACGAACACGGCGCTCGCGACATCGTGTTGCGCGAGCAACGACGCCGCTTCGGCATTCGCGACGCCGATTTTCATATCGATGCCCGGCTGCGCATCGATTCGATAAATCGCCGCTTGATACGCATCGAGGGTCGCGGGTGGCAGTCCTTGCATGCGCTTCAGAACGATCGGCTGGCCGTGCGGCGTGGCGCGTGCGGCCTCGTCCCATTCGACGCGCCGGCGCGCGAGCGTCTCCTCGCTCACGCAGCCCTTTTCGGCCGTGAGGCGTTCGAGCGCGCTCAGCCAGTGCGTGTAGTAGGTATCGCCGTGGTCGGGATCGCCCGCCGCCTGCGCGTCCCTGATCGCGACGCTCAACGCGTGCGCCCACTCCTTCCACGTGAACACGCCGCGCTCGTACAGCGCGAGCGTCATCGCGAAAGCCTGCGCTTCCCACGGCGCGCGAAACACGGGTCCGGCCTCGTTGAAAGGCAGTTCGGGCAAGACGGCGCGCAACTCATGCAGCTTCGATTCGTTCGAGGTCATGTCACGCGCGCGCGGCATCGAGATAAGGTTCCCAGCAATCGACGCACACCGACGACGCGGTCGTGTCCGCTCCCCACAACGCTTGCGCATCGAAACGCACGGTATAGAGCCAGTGCGGACGCTCGCCGTTGCCGAGCGCGTTTTCATCGGGGAACACATGCGTGCCGCGCACCGCGACGATGCGCCCGGGCTTGCCCCGGCAATAGCGCGGCAGACGCGTGTGCGTCGGCGGATTCATCAGCTTCGTGCGAACTTCATCGCCGACAGCGAAGCGCGCCGGCGATGTCGCCGGACGTTCGACCGGCGCGCCGCGCAACAGCGCCGCGCTCACGTCCGCCGCCTTCAGCACGCGCACATTCGGCTTCGCGCCGGCTTGCGAGCGGCCGCTCGCGATTTCGTCCGCGCTCGCTAGTCCTTTCGCCATCAAGAGCTTCTTCAAACCCTCGAACCAGATTTCGTAGTAGCTGCTGCCGAGATACTGCGCGGGCGGCAGGCTTTCGCGCGCGGCACGCGACGTGTCGATGTTCCATTGGCCCGTTGCGCCCATCGCGAGCGTGACGGCCAGAACCCGCCGCTCCCACTCCGCATGAAACGGCGATGCGCCCGGCATGTCGCAGGCATCGATTTCGACGGGGCCGAATGCCTGCATGCCGCCCATGTCGTGCGCCGCGTTCATGCCGATGCTCCCGTTGCCTGCGATGGCGCGAGCGCGAGGCCCGTGCCGATCATCGAATCGCGCGTGACGAGTTCCGCCAGCGCGTCTTCGTCGAGATGATCCGTGCCGGCGGGACGCATCGGCACGACGAGATAGCGCACTTCCGCGGTCGAATCCCACACGCGCAACTCGACGTGTTCAGGCAATGCGACGCCGAAGTCCTTCAGCACGCCGCGCGGATCGATCACCGCGCGCGAGCGGTAAGGCGCGGACTTGTACCACACGGGCGGCAGCCCGAGCACGGACCACGGATAGCACGAGCACAGCGTGCAGACCACCATGTTATGTACGTCCTCCGTGTTCTCGAGCGCGACCATGTGCTCGCCTTGCCGCCCGGTGTAGCCGAGCGACGCGATGGCGGCGCTGGCGTCGTCCAGCAGCCACGCGCGAAACGCCGGATCGCGCCAGGCCTTCGCGACCACGCGCGCGCCGTTACGCGGCCCGACCTTGTTCTCGTAAGTCTCGACGAAGACATCGAGCGCCTGCGGATCGATATAGCCCTTCTCGACCAGCAGCGATTCGAGCGCGCGCACGCGCAAATCCATCTCCGGCAGCGCGCTGCCTTCGTGATCGTGATCGTGATCGTGATGATGAGGATGATCGTGGCTCATGTGCGGACTCGCGAATGGCACAGACGTCACACGTTACCGGAGTGCGCGCGCGCGTGCAAACGTCGATACGGCCGCCTGCACGCCGCCTATACTTTGATCAGCGTCTCATGCGAGGAGGATGCCATGACACGCAAGTACATCGATTGCCGCGAATGCCCGAGCGACGTAAAGTGCAGCGTCGCTCTTTCCGCCGACACCGAGGACGAACTGATGGAAGCCGCCGTGCAGCATGCGGTCGCGGTGCATCAGCATACCGATTCGCCCGAGTTGCGCTCACAGCTGAAGACCTTCTTCCACGAGGGCGCGCCGCCTGCGTGATCGCGGTTCGCCGGTCTTCAGCCGAGTTCGAAAGTCGTCACGCCGAACACGTTCGCAAGCGGCACGTCCGGGGCCGCTCGCTTGTACATGCGCGCCGTTTCGAAGACGCTCTTCATGTCGTGCTCGACGGCGAGCGCGAGCGCGGCGGGATTGCTTTCGGGCACGTCGAGAAACACGGTCTCGCCCGGCAGCACGGACACGAGCGCGCGATACAGCGCACGCGCGGTCGCGAGATCGTCGGCGAAAAGCGGACCGATCTTGTGACCCATGCCGCAACGCCGGATCACGGCGAGGCCGCGCACCGCGTCGCCATCGAGCGCGGCGAGTGCGCGCGCGTGCTCTTGCGGCTGCGACAGCCACGCGCGCAGGAACGCGGCGCGCTCGCAGGCGAACATGCGCGTGTCGTAGCCGAGCAGGCGATCGAAGGGAACGGCTGACGCATCGGCGATCGTCACGCCATCGACAGAACCTTCATCCGCCGACGCGATGCCTTCATAGCGCACGTTGCGATACGCGAGCACGAAGCCCGATTTCCGATAGTTCGGCTGCTGCGCGAGCACGCCGTCGAGCCCTATGTTGCGCGTGCCGAGATAGCGCATGCCTTCGTTCCACAGGCGCATGCCGAAGCCCTTGCCGCGCCATTCCGGGCACACGATATACAGGCCGATGAAGCCGAATGCATCGCCATAGGCGACCGCGGAGATGCAGCCGACCGGCGCGCCGTCCCACGTGCCCACGAAGAAGCCGTGCGAGTCGGCGGCGAAGAACGAGCGGGCGTCGTCGAGGCCCGGATTCCATCCTTCGGTCGCGGCCCAGTCGAGCGCGACATCGACATCGCGCGGCGTCATGCGGCGTATGGCGAAGCGGGGATCGTCGGGTGCGGCGTCAGATGGACAGGGAACGGACGGCATGTGAAACGCCTTGTCGAAATGCAGGTGCGTTCAGTGTCGCGCGTTTCTGATGCAGGGGAAAGATGCAGCGAGGGATGGGTACAACGGGGAGTGGCGGAACCGCGGAGGGATAAAGACGCGAACGTGTTCGCCCCGGTCAGGAGTACCCCTGGCGCCGCTCGCCGCGGCTGAAACTCTGGCGCGAGCGCCAGTCTTCCGAGCGCAGGACGTGCTCGCCGTCCTCGCGCGCTGCTTCTTCGGAATCGAAGCCTTCGTCGCTATACGCGACGACCTTCATTCCGCCTCCCGCCGCTCGCTCGACGGTGATGCCCCAATGCCACCCGCCTTCCTGATGGAAGATATGCAGAGTCGGTTTCGACGATGTGGTCTGTTCCATATGTGCGGCTCCTTCAAGCAGACGCCCGTAATGCTTACCGGCCCTGCCCGATGAAACGCTCTGTGCGTACCGGCGTTTGAATGTTCGTGTCGATGCTTCTCGATGCGTGAAGCGAGAGGCTCATGCCACCCGCCAGGAACAGCATACGCAATGCGATGCTGCGTTGCAACACGAGGTTTCCCTATGCGTGGCCATAACCGCACACGCTTTACAAGAATTAACAAGAATAAGCACGAAGGTCGCGATCGTTGCATGCAGTAAGCGTTCGAAAGGCCATGCCTGCGCAGGATTCACTCGCCGTCCCAGTAGCCGAGCGAATCGCTTGCGCGAAAGACGGCGCGCAGGCCTTTCACGCCGGGTTCATCGACGACCAGCACGGCCTGGCGGCCCGTATCCGGATACTCGACCACTTCGGGCGACTGCATCGTGCTGATCGCGAGATAGCGCAGCGTCTGCGTGCTCGTATTGACGATCTGATGCGCTGTTTCGGCATTGCCCGGCGGACAGGCTATGACATCGCCCGCGCGAATCGGATGCGTGTCCTTGCCGAGCCGCACTTCGCCCTCGCCTTCGATGACGAAGAACATCTCCTCGTTCACGCGATGATGATGAAACGGAAACGCGCGCTTGCCCGGCTCGAGCACGATGAGGCTGTAGCCGAGCTTCTTCGCGCCGACCATGCCGCCGATACGCGCGATGCGCGGCGCGTAACGTTCTGCGGCTGCGCCCGTCGGCGCGAATTCGGGCGGCAGCGGTTGAGGATCGAGCGTATCGAGATTGACGATGGGCGTTTTCATGGTGTCTTGATGATCGAAGTCATGCGCTTGTCGCGCGAATGTCGCGCGTGCATTCGTGTTCGCCTTGCCACGCGGCGATCGCGTTGCACGTCCATTCGGCATCGTCGTGCGGCAGATCGTGGCCGGCCCACGGATGCACCCTGTGCGGCGCGCGCCATTGCTTCGCGATGCGCGCCGAGCATATTGGATCGACGAGCCGGTCAGCCGCCGACGACAGCAGCAGCACCGGACAACGCGGCGCATCGCGAGCCGCGTGAAAGCGTGCCGCCGCCGCGAGCTGCCGCAGCGCGTTCGCCGCGCTCGCGCCATGCGTGCGCCGAAGCTGCGCCCAGTGCGCGATGTCCGCATCGCGCGAGTCCGCGCGGTTGCATGTGAGGTCGAATATCATCGCGTCGCATTGTTCGGGTTGTGTCCATGTCATTGCGATCCGGGCGAGCATCGGCCATGCCGTGGGACGCAGACGTTCGGGCAGGCGCGCGAACGGACGCATGCTGGTGTTGATCAGCACGAGCCGCTGGATCTCGCCCGCGTGACGTTCGGCCCACGCGGCCGCGACCATCGCGCCGAGCGACATCGCGAGCACGCGACATGGAAAGCGCAGCTTCAGCGACACGGCGCGCTCGCGCACGAAGTCCATCATCGCGACGACGGAATGCGGCGCCGCGTGCGCGTGTTCGACGCCATTGCCCGGCAAATCGATGCACACGACGCGCTCACCTTCTTCGACGAGCCCATGCGCGACGAGCGCCGCATCGAACGCGCCCCAGTGACGCGTTTCGCGTGTGAGACCGCGCAGGAGCACCCAGTCGCTCATGACGTGCCCGTGCGCTGCCAGTGCTCGCGCGCGCGCCGCAACACGTCCTCGCGAAATTCGCCGCTCGGCAGCCAGCGCCGCGACGAAAACGCGGCGCGCGTAAGGAAATCGAAGAAGTTCGGATGACGCCGCAAGACGCGTCGCGTGCGATGCGCCTTGATCGGATTGAAGATGCCGAGACGCGAGAACATCTGCATCGGATTCTTGCGAATCCAGCGCCATGAGCCGAGTTCGAGCGTCATCGGCAAGAAGATGTTAGGCGCGCGCGAGCGGTCGTACGCGAAGTCCCACAGGTCGCCGTGCAGCAGATATTGATGGCTCTGCGGCTCGAATGCGTAGCCGTGATGCGGATACGATTCCTCGAACATCGTCTTCAGCAGAAACATTTCCGGCAGATGCGCCATTTGACGCTCGGTGCGCGCGTACGGAAACCAGATGCTGTCGTCCCAGCCGAATCCCGAATGACAATCGAGCGCGAAGCTGAGCGGCCGCGACATCAGTTGCTCCTCGACGACCGAAAGCAGCGCCGCGCTCTCCACTTCCATGCGGCCATCCACCGGCCCGCGATACCACGGCAGCCACGGCCCGATGCGCTGGCCGCCCGCCAGAAACGGCACGCGTCCCTCGGCGCTTTGCGGCGCGTTGCGCATCAGATCGACGCCGTTCGGATTCGCGCGGGTGCGCGCGAACATCCCGCCGGGATTGACGATCGGCATGAAGATGAGACGGATCGCGCGCAATTGATGATGCAGCGTGTCGTCCCATTCGAGGCGGCGCAACAACGCGCGCATGTATTCGAGCACGAGCTGCGTGCCGATGCATTCGAGCCCATGCACGCCGCCGAAAAAGCCGATCGCGGGCGCTTGCGGATCGTCCGAACCGATCGATGCGGTCAGGATCGGAAACGATTGATGGCGTGCGCGCACTTCGCCCATCGTGCGCCACGCGAAGCGCGCGCCACCCGCGATGCGGATCGCCTTCAGTTCGTCCATCTCCGGAAAACTGCTGGTGACGGCGACGCTCGAGGTGCTCATGACGGCGGCCTTTTTGTCGTGTATTCGTTGGCTCAGGCTATGGCTCGGTGTTGCGCGGCACTCCCCGCCCGAAAAAATCGAGTATAGGGCGCTTCACCAGTACACGACATATCGAATATCACGCCGCGCGCACGCAAAACGCAATCAATGTACGGTGCGCTACCAAAACGGGTTCTGCACGTTTTCGTTCTGTCACCTAGAATGAAATCGCCGTGTCATGCGGTGTGAGGGATTCGTCATGTCATCCATTCCCCGTTTCATCGTCGGCGCGCTGGCATTGTGCTGCGCGGCCTCCGCGCTCGCGCAACCGCAGGCGCAAACCAGTGATCCGAACGCACCGAAAACCCGCGCGCAGGTCCGGCAGGAATTTCTGCTCTGGCGCTCGGTCGGCTACGATCCGAATGACTGGCTGAACTATCCCGAGAATGCAATGCGCGCGAGCCGCATCATCGCGCAACGCCAGGCTCGCGGCGAAACCTCGGTGCAGTGAGACGGCATTCGTCAGGCTGATTCGACGCGCGGCTTTTGCCCGCGCAGAATGCGCCGCGCGATGCTCCAGCGATGCACTTCCGACGGACCGTCGTAGATCCGGAAGGCGCGCATGTCCGCGAAGATCCGCGCGACGACGGTTTCATGCGTGACGCCCTGACCGCCAAGCACCTGCACCGCGCGGTCGACGACGCGCCACAGCGCCTCCGATGACACCACCTTCGCGATGCTCGACTCGTGCTTGCCGAGCACGCCCTGATCGAGCACCCACGCGCAGTGCCAGATGGCGAGGCGCGTCACGTGCAAATCCATTTCGTTGTCCGCGAGCATGAAGCCGACGCCTTCGTGCTCGCCCAGCGCGCGGCCGAACGCCTGACGTTCTCGCGCATATGCCGTCGCGACATCGTGCGCGCGCCGCGCGGCGCCGAGCCAGCGCATGCAATGCGTGAGACGCGCGGGCGAGAGCCGCACCTGCGCATAACGAAAGCCTTCGCCCGGCTCGCCCAATACGTTCTCTTTCGGCACGCGCAAGCCCTCGAAGCGCACGACGCCGTGGCCGCCAGGAAAACACGTGTCGAGCGAATCCATCGCACGCTCGATGACGATGCCCGCGCTCGACATGTCGGCGAGGAACATCGTCGCGGGACCGTCGGCGAATTTCGCCATGATGATCGCGACCGCCGCGCCCTCCGCGCCGGTGATGAACCATTTGCGTCCATCGATCACGTATTCGTCGCCGTCCTGCGCCGCGATGGTCTGCAACATCGAGGGATCGGCGCCCGCGCCCGGCGACGGCTCGGTCATGCAGAAACACGAGCGGATGTCGCCCGCCGCGAGCGCACGCAGCCAGCGCTCCTTTTGCTGCGGCGTGGCGATGGCTTCGAGCAGATGCATGTTCCCTTCGTCGGGCGCGGCGATATTCAGCGCGACGGGACCGAGCGGCGAATAGCCCGCTTCTTCGAACAGGATGGCCTTGGCGACGTGATTCAGGCCGAGGCCGCCGAATTCGGGCGATACGTGACTCGACAACAGCCCCGCCTTGCGCCCTTTCGCGACCAGTTCGGCGCGCAGCGCCTCGTTCGGGCCGTGCGGCGTGCAACGCGGATCGCGCTCGAAGGGGATAATTTCTTCAGCGATGAAAGCGCGCACGCGCGCCTGCAGATCGGTGAGTTCGGGCGAGAGGGAAAAGTCCATCGGCAATCCTCTAAGGGAACAGGCTGACTTGAAGCTTAACCGCGCGGACGTACCGTGCGCCAGAGGCTTTGCCCGTACATGCTCACTCGTCGTACTCGGTGTATTTGCGCGCGTCGCCCTTCACCTTGTGCGCCGGATACTTCGACCGGTTCAGCGCCATTTTTTCGATCAGCGCGAGATGCAGATCGACGTCGAGCGAATCCGCGAGCATCACGAGATACGCGAGGACGTCGGCCATCTCGTGACGGATCGCGCGCAGTTTCGCTTCGTCGAGTTCGGCCTTTTCGCCGGTGGCGAGCCATGTGAACGGTTCGAGCAGCTCGCTCGCCTCGACGGACAGCGCCACCGCGAGATTCTTCGGCGAATGAAAGCGGCTCCAGTCCCGCTCGCGGACGAACTCGCGCAGCATGTCGCGCATCTGGACGAGCTCGCTCGCGCCTTCCTGCTGATTCTGCTGCTCCATGGTCTTCCTCTGACGTTTCGTTGTGTGCCTTAGCTTAGCGCGACCGCGGAACGCCTTCGCCTTTTGCCGCTCTTTGCTTCCAAACTACGCCTCGACATATCCCAGATCGATGCGGCGATGTCGGAAACTCGCATACATCAGGTTCGAATCCGCGAATTCGAGACAATTTGACACGGGCAGGACAATTTTCTTGCGCCGATTAACTACGACTCATAGAATCGCAGTTAATCGATGACGACGAAGACCGTCCGTCGAGCGACCCAATATCGAATTCCAAGGAGCATCGAAATGTCCAAGCGCATTCTGGTAGTCGGAGCCGGCTTCGCCGGCATGTGGAGCGCCCTGTCCGCCGCGCGTCTCATCGATCAGCACGGCCGGACGGATATCGAAGTCGTGCTGATCGCGCCGGAGCCGCATCTGCACGTGCGCCCGCGTCTGTATGAAGAGAATGCCGCGGGCATGAAGGCGCCGCTGCTGGACATCTTCGCGTCCACGGGCGTCAGGTTCATCCAGGGTACGGTGGAGCGCATTCACGTCGAGCGCAATGAAGTCGACGTGCTCGGCGCGGACGGCACGCCGTCGTCGTTGAACTACGACCGTCTCGTTCTGGCGACCGGCAGCCGCCTGTTCCGCCCGCAGATTCCGGGGCTCGCGCAGCACGCGTTCAGCGTCGATCAGGTCGATGAAGCCGCCACGCTCGAAGCGCACATCAAGGCTCTCGCGACGCAGCCCGATACGCCCGCGCGCAATACGGTGGTCGTCGCCGGCGGCGGCTTCACGGGCATCGAAACGGCGGCGGAAATGCCGGCGCGGCTGCGCGCTGCGCTCGGCGCGGATGCGAAGGTGCGGGTCATCATCGTCGAACGCAACAAGGAAATCGGTCCGGACCTCGGCGCGGGTCCGCGTCCGGTCATCGTCGAGGCGCTCGAATCGCTCGGCGTGCAGTGGCGGCTCGGCGCGGCGGTGACGTCGGTCGATGCGAACGGCCTCAGCACGTCAGACGGCGAGCGCATCGAAGCGAGCACGGTGATCTGGACCGCCGGCGTGCGCGCGAGCGCGCTGACCGCGCAGATCCCCGCTGAACGCGATGCGCTGGGCCGCCTGCATGTGGATCGCAATCTGCGCGTGCTGGGTGTCGATACGGTCTACGCGACGGGCGATGTCGCCTACGCCGCCACCGACGACGAAGGCAATCACGCGATGATGTCCTGTCAGCACGCGATGAACCTCGGCCGCTCGGCGGGCCACAACGTCGCGGCGGATTTGCTGGGCGATGCGCCGATTCCGTACAGCCAGCCGAAATACGTGACGTGTCTCGATCTGGGCCCGTGGGGCGCGGTCTATACGGAAGGCTGGGAGCGTGAGGTGAAGATGTCGGGCGCGCAGGCGAAGCAACTGAAAACGCGCATCAACACCGAGTGGATTTATCCGCCGAGCGCGGAGCGGGCCGAGGCGTTCGCGGCCGCGGACCCGCTGCGAATTGTTGTAGCGTAAGGCTGGCTCACGCCGCCGGATAGAGCCCCAGCGTGCGCGCGTGCAGGCGTGCGAGCCCGAGCAGGGCATCGGTGAAAGGCGTCGGCACGCCGGTCATCGCGCCCAGCTCGCGCACCGACGCGACGAGCGCATCGAGCTCGACCGCCTTGCCCGCCTCCACGTCCTGCAACATCGACGTTTTCATCGCGCCGAGCTTGAGCGTGACGGCGTGACGGTCTTCGGGCGCCTGTTCGATGGGAATGCCGAAGCGCGCGCCGATCTCCTTCGCTTCGAGCATGACGTTCGTCACGAAGCCGCGCACGAGATCGTCGCTCAGGATGCGGTCGGTGGTTGCGCCGGTGATCGCGCTGATGGGGTTCATCGTCATGTTGCCCCACAGCTTGAACCAGACATCGCGCTGAATCTGCGGGGAGAGCGTGGCGTCGAAGCCGGCCTTCGAAAAGAGCGACACGAGCGATTCGGTGCGTGCGGTCGGCGCGCCCATCGCTTCCCCGAGGATCAGCCCTTTACCCTGTCGATGCCGGATGACGCCCGGCGCTTCGACGAAGCAGCTCGCATGCACGACGCAGCCGACGGTCTGCGCGCCGGGTATCGCGGCGGCG
This sequence comes from Caballeronia sp. EK, assembly GCF_014384845.1. Classification (NCBI taxonomy): domain Bacteria; kingdom Pseudomonadati; phylum Pseudomonadota; class Betaproteobacteria; order Burkholderiales; family Burkholderiaceae; genus Caballeronia; species Caballeronia sp. EK. The sequence continues at coordinate 495,557 of NZ_JACSUE010000006.1, forward strand.
ATCGCGCCGTGCGGATCGACCGACGACAGGCGCTTGCCCGTGAAAGGCTCGCCAAGGCCGTCGCAGAACCACCAGGGCACGCCGTTCATCGCGGTGAGCACGGTGGTGTCGCTCGAAAGCAGCGGCGCGATATGCGCGGCGACGGATTCCATCGCGGGCGCCTTCACCGCAACGATGACGACATCCTGTGCGCCGAGATCCGAGGGCTCGGCGCTGGTCGCGACCTTCACGGTATGCGTCGCGTCGGTTTCGACGAGCCGCAGCCCTTCCTTCTTCAACGCTTCGAGCGTCGCGCCGCGTGCGACCACGCTGACATCGCAGCCCGCCTGCGCGAGCTTCACGCCGATCCATCCGCCGATGGCGCCCGCGCCGTATACGCAAACTTTCATGGTCCGATCCTCGCTCGTGGCAATCATCCGATCGCCATTGTAAGAGCGGGACGGCCCTCGTGCCGCACGATCAATGCGCGATACCGGTGGCGAGCTTCGCGACCGTCAGCAGCGTCAATCCGAACGCGCCCGCTAGCATCACGGCGATGACCGGCAGCAGCGGCAGCTTCACATGCGCGAAATCGGCGTTGTGCGACGCGCGTTTGCGCACGCCGAAAAAGCTCCAAAACACGATGCGCATCATCTTCAAGAGTTCCATGAGCGGCTCCTTTGCATGGGTCCAAATCGATCTTTCATGTATCGATCTTGCGCGCCGCATCATGTGAAAAACAGCAGCAGTTGCGGTGTATTCGGCGGTAGCAGAATGACGCGCAATATCGGCTGCTACCGTCGAATCGATCGCAACTGCTGCTTTCGGAATGCCGCGGCGCGCTCTATCGTTGGCCCTCTCTTTGCCAATGCGCCGCATCCATGTACCAATACACCGAGTTCGACAAGTCCTTCGTAAAGAGCCGCGCCGCGCAGTTCCGCGATCAGCTCGAGCGCTGGCAGGACGGCCGCCTGAGCGAAGATGCGTTTCGCCCGCTGCGCCTGCAAAACGGATGGTATGTGCAGCGCCATGCGCCGATGCTGCGTGTGGCCGTGCCCTACGGCGAGCTGTCGAGTGCGCAGTTGCGGGTGCTCGCGCGCATCGCCCGCGAATACGACGATCCCGATCCCGAGGTCTATCGCGTCGCGAGCGAAGCGCAAGGCAAGCTCGGCACTGAACGTCTGCCGACGCATTGCGCCCATTTCACGACGCGCACCAATGTTCAATTCAACTGGATTCCGCTCGACAAATCCGCGGACGTGATGGATCTGCTCGCCACCGTGAACATGCACGGTATCCAGACGAGCGGTAATTGCATTCGCAACATATCCTGCGATGAACGCGCGGGCGTCGCGCCCGACGAAGTGGCCGATCCGCGTCCTTTCGCCGAGATCATGCGGCAATGGACGACGCTGCATCCTGAGTTCGCATTTCTGCCGCGCAAGTTCAAGATTGCCATCACGGGCGCGAGCGAGGATCGCGCGGCGACCGCGTGGCATGACGTCGGCCTGCAACTCGTGCGTAACGAAAGCGGAGAGCTCGGCTTTCGCGTGAGCGCGGGCGGCGGCATGGGGCGCACGCCGGTGATCGCCACGCCGATGCGCGAGTTCCTGCCGTGGCGGCACATCATGAACTACATTGAGGCGATCGTGCGTGTGTACAACCGTTACGGCCGCCGCGACAACAAGTACAAGGCGCGCATCAAGATCCTGATGAAGGCGGAAGGCCAGCGCTATATCGATGACGTCGACGAAGAGTTCCGGCAGATCGTCGAGCATGACGGCGCGCCGCATCTCATCTCGCAAGCGGAACTCGACCGCGTGAGCGCGTCCTTCGTGCCGCCTGCGCTGAATGTCCCGCCTGAGACCTTCGACGACATCGACCCGCACGGCCATCCGCTCTTCGCGCGCTGGCTGCAACGCAACGTGGCTCCGCATAAAGACCCCGCGCTGCGCATCGTGACGCTCTCGTTCAAGCGTCTGCTGCAATCGCCGGGCGATGCGAGCGCGGACCAGCTCGACATCGTCGCGAATCTCGCCGATCGCTTCTCGGCGGGCGAAGCGCGCGTGACGCATACGCAGAATGTCGTGCTGCCGTGGGTGCGTGCAAGCGAGCTCTTCGCGTTATGGCAAGCCGCGCGCGAAGCGGGCTTCGCGAGTGCGAACGTGCAGCTTCTCACCGACATGATCGCGTGTCCCGGCGGCGACTTCTGCGCGCTCGCGAATGCCCGTTCGCTGCCGATCGCGCAGGCCATCACGGAGCGCTATCAGGACCTCGACGAACTCGACGACATCGGCGAAATCGATCTGCATATCAGCGGCTGCATCAATTCGTGCGGGCATCATCACAGCGGGCATATCGGCGTGCTGGGCGTCGACAAGGATGGACGCGAGTGGTATCAGATCACGCTCGGCGGATCGGACGGTAGCGCGGCGAGCGGCGCGGCGCAACCCGGCAAGGTGATCGGACCATCGTTCAGCGCGGCCGAAGTGCCGGATGTGATCGAGGCGATTCTTTCGACCTATCGCGATACGCGCGAGCGCAATGAGCGCTTCATCGACACCGTGCGCCGCGTGGGCCCCGAACCCTTCAAGGCTGCCGCGCACGCAGCCCGCGCGAACGATGAGGTGACGGCATGAACGGCACGCGACGCATGCGCATTCTCGCGCTCGAAGATCACGACGCGGATACACGCGATCGCGTCGCGATCCTCTCTAACGACGACGATCCTCAATCGCTGAAAGATCGATTGAAGGATATCGATCGCATCGATCTGCACTTTCCGCATTTCACCGATGGCCGTGCCTATAGCCAGGCTTATCTGCTGCGCAAACGTCTGGGCTTCGAAGGAGACTTGCGTGCAACGGGCGACGTGTTGATCGATCAACTCGTACAAATGGAACGAACGGGATTTTCGAGCGCGGTGCTCAAGGAAGGCGTGGATATCGCGGATGCCGAACGACAGTTCGCGCGTTTCGCGGGCTACTATCAGGGCGATCTGGCGTCGCACTGAAGCGCGCATTCGAACGGATATGAGCGCGCTTCGACGCCTTTCAAGAGCCGCCACGCGAAAATAAAAAGCACTGGAAACATAGCTCTCCGGTGTTGAAACGATAGCCTTCGCACCTACTTTGGATGCAAGGGCAGCGGCACAGCGCGCTGTCGTTTCAACTTCCTGCTGCCGGCCTCGTCGGGCCGCACTATCGGAGACTGGACCATGAGTGACTTTTATTTTGGCGGCGACGTTTTCTCGGAGCTGGACCGCGTGCAACGGCAGGTGTCCTCGCTCTTCGGCAATCTTCCTTCCAGCATTCGTTCGAGCCGCGCGGATGCTTTCCCTCGCCTGAATATCGGCAGCACCGATGATGCGATTCATATCGTCGCGTTCGCGCCGGGTGTCGAACCCGCATCGCTCGATGTGACCGTCGACAAGGGCACGCTCACCATCAGCGGCGAGCGCCGCGCGCAAGCAACCGTGGAAGGCGCCCGCACCTATGCGAAAGAACGCTTCGTCGGCAGCTTCCGCCGCGTGATCGAGTTGCCGCAGAACGCGGACGCCGACAAGGTCGAAGCGCGCTATGAGAACGGCACGCTGTCCATCACCATCGGCAAGCGCGAAGCATCGAAGCCGCGCGCGATCACCATTCAGTAAGAGGGAAAACATCATGACCGAGAATACGCAAGTCGCCCCGCAAGGCACGAACGAAGTGGCGCGCAAGAACGAAGACACGGTGCGCCGCGCAACGGTTACGCCCGCGGTCGATATCGTCGAGGATAGCCACGGCATCACGCTGTGGGCCGATCTGCCCGGCGTGTCGCGCGAGAAGCTCGACGTGAAGGTGCACGATTCCCGCCTAACCATCGAAGCCGAAGCGGAACTGCCCGTGCAAGGCGCGGTGCGTGTGCATCATGCCGAATTGCGCGCACCGCGTTTCGCTCGCGCCTTCACGGTGAGCGACGACTTCGACACCGCGAAGATCGACGCGAATCTCACCAACGGCGTGCTCAGGCTCACGATTCCGCGTCGCGAGGAAGCGCGTCCGCGCCGCGTCGAAGTGCGCGCGGGCTGAGCGCCGAAAACAACCCCATAAGTTTTGATTCGAACGGCCGCGATCTTTTCGCGGCCGTTTTCTTTTTGCGCTGCATGCACGCCTCTATAATCGTCAGCGGCGGCTCGCGTCGCCTACACTCATAAACTCATGCAAAGAAGGGACTATCGTGAAGAGGCTGTTGACGGTGTTGTTGGGTTCGATGCTGACCGTATCGATCGGCGTGCATGCGAAGGAATGGTCGACTATCCGCTTCGGTGTCGATGCAAGTTATCCGCCTTTCGAATCGAAAGCGCCCGACGGCACGCTGGTCGGCTTCGACATCGATGTCGGCAATGAACTCTGCCGGCGTCTCAATGCGAAATGCGTGTGGGTCGAGAACGCATTCGACGGCATGATTCCCGGCCTCAAGTCGCGCAAGTTCGACGGCGTGCTCTCCACGATGTCGATGACACCCGCGCGCGTCAAGCAGATCGCGTTCTCCAGCAAGCTCTTCCATGTACCCACGCGCCTCGTCGCCAAGCGCGATTCGAGCATCCAGCCGACGGCCGATTCGCTCGCGGGCAAGACGGTCGGCGTCGAGCAAGGCTCGATGCAGGAAACCTACGCGAAGGCGCACTGGGGCGCGAAGGGCGTGAAAGTCGTCTCGTACGCGGATCAGGATCAGGTGTATCAGGACTTGCTCGCCGGCCGTCTGGACGCATCGCTGCAAAATGCCGTGCAGGCGGAACGCGGCTTTCTCGATACGCCGCGCGGCAAGCCCTACGGCTTCGCGGGCGGCGCGCTGGAAGACAGCGCGATCTTCGGGCCCGGCACTGCTATCGGCTTGCGCAAGGAAGACACCGACCTGAAGGAAAAGCTCGACGGCGCCATCGCCGCGATGATCAAGGACGGCACCTACAAGCGCATCGAGCAGAAGTACTTCGACTTCGATATCTACGGCGAGTAACCACGATGACGCAGCCCGCGAACGATCAATCCAGTGTGCATCGCGCAGCCGTGCAAGGCTATACGGCCAACGCGGATAGCTATGTGCGCGGGCGGCCCGACTATCCGCCGGAACTCGCGGGCTGGCTCACCGGGACTCTCGGGCTGAAACCCGGCGCGAGCGTCGTCGATCTCGGCGCGGGCACGGGCAAGTTCACGCCGCGTCTCGTGCAGACGGGCGCGCGCGTGATCGCGGTCGAGCCGGTCGATTCGATGCGTGCAAGGCTCGCGGCCACGCTACCCGATGTCGAGGCGCTCGCGGGCACCGCGCAATCGATACCGCTCGAAGATGCTTCGGTCGATGCCGTCGTGTGCGCGCAGTCGTTTCACTGGTTTGCGAGCCGCGCCGCGCTCGACGAGATTCATCGCGTGTTGAAGCCGGGCGGCCGCCTCGGCCTCGTGTGGAATCTGCGCGATGCGCGCGTGCCGTGGGTTGCGAAGCTCGACGCCATCGTCAATAAATACGAAGGCGACGCGCCGCGCTATTACACTGGCGCGTGGCGTCACGCATTTCCGCATGAAGGCTTCGGCCCGCTCGTCGAAACGCATTTCTCGCTCGGCCATACGGGTTCGCCCGAAGATGTGATCGTGCATCGCGTGCGCTCGACGAGTTTCATCGCGTCATTGCCGGAAGCGGCGCGCGTCGAGATCGATGATGAGGTGCGCAAGCTCATCGAGCGCGAACCCGAGCTGAGCGGCAAGCGTGAAGTCACCGTGCCTTATGAAACCGCGGCGTTCGTCGCGATCAGGCAGTAGCAATCAGCGCGCGTTGGCACGCAGTCGGGCAGCGCGCACGAGCCGACAATAGACAAGACAAAAGAGGAGACAGCGATGGCGACACTCAAGCAGATGCAGGCGAAGCTGAAGAAACTGCAGGCGCAGGCCGAGCAACTGATCGCGAAGCGCGCGCAAGCCGTTCTCGACGATATACGCGCGATGATGGAAAGGCACGGCCTCACGACCGCGGATATCGACAAGCACGGAAAGAAGGTCAAACGCGCTGCGAAGCCGAAGGTCGCGCTGCCCGCGCCGGCGGGTCGCCATCAAGCGATGACGAAGCTCGCTAAAAAAGGCAAGCTGCCGGCGAAGTACCGCAATCCGAAGACGGGCGAAACCTGGAGCGGCTGGGCGCGCCCGCCTGCGTGGATCGCGAACGTGAAGGATCGCAGCAAGTTTCTGATCGATGCGGACAGCGCGGAAATAGCGGTCAAGCCGAAGGCGGCCGCCAAGAAAGTTGTCGCCAAGAAAGCCGTCGCCAAGAAAGCTGCGGCCAAGAAGACCGCGGCTAAAAAGACTGCGGTTAAAAAGACTGCGGCGAAGAAAGCAACTGCGGCCAAGCCTGCCGCGAAGCGCAGCGCGCCGCGCAAACGCACCGCGAAAGAGGCGCCAACCGCCGCGACCGTGCCTGAACAAAGCAATGCAGGCGCTCCGGCATCGACCAACACCGGCGACGCATCGGCATCGAATTAGCCTTTTTTCCAGGGAAGCACGGAAAAAATCGGCATGGGTGCGCGGCCATCACCGCGCGCCCGCAAGGATCTTTGGCTTCGGCATGATGCTTGCGTGAACGTAGATACCCATGCAGAGAATGTCGAGGACGCCATGCATCATTCGATCGAACCGCACGAACTGACGAAGATCGATATTGCGCGCTTTCACGTCGTACAAGTCTCCGACGGCACCTTCACCGTCGTGCTGTGGGAAGCGCCCGAATCCGACGCGGACGCTCCGCCCGTGATGCACGCGGAGACATCGACACTCACGATTCGTCTGTGCGATCCGCTCAACGCCGTGCGTCGCAAAGATGTCTGCGAACACTTGCGGGCGCAGCTCGCTGCGTCGCGAGTCAGGCAGATGCATCGCGAGGCGATCGCGTAATCCCATTGTTTGAGATCGGCGAAAACTCAATTGGCTTTTCGTGCGATTAAAAAGCGGCCAAGTCCTTCTACACTGCGTTCGCATGTCGGGTGCGTTTCGTAGCGAACGATTCGCTTCTCCGATTGCGGTTGTCACTGCCAGATAACTGCATCTCCTCATATTTTTTGTCGGAGCAATCTCGTGAACAAGCGACTCGTAGTGGGCTTTGCTATTGCATTGAGTTCTCTTTTCGCCGGTTCGGCATTTGCAAGCGGTTATGGGCCGGCGCCGCATTATCGTCCCGATGTCGGTGCGCCTGCTTCGCAGCATGGCGTCAGCGCGCAAACCTTCGCGGCGGAAGAAGCCGCGCAAGGCCGCGGTGATTTCGGCAATACGGAACGCACCGCGCAGGTTCAGCGCGGACAGGTTTCCGCATCCGCGTCTTCTCAAGTGGCGCAATAAGCTTTGATTAAAGCGGACACGACGCTTCTATTCGTCGTGTCCGCTTTAAAAACCTTTGATCGTTCTTTCCAGAAACGTCCACAGTGCATCGTCAACGGAATAAGGGACGTTGAATCTGAAGCAAGCGCTTTCTGCATCGTCGGGACGAAAGTAAGAGCCGGGCGCGAGCCAGATGCCGTGCTGCAATGCGCGCGTCGCGACGGCGCTTCCTTCTGCGGGATCGATCGGCAACGCACCCCACAAAAATAGACCCGCACGCGGACGCCGGAACAACTCGACGCCCAGTGCGTCCATGCGATCCTCCACGAGCGCATGCGCGTCTTTCAGCTTATCGACAACGAATTCCACATGCCGCGCGTAGCGCCCTTCCGTCAGCACTTTCTCGACGATGCGCTCCGTCGCCTCCGATGACGTCAGCCCCACCGCCATCTTCGTGCGCGCCAGTTCGCGCAATACATCGCGTTCAGCGACGACATAGCCGCAACGCAGCGCCGGCGTAATCGTCTTCGCGAAGCCGCCGACATATAGCACGCGGCTCAGCCCTTCCATCGCCGCGAGCAAGGGCGCGCCGGGCGGCGCGAGCTCGCGGTTCACATCGTCCTCGACCACCCACAGGCCGTGACGCTCCGCGATCTGCATCAGACGAAACGCCGACGCCATGCCGAAGGTCGCGCCCGTCGGATTCTGCAGGGTCGTATTGAGAAAGACCGCTTTCGGTCCATGCTCGATGACGATGCGCTCGAACACGTCCGTATCGATGCCCGCCGCGGTGCGCGGCACGCCATGCACCTGAAGCCCGGAGAGCCGCAGAATCTGCAGCAGATTGCAGTAGCCCGGATCCTCGACGACGACCGCATCGCCCGGACGCAGCAACGTGCGCACGATGAGATCGAGCGCCTGCGTCGCGCCCGCCGTCAAGAGCACGTTCGACGCGGCATCGACCGGCAGACCATGACGGTCCAGTTGCTCCGCGATCCGCTCGCGCAGCGGCGCGAAGCCATACGGATGCCCGTAATCCGCGATGCGCGCCGAAGGCACGCGACTCACCGCGCGCAACGCATGTTGAAGGCCGCTCTCGTTGACCCATTCGTTCGGCAGCCAGCCGCAGCCGGATTTGATCGGCACGGAATGATCGGCGAATACGTCGGACAGAAGCCATGTGGCGGTGAGGCTCGGCGGCTGCCATTCGACCGCCCGCACGCGTTCGCTGCGCCCGCGCGCGGCCACGCGATAGCCCGAGCCGCGCCGCGCGATGACGAGGCCCATCGATACGAGCCTGCCGTATGCCTCCGTCACCGTGAACGTGCTGAGACTTTCCGCCTCGGCGAGACGCCGCACCGATGGCAGGAGCGCGCCCGCGCGCAGGGTCTGCTCCTCGATCGCCGAGGAAAACGCCCGCACCAGTTGTTCGACGAGCGTCGGCGCCTGACGCGTGCCGCGCTCCAGCTTGAGTTCGATCATGGATTCGAGGATAGCGCGGTCATCGCGCATCGGCCAATACAGTTTGCAGCATTTTGCCAGCACAGTTGGCAGCGCAGTGATCGAACTGTCTATGCCGTGCAATTTTGCCGAGGAATACAGTGCACAGACCGTTCTTTCCAAGGAGGAGACCCGCCATGAATGCTCGCCCCGTCATCGACGACCTTTCGTCGTTCTGGATGCCGTTCACCGCCAATCGCCAGTTCAAGGCCGCGCCGCGCCTGCTCGAAAGCGCGAAGGGCATGTACTACCGCTCGACCGACGGCCGCGAAGTGCTCGACGGCACCGCCGGTCTCTGGTGCGTGAACGCGGGCCATTGCCGGGACGAGATCGTGGATGCGGTCCAGAAGGCGCTTTCGACGCTCGACTTCGCGCCGACCTTCCAGATGGGCCACCCGCTCGCCTTCGAAGCTGCGACCAAGGTCGCCAACCTGATGCCCGAAGGACTCGACCGCATCTTCTTCACGAACTCGGGCTCGGAGTCGGTCGATACGGCGCTGAAGATCGCGCTCGCCTATCACCGCGCACGCGGCGAAGGCCAGCGCACGCGACTGATCGGCCGCGAGCGCGGCTATCACGGCGTCGGCTTCGGCGGCATTTCGGTCGGCGGCATCGCACCGAATCGCAAAACGTTCTCGGGCGCGCTGTTGCCGTCGGTCGATCATCTGCCGCATACGCACGATCTCGCGCGCAACGCGTTCACGAAGGGCCAGCCCACATGGGGCGATCATCTCGCGGACGATCTGGAACGCATCGTCACGCTGCACGATCCGTCGACGATCGCCGCCGTGATTGTCGAGCCGCTCGCCGGTTCCACGGGCGTGCTCGTGCCGCCGCAAGGCTATCTGCAAAAGCTGCGCGACATCTGCACGAAGTACGGCATTCTCCTGATTTTCGATGAAGTCATCACCGGTTTCGGGCGGCTGGGCAAGGCGACGGCGAGCGAGTACTTCGGCGTGACGCCCGACCTCATCACGATGGCGAAAGCGATCAACAACGCGACCATTCCGCTGGGCGCCGTCGCCGCGCATCGCAACGTGCACGACACGGTCGTCAACGCGGGCGCCGCCAATGCCATCGAGCTGTTCCACGGCTATACGTATTCGGCGCACCCGGTCGCGACCGCCGCGGCCATCGCGACCATCGATCTGTATCAGCGCGACAAGCTGTTCGAGCGCGCGGCGTCGAAGGCCGAGAAGTTCGAAAGCGCCGCCCACGCGCTGCGCGATGCGCCGTTCGTGAAGGACATCCGCAATCTCGGACTCGTCGCGGGCATCGAGCTCGAATCGCGCGAAGGCGCGCCGGGCGCGCGGGCGTATGAAGTATTCGTCAAGTGTTTCGAAGCGGGCGTGCTCGTGCGCTATACCGGCGATATCCTCGCGTTCTCGCCGCCGCTCATCATCGAAGACGATCAGATCGATCAGATCTTCGGCACGGTGAGAAAGGCGCTGGAAAGCGTGAAGTAAGCGGTTTTCTCGCGGCAGAGAGCCCGGTTCCTCGCGATGAGGAACCGGGCTTTTTCTTTCACCGCTCCATGACGAGCAAGGTCGATGTCGCCGAGGCGAACAATCTGCCTCGCGCGTCCTTGAGCGTCGCTTCGGCGAACGCGGCGCGGCGTCCGATCGACAGCACGCGTCCTTCCGCGCGCAGCACACCGGAATCGCGAGTGACCGCCTTGTGGTACGCCACTTTCAGTTCGAGCGTCGTATACGCCTGCGTCGCGGTCAGGCATGAATGCACCGAGCAACCGCACGCGGAATCGAGCAGCGTCGCCGCATAGCCGCCGTGCACGGTGCCGATCGGGTTATACGCGTGATCGCCGGGTACGCCCACGAACACGGCCCTGCCCGCTTCCACTTCGATGAATTCGAAATCCAGCGACTCCAGAATGCCCGGCTTGCGTCCGCTCGCGATCAGCTTGCGCAGTTGCGCGAGACCGTCGAGGCCGGCGGCGGTTTCTTCGATCAGGCTCATTTCGTCGTCTCCGTTTTATCGCTGGCGGTCTTGATCACGTCGTCATCGCCGGTCACGCTCCAGCCGCCGCCCAGCGAGCGATAGAGCGCCACCGCCGCGAGCGCGTGTTCGCGCTTCGATTGATTCAGCGCATCGGCGTCGCGCAGATAGGATTGCTGGGCGTCGAGCACATCGAGAAAGCTGGCCGCGCCGCCCTTGTACAACTGCGTCGACAGCGTGAGCGACTGGCCGGACGCGGAAAGCGCATCGGTCAGGCGCGCGGTCGATTCGGTCGTGCTGACGAGATCGCTGCGCGTGTCCTCGACATCCTTCAGCGCCTCCAGCATCGTCTGACGCAAACGCAGTTCCGATTCGCGCATCTTGCTCTGGTTTTGCTCGATATCCGCCGTGATGCGTCCCGCGTTGAAGATCGGGCTCGTCGCGTTGAGCGCGGCGGAGAAGAGGTTGTCGGTCAGCGTCGGCAAACCGAGATACGACGATGCGAGCAAGCCATCCGACAAACGCAGCGAAAACTTCGGATAACGCTCCGCACGCGCGACGCCGACTTCCGCCGCGCGCTGCTGCACGCTCGCGTACGCGAGGAGCACATCGGGACGGCGCAACAATGCTTCGGACGGCAGCATCTGCGGCGCGCCGCTCGCGGGCACCGGGATGACAGGCTCGGCGCCCGCATTCGCGAGCATCAGCTTGTCGATGGATTCCGGCGTGCGGCCCGAATACACCGCGATCAGGCTCAGCTGATGCTGAATCGTCGCCTGCGTGCGCGGCACGCGCGATTGCAGATCGCTAAGCTGATTCTGCGCGCGCGCGACATCGAGCTTCGTCGACAGACCGTATTGCAGGCGACGTTGCGTGAGCTTCAACGCGCGTTCGCGAATCTCCAGGTTGTCTTGCAGGATCTTCAGTTCGGCTTGCGCCCAGCGCAGATCGACATACGCGGCGGCCGTATCGGCGGCGAGCGCGAGCCTGACCTGATCCGCGGCATGTTCACGGCCGACGAGCTGCGCCTGGGACGCGAGCAATTCCAGACGCTCGCCGCCGAATACATCGGGCGTCCAGCTCAGCGTCAGACCGAAGCCCGCCTGCTTCACATAGCCGAGCGGCGGCGGCGTGTTCTGGCGCGAGTACGATCCGCCCGCGCCCGCGTCCAGTTGCGGCAGCAAGGCCGCGCGACGTTGCGTCGTGATCGCTTCTGCCTGCTTCACGCGCTCGACCGCCGCCTGCACGTCGAGGTTGTCGTTCAACACCGACGCGACGAGCTCATGCATGACCGGATCGTTGAACTGGTTCCACCATGCAGTGGGATCGACAGCTTGCTTCGGCACATCGACGTTCCAGTCGGCGGGCGCGGTCGCGTTCACGGTCGCGGGAAGATCGGCGTGCGTTTCGGGCTGCACCGCGCACGCGGCGAGCGTCAGAGCCGTCACGCCCGCAAGTATTTCGACGAATAGTTTCTTCATGATCGAAGCATCCGGTTCAGTGCGCATCGGAGGAAGGCGGCGCGCTCGTGATCGGCTTCGCGAACATCACCGTCATCAAGCCGAAGAGAAAGCACAGAGCGAGCACATAGAAGCAATCGGCGAAGGTCAGCACGAGTGCTTCGCGCATCACGAGCGCATGCAGCGATGCAAGTCCCGCCTGCGACGCATTCAGCGCATCGCCCGCAACGGACGACAGATGCGCGGAGCTGCGCGAGAGCAGATCGTCGATGACGGGCCGGCCGATCGTCACGTTTTCGCTCAGGCGCAGGTAATGCAGATTGAGGCGATCGTTGAGCATCGTCGCGCTCACCGCGATGCCGATCGCGCCGCCGAGATTGCGCATCAGATTGAAGAGCCCGCTCGCCGATTTGAGCCGCGACTGCGGCAGCGAACCGAGCGCCATCGTGACGATGGGCGGCACCGCGAATTGCTGGCCGATACCGCGCAGCGCCTGCGGCAGGAGAAGCTGTTGCCAGCCCCAGTCGTGCGTCAGCGGCGTATAGAAGTAACAGCCCGCGCCGAAGCAGATCAGCCCGAATGCGAGCAGCACGCGCATGTCGATGAAGCGCGACGCGAAGCCGTATACGCCGATGGAAAGCAACTGGAAGCAGCCGACGGAGAGCAGCGCGAGACCCGTATCCAACGAATCGAAGCCGCGCACGCGAGCGAGAAACACCGGCGTCAGGAACACCGACACGAAGATGCCGATGCCCGTCACGAACGACAGCACGCTGCCGATCGCGAAGTTGCGCACCGCGAGCGCACGCAGATCGACGATCGGGTCTTTCGCCGTGAACGCATGCACGAGGAACAGGAAACCGCAGATCGCCGAAATCCACGTGCATACGATGATCACGTCGTCGCCGAACCAGTTCTTGCGCGGCCCTTCCTCGAGCACATATTCCAGACAGCCGAGAAAGCCCGACATCAGCACGATGCCGAGATAGTCGCCCTTCTTCAGCAGCGAAAGATTGGGCTCGTCGATATGCACGTACTTCGGCACGAGCAGCGCGACCACGAGACCCGGCACGACGTTCAGATAGAAGAGCCAGTGCCACGACCATTGATCGGTGATCCATCCGCCGATCACGGGACCGATCGCGGGCGCGAGCGACGCCAGCGCGCCGATGGTCGTCGATGCAATCAGGCGCTGCTTGCCGGGAAAGATCACGAAGGCGGTCGTGAATACGGTCGGGATCATCGCGGCGCCGAGCGCGCCTTGCAGGCCGCGAAAGAGGATCATCGAGTTGATGTCCCACGCCATGCCGCACAGCATGCTCGTGATCGTGAAGCCGACCGCCGATGCAACGAAAAGCCAGCGCGTGGAGAACACTTTCGAGAGCCAGCCCGACATCGGAATGACGAGAATCTCCGCGATCAGATAGGACGTCTGCACCCAGGACAGCTCGTCCTGGCTCGCGGACAATCCGCCGCCGATATCCTTCAGCGACGAAGCCACGATCTGGATATCGAGCGTCGCCATGAAGAAGCCGAGGCACATCAGCGCGAACGCGAGCACGCGCTGTCTGATCGGCTGGTTCGCGGGATCGAAGGGAACGGTGTGGGTCATCGCCGCGCTCCTCAGCCGTTCGACTGCTTGGCGAGATGAACCTTCACGGTCGCCGAAAGACCCGGACGCAGCACCGATTCCATGCCCTTCGGCACATCGAGACGGATGCGCACCGGCACGCGCTGCACGATCTTCGTGAAGTTGCCGGTTGCGTTCTCCGCCGGCAGCACGCTGAAAGTTGCGCCGGTCGCAGGCGCGAGACTTTCGACGTGGCCGGTCAGCGGCACGCTGGATGCGTCGAGCTCGACATCCGCTTCATCGCCCGCGCGCATCTTCTTCAACTGGTCTTCCTTGAAGTTCGCATCGACCCAAAGTCCCGTCGACGGCACGATGGTCAAGAGCGACGTGCCGACGTTCGCGAGCACACCCACGCGCGCCGTGCGATTGCCGACATAGCCATCGACGGGCGAGCGGATCGTCGTGTATTCGACGTTCAGCTCCGCGACGCGGCGCGCCGCTTCGGCCGTAGCGACGCGCGCCTGCGCATCCGCGATCTGCGCTTCGATCACGCTCAACTGGCGCTTCGCCGCCACCAGCGACGCGCCGCTTCGATCCACCGATGCCTGTGCCTTCGTATAGTCCGCATCCGCGCGTTCGACGATCTGGTTCGACACGGCGTCGTCCTTCACCAGCTCGCGATAGCGCACCCGATCCTGCCCGCTGCGCGTGAGCTCAGCCGACGAAGCGCGCACTTCCGCCTGCTGCTGATTGATGACGGCGGCCTGCAACGCATCCTTCGCCTGCAATTCGACCACCGCCGCGCGCGCGCCCGACAATTCGGCGTCGGCTTGCGCTAAGCGTGCGTCGTAGTCGCGCGCATCGAGGCGGATCAGCACCTGACCCGCCTTCACGCGCTGGTTGTCCTGCACGAGCACATCGGTGACGAAGCCGTTGACCTTCGGCGCGAGCACCGTGACATCGCCGCCGACGTAGGCATCGTCGGTCGTTTGCACGAAGCGCAGCACGAGCGCCCACCAGGCCACCGCGGCGATCAGCGCGAGCCCGACCAGTCCGAGCGCGAGCAGCATCCAGGGAATCTTGCGCGCCGGCCGCGCGAGAGCCGGCGCCGCGACCGATGGAATATTTGTCGTAGGTGTCGTCATTTGTCGTTATAGTGCATATGCACAATTTGAAGTAAGGAAAGGGCGAATCCGCTGCCCGTCATAGCCCGGAAGACTAGATGTGCATATGCACCAAGTCAACCGTCACGGCGCGCACGAGTGAATAACGCTAGCGGAAAGAATCGCGGAAAGCCTTGTTTCACAAGGCCTGGAGGCCGATTTTCGAGTGTCCGGACAGCATGCTTTCGTCGGCGCAAAAGCGCACCGCATGCTCGACGAAGGTGCGCACCTTGGCCGGCAGGAGTGCGCGCGTGCTGTAGGCGATCCGAATTTCGATGTGGGCATCGACGCGCTCGTACGCGTCGAGCAGCGTGACGAGCCGCCCCGCCGCCACTTCCTGCGCGACGAGCGCCGTCGGCAATACGCCGATGCCGAAGCCCTGCAACACCATCTCGCGATTGAACACCGCGCTGTTCGATGAAATGTCGTGATCGAGCGGCACGCGCAATTCCTCGCCGCCGATGCGAAACGTGAGCGCGGGCTTGCGGATCGAGGGCGACATCGGCACGAACACGTGATCGACGAGTTCGGACGGATGGCGCGGCGCGGGACGCTGCGCGAGATATGCGGGACTCGCGACGAGCACGAGCGGAATGGTTTCGAGCAGGCGCGTGACGGCCGTATCGGTGGAGAGCATGAAGGGCAGCACGATCGCGAGATCGTAACCTTCGCCGACGAGATCGATGGGCCGCTCGGTCAGCGTCACGTCGAGGCGCACATGCGGATGCGCGCGCCGGAAACTCGCGACGACGGGCGCATAGCGGCTCATCATCACCGTCGTGTGCGCGACGAGCCGCAACAGGCCCGTCGCTTCGCTCGCGCGGTTGGAGGCGCGCTCTTCCATCGCCTGAAGTTCGTCGAGCAGGCGCGAGCAGTCGGAGAAGAAGCGTTCGGCGGTCTCGGTCAGCGAAATCTGCCGCGTCGTGCGATTGAAAAGCCGGCTGCCGAGCCGTTCTTCGAGACCGGCGATCGCGCGCGACACGACGGGCGGCGACAGGCCGAGTATGTCGGCCGCACGCGCGAAGCTCTTCGCTTCGACCACCGTGCAAAACACCTTCAGGCTCGTCAGATAGTCCATGTGCGTGATCGTGACGCGTGCGGAGAGCCTCGATCATGGCATGAAGCCGCCGTACTCGCACGATGAGACGATCGCGCGGTTTTACGAGCCGGACGAGCATTCACGCGAAAGACGCATGCGCCTAAAGTTCAACCCATGCCATCGCGATGGCCAACCACTGAACGAAGGAGCACACCATGTCACGTCTTTCCCAGGTCAACGTCAACGAAGCCACCGGCGCCGCCGCCGATCTGTTCGCCGCCATCAAGAAGGCCGTCGGCCGCGTGCCGAACGCCTACGCGACCATTGGCACGCACAGCCCCGCCGCGCTACGCGCCACGCTCGACGGGGATGCGATTCTCGCGAAGAGCAGCCTCGACAAGGCCGACGTCGAAGCGATCAAGCTCGCCGTCAGCGAACTCGTGGGCTGTGATTACTGTGCTGCGGCGCATACCGTTGTCGGCAAGATGGTCGGGCTGTCGCAGAAGGAAACGCAGCAGATTCGCGCCGGTGAAGCGACCGGCAATGTGAAGCGCGACGCGCTCGTGAGGTTCGTGCGGCATGTGGCGGGGTCCACGGGGACCGTCGATGCGGCGCGTCTGAGCGACGTGCGCGAAGCGGGTTACTCGGAAGCGCAGGTCATCGATACGCTGTTTGCGATGAGTGTCATCAACTTCACGAATCTCGTGAATCGCGTGAACGACACTACGATTGATTTTCCGGCGCTTGTCTGAGGGTCCGCCTGGTTTGGCGGTCGGGACTCTTGTTTTCGCTGGGTCCCGTTTTCGTGTCGGTCTATTAGCACTGCCCCTCCCCGGGGCGGGGGTCACTTTCTTTGCTGCTGCAAAGAAAGTAACCAAAGAAAGCAGCTTCTCATCGCCCGCGGTCACACGCACGTTGGCCATGCTTGCCAGCCCGCGGTGGCCCTCGCCTAAGTGTCGCCCTCGAAGGACTTACCGGGCTTGGCTCGCGCACGGTCTGACAAGCTAGTTGTTTTTAGGGCTCTGGTTCAGCACCAAATTGCTTCGGCACAGCGCTACGCGCTGCCGTTGGGTCTGCAAGGGAAACCATCGGTGTACGCAGTGCATTGAGATGGTGGCGTTAGCAACGAAGCGCACGCACCCCCGATTGACCGATCGGCCGCGAAGCGGGCCGGAGCTATTTCGTGCTGAACCAGTTTGTTCTGTGGTGCGATGTGTCAGACCGTGCGCGATCCAAGCCCGACTGGGCCTTCGAGGGCGACACTTAGGCGAGTGCCATCGGCGGCTGGCAAGCATGGCCAAACTGCGTGTGACCGCGGGCTTGAACGAGCTGCTTTCTTTGGTTACTTGTATATTGATTCCAGGTGGGCGGAAACTGATCTCTTCCGCTCACCCGAAGCGGTAGCCCGTTTGTGTTACATGGGCTCGCAGCCCGAAAGAAAGCTGGTGGCGCCGCTTCTTCTTACCGCTTTGAACCCGGACAGTTGACTGAGCCTCGAGCTCGTATCTTTACAAGTATGGGTGCTGTGGTGAACCAAATTCCTTCCCCCTTCGCTTCGCCCTTGTTCGTCGGTATCGATGTCAGCGGACCCTTCCTCGACATCGCCTATCACGGATCCGCCGAAACCTTTCGTCTGCCCAATGCGCCTGAAGGCTTCGCCGAACTGATCAACCGATTGTTGCCTCTCAAGCCCAAACTCATCGTCCTCGAAGCCACCGGCAAGCTCGAACGCGCCGTCCTTCAAGCCCTCTGCCAAGCCGGTCTGCCCGCCGTCGCGGTCAACTCCACGTGGGTGCGCGAGTTCGCCAGATCCGCCGGACAACTGGCCAAGACCGATCGCATCGATGCGCGCGTCATCGCTCGCTACGGGGCCGTCATGCAACCCGAAGTCCGACCCCTGACCGATGAGCAGACCCAGCAGCTGCAGGCCCTTATCCTGCGCCGCGCACAGCTCATCGAGATGCTCACCGCCGAGCAAAACCGTCGCAAGCGCGCTCATAAATCGGCCCTGCCCAGCATCGATGAATTCATCCAGTTCATCACGCAACGCATCAAGGACGCCGATCGCGACATCGACTCCTTCCTCCACACCAACGAACTCTGGCGCAAAAACGAAGCCCTGCTGCGCTCCACTCCGGGCGTCGGCAAGACCACAGCCGCGACGCTCATCGCCTTCCTGCCTGAATTGGGCTCCCTCAACAACCGACAGATCGCCTCGCTCGTCGGCCTCGCCCCATTCAACTCCGACAGTGGCACGCACCGCGGCGAACGCCATACCAAAGGCGGGCGTCACTTCGTGCGCCGCGCCCTTTACATGGCCTGTGTCGCCGCGCAACGAGCCAATCCCTATCTCAAGGCGTTCTGCGATCAGCTACGCGCTAGAGGCAAAAAAACCAAGGTCGCCTTCGTCGCAGGCATGCGAAAACTCCTCACGCAGCTCAACGCCATGATGCGCGATGGCACAGCCTGGAATCCCCCAAAACCTTGATTCTTTGCTCCCCACCGCTTGACTCTCAATACAGTTGCTTTCTTTGCAGCAGC
This sequence comes from Caballeronia sp. EK, assembly GCF_014384845.1. Taxonomy (NCBI): domain Bacteria; kingdom Pseudomonadati; phylum Pseudomonadota; class Betaproteobacteria; order Burkholderiales; family Burkholderiaceae; genus Caballeronia; species Caballeronia sp. EK. The sequence continues at coordinate 514,096 of NZ_JACSUE010000006.1, forward strand.
AAAGAAAGTGACCCCCGCCCCGGGGAGGGGCAGTGCTAATAAACCGACACGAATCCGGGATCCGGCGACGAGCCAGCGAAAAAATCAAGCAAACGTATCCACAAGCCCCACGGTGCGCCGCACCGGCACACTCACACTGGCGGAAGCCGAAGAATCGACCCCACCGATCCCACCAGCGCCCCCACCCCCGCGCGAGCCCGACGAGCCCGACGAGCGCTCCTCCTGCTGCGATTGCCTTCCAAACGCCGACCCATCCGAAACCGAAGCACTCCCAAGACTGATGCCATTCGCCTCCATCGCCTCACGCAGCTTCGGCATGGCGGCCTCGACCGCCTCGCGCACCTGCGCATGCTGCGACACGAACAGCGCGTGCGCGTGGCTTTCGGAAACCTGCAAGGTCACCTGCAACGGCCCGAGATCTCGCGGATTCAAAGTCAACTCGGCGCTCTGCTGATCCGCCTTCGACAGAAACACGACCTTCTGGCTGAACGCATCGTCCCAGCCGGACGCGCCCACGTGCGGCGCAATCGCCGCGCTCGTCGCCGACGCCATCGCGCCTTGCGGACTCGATACCGCCGAATTCGCCGATGCCGTCTGCATCGACACCGCGTGCGCAGCCGCATCGGCGGCTTGCTTGTACGCGGCGGTCGCGGCATCCGCGGGCATCGTCGCGACTGCCAGCGCGGTCGCGTCGGTCGCCTTCGCATCCGCGTTCACGTTGTTCGCCAACACGGCGAGACTCGCGCCCTTTCCGCCCTTCGCAAACAAACCGCCCTGATCCTCGCCGTCCGCACCTTCGCGCGCCGTCGCCACGGAACCGTTCGCCGGCACTGCGTTCGGCGTAGCGCTGTTCATCGCCGCGAGCGCCGCCTGAAGCGCGTCCTGCGCCGGTTTCGCGTCCGCGCTCTTGTGCGTCTCGCCCGTCGATTTGGTGTCGTCGGTCGAAGCGGTGGTCGTCGTTGCTGTGGCCGCGTCCGTCAGATCGGCGAGCGTGGTGTCCGTGTCGGCATCGTCGGCGTTGGCGGCGTCGGCGCGTGCTTTCGCCTGCGCCGCCGCCGTTGCTGCGTCCGGTGCGGAACCGGACGTCTGCGCAGCCGGCTTCGATGCGTCCGCCGTATCGGCCTTGTTCGTATTCTTCGATGCCTCTTTCGGCGCGTCGGCCTGATCGGGCTTCGCGGCGGCCTGCGCATCCGACGCGTCATCGCTCTTCGATGCAGCCGCGGAAGCGCTGTCATCCGGCTTCGGCGCGTCGTGCACGCTCGATTTGTCGGCGGACGAATCCGCCAGCGCCTTCGCCGCCTGCGCGTCGGCGTTTGCCTTATCGGTGATGCCTTGCAGCGTCATGCCGAACGACGCGCCCGCGCTCGCCGCGCGCTGCGCCGCGGCCTTGCTCGATGACGTAGCGGCGGTCATCGCGCCGAGAAGTGATACGGAGGACATACGAGTCTCTCAAATGCAATGGTTGGGTAACGGCTCAGGCACGCTCGGCGCGCATGCGCAGTATCTTCGCGGCGTGCTCGTCGGATTCGCGCTGCTCGACGCGCGCAGCCTTCTTCGCGAGCATCGCCTCGCCGCGTGCGGCGAGCACTTCGTAACTGCCGAGCTTCTGTTTCTTGAGACGCCAGTCGGGTTTCGCCGCCTCGATGCGCTGATCGGCCATGACGAGCGCCGTGCGTTGCTGCGCAATCGCCGAATCGAGCGTGTCGACGAACGCCTGGAAGTTGCGCAGCGTCTGCGCCGTGGTGCCCTCCTGCGCCGATGCCGTGAATCGTGCGTGGTACTCGTCACGGTAGGTGATGAGCGAGTTCAATTGCGTTTCGACTTCGTTGCGTTCCTGCTGGAGCTTTCCGAGCTTCTTCGTGGCGGCGTCGAGTTCCTCTTCGGCAAGGCCGATGAGGGTGTTGATCGGCAGATTCTTGGACATGGCGTGGCGGTCCCGTATGGTCTTTTGGCTTTCTTGTGATGAATGATTCGGATACTAGTCGAAAACTATTCGAAGAGCTGATTCAACATCGCGATGCTCGGCTCGAACGGCGCCTGCTCGCGAAAACCCTGCTGCAAAAACGACTCCATGCGCGGATACAGCGCGATCGCACGGTCGAGGAGCTGATCGCGCCCGCTCGAATACGCGCCCACGTTGATCAAATCCTTGTTGCGCTGATAGCGCGAAAGCATCTGCTTGAAGAGGCGCACGCGTTCGAGATGCTTGTCGTCGATGAGCGCGGTCATCGCGCGGCTGATCGACTGTTCGATGTCGATAGCCGGATAGTGCCCCGCCTCGGCGAGCGAGCGGTTCAGCACGATATGGCCGTCGAGAATCGCGCGCGCCGAATCGGCGATCGGGTCCTGCTGATCGTCGCCTTCGGTGAGCACGGTGTAGAACGCGGTGATCGAGCCGCCGCCTTCCGGTCCATTCCCGGTGCGCTCGACGAGCGCCGGCAGCTTCGCGAACACCGAAGGCGGATAACCCTTCGTCGCGGGCGGCTCGCCGATCGCGAGCGCGATCTCGCGCTGGGCCATCGCGTAGCGCGTCAGCGAATCCATCAGCATCAGCACATGCTTGCCCTGATCGCGGAAATATTCGGCGAGCGAGGTCGTGTACGCGGCCGCCTGCATGCGCAGCACGGGCGATACATCCGCCGGCGCCGCCACGACCACCGAGCGCGCGAGACCTTCCTCGCCGAGAATCTGCTCGATGAATTCCTTCACTTCGCGGCCACGTTCGCCGATCAGCCCGATCACGATCACTTCCGCGCTCGTGTAGCGCGCCATCGTGCCGAGCAGCACCGACTTGCCGACGCCCGAACCCGCGAACAGGCCCATGCGCTGGCCGCGCCCGACCGTCAGCAGCGTGTTGATCGCGCGCACGCCGACATCGAGCACCTTGTGGATCGGCTCGCGGTTCAGCGGATTGATGACCGGCGCGGACAGCGGCGCATCGACCTTCGCGCCGAGCGGGCCGAGCCCGTCGAGCGGACGGCCGGACGCATCGACGACGCGGCCAAGCATTTCCCAGCCGACGGGCAAACGCTTCGCGCCCGCCATCGGATCGTTGATCGGCGCGCTTTCGAGCGGATAGACGCGCGCGCCGGGCAACAGGCCGGCCACTTCGGTGGTCGGCATCAGAAAGAGCTTGTCGCCCGCGAAGCCGACGACTTCGGCTTCGGCGGTCGGAATCGCGCTGCCCGGCGGCAGTTCGATCATGCATTCGGAGCCGACGCCCATCTTCAGGCCGACCGCTTCCAGCACGAGTCCGGCCGCGCGCGTGAGACGCCCGCACGGACGCAGCGGCTTCGCGATGGCGTTGCGCGACCTGAGCGCGTCGAGCTTCTCGCGCCACGTATCGATGTGCGGATTGCCGGCGATATGCGCCAGTTCCGCGATGGTGCGCGCGGCGAGTTCGTCGGCCGATTCGTCGCCGACGGATTCATCGACGGCGAGCGGGCCGAACGAAGCGCGTGCGAGCTCCTGTTCCAGCTCGCTCAAACCATCCTGAGTGATTCGGCTCACCACGGCTTGTTTCTCCCCAGAGCAGCCACGACGCGTTCCCATCGCGACACGATGGTCGCGTCGATTTCGCCGGTCGCGGCGTACGCCTTGCAGCCGCCGCGCTCGACTTCCGGATCGGGACGCACGGTCCAGCCCGCTGACTCGAGTTCGTCTTTCAGATAGGCATCGACGATCGGCATGTCGGCCGGATTCACGACGAGCGTGGGCGCGCCCGAAAGCTCCGGCTCGGCGGCGATCACTTCGCGCGCCACCGCGACGAGCGCGGTCGGATCGAGCGCGAGATGCTGACGCACGACCTGCTGCGCGATATCGATCGCGAGTTCGGCAAGGGACTCCGCGATGGCCGCATCGGCGGCCTGCAACGCGGTCCTGAACGTATCGGCGATTTCGGCGAGACGCGCGGCCTGAGCGAGCGCTTCCTTGCGGCCATCCTCGAAACCCTTCGCCTGACCTTGCTCGTAACCCGCCTGATAACCGAGCGCCTGGCCCGCGACATGCCCCTTCGCGAGCCCGTGCTGATGCGCGTCTTCCTCGACGCGGCGCAAGTGCGCTTCGAGCGCGGCCTGTTCCGCCGCGCTGTCGTCGACCTTGATTTCGACAGGATCGAACGAGGCCATTTCCCAGCGCTGATACGCCGAGAGCGGAGTCTTTTGCACGCGAGCGTCAGACATATGCATCCTCCGCCTTGCCGCCTAGCTGGATCTGGCCGTTTTCCGCGAGATTGCGGACGATCTGCAGAATCTTGCGTTGCTGCTGCTCGACTTCCGACACGCGCACCGGACCGCGCGAATCGAGGTCTTCCGCGAGCAGTTCGGCCGCGCGCTGCGACATGTTCGACAGGAACTTCTGGCGCAGCGCCGGCTGCGCGCCCTTGAGCGACACGATCAGCGTCTCGGACTCCACTTCCTTCAAGAGAAGCTGGATCGCGCGGTCTTCCAGGTCGAGCAGGTTCTCGAACACGAACATCTGGTCGATGATCTTCTGCGCGAGTTCGGCGTCGTATTCGCGCACGTTCGCGATCACGCCTTCTTCATGATTGCTCGACATGAAGTTGAGAATCTCGGCCGCCGTGCGGATGCCGCCCATCGGCGCGCGCTTCAGGTTGTCGCTGCCGGAAAGGAGCGTCGTCAGCACGTCGTCGAGTTCGCGCAGCGCGGCGGGCTGAATGCCGTCGAGCGTCGCGATGCGCAGCAGCACGTCGTTGCGCAAACGGTCGGCCAGCAGCGACACGATTTCCGAAGCCTGATCGCGGTCCAGATGCACGAGGATCGTCGCGATGATCTGCGGATGCTCGTTCTTGATCAGTTCCGCGACCGCGCCCGAGTCCATCCACTTCAGGCCTTCGATGCCGCTCGTATCGCTGCCTTGCAGGATACGGTCGATCAGCGCGCCGGCCTTGGTTTCGCCGAGCGCCTTCGTCAGCACCGAGCGGATGTACTCGCTCGAATCGAGCGACAGCGCGGTGTGCTGCTCCGCTTCCGAAACGAATTCGGTCAGCACGTTGTCGAGCTGCTCGCGCGTCACGTTTTTCAGCGCCGCCATGGTCGCGCCGATCTTCTGCACCTCGCGCGGAGCGAGATACTTGAAAACTTCGGCGGCTTCTTCCTCACCGATCGACATCAGGAGGAGAGCGGCTTTATTCAGGCCTTCAGCGTTCATCGGACACCCAGTTCTTCACGACCGTCGCAACGATTCTCGCGTCCTGACGCGCCACCATGCGCGCGTAGTCGAGGTTGCGATCGAATTTGGCCTTCTTGCTTTCATGACCGAGGAGACTGACCTCGGCATCCTTGTCCTCGTCGTCCTTCTTCTGGCCGCCGTCGAGCGACGGGCCATCGAGCAGCGAGAGTTCATCCGGTGCGCCGAGCGCGGGGGCGGCTTCGGGCAGCGGCGGGAAGGCGCGGCGCATCGCCGGCTTCACCATGCTGAAGTACAGGAACAGCCCGACGATCCCGATGCCCACGTACTTCGCCGCCTGGATGCCCCACGCGATCATCTGCGGGGTGCGCCACCACGGCACGTCCGGCGTCACGTTCAGGTCGGCCGAGAACGCGCTGTTCACCACGTTCACCGAGTCGCCGCGCTTCTCGTCGAAGCCCATCGCGTCCTTCACGAGCTGCTGGACCTGCGCGAGCTTGTCGGCGGCGAGCGGCGTCATCGTGACGTTGCCCTTCGCGTCGACCTTCTTGTCGTAGTTCACGACGACCGCCACGGACAGGCGCTTGATGCCGCCCGTCGCCTGCTCGAAATGGCGCACGGTGCGATCGACTTCGTAGTTGGTCGTCGTGTCGCGGCGCTGGTTTTGCGGCGTCGTCTTCGTGCCGACGGCGCCCGAAGCTGCCGCGTCGATCGGCGCGGAAGCCGGCTGCGGCGGCTGGTTCGAGAGCGCGCCCGGCACGCCCGATGCGCCGCCGCCCGTCGTTTCGCTCGATTCGCTCGACTGCTGGCTGCGGATCGCCGTGCTTTGCGGGTTGCCGTTCGGGCCGTAGCTTTCGGCGGTCTGTTCGAGCTTCGAGAAGTCGATGTCGGCGCTCACCTGCGAGCGGGCGTTTCCGGCGCCGAAGAGCGGCGCGAGAATCGCGTCGATGCGCTTTTGCGTGTTGTGCTCGATCTGCTGCACGTACTTCAGTTGCGACGCGTCGAGGCCGCTGACGGCGCTCTGGCTCGTGAGCAGATTGCCGTCCTGATCGACGATATTCACGTTCTTGACCGGCATGTCCGCGACGCCCGAAGCGACCATGTGCGCGATCGCGACCACCTGGCCTTCGTCGAGCACGCGGCCCGGATACAGATTGACCATGACGGACGCGGTCGGCAGTTCCTTGTCGCGCACGAACACGCTCGGCTTCGGAATCGCCAGATGCACGCGCGCCGACTTCACCGACGAGATCGCGCCGATCGTGCGCTCCAGCTCGCCTTCCAGCGCGCGCTGATAGTTGACCTGCTCGGCGAACTGGCTGATGCCGAACTTCTGGTTGTCCATCAGCTCGAAGCCGACCGAGCCGCTCTTCGGCAAGCCCTGGCTCGCGAGACGCAGACGCGTTTCGTGAACCTGCTCGGCCGGCACGAGAACGGCGCCGCCGCCGTCGGACAACTTGTAGGGAATGTTGCCCTGCTGTAGCGCGGCAACGATTGCGCCGCCGTCCCGGTCGGAGAGATTGGAGAAGAGGACGCGGTAGTCCGGCTGGCGCGACCACATGACGAGGCCGGCGATCACCATCGCCAGAATCGCGACGGCCACGATGAGCGGCACGCGCGGATTCGAGCGGAACTGGTTGAGCATCGGCACGCGCTGCGCGAAACCGCCGAAATCGGCGCCACCCGCGAGTCCCGGTGCGGCTGTTCCGGCTGCTCCCGGTTGTGCGCCCGCCAGGCCCATTCTGGCGTCGGGCGTGATGAGTGAGTTGTTGGGCGTATCCATTTAGCGTCGAAGCTCCGAATCCTGAGGTTCTCCTCCCGCCGCTTCCCGCTTCTCATGTAAGCGGCGGTGGAGGACTTTTCACGATGGGGATTATCCGCAGAAGATTGCAACTCGATTCGCTGAATAGAGCGGGGTTTTCCCCGTTCTTCCCGCGCTTTGAAAAACCGCCGGCTGCTAATCTTTTTCGTACTCGGTGAACCTCCGCGAAACGCATCCCGAGCACCTAGGTCCACGCCACGCGAGGCGCCGGCTTTCCCCCTGTCACCCGGAGTCAACATGAACTTTCCGATCAATCCGCTTTCCGCCGCGCTCTCGGCCATTCAGTCGCTGGCATCGCAAGCCGCGGGCGGCGTGTCCGGCCCGACCAGCGCAGCGGGCGCCGTCACGGGCCAGAGCGGGACATCGGGCGCGGCGAGCGTCGGCAGTTTCTCCGATGCGCTGAAATCGTCCATCGACAAGATCAGCGACAACCAGACCAAGGCGCTCGGCGAGGCGCACGCTTTCGAGATCGGTGCGCCGAATGTGTCGCTCAACGACGTGATGGTGGACATGCAGAAGGCGAACGTCGGGCTGCAATTCGGGTTGCAGGTGCGCAACAAGCTCGTGTCGGCCTACAACGACATCATGCAGATCTCCGTCTGACGATCCGTTCGCGATCCAGCCCCCAATCGTTGTTGCGACGGCTCTAGAGTCCTGAGTCCTAAAGCTTTGCCGCGTTTCTCCGATAACCCCGATAACGGCACGGCGAACGATGGTTCGTTTGCCCGCGCCGGTTTTTGCCGGGCGCACGGGGATCCGGACGAGAAGCAGGGCGTCCGTTTGAAGCAAGCGGAACGCCGCGGCATCGCATAAGGAGAATCGAGAGATGTATTCCCCAGGACACGCTGGAGCCAATGCCTACGCACGCGTGGGCGTGCAGACAGGAGTGATGGGAGCCAGCCCGCACCGTCTGATCGTGATGCTGTATCAGGGCGCACGCCAGGCGATCGCGCAGGCGCGCATGCACATGCAGCAGAACAACATCGGCGCGCGCGGCACGGCGATCAGCAAGGCCATCAGCATCATCGAGAGCGGCTTGCAGCAGGCGCTCAACAAGGATGCGGGCGGCGAGATCGCGGAGCGGCTGGACGCGCTGTACACGTATATGACGCGCCGGCTGCTCGAGGCGAACCTGAAGCAGGACGAGACGATGCTGGTCGAGATCGACAATCTGCTCGCGACGCTCGAAGACGCCTGGGTGGGAATTGGACCGGAAGTGGCGCAAATGACCGCCGCGCCCGTTTGACGGGATGCGCGTCGACTGCCTCGAAAGAATGAAGACGACACAAGAATATTTCGCCCACTACGAAGCCATCGCGGCGGTTTCCGGCCAGATGCTGGCGGCCGCGCGCGGCGGCGAATGGAGCGAGCTGAAGGCGTTGCAAGGCACGTACCGCGAGTTGATCGAGCAACTGAAGCAAGTGGATTCCGGCTCGGAACTCGACGAAAACGCCCGTGCACGCAAGCTGGACCTCGTGAAGAAGATTCTCGCCGACGACGCCGCGATCCGCGATCTGACGTCGCCGAGCCTCGCGCGTCTTTCGGCGCTGTTCACGGTCAACAGCCCGGCGCGCGTACTGAAAAAAATGATCGGACTGCGCTAGGCGCGGGTCCGCGCCCGATCGCGGCGCATATGAGGATGTGGGCATGACTGGACTCGATACCGCGATCGCATCGTTGCTCGCCAGCCGCACCGAGCTCCTGTTGTCCGCGATCCGTGCGCCGAACGGAGTGAGCGGCAGCGGCGTCACCGGCGCGAGCGTCGGACAGACGACGACGCAGACGGACATGTCGCAGACCGTCGGCACGCATCCCGGCGCGGCGACGCCGGCGGCATCGGCGCAAACCGCGTTCTCCAGCGTCGCGCGCACGCTCGACGTGATCTCGCGCTTTCCCGGCGCGGCGCCCGCGCTGACCGGCGACGCCCCGCTCTGGCCGACTCCGCCGCGCCCCGCGAGCGCCTTCGCCGCGCTCACGACCGGCCTCTTCGATACCGCTTTCTCTTCCAACGCCGCCGCGGTTGCCGCAGCGCGCGCCGCGACGCAGAATCTGCCGCCGCTGCCCGCCGCCGCGCTCGCGACCGCGCTGGCGAAAACCGTCGACGAAAGCGGGCTCTTCTACGAATCGCATCTGGTGCAATGGCTCGCGGGCCAGCGCAGCGCCGCGTCGCTCGGCAACGAGCCGCAGGCGCGCGCCGATGCGCGCTCGATGTCCTTGCCGTTCGATTTAGCGAACGTCCCGACGCCCGGCGACGCCTGGCTGGATGAGGCCCGCGCGCCGCAACCCATACCCGATCTGCCCGACTTTCACGGACGCCCGGTCGCGACGCCGCAGACGCCGCAGCAGGCGGCCGCGCTCGCGGCGTCGGTGCGCGATGCGCCGCCATCGGCGCTATCGAATTCGCAAAGCGGAAGCGTCAGCGGCGGCATGAACGCGCAGAGCGCGCAGCCGAGCCAGCAGGAATCGGCGTTGCAGGCGTCGGTCGCGGCGGGCATCCATCCGGCGACGCTCAATGTCGTGCGCCAGCAACTCGACGTGCTCGCGAATCAGCAGTTCCGCTGGCAGGGCGAGGCGTGGCCCGGCACGCGCTTCGAGTGGGAAGTTGCCCGCGAGCCGCACGATCCGCGCACCGCCGACGATGCCGCCGACGAACGCGCTTGGCGCACGCGCATCACGCTGTCGCTGCCCGCGCTCGGCACCGTCGACGCCGAACTCGTGCTGACGGGCGAAAAGCTCGTCGCGCGCATCAAGGCGGGCGATGCGGGCGCGCGGCGTCTTGCTGCCGATGGGGTCGCGTTCGCGCGTCAACTGGAGGCGGCGGGCATCGCGCTGGCGTCGCTTTCCGTGCGCTCGATGGACGGCACGACCGATCTCGCGCTGTCTGGCGACAATGGCGCCGCGAAAAAACCGGTGCGCTCGCCGCTCGAACATCTGTTTCGCCCGCCGCAGGGCGAGGGGAGCGGAGCATGAGCGGGCAGGATCATCCGTCGTATACGCGCAGGCAGGCGACCGCGCTCGCCTACGACGCGGGCAACCGCGAGGGGACGCCGCGTGTCGTCGCGAAGGGTTACGGCATAGTCGCGGAAATGATCGTGCAGCGCGCGAAGGAAGCGGGTTTGTATGTGCATGAGTCGCCGGAAATGGTGTCGCTGCTGATGCAGGTCGATCTCGATGCGCATATTCCGCCCGCGCTGTATCAGGCGGTGGCGGAATTGCTGTCGTGGGTTTATCGGCTGGAGAACGAGGAGCCGATGCGGGAGAGTGGGCGGGGGGGGAGGTGATGTTGGCTGGGCTTTTGTGGATGGCCTGAATACGCGGTGGTCTATTAGCACTGCCCCTCCCCGGGGCGGGGGTCACTTTCTTTGCTGCTGCAAAGAAAGTAACCAAAGAAAGCAGCTCGTTTAAGCCCGCGGTCACACGCAGTTTGGCCATGCTTGCCAGCCGCCGGTGGCACTCGCCTAAGTGTCGCCCTCGAAGGCCCAATCGGGCTTGGCTCGCGCACGGTCTGCCGCATCGCGTCGCTTGCGTCACTGGTTCAGCACCAAATGGCTCCGGCCCGCTTCGCGGCCGATGGGTCAACCGGGTCCGCGTGCGCTTCTTCTTCGACGATTTCCCTCGCATACCCAACGGCAGCGCGTAGCGCTGTGCCGGAACACTTTCGTGCTGAACCAGCGCGCTGAATCGTCTCGGGCGGCAAACCGTGCGCGAGCCAAGCCCGGTGAGTTTTTGGGGGCACTCGCTACTGCCGGGCCATTAGGCCAATCGTCTGTGCCGCGGCCGGTGTGAAGTGCTTAGGCTGGGGATAGCTGCTTTCTTTGGTTACTTTCTTTGCAGCAGCAAAGAAAGTGACTGCCGCCCCGCACAGGGGCAGTGCTAATAGACCACCACGAACACAGGCAATCCATAGAAGCCCAAGGCCTTAGGCAGCAAACGCCCGCCCAACGATCCCCCCATGATCGAACCGCGCCGGCAGCGTGCCATAAACCCGCCCAGTTTCACCACGCCCATCACCGAGCCGCGTATCAATGAACGCATCCGCGACTTCCCGCGGCGCATGCCGCGCCAGCAACACCCCTTGCGCGCAAAGCACCAGTTGCTGCGCGATGCGCCGCGCCGACGCTTCTCTCGCGCCCGGATCGCCCGTCAGCATGTCGACGAGCGACGCCAGCGCCCCCGCCAGCGCCGGATGCGCGCCCGCGGTCGTCCGCCAGTCGTCCAGCAGCGCATGCGCGGCGTCCTGTTCGCGCTCGAACGCACGCAGCACGTCGAGACACATCACATTTCCCGACCCCTCCCAGATCGAATTGACCGGCGCCTCGCGATAGAAACGCGCCATCGGCCCGGTCTCGACATAGCCATTGCCGCCCCAGACTTCCATCGCCTCGCCGGTGAATTCGAGCGCGCGCTTGCACACCCAGAACTTCGCGGCGGGCGTCACGATGCGCCGCCACGCGCGCTCGGCGAGCGCTCCGCCCGGCGCGCCGCTCTGCTCGAACGCGCCCGCGAGCCGCATGAACAGGACCGTCGCCGCCTCGGATTCGAGCGCGAGATCGGCGAGCACGTTGCGCATCAACGGTTGATCGACGAGACGCGCACCGAAGACGCTGCGATGCCGCGCGTGATGGATCGCCTGCACGAGCGCCGCGCGCATCAGCGCCGCGCTGCCGATCACGCAATCGAGCCGCGTGAAGTTCGCCATCTCGATGATGGTCGGCACCCCGCGCCCCTCATCGCCGATCATCAGGCCGTAGGCATCGAAGAACTCCACCTCGCTGCTCGCGTTCGAACGGTTGCCGAGCTTGTCCTTCAGGCGCTGGACCTGCACCGCATTCTTGCGGCCGTCCGGCGTGAAGCGCGGCACGTAGAAGCAGGACAGGCCGCCTTCGTCGGCGGTGCGCGCGAGCACGAGATGCGCGTCGCATTGCGGCGCCGAAAAGAACCATTTGTGACCGACCAGCCGATACGCACCGCCGCGTCCCGGCGCGCCCAGCGCATGGGCGCGTGTGCGGTTGCTGCGCACGTCGGAGCCGCCCTGTTTTTCGGTCATGCCCATTCCGATCATCATCGAATGTTTGCCGGCTTCGAGCGGAATGTCGCGCGGATCGTGCTCTCGCGACAGCAGCGGCCGCGCGATCCGCGCGAACAGATCGGGCTCGTTGCGCAGGATCGGAATGCTCGCGAACGTCATCGTGATCGGACATAGCGAGCCCGATTCGAGCTGGCCGTGCAGGTAGTAGCCGGCGCATCGCGCGGCCATCGAGCCAGCCCGCGCCGACGGCTCGAACGGCATCGCGTGCAGTCCTTCGCGACGCAGACGCCGCAGCAGTTCGTGCCAGGCCGGATGAAACTCGACAGCGTCGATCCGCTCGCCGCGCGGACTATGCGTCGCGAGTTCCGGCTCGTGCCGGTTGGCGAGTTCCGCCAGCGCGACGACTTCCGGCTGCGTCAGCGCCATGCCGTCGCGCGAGAGCGTTTCCGCGTGCCATTGCGCGCCCTCGCGCTCCACGGCGGCGGCGAGCGCCGGATCGAAGGCGAAAGCGTCGTAGCCGACGAGCGGCGACGCCTGATTCGTGACTTCGTGTGTCTGCCCGAACGGGCGATCGGCGGGATCGGACATTGTCGGTCTCCTTCTTTGCGCGCGGATCGGCGGCGCGGGAATTCGTCACTGTCGGGCGGGCGCAACAGCCGTTTCACTGTCCCGGACGCCATCTCGATTTCAAGAATCATAGGCCGCGCATTGGTCGGACGTGTAGACGCATCGCTCTTTTCAGACTCCGGGACGCCTTTCTGATGCGCGGTCCTAAAACGCCGATCACTGAGATAAATCCGATTGTTACTCCCGCCCCAATGACGCGCAGGACCCCGAACCTATAATCGGCTCGTCTATTCGGGCGGATGCAATAACGCCTTTCACGGAAGCATTCTCAATGAGCATGAACCTCAATCAAGTTGTCCAGAGCGCTTTGACAGAAAGCGTGTTGCAGCACATCGCCGGGCGCATCGGCTGCGCGCCGGAATCGGCCAAGCGCGTGGTGTCGCTGTGCGGCCCGGCGCTCATCGGCGCGATGATGAACAAGGCGTCGTCGCTAGAGGGCGCGCGCAATCTGTTCGCGTCGATCATGTCGCCGGGCACGAACGCGCTGATCGCGGAAGAACTGCCGCATTTCGCCATTCAGGACGATGGCTTCAAGACGCTCGTCGACGCCGGCGCGAACGTCGATACCGCGATCGCCTCGCACGACAGCATCAACGTGCTCGCCGAGCGCATCGCCGAATATACGGGCGTTGCGGCGAGCGCTACGCGCACGCTGATCGGCGTGGTCGGCGCGACGCTCTTCGGCGTGCTCAAGCGCCAGTTCACGCAGCACAACGGCAACCCCGACCAGCTTCCGACGCTCCTCGGCCATCAGTTGCCCGTGGTGCGCGCGAACCTGACGGACGCGTTCGCCAATGCGCTCGGTCTCGGTTCGGTCGGCGCGTTCCTTGCAGGCGTTGCATCGCGGCTGAAGGCCGTGGCGGCGCACCTCGAACATCCGGCGACGCAGGAAGCGGCGGCCTTCTCTCAGCCGCCGGAAGCGCCTGCCGCGATCGATTCGCCCGTCAAGGAAAACGCCCGCAAGAAGAAGTGGTGGTGGGTCGCGCTCGCCGCCGCGCTCGCTCTGCTCGCGGTTCTGATCGGTCGCGGTTGTTCGACCGAAAAGCCGGAGCAGGACGCCGCGCCGCAGGCGAAGCCGGATGCGCTGTCCGATTCGAATTCGAACGCAGCCGCCGCTTCCGACACGTCGGCGACGGCGTCGGCAGTTGCCGATCAGTCATCGGCGCCCGTCGCGTCGCCGGGCAAGGACTCGACGATGTCGGTCGCGGTCGATGCATCCAGCGTTCCCACGCTAACCGCCACGGTCAACAGCGAGGAAGAGAAGCACCAGCTGATCGACGCACTCGCGGCGAAGCTCGGCGCGGACAAATTCCACGCGAACATCACCGTCGATCCGGACACGAAGCCGGCCACGTGGATCAGCAAGCTCGACGGCCTGCTGCCGGTCATGACGCTGCCGGGCGCGAAAGTGCGCATCGCGGGCGACAAGATCGATCTGGACGGTCGCGCGGGCGATCCGAAGCTCGGCTGGCTGGACAAGCTGAAGTCGTTCTTCGGCGAAGGCTGGACGATCGCCGCAACCGACACCACCGCCGCGGCGAAGGCCCTGGCAGCCTCCGACGCGCAAGCCGCCGCGAGTTGTGCCGCCAGCGACGCCGCGAAAAATCTGAATCTGCATCCGATCACCTTCGGCTTCGCGTCGAACGCGCTGCCGCACGCCGCACTCGACGAACTCGCCCAATCCGCGAAGTCGCTGAAGGAATGCAGCACGGCGGGCAAGCCGGTCAAGCTGCAGATCGGCGGTTATTCGGACAGTTCGGGCAATGCGGCGTCGAATCTGCACTTGTCGAAAAAGCGTGCGCAAGCCGTGCGCAGCTATCTGATCCAGCACGGCGCGCCGGCGGACACGCTCACGGCGGAAGGTTTCGGCGACGCCCATCCGATCGCCGATAACGCGACGCGCGAGGGCCGCGCGGCAAATCGCCGGATCGAGTTCAAGGAAATGAGCTGATTCCGGAACCACCCGGAAGTCGCAGAAAAAAACGCGCCGGTCCGTTCACAGCGGCCGGCGCGTCATGTTTCCGGGTTGTCGCGTCGGGCGCGCGGGAATCCATCGGCCATGAAATCCTGGTCGAGATTCGCCGGCAGCATTTCGCGCGCGACTTCGATCCACGCGCGCGCCGCGTGCGATAGATAACCGTTGCGCCGCCAGCCGAGCGCCATGTCCCAGTGAATTTCCGGGGCCACGACCCGACGGCAGGTGAACGCGTTCGCGTCGAGCCGACGGCAATAGGGCGCGGGCAGCAGCGCGATGCCGATGCCCGCCTGCACGAGCGCCGCCATGAAATCCCAGTGCCCGCTGCGGCCGACGATCGTCGGCGCGAATCCCGCCTCGCGGCATGCGTTGAGCACGACGTCGTTGAGCGCGAGGCTCTCGCCGTAGAACACGAAGGGCTCGGCGGCGAGATCGGTGAGGGCGACTTCGCGGGCATCGTCCCAGCGCGAACCTTTCTGCGCGACGAGCCACAGAACCTGCCGGCTGACGGGCAGAATGTCGAACATCGCGGTATCGACGGGCTGCAGGACGCCGCCCAGTTCCAGTTCGCCGTCGATCAACGCCGCCTCGATCGCCTTCGAGCCGCGCTCGAACAACTTGAGCTCGACCTTCGGATAGCGACGCCGGAACGCCGCGATCGCGGGCGTGAAGAGCGAACCGCCCATCGGCGGAATGCCTATCGTCAGCGTGCCGCGCCCGAACGTGCCGAGATCGTTCAGCTCGGCCTCCAGCCGCGCGTGCGCCGCCAGCACCTCGACGCCGCGCTGATAGACGATCTGCCCAGCGTCGGTCAGCACCATCTGACGGCCTTCGCGCAGAAGCAGCGGCGAACCGACTTCATCCTCCAGCGCCTTCACCATCTTGCTGATAGTCGGCTGCGTCACGAACATGTGCTCGGCAGCGGCGGTGAAGCTCTTCTGCTTCACAACTTCGATGAAGTACCGCAAGGCGCGCAATTCCATCTTCGGCTCCAGAATTCCAGTTTGGAATGTTTTGGATAAGGTTAATTCATTTTTATTATGCTAGGTGCGCCCATATACTCGGCTAAAGGTTAACCCTAATCCAAGAGCCCGCCATGTCCGCTGTCGTCATGACTCATCCGCAATCCGCCTTCGGCCGCTTTCTGCGCGTCGCGGTGCAGTCTGCCGCGCTCGCGGCGATCTGGGTCGCGGCGGATTTCGTCGCGCGCAAGCTGGCGCTGCCGGTGCCGGGCGGCGTGGTCGGGCTGGTCGCGCTGCTCGCGCTTCTGTTCTGCGGCGGCATCGCGCCGCGCTGGGTGAAGGCGGGCGCGGACTGGCTGCTCTCGGACATGCTGCTGTTCTTCATTCCGGCGGCGGTCGCGGCGGTTCAGTACGGCGGCCTTTTCATGGAGGACGGCTGGCGCCTCGCGCTCGTCGTCGTCGGGGGAACGTTGATGGTGATGGTGGCCGTCGCGTTCGCGGTCGACCGTGCGGCAGGCCTCGAACGCCGCCTCGCATTGCGCCGCGCGCTCGTGGCGCGGCATGCGGCGCGCGCCTGAGCACGCCGACATGAACCACTTCTTCGCCGCTCTCATCGCAGACGACGCCGCGCGGCTCATCGCGGCGGGT
This sequence comes from Caballeronia sp. EK, assembly GCF_014384845.1. NCBI lineage: Bacteria > Pseudomonadati > Pseudomonadota > Betaproteobacteria > Burkholderiales > Burkholderiaceae > Caballeronia > Caballeronia sp. EK. The sequence continues at coordinate 530,307 of NZ_JACSUE010000006.1, forward strand.
TGCTTCGTGCTGACCGTCGCGCTGTATTTCGCGGCCAAGCATCTCTACGCGCGCTTCCGGCAGCCGTGGCTCACGCCATTGCTGGCCGTGCCCGCCGTGCTCGCGCTCATCGTCGTGATGGCGCGCATTCCGTACTCGGTTTATTTCGCCGACACGCGCTGGCTCATGTGGCTGCTCGGTCCCGCGACCGTCGCGTTCGCGGTGCCGATCTATGAATACCGCGCGCTCATCAAGCGTCACTGGATTTCGCTGACGGTCGGCGTGACGGTCGGGATTCTGGTGGCGGTCGGCGGATCGCTGATGCTCGCGAAGCTGCTGCATCTGTCGCCGGAACTGCAGCGCAGCCTCGCGACGCGCTCGGTGTCGACGCCGTTCGCGCTCGCCGTCTCCGACAAGATCCACGCGCCGAAGGATCTGACCGCGCTTTTCGTGATCGCGACGGGCGTCTGCGGCATGTTGTTCGGCGAAATCGTGCTCGCGCTCGTGCCCTTGCGCACGCGGCTTGCGCGCGGCGCGTTGTTCGGCGCGGCGGCGCACGGCGTCGGCACGGCGAAGGCGCGCGAACTCGGCAGCGAAGAGGGCGTCGTCGCGAGTCTCACGATGATGATCGCGGGCGTCGCGATGGTGCTGCTCGCGCCGCTGCTGAGCGTTCTGCCGTTCTGATCCCCGACGGCGCCGCGAAAGCCCACGCGCGCGTCTCAGAATAGGATCGTTCCCACGAGACTTTGCTACAATCGACGCTCGCTTCCGAGGAGCGTTGCGACGGCCAGAAAACACACAGGCCGCCAGGCTCGGAAGCATTCAATCCGGACGGTTCGAAAGCGCCACGCAAGCAAGGCGCCCGCTGAGCCACCGCATCGAACGGCGCTCACGTCAACATTTCTAGACTATTTAGAAAGGAGGGCGTGATGAACGCCGCAGTTCTCGATTCCAATACCAAGGATTACGTCGTCGCCGACATGTCGCTCGCCGCATGGGGCCGCAAGGAACTCGACATCGCCGAAACGGAGATGCCGGGCCTCATCCAGACGCGCGAGGAATACAAGGCGCAGCAGCCGCTGAAGGGTGCGCGCATCGCCGGTTCGTTGCACATGACGATTCAAACGGGCGTGCTGATCGAAACGCTGACGGCGCTGGGCGCGGACGTGCGCTGGGCGTCGTGCAACATCTTCTCGACGCAGGATCACGCAGCCGCGGCCATCGCCGATGGCGGCACGCCGGTGTTCGCGTTCAAGGGCGAATCGCTCGACGAATACTGGGAGTTCAGCCATCGCATCTTCGAATGGCCGAACGGTCAGTTCGCCAACATGATTCTCGATGACGGCGGCGACGCGACGCTGCTGCTCATCCTCGGCGCGAAGGCCGAGAAGGACCGCTCGGTCATCGCCAAGCCGACGAACGAGGAAGAAGTCGCGCTGTACAAGTCCATCGGCAAGCATCTGGATGCGGATCCCACGTGGTACTCCACGCGTCTGTCACACATCCAGGGCGTGACGGAAGAAACCACCACGGGCGTGCATCGCCTGTATCAGATGGAGAAGGAAGGCCGTCTGCCGTTCCCCGCCATCAACGTGAACGACTCGGTCACGAAGTCGAAGTTCGACAACCTCTATGGCTGCCGCGAATCGCTCGTCGACGGCATCAAGCGCGCAACCGATGTGATGATCGCGGGCAAGATCGCGGTCGTCGCCGGCTACGGCGACGTGGGCAAGGGCTGCGCGCAATCGCTGCGCGGTCTGGGCGCGACGGTGTGGGTCACGGAAATCGATCCGATCTGCGCGCTGCAAGCCGCGATGGAAGGCTACCGCGTCGTGACGATGGAATACGCCGCCAGCCGCGCGGACATCTTCGTGACGGCAACGGGCAACTACCACGTCATCAGCCACGACCACATGAAGGCGATGCGCAACAACGCGATCGTCTGCAACATCGGTCACTTCGATTCGGAAATCGATATCGCTTCGACGCGCCAGTACACGTGGGACAACATCAAGCCGCAGGTCGATCACATCGTCTTCCCGGACGGCAAGAAGATCATCCTTCTGGCTGAAGGCCGTCTCGTGAACCTGGGCTGCGCGACGGGCCATCCGTCGTTCGTGATGTCGAACTCGTTCACCAACCAGACGCTCGCGCAGATCGAACTGTTCACCCAAGGCAAGAAGTACGAGAACAAGGTCTACGTGCTGCCGAAGCATCTCGACGAGAAGGTCGCGCGCCTGCACCTCGGCCGTATCGGCGCGGAGCTGACCGTGCTGTCGGACGAGCAGGCCGGCTATATCGGCGTCGACAAGAACGGTCCGTTCAAGCCCAACCACTACCGCTACTGATCGCGAGCGGCGGCGAATCGTTGCGCGGGGCGGGAGATTGCCCCGCGCAACCAACACGCATCAACCGGAGATTCCTCGATGACCCTGCTCCTGACATGGCTGATCAATGCGCTCGCGCTGTTGATCATCACGTATCTGGTGCCGTCGATCCACATTCGCAGTTTCGGCACGGCGCTCATCATCGCAATCGTGCTGGGGCTCATCAACGCGGTCATCAGACCCGTCCTCATCATCCTCACGCTGCCGGTGACGATCGTCACGCTCGGGCTCTTCATACTCGTCGTGAATGCGCTGTGTTTCTGGCTGTGCTCGTCGCTGTTGAAGGGCTTCGAAGTATCGGGCTTCTGGTCCGCGTTCTTCGGCTCGATTCTGTACAGCATCGTGTCGTGGCTGCTGTCGGCGCTGGTGTTCGGGAATCGTAATTTCGGGTGACGCTGGAGCGCGAACGCTGCCGTTCGTCAGAAAACATCATGAAACCGATCGAACTCTCATTCGAGTTTTTCCCGCCGAAGACGCAGGAAGGCGTGGACAAGCTGCGCGCTACCCGCGCGGAGCTGAAGACGCTTTCGCCCAAGTTCGTCTCCGTGACGTTCGGCGCGGGCGGCTCCACGCAGCAAGGCACGCTCGACGCCGTGCTCGAAATGGCCGCGGAAGGCTTCGAAGCCGCGCCGCATCTTTCGTGCGTCGGTTCATCGCGCGAGAATCTGCGCGCGATTCTCGCGCAGTACCGTGAGCACGGCATTCGCCATATCGTCGCGCTGCGTGGCGATCTGCCTTCGGGCATGGGCGCAGTCGGCGAGTTGCGCTATGCGTCCGAGCTCGTGGCGTTCATTCGCCAGGAGCACGGCGACTGGTTCAACATCGAAGTGGCCGCGTATCCGGAGTTCCATCCGCAATCGAAGTCGCCGCGCGCGGATCTGGAAAACTTCGCGCGCAAGGTGAAGGCGGGCGCGAATTCCGCGATCACGCAGTACTTCTTCAATGCCGATTCGTACTTCAAGTTTGTCGAGGAAGCACGCAAGCTTGGCGTCGACGTGCCGATCGTGCCGGGCATCATGCCGATCACGAACTTCACGCAACTGATGCGCTTCTCCGACATGTGCGGCGCGGAAGTGCCGAAGTGGATCGCGCGCCGGCTCGAAAGCTTCGGCGACGACCGCGAGTCGATTCGCGCATTCGGCGTCGACGTGGTGACGGGTCTGTGCCGCCGCCTCATCGACGGCGGCGCGCCGGGGCTGCATTTCTACACGCTCAACGGCGCGTGGGCGTCGAAGACGGTTTGCGAGCGTCTCGGCTTGAAGAACGCCTGACCAGCATCAATGTTTCACCCGCGCGGCGCTCGCCGCGCGGTTCTTCTCTCTCCTCCTTCGTTGTTCGCCTTTTTGCGCTGACAAATCCCGTCGCGCGCAATATTTCGCCGTGCGTCTATCACCTCCATGCATGGCGGATAACCTACCCTTATCGAAGCGTCATCGACGACAAGTTCTAGTGGGGAAAACCAAGCGCGCATGTCACTTTTGTTCGTGCTAGGGTAGCGCCCGACTTCGCGCACACGCGCCGAAAAACGGGCGGTGCGATCAAGTAAACTCGCGCTACGCCGGCCAGAAGCCGGCATTGACTTGGAGGAAACATGAACAAAAACAGCCTGTTGCGAGCCGTCCGCGGTTCGGCGCTCGCGGGCGCCGTGGTCACGGCGACGCTCTTCGCAGCAACCGCGGCGAATGCCGCCATCCCGAACAAGACGCTCGTGTACTGCTCCGAAGGCAGCCCGGCCGGCTTCGATCCGGCCCAGTACACGACCGGCACCGATTTCACCGCGAACACGTTCACCGTGTACAACCGTCTCGTCGAGTTCGAGCGCGGCGGCACGAAGGTCGAACCGGGTCTCGCCGAGAAGTGGGACGTGTCGTCCGACGGACTCACCTACACGTTCCATCTGCGCCACGGCGTGAAGTTCCAGACGACGTCGTACTTCAAGCCGACGCGCGAATTCAACGCGGACGACGTGATCTTCACGTTCAACCGCATGCTCGATCCGAACAATCCGTTCCGCAAGGCGTACAACGTGCAGTTTCCGTACTTCACGGACCTCGGCATGGACAAGCTGATCTCGAAGATCGAGAAGGTAAACCCGTACACCGTGAAGTTCACGCTGAAGGAAGTGAGCGCGCCGTTCATCCAGAACATGGCGATGGAATACGCGTCGATCCTGTCGGCCGAGTACACGGACAAGCTGATGAAGGACGGCAAGGCCGCCGACATCAATCAGCAGCCGGTCGGCACGGGCCCGTTCATCTTCCGCAGCTACACGAAGGACGCGACCATCCGCTTCGACGGCAATCCTGATTACTGGAAGCCGAACGCCGTGCAGATTTCGAAGCTGATCTTCTCGATCACGCCGGATGCCGCCGTGCGCGTGCAGAAGCTGAAGAACAACGAATGCCAGGTGATGAGCTACCCGCGTCCGGGCGATATCTCGACGCTGAAGTCGGTGTCGACTGTCGATACGCCGTCGCAGGCAGGCTTCAACGAAGGCTATGTCGCGTACAACGTGACGAAGAAGGACCTCGGCAACGCCGACGTGCGCCGCGCGCTCGACATGGCGATCAACAAGAAGGCGATCATCGATTCCGTGTATCAGGGCGCGGGCCAGCCAGCCACCGCACCGATGCCGCCGACGCAGTGGTCTTACGACAAGAACCTGAAGGGTCAGACGTACGACACCGCGAAGGCGAAGGAACTGCTTGCGAAAGCGGGCTTCCCGAACGGCTTCGAAATCACGCTGTGGGCGATGCCCGTGCAACGCGCGTACAACCCGAACGCGCGCCTGATGGCGGAAATGATCCAGGCCGACTGGGCGAAGATCGGCGTGAAGGCGAACATCGTGTCGTACGAGTGGGGCGAGTATCTGAAGCGCGCGCACGCGGGCGAACATGATGCGCTCCTGATCGGCTGGACGGGCGACAACGGCGACCCCGACAACTGGCTCGGCACGCTGCTCGGCTGCGACGCGGTGAAGGGCAGCAACTTCTCGAAGTGGTGCTACAAGCCGTTCGACGATCTCGTCGTGAAGGGCCGCTCGACCACCGATGTCGCCGCGCGCACCAAGGCCTACACCGATGCGCAGCAGATCTTCGCGCAGCAACTGCCGTTCTCGCCGATCGCGCACTCGACCGTGTATCAGCCTGTCAGCAAGAAGGTGACGAACATGAAGATCGAGCCGCTTGGCTACGTGCGTTTCGATGGCGTCGGGATGCAATAAGCTTTTGCTGCGGAACGCTTTTTGCACTAAACCATAACTAATCGAAAAGGTCCGGCGGCGCGGGTCGAAGTACGATCCAAGCCGCCGGACACGTTTCTAGTCCCTCCAATACCGAAAAGGGCGATCATGTTCCGATTCGTTTTGCGACGCATAGGAATGGTGATACCGACGTTCATCGGCATTACGATTCTCGCGTTCGCGCTCATCCACCTGATCCCTGGCGACCCCATCGAAGTGATGATGGGCGAGCGCGGCGTGGACCCGGCGATGCACGCCGAAGCCATGAAGCGCCTCGGCCTCGATCAGCCGCTTCCGGTTCAATACCTCACTTACGTCGGGCATGCGCTGAAAGGCGATCTCGGCACCTCGATCATCACGAATACGAGCGTGATGGGCGAGTTCCTCGCGCGCTTTCCCGCGACGGTCGAGCTCTCCATCTGCGCGATGATCTTCGCGCTCGTCGTCGGGCTGCCTGCGGGCGTCGCGGCTGCGCTCAGGCGCGGCACCGTCGTCGATCACGGCGTGATGGGCACCGCGCTCACCGGCTATTCGATGCCGATTTTCTGGTGGGGCTTGATCCTCATCATGTTCTTCTCGGCGAAGCTCGGATGGACGCCGGTGTCGGGCCGCATCGCGGTCGAGTACGACATTCCGCACGTCACGGGCTTCATGCTGATCGATGCGCTCTTCTCCACCGATGAAGGCGCGTTCACGTCGGCGGTGTCGCATCTGATTCTGCCGACCATCGTGCTCGGCACGATTCCGCTCGCGGTCATCGCGCGCATGACGCGTTCGTCGATGCTCGAAGTGCTGCGCGAGGACTATATCCGCACGGCGCGCGCGAAAGGTTTGTCGCCGCTGCGCGTGGTCGTCGTGCATGCGCTGCGCAACGCGCTGATTCCCGTGGTGACGGTGATCGGCCTGCAGGTCGGCACGCTGCTCGCGGGCGCGGTGCTGACCGAGACGCTGTTCTCGTGGCCGGGCGTCGGCAAGTGGCTCATCGACGCCATTTCGCGTCGTGACTATCCGGTCGTGCAAGGCGGCATTCTGATGATCGCGACACTCGTGATCGTCGTGAATCTGGTCGTCGATCTGCTCTACGGCGTGTTGAATCCGCGCATTCGCCATACTCGCTGAGGTCAAACAAGTTATGGCTGACATTCAAAACAATCTCCCGCCCCAGGCGCTGACACCGCCCTCCGGCCGCATGGTCGCCGCGCGCGAGTTCTGGGCGAACTTCTCGCGCAATCGCGGCGCGGTGGTCGCGGGACTGATCGTGCTCGTGTTGATCCTCATCGCGCTTACCGCGCCGCTGATCGCGCCGCACAGCCCGATCGAGCAATACCGCGACTACGTGAAGATTCCGCCCGCATGGCTCGAAGGCGGCAACCGCATGTTCCCGCTCGGCACCGACGAAGCCGGCCGCGACATCCTCTCGCGTCTGATGTACGGCGCGCGGCTGTCATTCTGGATCGGCTTCGTGTCGGTGGTGCTCGCGCTGATTCCGGGCGTCGTGCTCGGTCTCATGGCCGCGTTCTTCAACTGGCTCGATACGCCGATCATGCGCGTGATGGACGTGCTGCTCGCGCTGCCGTCGCTGCTGCTCGCGGTCGCCGTCGTGGCGATCATCGGGCCGGGGCTCGTCAACACGATGCTCGCGATCGCGATCGTCGCGCTGCCGGGCTATGTGCGTCTGACGCGCGCGTCGGCGCTCGGTGAATTGCAGAAGGAATACGTGACGGCATCGCGCGTCGCGGGCGCGGGCACCGTGCGGCTGATGTTCTCGCAAGTGCTGCCGAACTGCGCCGCGCCGCTGATCGTGCAGGCGACGCTCGGCTTCTCGTCCGCGATTCTCGATGCCGCCGCGCTCGGCTTCCTCGGCCTCGGCGTGCAACCGCCTGCGGCGGAGTGGGGCGCGATGCTGGCATCGGCGCGCGATTACATCGAGAGCGCATGGTGGATCGTGACGATGCCGGGCCTGTCGATTCTGGTCTCGGTGCTCGTCATCAACCTGCTCGGCGACGGTCTGCGTGACGCGCTCGATCCGAAACTCAAACGGATGGGCTGACATGAACGATCTTCTGACTATCCGCAATTTGCAGGTGACGTTCGGCGGCACGCAGGCGGTCGATCGCATCGACCTCTCCGTGAAGCCGGGCGAAGTGGTCGGCGTCGTGGGCGAATCCGGCTCTGGCAAGAGCGTCACGATGATGGCGCTGATGGGCCTCATCGACGCGCCCGGCAAGGTCACCGCCGATCAGGTCACGTTCGACGGCAAGGACTTGCTGAAGGCGTCGGCGCGCGCGCGTCGCAGGATCATCGGCAAGGACATCGCGATGGTGTTTCAGGACGCGCTCACGAGCCTGAACCCGAGCTATACCGTCGGCTATCAGATCAAGGAAGTGCTGAAGCTGCACGAAGGCTTGCGCGGCGATGCGCTCAACAAGCGCGCGCTCGAACTGCTCGATCAGGTCGGCATTCCGGATGCGAAGAGCCGCATCAACGCGTTTCCGCATCAGATGTCGGGCGGCATGAACCAGCGCGTGATGATCGCGATGGCCGTCGCGTGCAATCCGAAGCTCTTGATCGCCGACGAGCCGACTACCGCGCTCGACGTGACGATCCAGGCGCAGATCATGGAACTGCTCGTCAAGCTGCAGAAGGAACGCGGCATGGCGCTGGTGCTGATCTCGCACGATCTGGCGGTCGTGTCGGAGGTGGCGCAGCGCGTCGCGGTGATGTACGCGGGCGAGGTCATCGAAACGAATCACGTGCCGACGATCTTCAGCGAGCCGCATCATCCGTACACGGAAGCGCTGCTCGCCGCGATTCCCGAGCATAGCCGTGGCGCGGAGCGTCTCGCCGCGCTGCCGGGCATGGTGCCGGGCAAGGACGACCGGCCGAGCGGATGTCTCTTCGCGCCGCGCTGCAAGTACGTCGTCGACGATTGCTGGAAGGGCCGGCCGAATCTGTTTCAGCTCGACAAGCACGATCCGGCCGTGCGCGCGCGTTGCATCAGGCCGTTGAACATCGATGTGGTGGTGGAAGGAGGCGCGCGATGAACGCCGTACCGAAGGAAATCAATCAGGACATCGTGCTCGCCGCCGACCAGCTCACGAAGTACTACGACGTGAAGCGCAGCGCGTTCCAGCACGGCACGGTGAAAGCGCTCAACGGCGTGTCGTTCGAATTGAGGCGTGGCCGCACGCTCGCGGTCGTCGGCGAATCGGGCTGCGGCAAGTCCACGCTCGCGCGCCAGTTGACGATGATCGAGCCGCCCACGTCGGGCCGCTTGCTGATCGACGGCGACGATGTCGCGGGCGCGAGCAAGGCGAAGATCGCCGAGTTGCGGCAGCGCGTGCAGATGGTGTTTCAGAATCCGTTCGCATCGCTGAATCCGCGCAAGACCGTCGAGCAGACGCTCGGCGAGCCGCTCGCGATCAACACGTCGCTCTCGTCGACGGAACGCGCCGAGCGCATCGCGAAGATGATGCGCACCGTCGGCCTGCGGCCCGAGCATGCGACGCGCTATCCGCACATGTTTTCGGGCGGGCAGCGTCAGCGCGTGGCCATCGCGCGGGCGATGATTCTCGATCCGCAGATCCTCGTCGCGGATGAACCTGTGTCCGCGCTCGATGTGTCGATTCAGGCGCAGATCCTGAATCTGTTCATGGATTTGCAGGCGCAGTTCGGCACGAGCTACGTGTTCATTTCGCACAACTTGTCGGTGGTGGAGCATATCGCCGACGACGTGATGGTGATGTACTTCGGCGGCGTCGCCGAAGTGGGCGACAAGAAGACGATCTTCGCGAATCCGCGCCATCCGTACACGCGCGCGCTGATGTCCGCGACGCCCGCGATCTTCGAGGAAGACCGCCGCATCAAGATCAAGCTGCAGGGCGAGATGCCGTCGCCGCTCAATCCGCCGTCGGGCTGCACGTTCCATCAGCGTTGCCCGTATGCGATCGAGCGATGCCGCGCGGAAGAGCCGAAGCTGCGCACGGTCGACGGACGTGAGGTGTCGTGCCATCGCGCCGAGGAGGTGGGCGAAGTCGAAGTCTGATTCTCGCCGGGCAGGTGTTCGGTGCGTCACGCGAATGTTTTAAGATGTGAGCCGTGCCGGATTCATACGACAAGCCGCGCTTCTCATGCGCGGCGTTCGCCAAAACGACAGCCATCGTGCTGTCGTTCGTGCTGTTTACGGCGGGTGTTTCGGTCCCGTCGGCGGGCTTCGCCGTGGTCGGATCGCGCACGCCGCAGGCCGCGGGCGATGCCGGGTCCGCCGCCGCGCCGGCCAATCCTGCTTCGCCGCCGCGCGCGGATCGCTCGGACGGCACGACCGCGAGCGGTCCGGTGCGCGCGCAGCCGCCGCGGATGCCCTTCTATGTCGCGACCAAGGGCACGACGACCATCTATGTGCTCGGCACGCTCCATGTGGGTTTCGCGAGCGACTATCCGCCGGAGCAGCCGTTTCGCAAATCGATACTCGCGGCGCTCGATGCATCGCCCACGCTGGCGCTCGAAATTTCTCCCGATGAACTGCTGCTGTCTCAGGACGATGTGAACCGTTACGGCATGTGTCGCAGCGAGTGTCTGATCGACTATCTGCCGGACTCGATGTGGAAGAAGGTCGAGACGCGCATGCGCGGCAATCCGGAGGCGCTGAAGGAGTTGCGGCATACGCGTCCGTGGCTCGCGTCGATGCTGATCGAAACGTACGACACGTTGAAGGCGGGGTTTCAGAGCGAGTACGGCACCGAGGCGCAATTGCAGAATGTGTATCTGCGGGCGCGCGGGAAGATCGTCGGGCTGGAGACGTTGAACGAGCAGATCTCTACATTCACGCGACTCACGTCGGCGCAGCAGCGCGAGATGCTCGCGCAGGATCTGGTGCAGACGCCTGCGGAGAATGTTGTGGATGTGAAGGAGTTGCATCGGTTATGGCGTATCGGCGATGCGGACGCTTTGAAGGCCTGGGATGACGCGAAGAGCGGCAAGCTCGCGAGGAATCCGGCGCTGGCGGCGCAGGTCGATAATCGCGTCGTGTATGAGCGGAATCGGCGGTTTGTCGCGAGGATGGTTGGGTTGGCCGCTCCGGATAAGCCCGTTTTTGTTGCCATCGGGGCGTTGCATCTTGGGGGGCCGAGGGGCGTGCTCGAACTGTTGAGGAAGCGGGGGTTTGTGGTCGTGCCGGGGTGATTGACGCTGTCTGGCATATCAGCGCCCGTTTTGCATTCACGTGGAAGAAGCTTCGCGGTAGAAATGCAAAACGCCTCGATCCTCAGTGAACAGGCGCATTCCTGCAGCTTCGGCCACTTTTACAGACGCGTCGTTTCCAGCCTTGATTTCGGCACGGACCGGACATCCGCGAGAGATGTCGTCCACAACCAGACGAACCATGCGCGTTGCCACTCCCTCGCCGCGCGCATCCGGCGCAACTGTCCACGATAGCTCGGCCGTGCCGTCAGGCCCATTGTCGACGCGCACCGTGCCAACCGGTCGTCCGCGTTCCTCAGCGATGAATATCAGCCGATGTGGATTGGCGAAGCTCGCGGCCAGCCACGCTTCGTGTCGATCGCGGGAAATCTCTGACGTGTCGTGACTAGCGTGGCGTGTCACTGGATCGTTTCTCCAGTTGTAGAGCAGATCCGAATCCTGGCCGGTCGCTTCTCTCAAAGTCAGCATGTGATGAATTTCCAGATTTAAAGACGGCATTGAAATCGTTCAAGGTCCGCTCTATTCGACGAGAACGTGCCCGTTGCACGATGGCGAGACCGATCCGCCTGCATTCGAATGAAAAGTGCAGTTCCGTGCGACGACTGTCGCGCCGTACGCATTGACGCCGTAACGTCCCGACCCTGAGGCGGTGCAGCGAAACAGCGTGGATTCGTCGGCGCCCGCCGAAGTGTTGAAGCCGTCTCTGAAGGCGCGCTCGGCCACGCAGTCGATGAGACTGACGCGTCGACTGCCGTTCACGATACTGAAGCCGTTGAAGTCGGCGCTTGCCGAACCTTCGGTTCCCGCGGAATCGGAAAGGAGTCTCAGCCCGGCTGTATCGTCGGCGGGTTGCCCTGCATGTCCGAAGTTGAAGCCGTGGAAGTAGGCATTCGCCCGGCTCGAACAGTCCACCACCAGCGATTCCTTCGAGTCGCAACCGATGCCCGAAGCGCCCGCGAGATGCGTCGCGACCCTGGCGATTCTATTGCGCGCCGACGTCGGGCCACCGACTTGAACTCCGCTCCAGCTTTCAGTCCCGCCGCAGGTGTTCATATCGCGGACAACGCTGTCGCTTACGTCGAAGAGCCAGACGCCCTCCCGACCGTAGTCGACCAGAAAGTCGATCGAAATGGAATGATTCCGACCGCCCAGTAGATGAATTGCCGCACCCGAACGCTCCCGGACGGTCCTGGAAAAACGGTTCCCGCCCGCTCGCGCGAGGTGTATCGCGATCGACGAGCAGTTGCTGAAGCGAACCAGTTCGTGCTCCGCGTCCGATGCCTGGCGCGCCTTGGCGCCATCGATGCTGCCGTTGCCGACGAGCGCGATGTGCGAATTGCCCTGCCGGGGATCGGCATTCGTGAACATCACCGCGCGTGCGGGCGCACCGGCCGTCATCTCGATTACGCCGTCGATGACGACGGTCGCATGAGATGGAAGCGGCACATCGAGAGCCGAGCAGCGCAAGTCCGGCGGAATCCACACGTAGACGTCCGGGTCCGCGAATGCGCGTTCGAGCAGCGAGGCCGTGCAGTCGCCGTCTTTCGTGGGCCCGAATCGTCTGATATCGACCAGTTGCCGGGTATCGGGCAACCACGTTCTCCCCAGCGCATCGGCAAGATGCCCCTCAGCGCCCCTGCCATTGGTATCGCGGACAAAGAAGCGCTCTTGCCGTTTTACCGACAGACTGGCATTTCGCAGAAACACACGGCTTGCCTGTCCCGCGTATGTGGCGAGGTCAGACGAAGAGTTGAGAACTTCGAGATCGCCTGGACCATAGTGCACTCCCGTGGACCGCTGCAGCGCAGCTTCGACCTCCGACGGCTCCGGCAATCGCGCGGCGACCGATCTGCCTGCGCGAGCAAGCAAACCGGCACCCGCACCGGACATTTGCAAGGCAAGCAGTGACTTCAGCATCATCCGTCTGCGATTCATACGGTAGTTCTCGACACTTTGCTTATCGCATAGCCAAGGCAATCCTTGATGATGAAAAGTACGGCTATCGGATAACCGAAGAAGTATCGTTTGAACAACTTCGGCTCGTCGTATATTCGATAGAGCCAGCGCAACTGGAAGCGATCGATCCAGCCCGGATAATATCGCGCGCCTTTGCGGGCAGTCTGGTGCAGGAATCCGCCGCACGTGTAGCCGGTGCCTGTCCAGCCGAGGGACCGGAGTTCATGGAGAAAGCGTTCCTGATGCGGCGCCCCCATGCCACAAATTAGCACACTCGCTTTGGAGTCCATAACGTCACGCAGAGCACGATTTCTATCGGCGTCGCTCAGAAAGTAGCCGTTTCGACTGCCGCAAATATCGAGTTTCGGAAATTTTTCGACCAGTACGGAAACAGCTCGGTCGAGATTGGCCTGTGTAGATCCGATGATGTACACGCTTTTGCACGATACCGCTGCGTCGTGGAACACGCGTGGTGCAAGAGACGTCATGTCGAAACTCACACGATCGATGTGCCTGGACCAGAATATTGACAAAATTTTCACAAGTAATTGACCGTCGATTCCTACCTTGGCGGTGGCCGCGAAGAGATAAGGATGGTCCCGGAGAATCATGTATGAATGAGGGTTCAGAAAAATGACTGACTGGCCCGAACAGTCGTCGCTGTCGCTGCTCATGATTCTGTCGAATATTATCCTGACCAGATTGGACTTCTTGTGTTGCACGAAAACGGCCCACCCAAAACAATTACGTGTTCCTGCCACGCTTGCTGCCGAGCAATCCGCCCAGCATGAAAAGGGCAGGGAGACAAAGCTGATAGAAATAGAGCGGATTGGTGAACTGAAATATCAATTGCTGGCAAAAGATCAGAACCAGCGCCAAAATCCTTTCTGCTCTGCCGGCCCGACTTCGTCGCGAAAGGACCAATCGCGCCCCGCCGAAAAGCACGACGATGTAAATGGCGGAGCCGACGACGCCTAATTCGGAAAGTGCCCACAGGAACTCGAAATGAGGGCCGACATCCTGGATGCTCGTTTGCGCCTCGAACCATTTCGGAAAGCCCCCGATCCCGAGGCCGAACACGAACTGCGAAGTCGAGATGTGTGAGAAATAAGTGGACAGGATCATCAAGCGGAAATTGGTCGACGTGTCATTCCCTTGATCGCTGATTGAAAGCGCGACTCTCGAACCTATTTCCGTGTTGTTCAACACCCAACCGATTGCTAACGGCGCGATGCTGAATGTGAGGAGCAGCAGGATCGCGCGAACGTAAATCGATCGGTGATACGCAATGACTGTCAGACTCAGCACGAGCAATCCGGCGACGGCAATCGCGCGTGTCCCGGTAAGAAACGAGCAAACGACGAGAAGCAACGAGAGCGCAAGATGAATCTTCGATCTCGTGCGTATCAGAAAATAGGTGTTCGCAAGCAGAAAGATCATGCAGACGGACGCATAACCCGGTGGACTGCCGATGCTGCCTGGGAACCGTATTGCGCCGTTCATCGCGAGTGCGCGACCGGCCAGCAAATCGATCATCGATTGCGCGACATAGATCAGCGAGCTTCCCACGACGATATTCCGTGCGGAGCGCCACCAGTCTTCCCGATCGCGCTTCGCCCATGAGTAGCCCATCCAGAAGATGAGGATGATCGACGCAATGCGCAGAAAGTAGGACTCGTATTCCTGCGGCGGATTGCGCATCGCAGAAATGGCGAGTCCGTAGAAAAAGAAACTTCCCAATCCTATGACGCATCGGGGGACAGAATCGACTCTCCGAGTGAGCACGAATAGCGCCGCGATCATCGCGAACAGCAAGAGAACGACCGCCGCCCGAACGTCCTTATCGATGATCTGCGAGCCGCCTCGAATGGAAACGTACGAATATCCGGTGAACGGGAGATACACCAGGAAGAGGAAATACAGCCCCCACGCCGTCAATCTCGACGATTTCATTGATCCAGCTCTTCAAACGTCGTGATGGAGGGGAGCGAACTCAGGAATGTGTCATCTTCCGGTGCGGGAAAATGCGCCGTATAAACCACGGCGCGTCGTCCGGCCAGCGTCGCATCGAATAAACCCGACGAACGCGACGCCACGACGACGTCGGACCACATTAAATCTTCCTCGAGACTTGTCTTGCCATCGCTGATTTGCAAGCCAGTTAGATCGAGTTGGCGATAGATCGAGACATCGTCTCGCGGATGAATGCGCAGACGACATTGGCAATGCGCCGAACGCGCGGCGAAGTGGCTTAACGCAGCGAAATCCGCGGTCTGCCGATCATGACCGGTATGCTCGCCATGCCAGAGATACGCGCTGCCGAGAAACAGAATGCGCGTCTTGCCGGACGCGTCACGGCCCGCGGTTTCGCGTATCGCAGCGTGCCGTGGCAATGGCGAAACCAAGATGCTTTGCGCGGTTGCTCCGTGAAAGCGAAGCACATCAGCGACGGACGCATGCATCACGGTTATGTCATCGATCATGCCGCTTACGCCCACCGTGCTCGGAACGAATTCGTCGAGATTCAGACGCTCCGCCAGCCGTTGCATCAGGCGCTTCGCGAAAGCGCGACTCCCTTTCTCGCGCGTGTGCAACCCGTCGAGCATGACGGTGATCCGACAGTTCGGCCTTCTGGCTCGCGCCGCCTTGACGATGATCTTCTGCAACGCGCCGTCGTTTCCAAGAACGACGTGATCGAACGACCCGATTTCGGCTCGCGCCCACGCGCGGAACCGCATGCAAATCCGGGCGCGATGCAAGCCGCCCGATCGATAGAATGCTCTGGCCGTTCGTTCGACACGGTTGATCGATGGAGTCACGTTCTCATCGAAGAATCGCTCCGTCGATTCGTGCGTGGCGCCGTCCAGTAGCAGGATGGACACGGCCTCGCCACGCGAAATCGCTTCGCGGGCAAGGATGTTGAAGTTCTTAGCATGCGTGTCGTTTTGAACGACGAACAAGGTCGACATAAGACGTTTGCGGGCCAGTTGCGCTTATCGGGTGGCCACGTGGCCCGCGAGAATGTCGCGCGGCACCGGTTCGCCTGCAGCAAAGTCTCGCGGGGCTGTCTGTCCGATCAGCGCGTCGTAATGCTTGGGCGCGAGTCCATACCCGGGACGAATGCTTCTGACGTTTTCAGGCGCGAACTTCTCGCCGGCGGCGACCGGCTTCACGATATACAGAGAGCGTCGGAATTTCTGATTCGGGGCTTCACTCTCCTGCACCTGATACGTCACTTTGCCCATCGCGTTCCAGCAACGCCGCGCTTCGGTCGTGAGCGCCAGGAGACCGTCCGGCTCGAGGCTGAAGCTGTCGTCGGGGCCGCCTCCGTTGCGGTCGAGCGTCACATGCTTTTCGATGATCGATGCGCCGAGCGCCACGCTCGCGATCGCGGTCGTGTTGTCGATCGTGTGATCGGACAGCCCAACCACCACGCCGAAGTGGTCGATCATGTCCCGGATGGTGTGAAGGTTGTAGTGCTCGGCGAGCGCGGGATAGCCGCTCACGCAATGAAGGATGGCGAGTTCGCGACAGCCGGCCGAGCGCGCGGCTTCGATGGCTTCGCCAATTTCATCCCTGGACGCCATGCCGGTCGAAATCACCAAAGGCTTCTTCGTGCTCGCCGCATACCTGATGAGCGGAAGATCGACTGCCTCAAACGAAGCAATCTTGTACGCGGGTGCGTTCAGATCTTCGAGCAGATCGACGGCGGTTGAGTCGAACGGCGAGCTGAAGATGGTTATGTCCCGCCGACGCGCATGCTCGAACAGCGGTTTGTGCCAATCCCACGGCATATATGCCCACTGATAGAGCTCATAGAGCGATTTGCCGTCCCACAGTCCGCCGTGAATCAGGAAATCGGGACCTCGCGAGTCGAGCGTGATCGTATCTGGCCGGTACGTCTGCAACTTCACGGCGGCCGCGCCCGCTTCCTTCGCCACGTCGATGATGCGCAACGCCGTATCCAGACAGCCGTTGTGATTGGCAGAAAGCTCGGCGATCACGTAAGGCGGATGCTCCGGTCCGATCGCTCTGCCGGCAATCTGCATCGATGTCTTGAGTTTCTGTGTCATTCGAGTTCGTAAATGATGTTGAGAGGGCCGAAGCGGCATTCAGCGCGCGATATCGAGGATGGCGTGCGCAACGCGCCGCGCGCCCGATCCATCCACAAGGCCCATCAGGCGCTCTGCGGGGCGAAGGTATTCGTTTGGATTCGCCTTGAGGCGATGCAATGCTTGCGAATACGTCGACGGGCTCGTTTCGTCGGAACAGCCGATGTAATCGACGAGCCCTTGCTGCACGAGTGCGCTAACGGTTTGCACCTGGTTGTCGGCGACACACACGACGCTTGCGTTCAGTCCGAGACAAAGCCGCTCCCAGTTCGCGCTGCCCGACGCACCGAATGCATAGTCGCTGGTGGCCATGAGCTGCGCCATGTCCGGTGTCTGATGATGAAGGCGCACATTGGGAATCGTCTCCGCCAGCGAACGCAACCGGCCGATGTGCGGATTGCTTCCACCCACCACCACGTCCGCACACAGACCTTCCTCGGCCGATCCAGGCCAGCCCAACAGAAACTTCTCGGTCTCATTGCTGCTGTCGCCGCCCCCGAAGAAAGCCAGCACGCGCAACGCGCCCGTATGCGCAGCCCGGTTCAGGCGCGCCTCCCGATATGCGCGAAACTCCTCGCGCAACAAGGCATAGCCGGGCCCCAGCAGAGTCTGACAGTGCGCGGGTATCAAATCGCGGTAGCGAGTTTCGGCATCCTGAAACAGATTCTGGTCGACTAGCAGCGTGGCGTCGTGCTCGCGATTGGCCAGGTCGTCGATCACGGCGACGTGCTTCACAAGGGCGCGGCATGACGCCTCGAAACGCGTATCCAGCCCATAGTGATCGACGACGAGCCAGTCCACCGCGCCGAGCGATGCGAGCGTTCGCTTCACGTCGGCAATATGCGCGGACGTCATTTCCGCAGTCCATACGCGATGGTCCATGGATAAGCGCTCGTCCACGGCGATCAGCTCATGGCACGTGATACCAGCCGCCCGGATGACGGCGCCGAGGTGGCCCTCGTATGCCGTGGTCACGAAGTGAATTTCAGCGCCTGCCTGCGCGAGCGCCTGTGCGAGCGCGATACAGCGCATCACGTGCCCGCTGCCGATCACGGGCGACGAATCAGCCCGGAAAGCGATTCGCATCGGTCATTCCCAAATCGCGCAGTGCCGCATGCATGGCTTCCGCCTGAATCCAGTCTTCCGGCGTATCGATGTCTTGCACGCGATAGCGCGGAATTTCCACGGGAGCGGTGCCTTCGCCGAGTATCGGACGCGCCGCGAGGAAAGCTTCGGCGGTGCCCCAATAGAATTGCGCGGCATCGTGATAGGCCTCTTCCAGATCCTGCGACCGCACGAGATAGTTCCGTGGATCGAGCATCGCGACGCGACCTTCGGCGGTGATGCGAAGCGCGCGTTGAATCGGAAACGCGAACGTCGTGACGCTGACAGCGAAATCGGCTTTCGATGTTCGCAGCACGTCCAGGCCGCGCGCGAGGTCATCGGCCATCAGGAACGGCGCCGTCGCATAGACGCAGCAGGCCAGGTCTTCCGGTTCGCAGGCCAGCGACGACAGCGCGTGTTTCATGACCGATATGGTCGGAGCGTGGTCATCGGCAAGTTCGGCCGGACGCATGAACGGAACCTCCGCGCCGAAGTCGCGCGCGATATCGGCGATCCGCGCGCAGTCCGTCGAGACCACGACGCGATCGAAGCACTTCGAGCGCAACGCGGCTTCGATCGACCATGCGATGATCGGCTTGTCACCGAACAGCTTCGTGTTCTTGCCGGGAATGCGCTTGCTGCCGCCGCGAGCCGGAACGATGGCCACGGTCGTCATGACAGCGCCGCCGCGAGTGCGTCGACGACCGTGTCCTGCTGCGCATCGCTCATCGTTGCGTAAAGCGGCAGGCTGATCGCCTCGCTGTAATAGCGCTCTGCTTGCGGATAATCTCCGGTTCGAAACCCTAGCGCCTGATAGTACGGCTGCGTATGAACGGGAATGTAATGAACGTTGACGCCGATTCCCGCAGTTCGCAAAGCCTGCACGACTTCTTCACGCGAGCGCGTAATTTCATCGAGACGCAGCCGGATCACATACAGATGCCACGCCGATGCCGCTTCCGCGATCTGCAGTGGAGTCTGGACCGGCAACGCGCTCAGGCGATGGTCATAGCGGGCCGCAATAGCCTTGCGGCGGTGAACGTAGGTATCGAGTCGCGTCAGTTGCGTCAATCCGAGCGCGGCCTGCAGGTCGGTCATCCGGTAATTGAAGCCGAGATCGATCTGCTGGTAATACCAGGGGCCGTCCGGCGCGTGCGTCATCGCGAGAGGATCGCGTGTAATGCCGTGACTTCTCAGCATTTCCATGCGACTCGCGAGTTGCGCGTCATTGGTCATCGCCATGCCGCCTTCGCCCGTCGTGATGATTTTCACGGGATGAAAACTGAAGACGGTGATATCCGAGTATTGGCAGTTTCCGATGGCTGCGTCTTTGTACGACGCGCCGATCGCATGCGAAGCGTCTTCGATTACGCGGAATCCATACTGCCGGCTCAACGCGCGAATCGCTTCGAGTTGGCACGGCTGGCCGCAAAGATGAACGACCACCAGAATCTTCGGCAACTTGCCGTTCGTCTTTGCGACCTCGAGCTTGTGCCCGAGCGATTCGATATCGATGTTGTACGTAGCCGGATCGATATCCACGAAATCGACGTCTGCGCCGCAATATCGAGCGCAGTTCGCTGACGCGACGAACGTGATCGGAGTCGTCCAGAGACAATCTCCCGCGCCGAGCCCGAGGCTGAGGCAGGCAATATGCAAAGCGGACGTCGCGCTATTCACCGCAACCCCGAAGCGTGCGCCGACCCGCATTGCTATCGCTTTCTCGAAGTTCGGCACTGCCGGACCTTGTGTGAGGAAATCCGAGCGCAGGACATCGATAACCGCGTCGATATCGTCCTGCGTGATCTCCTGTCTGCCATAAGGAATCATTTATGCGTGCGCCGGTTGGTCGAATTCACGAATCTGCTCGATCGAAAGGAAATGATCATTCGAGCCCGAGTTGTATTCGAAGCCTTGTTTCACGGGACGCCCCTGTTCGTTGAGCGCGTTGCGGCTGAAGTCGTCTGCGCGGCCGTTGAACATGATCGTGGGACTCAGCACGTAGTGATCGCCGAACTCGACCGTCAGATGGGAATCGTCCGCGGGGCACATGATTTCGTGCAGTTTCTCGCCCGGCCGGATACCAACGATCCTCGTGTCGACCTCCGGGGCGATGGCGCGAGCCAGATCGAGAATCCTGATCGAGGGAATCTTCGGCACGAAGATCTCGCCGCCGTGCATGCGCTGGAAATTCGTGAGCACGAAGTCGACGCCCTGCTGCAGCGTGATCCAGAAGCGCGTCATTTCCGGGTGCGTGATCGGCAAGGCGGCCGCGCCGGATGCCACGAGTCGCTTGAAGAACGGCACGACGGAGCCACGGGATCCGACCACATTCCCGTAGCGGACCACGGCGAAGCGAGTCCGGTGGCCGCCCGAGATGTTATTTGCCGCAACGAAGAGTTTGTCGGACGCCAATTTCGTCGCGCCATACAGATTGATGGGATTCGCCGCCTTGTCGGTCGAAAGCGCGATGACCTTTTCCACATTGTTCGCGAGCGCGGCGCGAATGACGTTCTCGGCGCCGTGGATATTTGTCTTGATGCATTCCATCGGGTTGTATTCGGCTGCGGGCACCTGCTTCAGCGCCGCGGCATGAATCACGAAGTCTACGTGGTTCATGGCTTGCAGCAGACGATCGAAGTCCCGGACATCGCCGATGAAATATCGCATGCACGGATCGTTGAAGTCCTGCTGCATCTCGAATTGCTTGAGTTCGTCACGCGAGAAAATGATCAGACGCCGCGGCTTGTAGCGCGCGAGAATGGTCTTGACGTATTTCTTGCCGAACGAACCGGTTCCGCCGGTGATGAGGATGGACTTATCGTTAAACATGTTTCGATCTTTCAGGTTGAAGCAGATTTATCTGGACGCACCAAAGCTTCGACAAAGCGCGAGCTTTGACGCGAACATGGTTCCGTATGCGACAGTGAGGGCAACAGGAATCGCCAGAGTTTGCAGATGCGGCGCGAGAGCAAACGCCGCGACGACGAAGACGGCAACGCTGCTCAGATTGGCTGCGAGAATGGCCCGATCGCGTCGAATCGCGTAGAGCAGGTAATGCGGAATCATGCTCATCGAAAATAGAACGACTCCCGCCAAAATCCAGAAGAACATGCCGAGATGTTCGGCATAGATCGGCCGATGCAGCAGCTCCAGCACCGGCTTGATTCCGATCGACGCAATGAGCGAAAGCGCGATCACGGTGAAGACCGTCGCGCGCGTCAATTGCCTGACTGCCGCACCCAAGTCGGATCTGTCTTTGCTCTGCGCAGCCTTGACCACGCGCGGATACTGAAAAGAGAAAACGGCGGCATCGAGGAATGCCTGAATGGCGTTGGCCACGCTTGCATAGAAGATATAGACGCCGAGCGCTTCCTTACCCGCAACAAAGCCCTGCAGGTAGCGATCGAACACCGAAAGGCCGCGGATGGACAACGTCGCAATGAGCAGCGGGGTGCAGATTTTTACGCCGCGCCATATCCATCGCCAATCGATACGGCTTCGTGTGACATCCGACCGAAGCAATCCGCGAATGCTTGCAAGGCCAAAAGCGACGGCGCAAAGACTTCCGCACGCCCATGCAACGAGCACCGTTTCGATACACCTCAGGGCCGGCACTGCGATCATCACTGCGATGCACGCGAACACCCATATGCCGCCTCGCAAAAATCCGAGGACGGTTGCCGAGACAGGCCGCGACATCGCGACCAGCAAGCGACTGAGTTCCTGCGCGAGATGCTCCAGAATCACGAGCACGATGAACCAGACGACCAGCCGATCGGAGAATGCGTCCGACCACTCAAGCGCAACATAGAAGACCGGCAACATAGTCGCGTAACAGGCGACGTAAAACACAGCCTGATTGCGCAACATGGCAGGCCACAGGGTTCGGTCGACATTCAACATCTCCCGTGTGCTGTAGGTATAAAAGTCCAGCCCGAGAATGAAAAGCGCATAACCGATCGTGGCGGCCAGCACGCCATACTGGCCGACTTCGACGAGTGTCATGTATTTCGCCAGGGCGAGCAGCAACACGAACTTGCTCACCAGCGTAAGCCCGCGCAGCGAAACATTCGCGACTCTCGACAGGCGCGCGACGCTGAACACTTCGTCAAGCGTCATGAGCGGCTCCACTTCAGGCGATCGAACAGGCGCACGGCAGTCTGCAAGGAATCAGTTGTCACGACTCGCATACTGAGAAAACGCCCCATAAGCCATCCCGCGCGCCGGCGTATCGGTGAGCAGCACCCCATCCACCTGCACACCCGCGCTGACGAGCTGACGCGCGGTCTGACGCAGCTCCGCCGCGGTATGGAATCCATGACGCGCGACGAGCAGCGCCGCGCCCGCATGTCTGCCTATCAACCCGGAATCGGTCACCGCCAGCACCGGCGGCGAATCGATGATCACGAAGTCATAACGCGCGCGCAGTTCGTCGAGCACGCGTGCGAAGCGCTCGCGCATCAACAGCTCGGCGGGCAGATCGGGCGCGGCACCGCCGGTGATCAGATCGAGATGCGGCAGCGCGCCCTGACGAATCACGGCGTCCGGGTCGGCGCCGTTCAGCAGCTCGGCGAGTCCCGGCGTTCCGGGCTGCGCGAACATGCGATTAAGGTCGCCGCGGCGCATGTCACCATCGATCAGCAGCACGCGCTGACCACCTGCGGCGAGCACGGTCGCGAAGTTCGCGGACACGAACGACTTGCCGATGCCCGGACGCGGTCCCGTCACCATGATCACGTTGTTGCGCGGCTTGATCACGCCGAACTGCAGCGCGGTGCGCAGGCTGCGCAAGCCTTCGATGGCGACATCATTCGGCGCGACGTCGGCGAGCACGTGCGGTTTCGTCGGCATGCGACGGCGCGACAACCGCAGCGACGCCTGCCGTTCGGAGTGCGAGATGATCGCGTAGACCGGGAGGTCGAGCGCCTGCTCGATTTCCGCAGGCGTTTCGAGGCCGCGATTGAACATGCGCCGCGCGAGCGCGAGCGCGCAGCCGGCCAGGAGGCCGAGCGCGACGGAAAGCGCGAGGGTCAGCGCCTTCTTCGGCGCGACGGGCTTCTCCGGCGTCACCGCGTAGTCCACGGTGCGGACGTTGCCGAGTTGCCCCGCCTTCAATACGCGCAATTGCTGCGTGCTGTTGAGCAGGCTCGTGTAGAGATCGTTGCTGACCTTCACGTCGCGCAAGAGACGCACGGCGTCCTGCTGCACCGAGGGGAGCGCGTTGATCTGCTTGTCGGTCTCGTCGGACTGGTGCTGCAGTTCGCCAATGCGCGCATCGACCGCAGTCACGGAAGGATGCTTCGCGGTGTAACGCTGAACGAGATCCGCGCGCTGCTGCTGCAATTCGATGATCTTCGAGCGGTTCTCTACAACCGTCTGAAGCAGCAACTTGCTTTGCTCTTCCAGATCGACCGCGCCCTGCTTCGCGCGAAACGCGTTGTAGCGCGCTTCGGCGCGATCGAGGTCGGCGCGCAGTTGCGGCAGTTGATCGCCGAGGAACGCGAGCATCTGTTGCGCCTGCGCGGACTTGCGGTCGACGTTGCGTTGCACGTAGAGCGTCGCGATCGTATTGACGGTCGTCGTGACGCGTTGCGCGTCGGGGCCGTCGAGCGACATGCCGATGATGCCCGACTGCTTCGTCTTCTCGCTGATCGTGAGCGCCTTCTGCAAATCCTCGATGGTCTGCTGCGTCGATGCGCGCTTCAGTTCGAAGAGTGTGCCGGGGCGGGCGAGCAGCGACGTCACCAGCAGCTTGACGGGTCCGTCGCTGCCTTGCGCCGTGGCCCTTTCACCGACGCGGCCGCGCAAAACGATGGTGCCGTCGGAGTCTTGCAGTTCGTAGCGCTCGCCTTCACCTGCAATCAGCGTGAACGTCTTGTCGAACTGGCGCGGCGCGACGTCGAAGGTCGAGACGCCAATGCGCTCGCCGCCCCACGCGTAACTTGCGAGGCCGAGCGGCGCGCTCGCGAGACCATCGGCGGCGGTGTAACGAACGTAAGGCGCGCCGACGAGCGGCAGATAATGCGGACGCGCATCGATATCGAGATGCAGGCGCGCAACCGCATCGCCGATCACCATGCGCGAGCGCATCAGCTCGATTTCCGCATCGGCGCTCGCCTTGTTCTGAAACAGAGCCGCGAGGTCGCCGAGCTTGTCGTTGAGCGTGCCTGCGC
This sequence comes from Caballeronia sp. EK, assembly GCF_014384845.1. Lineage (NCBI taxonomy): Bacteria > Pseudomonadati > Pseudomonadota > Betaproteobacteria > Burkholderiales > Burkholderiaceae > Caballeronia > Caballeronia sp. EK. The sequence continues at coordinate 554,461 of NZ_JACSUE010000006.1, forward strand.
TGCTGTCGTCGTCGACCTGAATGAGTGCGTCGGCGCGATAGGTCGGCGTCCAGAGAAACGCATACAGCGCTCCGGCCGCGAGCGTGCACGCCGCGACGACCGCGATCAGCCCGCGACGCTCGCGCAATACGGAGACGATCTCCGAGAGGCGAATTTCATCGTCGCCGGCCGCGGGTTCGGACGAGGAAGGCTTGAGGTTGATGTCGTTCATCGTTGTTCCGCCAACATGCGGGTCCATTGCGAGACGCCTTCCCGGATCTGGGCGAAGGCCAGGTCGAACACCGCGCGGTGCCGCCGGTAAGGATCGGTGACGTCCGAGCCGTGTTCGTCGCATAGACGAAACACCTTGCCGCGCGTCGAGGGAAACGCGGTCTCGACCCATTCGCGCTGCGGCCTGGTCATCGTGAGAATCAGGTCTGCGGTGCGAGCGAGCGGCGCAACGAGTTGCGTGGCGACGTGCGCATCGAGCGCGATGCCGTGCTCACGCGCCAGTTCAGCGACGGCCGCGTCGGCGGGCGCGCCCACCAGCGCGTGCGTGCCCGCCGATCCGACGTCGAGATGCGGCAACTCGCGCGCGAGCAACGCCGCCGCCAGCGGGCTGCGGCAGATGTTGCCTTCGCACACCATCAACACGGAGCCGATCACTTCGCGATCACTCCCGCCGTGAGCCCCGTGCTGATCAGCGGCATCAACAAACTGATCACGCGGTTGAAGCGCACGAGCCCGCTGCCGTCGACATAAACGACGTCCTTCGGCTGTAGCTCGAACTCGTTCGCCACGAGTATCGACACGGGCGAGCGGCTGTCGAGGTGATACACGCGCGGCGCGTCGCCGCCCGGCCGAATCACGAACATCTGCGCGGTGTCCGCCGTGTTCGAATTGATGCTGCCCACCTGCGAGAGCGCATCTGCGAGCGTGAGCCGGCCGTCGCGGCGCGGCGCGGCCGATCCCGGCTTGCTCACTTCGCCCATCACGTACACGCCGTTGTCGTCGCGTGATGTGACGCGCAGCAGGTCCCCTTCCTTCAGATACAGCTTCGACGGGTTGAGCCCCTGCGCGAGCAGTTGCGGTACATCGATCCGATACGAATCGCCGCCGCGCACCAGCACGACATCGCTCTGATCGGCGTTGTCGTTGAAGCCGCCGGCGCGCGAGATCGCGTCGTAGAAACTGAGCGGCACGTCTGTCAGCGAAATCGCGCCGGGATCGCGCACCTGGCCGTCGACATACACCTGACGCGCGCGATACGACGCCATCCGCACGGTGACTTGCGGCTTGACGAGATAAGTCGATAGCGCGGCGGCGAGCTTTTGCTGAATCTCATCGGTGCGCAATCCGGCGACCGCCAGCGTGCCTGCGTAAGGAAAGCGCAGATTGCCCTTCTGATCGACGACGAAACCGGCCGCCGGATCGCTCGTTTTCGCGGACCCCTGACTCTGGCCGGCGCCGAGCGCCGCCGCGAACTCCGGGTGATCCCAGACGACGATCTGCAGCACGTCACCCGCGCCGACCGTGTAGACGGCTGGCGCGCCGAACAGCCGCTTGGCCTGCCCGTCCTGGTTCGCCTTGCGTTGGTCGACGTAACGCCTGGCGAGCGCGAGATCGAGTTCCGTGACGGGGATCGCGGGCGTCGCGGCGGTGGCCTCGATATGCGGGCCGGCATCGCCGTCGCTCGCGGTCGCGTCGGCGCTGACCGGCATGCGAAAGCCAGGCGCGAACTGACACGCGCTCAACATTGCCACCAGCGCGATGGCCGCGGCGGTGCGTGGAAAGGAGTCCTTCATGAATAAGTCCTGCGAATCAATACGCATTGCGATGAACGAAGCCCCGCGTGATGGTCGCGAGCACGATGCGCATGTCGAGCGCGAACGACCAGTTGCTGAGGTAGTAGAGATCGTGTTCGACGCGCCGCTGCATCTTCTGGACGGAATCGGTCTCGCCGCGCAAGCCGTTGATCTGCGCCCAGCCGGTGATGCCCGGCTTAATGCGGTAGCGATGGATATAGCCGTCTACGACGTGCTGATAGAGCGCGTCGTGCTCTATCGCATGCGGACGGGGACCGACGACCGACATCTCGCCGCGCAGCACATTGAAGAATTGCGGCAGTTCGTCGAGGCTCGTGCGACGCAGAAACGCACCGACGCGCGTGACGCGCGGATCGTCGCGCGTGGCCTGCACGACGAGGCCGTCGTCGGTCTCGTGCGTGTGCATCGTGCGGAACTTGTAGATGTCGAAGGGCGTGCCGTTCGCGCCCTGGCGCCGCTGCGTGAACAGCACGGGACCGGGCGACGACAACTTGACGGCAAGCGCGATCGCAACGAACACGGGCGACATCCCGACGACCGTGCAAAAGGAGAAGATCCGGTCGAATATCGCCTTGCTGGCGAGCGCACGTGCCGTCAGCGGCACGGCGACGAGATTGATCGCAAAAGTAGAGTCGAGGCCGGCGGCTTCGCCCCGGAAGCGGGTGAGCTGGTCGATCTCCGGAACGAAGCGAATGTTCAGCAGGTCGTCGCGGAAGACATCGAGAAAGCGCAGCAGCGTTGCTTCGTCCGTGAGCGGCAGCGCGAGCCACACTTCGTCGACGCGCTGTGCGCGCACGCGGGCGGCGAACGTGTCGATGTCGTGAAAGAGCGCGACGCCGCTGACTGTCGCGTCGGCATCGGCGTCCATGTCGAAGAGGGCCTCGACGCGGCAGGCCGAATCGGGCATGGCGGCGATGCGTCGCACGAAGGCCGCACAACGCGCGCCGCGCCCGACCACCGCCACCGACACGCGACGCACACGGCGCGCACCGGCGATCCGGTCGACGACGCGGCACAGCATCACGCCGATGGCCGTCGGCAGGAAAAGGCCGGCGAGCCATGCGCGCGAAGGCTGGTATTCGCCATTCATCCACTTGATGATGCACACCGCGCCGACCTCGCAGAGCACCCAGCCGAGCGCCGGAAGGAGCACGGCGCGCGGCAGCGATACGCGGCGCATCGGGCTCTTCACGTAGAACCCGGACAACGCGCTCCACGCGAAGATGATCGCGAAGGCGGCGACCGCGCTGTCATAACCGGCGGTTACGCTATGTCCGAAGATCCGTTGGGCCGTGAGCGCGCTGGCCGCGACGACGATCGTCTCGAGCAGGCGAAGCAGCAGATCAGGCCTCGCGGATAAAGCGAGCAGATGGGAATAACTCGGCAAACGCATGACGGGATCGGTGACGGAAAACCGGCTCGTCTATGTCCGCATAAAGCGGCACAAGGGGCGAACCGATGTCCTCAATCAACTCCAGAAGCACGCGATGCTTTTCAGAGCAGTGAGGGCGCCAGAGTCTCCGACATGCTCCTGCGAGCAGATATAAGCAGATTCTTAATTGCCGCTTATCGTCAGCGGCATGCAGACGTGCGTCCACGAAATTGGAGAAATGTTTGCCACGAAGAAAAAAATGTGGCTGGGAGGCGAGGGAAGGGGGTGTTGCGAGCGTGCGTGCGGATCGCGGCGTCATTCCGCGATCCGCACAGGTCAAGCGCTGTCGTTCAGATGAACATCAACCAGTTCAGCAGAAAGATATTGACGATCATGAGCGTGAGCGCGGTCGGCACCTGCACCTTGATCACCGCGTTCTTGTCCGGAAGCTCCAGCAACGCCGCCGGCACGATGTTGAAGTTCGCGGCCATCGGCGTCATCAGCGTGCCGCAGTAGCCGGAGAACATGCCGATCGCGGCCATCGTCGCGGGATTGCCGTGGAACACGCCGACGAGAATCGGCACGCCGACGCCTCCCGTCATCACCGGGAATGCGGCGAAGCCGTTGCCCATGACCATCGTGAAGAGCGCCATGCCGACCACATACACCGCCACCGCGACGATCCGGTAATCCATGTTGACGTACGCGGTCGTCACATGCGCGACCGCCTTGCCCACGCCCGCATCCGAGAACACAAGCCCGAGCATGCCGAGCATCTGCGGCAGCACGGCGGCCCACGACAGCGCATCGATGAGGCGGCGCGTCTCGCGCATCGACTGGCCGACGGTATCGCGCGTCATCACGCACGCAATCGCAAGCGCGATCACGCAACCGACGCCGAAGCCGATCAGCGTCACGTTCTTCAGCTCGATCAGCGGCACGCCGCCGAACACGAGGTACTTCGCGCCGAGCGTGAGGATCACGGTGACGACCGGAATCGTCAGCGCGGGCACGAAGAGCTTGTTGCCGAGCCGCACGGCGCTCTGGCGGCGCGTTTGCTCGGAGAGCATCTTGGGCTTCGCGCCCGTGACGCCGCCGAGACCCGCGATCAGCGCCATCGCCACGACGAGCACGCCCACGACCGGAACCGGAATCCAGTCGCCGACGAGAAAGATCAGCGCGTAAATGAGCCAGAACACGCCCGCGCTGAATCGCTTCGGATGTGCCTTGTCAGTGAGAATCATCCCGCCGACGACCAGCAGGATGATGCCGACCAGATAGAAGAGATAGTTGATCGTGAGCGTCATGCTTTCTCTCCCACGCCATTGCGCGTAAGCGCTTCGAGCTCGCGCGCGAGCCTGCGATCGAGCAGCCAGAGCCTGAAGCCGTGGATCAGGAACGCGCAGATCGCAGTCGGGATGCCCCAGACGGCGACATGCATCGGCTCCACGACGATCCCCGCTTCCTTCAAAAACGTGACCATCAGCACGATCGCGCCGAACGCGACGAAGATGTCCTCGCCGAAGAACAGGCCGACGTTGTCCGTGGCGGCCGAATAGGCGCGCAACTTGTGGCGCGTCGCGTCGGAGAGCTTGCCGTAGCGCGCTTCGGTGGCGCCTTCGGCCATCGGCGCGAGCAGCGGGCGCACCATCTGCGGATGACCGCCGAGTCCCGTCAGGCCGACCGCCGCGGTGATTTCACGGACGAACAGATAGACGATCAGCAGACGGCCCGCCGTCGCCGCCTTGATGCTCGAAATCCACATCTGCGCACGCTCGCGCAGGCCGTGCCGTTCGAGCAGGCCGATCACCGCGAGCGGCAACAGAATGATGAGCGGAATGTTGCGCGTCTTCAGAAAGCCGCTGCCGATCGCGGTCAGAATACGTTCGACGGGAAAGTGCGCCGCGAAGCCGGTGATGATCGCGGCGGCCGCGACGATCAGCATCGGATTGAAGCGCAGCACGAAGCCCGCGATGATGACGGCCACACCGATGAGCGGCCATAAGTTGACTGCATTTGTCATTGAGATCTCCACACCGACAGGTAGTAAACGCGCCTCGAATCGGGCGCTCGCTTGCTAAAACGCCCCGCTTCGGCGGGGCGTTCAATCTGCTACTGAAAGCGTTCTATGCGGCGGCGTGCGCGGCGCGTACTTCGATGCCCGCATCGGCCAGCGCGTCGCGAATGCGTCGGGCGAATTCGAGCGCGTGCGCGCCGTCGCCGTGCAGGCAGATCGTCTGCGCGTTGAGCGGCACCCATTCGCCGGACACGGCCCGCACGCGCTGCTCGCGCACCATCGCGAGCGTCCGGTCGAGCACGAGGTTTTCGTCGTCGAGCAGCGCGCCCGGCTCCTTGCGCGGCACGAGCGAGCCGTCCGCGCGATAACCGCGATCCGCGAACACTTCCTCTATCGCGATCAGTCCCGCGCGCCGCGCCGCTTCGACGAGCCCGCTGTTCGCGAGCCCGAACACGAGCAGCGACGGATCGAAGTCGTGCACGGCGGAGACGATCGCATCGGCGATTGCGGTGCTTTTCGCCGCCTGGTTATAGAGCGCGCCGTGCGGCTTCACGTGCGCGATGCGCCCGCCTTCCGCCTGCGCGATCGCCGAAAGCGCGCCGAGTTGATACAGCACGCCCGCGTAGATTTCCTCGGGCGGCAGATCCATTTCCTTGCGGCCGAAGTTTTCGGGATCGTTGAAGCTCGGATGCGCGCCGATGGCGACGCCCTTCTCGACGGCCCAGCGCACGCAATCGCGCATCGCAGTGGCGCCGCCCGCATGCCATCCGCACGCGATGTTCGCGGAACTCACGAGATCGAGCAGCGCTTCGTCGGAGCCGCAGCCTTCGCCGAGATCGGCATTGAGATCGATTTCCATGATGTTTTGTGCAGTCGTTCCGTTGAATGTTGAAGTGATGCGCCGCGTCTGTCGCGCGGCTTTCGATTCAGGAGCCCGCGCGCGCGATGCGCTCCTCGTGCATCGCGATGGCCGTTTCCACCTGGCTCACGTATTGCCGCTCGTCGGCGAGCGCGTGGCGCGCCTCTTCCACCGACGTCTCGATGAAGCGCACGCCGCCGTTCAGCTTCACTTGCGCGAGCTTCCACAAATCCGCCCTGATCACCGCGCCGATCTTCGGATAGCCGCCCGTGGTCTGCGCGTCGCCCATCAGGATGATCGGCTGGCCGTTCGGCGGCACCTGGATCGTGCCGGGCAAGACCGCGTGCGACAGCAGTTCGATCTTTTCGCGACGTTCGAGCGCCGTGCCGGAAAGGCGAAAGCCCATGCGGTTGCTGTTCGGCGTGATCGTCCATTCCTCGTTCCAGACGCTCTCCTGCGCCGCGTCGCTGAAGCTGTCGTATTCCGGGCCGCGCAGCACGCGAATCGGCACTGCCCACGCGAGTCCCGGCGAATGTCGGCCGCGCCGCACGGGTTCATCGACGAGCACGAACTTGCACCATGCAGGCGCCTTCACGCCGAACGCAGGCTCTTCCGGCGAAAACGCGATGCCCTTGTGCGGCTGCGGTACGCCGACCGGCAGGCGGTCGCCGTCACGCAGCGCGCGTCCGCCGAGGCCGCCGAAGCACGCGGCCAGATCGGTCGAGCGCGAGCCAAGCATCGGCAGGACATCGATGCCGCCCGCGATCGCCACATAGCAGCGCATGCCGCGCTTCGCCGCGCGCAGCGTCAGTTCCTGACCCGCGCGCACGGGCAGGCTCCACCACGAATAGACGGGCTTGTCGTCGAGCGTCGCGCCGAAATCGGTTCCGGTGATGGCAACGCGCGTCGCGTGCTTGAAGCGCAGCACCGTCGGACCGAAGGTGACCTCGATGCCCGCCGCATCCGCTCGGTTCCCGACGATGCGATTGCCGATTTCCAGCGACAGCGCATCGAGCGCGCCACCGGAACTCACGCCGAGATGCCGGTAGCCGCGTCGTCCGAGGTCCTGGACGGACGTGAGCACGCCCGCGCGAATCACGTCGATCATGTGCGCACCTCCAGCGCCGTGAAGCGCACGCGGTCGCCGGGCTGCATCAGCGTCGGCGGATTTCTGGCCGGATCGAAAAGCTTCAGTTCCGTGCGTCCGAGCAACTGCCAGCCGCCCGGCGACGCCGCCGGATAAATGCCCGTTTGCGCCCCGCCGATCCCCACTGATCCCGCCGGCACTTCGAGACGCGGCTCGGCGCGGCGCGGCATCGCGAGCGCGGGATCGAGCCCGCCGAGATAGGCGAAGCCCGGCTGAAAGCCGAGAAAGAACACGACGTATTCGGCTTGCGTATGACGCTTCACCACTTCGTCGACGGAGAGACTCGTGTGCTTCGCGAGCGCGACGAGGTCGGGGCCGTCGGCGCCACCGTAGCGCACCGGAATCTCGATTTCGGCGCTCTCCATGTCGGTCGGCTCGGCGGCGTCCCAGCCGCTTTCCAGCTCGGCGGCGAGCGTTTCATAGTCCGCCACGAGAGGATCGAACACGATCGTCAGATTGTTCATGCCCGGCACCACTTCGACGACGTGCGGCATGAGGCGCACGCGTTCCGCCAGCGCCCAGATGCGGCGCTGGCAGTCGAGCGTGGCGGGCGGCGCGGCTTCGCATACGAGCGCGGCGTCGCCCAGCGAGTGAATACGTGGTCTTGTCATGCCTCAAATTTGCCTTTGCAGGGACGCGAAATTCGTCTGTTCGATGCTCTTCGCGCCGTCGCAGAATGGTACATTGTCAATAAATTATCAAGAAATTATCAATTCACGTTTTTGCCGAGGCGCGCTTCGATCGCGAAAATGACGTTGCGCTACACTCCAACGCACTGCAAATCGGTCACCGCCATGCCGCGTCATCCCACCAAAATCGTCTCGTCCGAGCATCTCGTCTCCGAAGCCAGCGCAGAACTGTCGGAATTCGAGTACGGCCTCATCATGGCGGGCAACGCGTTCAATCGCTGGATGGTGCGTTGCATGTCCGCGGCGGGCGCGAAGGACATGACGGCGGTGGAAGTGTCGCTGCTGCATCACGTGAGCCATCGCGACCGCAAGAAGAAGCTCGCCGACATCTGCTTCGTGCTGAACATCGAGGACACCCACGTTGCCACGTATGCACTGAAGAAACTCGTCGCGCGCGGCTACGTGCAAAGCGAGAAATCCGGCAAGGAAGTGTTCTTCTCCGCGACGCCGGCGGGACGCGAATTGTGCGGCAAGTATCGCGAAGTGCGTGAGGCGTGCCTTATCGAGACGCTGCGCGAAAGCGGTCTCACCAACGAGCAGATCGGCGAGGCCGCGCAATTGATGCGCAATGCATCCGGCCTCTACGATACCGCCGCACGCGCGGCGGCATCGCTTTAGTAGATCGCGGATTCGGTGACGATCGCGTCGAGCGGCATGTCGTGCGCCTCGCGCGGCAACGTGCGGCACCTGCCCGATTCGTACGCGATGCCGACCGTCACAGGCCGCTCGCCATTCGGCCACGCGGCGAGCGTGCGATCGTAATAGCCGCCGCCATACCCCAGCCGATATCGATCCGCATCGAAACCGACACACGGAATCAGCAGCAGTTCCGGCACCACGACCTGTTCTTCAGCGGGCACCGGAATCCGGTAGCGGCCTTCCTTCATCGGCGCGTGCGCGCTCCACGCGTGAAACACCATCGGCGCATGTGGTTTCACGACCACCGGCAGCGCGGCGCCGCGCGATCGATCAGCGGCGAGCCAGCGCGTGAGCGCGTCGCGCGCATCGAACTCGCCCGCGACCGGCCAGTAGAAGCCGACACATCGCGCGTCGTGCCGCGCGAGCACCTCTTCGATGCGCCGCGCGAGCGCTTCGTTCTTCGCGGCGTGGCCGGCTTGCTCGCTTTGCGCCTCGCGGGTCGCGAGAAGCGTTGCGCGCAATGCGCTTTTCGGTTCGCTCTTGGGTTGATCGCAAACGTTGCGTGCTATGCTTTCCTCCGATCTCAGGACCACCTCGCGCTCCAGAAATAAGATGTCAAAACGCCTCAACCGAGTATATCTCGTGGTCGGCGCAGCCCTTGCAGCAGCGACGCTCGTCGCCTGCGGAACTGCTTCCGCCGTCCGTCCCGATGCCGATCTCTCGCCCACATCCGACGACCGCATCTTCCTGCAATTGCGCGATGCCGCTCGCACGAACGATGCCGGCAAGGCTGCCGCGCTCGCAGCGCAGATTCCGGACTATCCGGCGCCGAGCTATATCGAATACTTCACGATCAAGCCGCAGCTTTTCGATTCGCAAGGCCACGCGCGCATCGACGCGCCCGACGCGCCGGTGCTGTCGTTCCTGCAGCGTTACGACGGCCAGGCGATCGCCGACCGCATGCGCAACGACTATCTCGTCGTGCTCGGCAGCCGTCACGACTGGAAGAACTTCGAGCAGCAATATTCCCGTTTCGTTCTCAATGACGACACGCAGGTCAAGTGCTACGCGCTCGAAGCGCGCATGTCGCGCGGCGAAAACGTCGCGGATGCGGCGCGCGCGCTGCTCGTCGAGCCGAAATGGTACGGCGACGGCTGCATCGACCTGATCGGTGCGCTCGCGGAGTCCGGCCAGTTCACGAGCGACGACATCTGGCAGCAGATCCGTCTCGCCTACGAGCAGAACTACACGACGACCGGCTCGAACATCGTCGAGGCGCTCGGCCAGGAAAAGCCGAAGGATTCGCTCCTCGACGACGCCGTGAACAAGCCGCCGCTCTATATCGCGCGCGGCGTGATGCCCAACACCCCGGCGCATCAGTTGACGCTGCTCGCGATCACGCGCATGGCCCGCAACGATCCTGCGATGGCCGCCGCCACCTTCACCTCCGTCGCGCCGAGTCTGACGCCGGCCGAGCGCGCGGTCGGCTGGGGCACCATCGGCTATCAGGCGGCGCTCAAGCGCATGCCGTCGGCGGCGGACTGGTATCGGCTGTCGGCGAACGCGCAATTGTCGAACCCGGCGTACGAATGGCGCACGCGCAGTGCGTTGCTCGTCGGCGACTGGAACATGGTGCGCTGGTCCATCGAGCAGATGCCGCCGAGCTTGCGCGCCCAGCCCGCGTGGGTCTACTGGCACGCACGCGCGGTGAAGCAGGCCGGCGACACGGCCACGGCGAACCAGGAATTCCAGAGCATCGCGGATCAGTACAACTTCTACGGCCAGCTCGCGCTCGAAGAGCTCGGCCAGAAGATCAACGTGCCGCCGCGGACCACGGTGTCGGATGCCGAGATCGCGCAGATGCAATCGGTGCCGGGTTTCGCGCTGTCGCAGCGTTTCTACGCGCTGAATATGCGTCTCGAAGGCAATCGCGAATGGAACTGGCCGCTGCGCACCATGACCGACCGGCAACTGATCGCGGCCGCGCAGTACGCGAAACGCATCGAGCTGTTCGACCGGACCGTCAACACGGCGGACAAGACGAAGGCCGAGCATGATTTCACGCTGCGCTATCTGTCGCCGTTCCGCGATATCGTCGAGCGCGATGCACAGAACACCGGTCTCGACATCGAATGGGCGTATGGCCTCATCCGTCAGGAGTCGCGCTTCATCATCAACGCGCGCTCGGAGGTCGGCGCGGGCGGGCTCATGCAGTTGATGCCCGGCACGGCGCAACTCGTCGCGAAGAAGATCGGTCTCGGCCCGGTATCGCGCGCGCAGATGAACGACATCAACACCAATATCCTGCTCGGCACGAATTACCTGTCGATGATCTACAATCAATTCGATAACTCGGCCGTACTCGCCACCGCAGGCTACAACGCCGGACCGGGCCGCCCGAGCCAGTGGCGTCAGGGCTTGCGTGCACCGGTGGAAGGCGCGGTATTTGCTGAAACGATCCCGTTTACCGAGACTCGCGATTACGTGAAGAACGTGCTGTCGAACACCGTCTACTATGCAGCGCTGTTCGAAGGCCGTCCGCAGTCGTTGAAGGCGCGTCTGGGCTATATCGCACCCTGACCGTCCGGACACGAAAACTCACGCCCGCGCGTCGCATGGCAGGACGCGCGGGCGTTTTTATTTTCGGCCCCGCCGTTCTGAACTGAAGCCGCATTCGTCAGGCCGCGACCCAAGAGGCGAACTATGCGACACCAACATGTAGCGCTGATCGGCGGTTCGGGTTTCATCGGCAGTCATCTCGTCAATGCGCTCGTCGATCTCGGCAAGACCGTGCGGATCGCGACCCGACGGCGCATCAACGCCGCGCATCTCACGCTTTTGCCCATCGATGTCATCGAAACCGACGTGCACGATCCCGTGCAACTCGCCGCGTTCATCGAACAGAGCGATGCGGTGATCAATCTCGTCGGCATTCTTCAGGGGCATCGCGACGACCCGTATGGGCCCGAGTTCGCGAAGGCGCATGTCGAGCTGCCGCGCAAGATCGCCGCCGCGTGCGAGGCGAAGGGCGTGCGGCGTCTCCTGCACATGAGCGCGATCGGCGCGGACAGCGAAGGTCCGAGCATGTACCTGCGCTCGAAGGGCGATGGCGAGAAGATCGTCCGCGAGTCGGGACTCGACTGGACCATTTTCCGCAGTTCCGTCGTGTTCGGTCCCGAGGACAATCTGCTCAATCAGTTCGCGTTCCTCGAGCGCATATTCCCGGTGATTCCGCTCGCATGCGCCGATGCGCAGTTCCAGCCTGTGTTCGTCGGCGATGTGGCGAAGGCGATGGTCAACGTGCTCGATCTCGACGCCGCCAACGGCCACGTCTACGAACTCGCGGGTCCGGGCGTCTACACGCTGGCGGAACTCGTGCGCTTCTCCGGCGCGACCATCGGCAAGCATTCGCGCATCATCAAGCTGCCGGAGAGCCTCGGCCGCCTGCAGGCGATGACCATGGAGATGGCGCCCGGCCAACCCATCATCTCGCGCGACAATCTCGATTCGATGAAAACGCCGAACGTCGCGAGCGGGCCGCTTGCGCCGGAACTGGGCATCGACGAGCCGGCGAGCATCGAGACCATCGCGCCGCTTTATCTTTCCGGCAACTCGACGCGTTCGCGCTTCAACGCATTTCGCGCCACGGCGCATCGTTAATTCTTTTTTTGTGATCGCATGAAACTCGTTATCGGTGACAAGTTCAACTCTTCCTGGTCGATGCGGCCGTGGGTGCTGCTCAAACATTTCGGCATCCCGTTCGATGAGACGCTGATCCGTCTCGGCCAGCCCGACACGAAATCGAAGATTCTCGACGTTTCGCCGTCCGGCAAGGTGCCGTGCCTCATCACCGATGCGGGCGATTCGGTGTGGGAATCGCTTGCGATCGTCGAGACGATTGCCGAGGAGCACCCCGAGCACGCGATGTGGCCGCGCGACGCCGCCGCTCGCGCGCGCGCCCGCAGCATCAGCGCGGAGATGCACGCGGGTTTCGCGGACCTGCGCCAGAACATGCCGATGGAAATCACGACGCACGCGCCGGGCACGGGCGCGACGCCGGGCGCGCTCGCGAATATCGCGCGCATCGAGGCAATCTGGGCGGAATGCCTGGCCGCGTCGGGCGGGCCGTTCTTGTTCGGCGAGTTCGGCATCGCGGACGCGATGTTCGCGCCGGTCGTCATGCGCTTCAACACTTACGCGCCTGAACTGAGCGCGACGTCGCTCGACTATGCGAAGTGCGTCACGGCGCTGCCGGCGGTCGCCGCGTGGATCAAGGGCGCGCGCGAGGAAGCGCGATGAATATCTACGCAGTAGGCGGCGCGATCCGCGACGCGTTGCTGGGCGTGCCCGTGGTGGATCGCGATTACGTCGTGGTGGGTGCGACGCCCGAGCAGATGGTGGCGCAGGGGTATCGGCCGGTCGGGAAGGACTTTCCGGTTTTTCTGCATCCCGAGACCCACGAGGAATACGCGCTCGCGCGCACGGAGCGCAAGACGGCGGCGGGCTACCACGGCTTCCAGTTCTACTTTTCGCCCGATGTGACGCTCGAGGAAGATCTGGCGCGGCGCGATCTCACGATCAACGCGATGGCGCGCGAGGTCACGCCGGCGGGCGAGCTGACCGGGCCGGTCATCGATCCGTTCGACGGCGCGGCCGATCTCAGGGACAAGCTGTTCCGGCATGTTGGCGATGCGTTCATCGAAGATCCGGTGCGCATTCTGCGGCTTGCGCGCTTCGCGGCGCGTTTCGCGGATTTCGATGTCGCGCCGGAAACCGCCGAACTGATGAAGAAGATGGTCGCGGCGGGCGAAGTCGATGCGCTCGTGCCCGAGCGCGTATGGCAGGAAGTGTCGCGCGGACTGATGGAGACGAAGCCATCGCGCATGTTCGAGGTGCTGCGCGAATGCGGCGCGCTCGCGCGGATTCTTCCGGAAGTCGATGCCTTGTGGGGCGTGCCACAGCGCGCGGACTATCACCCGGAAGTGGATACGGGCGTGCATGTGATGATGGTGCTCGACTACGCTGCGTCGCAGAGATTCGCATTGCCGGTGCGCTTTGCGGCGCTCACGCATGATCTTGGCAAGGCGACGACGCCTGAAGACATCCTGCCGCGTCACATCGGCCATGAAGGGCGCAGCGTCGATCTGTTGCGGCCGCTTTGCGAGCGGTTGCGCGTGCCGAACGAATGCCGCGATCTGGCGATGCTCGTCGCGCGTGAGCACGGCAATATTCATCGCGTCATGGAGATGGGCGCGGCGGCGCTCGTCAGGTTGTTCGAGCGCTCGGATGCGTTGCGCAAGCCGGCGCGGTTTGCTGAAGCGCTGCAAGCGTGTCTTGCGGATGCGCGTGGGCGGCTCGGGTTGGAGCAGCAGGCTTATCCGCAGGCGGAGCGGCTGAGGGAGGCGCTGGTCGCGGCGCGGGCGGTGGATGCGGGGGCGGTCGCGCAGGAGTTTGCGGATCAGCCTTCCAGGATCAAGGATGCCGTGCATGATGCGCGGGTCGCGGCGGTGAAGGGGGCGTTGGGGGGGTAGGGTTTAGTTTTTTTCGCCGGATCCCGGTTTCGTGTTGGTTTATTAGCGTTGCCCCTGTGCGGGGCGGCAGTCACTTTCTTTGCTGCTGCAAAGAAAGTAACCAAAGAAACAGCTATCCCCAGCCTAAGCACTTCACACCGGCCGCGGCACAGGCGATTGGCCTAATGGCCCGGCAGTAGCGAGTGCCCCCACAAGCAGACAAGGGCTTGGATCGCGCACGGTCTGACACATCGCGCCGCTTGCCTCGCTGGTTCAGCACCAAATAGCTCCGGCCCGCTTCGCGGCCGACCGGTCAATCGGGTTTGCATGTGCTTCTTCTTCGACGGTTTCCCTCGCATACCCAGCGGCAGCGCGTAGCGCTGTGCCGAAACTCTTTCGTGCTGAACCAGCGCCCCAAAACAACTAGCTCGTCAGACCGTGCGCGAGCCAAGCCCGATTGGGCCTTTGGGGGCGACACTTAGGCGAGGGCCACCGCGGGCTGGCAAGCATGGCCAACGTGCGTGTGACCGCGGGCGGTGAGAAGCTGCTTTCTTTGGTTACTTTCTTTGCAGCAGCAAAGAAAGTGACCCCCGCCCCGGGGAGGGGCAGTGCTAATAGACCACCGCGAAACCGGGATCCAGCGAAACCCAAAACCCTCAAATCGCCCGCGCAATCAACGACAACAAAACCGACAACAACAACGTCGACATAAACGGAAACGAATACTCCCGCCCAAAGATCCGCAACGTGAAATCCCCCGGCAACCGCCCGATGCCGATCTTCTTCAGCCACGGCAGCGAGCCGGAAAGAATCGCAAGCGCGATAAACGTCGTGAGCAGCCAGCGGATCATGATCGCGCACTCATAGCGTGTGAGAACGATCGCCCGTCGCGAACGCGTCGAGCGTACCGGGAATGCCGCGAGAAAACGCGATCACCTTGAACAACTCGCCCATCTCCGCTTCCGACAGCAGCTTCTGCACCGCATTCGCCGCGGGTAGAAACCGCTTCACGTCGGCGGGATCGAGGTCCGCAAGCACATCGGTGATACCCGCGTTCATCAGGAAACGCGCCTGCGACGTGAAGCCGAGCAGATCGGCACCCGTCTCGACGCCGGCCTCCGCGATGCCCGTAAACTCCACGTGCGCCGTGATGTCCTGCAAACCGGGATACAGAAACGGGTCCGCGTGCGCCCGATGACGGTAGTGGCACATCAGCGTGCCCGTCGCGCGCTGCGCGTGGTAGAACTCGCGCCGCGGAAATCCATAGTCGATGAAAAACGCCGCACCGCGCGTGAGCATCGTGCAAACGGTCTTCGTGAACGCGAGCGCGGCTTCGTGCGTCTCGGTGACGTACTCGGCGAACGGCTCGTCGTTGGCTTCGTCGATGGCGGCATCGATCAGTTCGACTTGCGCATCCGGCGCGATCGGCCGGTCGTCGAAGGCCAGGCGATCGTTCAGCACGACAACGCCGCGCTCGTGCCACGCGCCGAGCTTGCGCACCACGAGGCGCACGGGCATCGCATCGAGCACTTCATTGCCGATCACGACGCCTTCGAACGCGTCGGGCAGCGCGTCGAGCCACGTCACCTTCGCAGCGAGCGCGGGTGCCTGCTTTTCGATGGTCTCGCGCTGCCGCGCCCGCAACTCGCCGGACAGATCGACGATCGCGTAACTGTCGAACGGCACGTCGAGATCGGCGAGCGCGGTCAGCAAACCCGCCGCGAGCTTGCCGGTGCCCGCGCCGAATTCCATCAGTTGCCGCGTGCCGCTCTGCTGCAACGCCTGCGCGACCGGCCGCGCGAGCGTCGTCGCAAAAAGCGGCGACAGTTCCGGCGCGGTGACGAAATCGCTGCCGTCTTCCGCGCGGCGGCCGAATTTCATCGCGCCGCCGCTGTAATAGCCCAGACCGGGCGCGTACAGCGCGAGGTCCATATAGCGGTCGAACGGCAGCCAGCCGCCCGCCGCGGCGATGCGACCGCGCAGCAGGTCGGTCAGCGCTTCGGATTGCGCGAGCGCGTCGGCGCCCGGAGCAGGTAAACTATCGGTTTGTCTGGCATTCGGATTCATCCCAGTATTGTAAATGAGCGCTTCCACGCCGTTTTCTTCCGCCAACTCACCGTCTTCCGGTTCCGTTCCGCGTTCCCGCGCCGTGCTCGTGACCGGCGCGGCAAAGCGCATCGGGCGCGGCGTCGCGCTGGAATTCGCGCGGCAGGGCTGGGACGTGGCGGTGCACTATGGCGGTTCGGAGCACGAAGCGCGGGAAACCGTCGCGGATATCGAGGCGCTCGGGCGGCGCGCGGTCGCGCTGAAGGCGGATCTGGGTGTCGAGGCCGAAGTCGCGCGGCTCGTGCCCGCGTGCGTCGAGGCGTTCGGCGGGCTGAACTGCGTCGTGAACTGCGCGTCGCGTTTCGACGAAGACACGGCCATCGACTTCGGCTACGCAAAACTGCTGGAGATGACCGCCGTCAATGTCGCCGCGCCGTTGACGCTCGCGCGCATGCTGCACGAGATCACGCCCGATGCCGCGGCCGGTGACGACGCGCAACGCGGCGTTGTCATCAACGTGCTGGACCAGAAGCTGTACAACATGAATCCTGATTACCTGTCGTACACGCTGACGAAGGCTGCGCTCGAAAACGCCACCGTCGCGCTCGCGCAGGCGCTCGGGCCGAAGCTGCGCGTCGTCGGCCTCGCGCCGGGCCTCACGCTCATTTCCACCGGGCAGACGCCCGCGTCGTTCGAGGCGGCGCATCGCGTGACGCCGCTGAATCGCGCATCGACGGTTGAAGATGTGGCGCAGGCCGCGTGCTATCTCGCGAACGCGCACGGCGTGACCGGCACGACGCTCGTCGTCGATGGCGGCCAGCATCTCGTGCCGAGTCCGCGCGACGTGATGTACATGTTCGGCTCACGCACGCCTTGAAACGCGCTTATTGAATATTGGAACTCACATGCTTGCCGCACTTTCGCATCCCCGGCTGACCGATTGCCGGCGGCTTTTTCTGCGCAACTACGAAGTGCGCATCAACATCGGTGTGCATGACTTCGAGAAGCGCGGCGAGCAACGCGTCGTGATCAACGTCGAACTGTACGTGCCGCTCGCGTTGTCGACGCCCGTCGCGGACAGATTGTCCGAAGTCGTCGACTACGACTTCATGCGCTCGACCATCGCCGCGCGCGTGAAGCAGGGCCACATCCACTTGCAGGAGACGCTCTGCGACGACGTCGCCGCCGCCTTGCTCGCGCATCCGGACGTGCGCGCGGTGGCCGTATCGACGGAAAAGCCCGACGTCTATCCCGACTGCGACGCGGTGGGCGTCGAAGTCTTCCGCATCAAAGAGGAACGAGCATGAACGCGCGTGACACGATCGAAGTCGCCGAGGCCCAGAAGCCCGCGCGCGAGGCGCTGACGAAGCGCCAGCAGAAGGAAGCGTACGAGAACAACAAGCTCTACAAGCGCATCGTGCGGCAGGTCGGCGAGGCAATCGGCGACTTCAACATGATCGAGGAAGGCGACAAGGTGATGGTGTGCCTGTCGGGCGGCAAGGACAGCTACGCGATGCTCGAAATCCTGATGCGTCTGCGCGAGCGCGCGCCCATCAACTTCGAGATCGTCGCCGTCAATCTCGATCAGAAGCAGCCGGGCTTTCCGGAGCACGTTTTGCCGGAATACCTGAGCAAGCTCGATATTCCGTTCCACATCGAGAATCAGGACACGTACAGCATCGTCAAGCGTCTCGTGCCGGAAGGCAAGACCACATGTTCGCTCTGCTCGCGCCTGCGCCGCGGCATTCTGTATCGCGTGGCGGGCGAGCTCGGCGCGACCAAGATCGCGCTCGTCCATCATCGCGACGACATCCTGCAGACGCTCCTGCTCAACATGTTCTACGGCGGCAAGCTCAAAGGCATGCCGCCCAAGCTGCAATCCGACGACGGCAAGAACGTCGTGATCCGTCCGCTCGCCTACGTGAAAGAAGTGGATCTGGAGAAGTACGCAGAACTGCGCGAATTTCCGATCATCCCGTGCAATCTGTGCGGCAGCCAGCCGAACCTGAAGCGCGCGGAAATGAAGGCGCTCGTGCGCGAATGGGACAAGCGTTTCCCGGGGCGTGTGGACAATATGTTCAACGCGCTGTCGAATGTGGTGCCGTCGCATCTGATGGACAGCAAACTTTTCCCGTTCGCGGGACTGCGCGCGACGGGCGAGGCGGATCCTCAAGGCGATATCGCGTTCGACGAGGAACCGTGTGCAAGCGAACCGTCGGCAGCGCCCGGCGCGGTTTCAATTGTCCAATTCGACGATCTGTAACCTTTTTTCCAATATGGCGCAGCGTGGGTTACGCCGCACTGCGTCAGAGGGCTGCTTGATATATTGGCGGCTCGTCATACCGAGTAAGGCTTCCTGCAATGAACATCGTGATTCTGGCTGCCGGCATGGGCAAGCGCATGCGCTCCGCCCTGCCGAAAGTGCTCCATTCATTGGCGGGCAAGCCTTTGCTCGCGCACGTCATCGACACGGCCCGGACGCTGTCGCCGACGCGTCTCGTCGTCGTCGTCGGGCACGGCGCCGATAAGGTCCGCGAAGCCGTCGGCGCGCCGGACGTCCAGTTCGCGCTGCAGGACAGGCAACTCGGCACGGGACATGCCGTGCAGCAGGCGCTGCCGCTGCTCGATCCGTCGGTGCCGACGCTCGTGCTGTACGGCGACGTGCCGCTCACGCGCGCAAGCACGCTCAAGCGCCTGATCGATGCCGCGGGCGCAGAGCGCTACGGCGTCCTGACGGTGAGCGTGACCGATCCGGCCGGCTACGGGCGCATCGTGCGCGACGCGGCCGGGAAGGTGAAAAAGATCGTCGAGCAGAAGGATGCGAGCGAGGAAGAACGGCGCATCGCGGAAATCAACACGGGCATCGTGATCACGCCGACGCGCACGCTCGAAACGTGGCTCGCGTCGCTGAAGAACAACAACGCGCAGGGCGAGTTCTATCTGACGGACGTGGTCGAGCGCGCGATCGACGCGGGCGTCGAAGTCGTCACCGCGCAACCGGACGCCGAATGGGAAACGCTCGGCGTGAACAGCAAGATTCAGCTCGCGGAACTGGAGCGCATCCATCAGCGCAACGTGGCGAATGCGCTGCTCGACGCGGGCGTGACGCTGATGGACCCGGCGCGTATCGACGTGCGCGGCACGCTCGAATGCGGCGCGGATGTGTCGATCGACGTGAACTGCGTGTTCGAAGGGCGCGTGACGCTCGCGGACAACGTGACGATCGGTCCGAACTGCGTGCTCCGCGATGCCGTGATCGGCGCGGGCACGCGTGTGGATGCGTACACGCATATCGAAGGCGGCACGACCGGCGCGAACGTCGTGCTCGGGCCGTATGCGCGGCTGCGTCCGGGCGCGAAGCTCGCTGACGAGGCGCACGTCGGCAACTTCGTCGAGGTGAAGAACGCGGTGCTCGGGCACGGCTCTAAGGCGAACCATCTCAGCTACATCGGCGATTCGGATATCGGTGCGCGCGTGAACATCGGCGCGGGCACCATCACGTGCAATTACGACGGTGCGAACAAGCATCGCACGGTAATCGACGACGACGTGTTCGTCGGCTCAGATACGCAACTGGTCGCGCCGGTGCGCGTGGGCCGCGGCGTGACGATCGCGGCGGGCACGACGGTGTGGAAGGATGTCGGTGAAGGCGAGCTGGTCTTGAACGAGAAGACGCAGGTGAGCAAGGCGGGCTACAAGCGCCCGGTGAAGAAGAAGTCGTAAGGCTGTCGAGAAGACTCAGCCCAACGCGCGCGGCGCCTTAAGCACCGCGCTTTCGAATGCAAGTTTCAAAGGATGAACGTCCATGTGCGGAATTGTCGGCGCGGTAGCGCAACGTAACATCGTCTCGGTGCTGGTTGAAGGTCTACGCCGCCTCGAGTATCGCGGCTACGACTCGTGCGGCGTGGCCGTTCTGAGCAACGGCGAGCCGCGCCGCGCGCGCAGCGTCGCGCGCGTGTCCGATCTCGACGCTCAAGTGCGCGATACGAATCTCGGCGGCATGACCGGCATCGCCCACACGCGCTGGGCGACGCACGGCGCACCGGTCACGGACAACGCGCACCCGATCTTCTCGCGCGATACCGTCGCGCTCGTGCACAACGGCATCATCGAGAACTACGAGTCGCTGCGCGAGATGCTCAGGGGCAAGGGCTACGAGTTCGTATCGCAGACGGATACGGAAGTCATCGCGCATCTGATTCACAGCATGTATCGCGGCGACCTGTTCCAGACCGTGCGCGAGGCAGTGAAGCAACTGCACGGCGCGTATGCGATCGCCGTGATGCACCGGAATCAGCCGCACACGGTCGTGGGCGCGCGGCAGGGTTCGCCGCTCGTCGTCGGTGTGGGCGAGGGCGAGAACTTCCTCGCGTCGGATGCGCTGGCGCTCGCCGGCAGCACGGATCGCTTCGCGTTCCTGGAAGAAGGCGATGTCGTGGAGATCGGGCTCGACGGCGTGAAGATCGTCGATCGTGAAGGCGTGCCCGCCGAGCGCGAAGTGCGCGTGGTGACGGCGTATGGCGGCGCGGTGGAACTCGGGCCGTATCGCCACTTTATGCAGAAGGAAATCTTCGAGCAGCCGCGCGCGATCACCGACACGATCCCGCAAGCCGATGAGTTCAGCCCGAGCATGTTCGGCGAAGGCGCGCGCGATGCGTTCGCGGGCGTCGACAGCCTGCTGATCCTCGCATGCGGCACGAGCTATTACTCGGGTCTGACGGCGAAGTACTGGCTCGAATCGATCGCCAAGATTCCGACGCAGGTCGAGATCGCGAGCGAGTATCGCTATCGGGAGTCGGTGCCGAATCCGAAGGCGCTGGTCGTCACGATCTCGCAATCGGGCGAAACCGCCGACACGCTCGCCGCGCTCAAGCACGCGCAGTCGCTCGGCCACAAGCACACGCTCGCCGTGTGCAACGTCGCGACGAGCGCGATGGTGCGCCAGACCGAGTTCGCGTTCCTGACGCACGCGGGTACGGAAATCGGCGTGGCATCGACGAAGGCATTCACGACGCAGCTCGTCGGATTGTTCGTGCTCGCGGTGACGCTCGCGAAGATGCGCGGCCATGTGAACGCGAAGCAGGAAGCGGCGTATTTCACGCAACTGCGGCACTTGCCGGCGGCGCTGAACAGCGTGCTCGCGCTGGAACCGCAGATCATCGCATGGTCGGAGGAGTTCGCGCGCAAGGAGAATGCGCTGTTCCTCGGTCGCGGGCTGCACTATCCGATCGCGCTCGAAGGTGCACTGAAGCTGAAGGAAATCTCGTACATCCACGCGGAAGCGTATCCGGCGGGTGAACTGAAGCACGGACCGCTCGCGCTCGTCACCGAAGCGATGCCGGTGGTGACGGTCGCACCGAACGACACGCTGCTCGAAAAGCTGAAGTCGAACATGCAGGAAGTGCGTGCGCGTGGCGGCGAGCTTTACGTGTTCGCGGATGCGGATACGCGCATCGTCAGCGAGGACGGTATCCATGTGATCCGCATGCCGGAGCACTATGGGGCGCTGTCGCCGATTCTGCATGTGGTGCCGCTGCAGTTGCTGGCGTATCACACCGCTTGTGCGCGTGGGACGGATGTCGATAAGCCGCGGAACTTGGCTAAGTCGGTTACGGTGGAGTGAAGGGCTGCGGCTAGTCTGATGTCTGCCTGAGAAAAGCGCCTCTTCGGAGGCGCTTTTTATTTGATTCGACGGCGCACGAAAACATCGACACGAAAGCGCGCCTGTGGACAACCTTGTTGGCACCTCACCGCGTTAACTGTTGGCGATTTCTGAACAACTCGTCGCCTACCGCTGCGGCGCGAAAGTTGTCCAAAGTTCAGTCCGAAACCGGATGCGCAATACCGGACTTATTGATCCGGTAAACATCTGATGTAAAACGCGCATCGGAAGTTATCCACCGATTCGCGAAGCCCTTGTTAACTACTACCACGTATACATACGAACCCTTTTGTTTACTTAAGCAACGTGCCTGCATTGCTCAAAACCGCAGCGCTCAAGCCGCCGCCGAATGCACCTGCCTCAACCGCTCCCGGCTGTTGCTCAAATGCATGCGCATGGCGGCACGCGCATCGTCGGGATCCTGACGCAGGATCGCCTGATAGATCGCCTTGTGCTCGCTGAGCACGTTGCGCAAGCGCTCGATCTGATCCAGCTCCGCAATCTCCGCTTTACCGAGTCTCGTACGAGGACTGACGCCGCGCCCCATCTGGCTCAACACGTCGTAGAAATAGCGATTGCCGCTCGCACGCGCGATCTGCAAGTGAAACTCGACGTCGTGCTCCAGCACATCCGTGCTCCCGCTCGCCAGTTGCTCCTCGAAACGTTTGAGCGCCGAGGCAATCAGCTTGAGATGCGCATCCGTTCGACGTCCGGCGGCGAGCGCGGCGGCCGCACCTTCCAGGTCGATGCGAAATTCGATGATCGCCATGATGTCGAGAAGGCTGGACAGATCCGCGTCCGGGAGACGCACCGCTTCGCGATCCTCGGGCGCCCGGATGAACGTGCCGACGCCATGACGCGTTTCGACCACATTCGCCGCCTGCAGGCGCGATACCGCTTCGCGCACGACCGAGCGGCTCACCGATAACTGTTTCATCAGCGCGACTTCGGTCGGGATCTTGTCGCCGGGACGGAGGACACCGCGTTCGATATCCTCGAACAAACTTGCGACGACTTTTTCGGTGAGACTGGCCATGGGTATTCGCTGCTGTCTGAGTGTGATTCTGTGAAGGTCGATGCTGCTTCGTTGTCGGACGTCTTCGCTTCGCCTAGGATAAAAGCTCGGGCTGGCAAGGCGCGACGGCGCTTACGGATGTCCGACAACACATCTTCCCGCCAGCGGACGTTCCCGTCAATTCGGCCATCTGCAAACGATGATTCATCCTAGAAATAAGACATCGTATAAGTAGAAGGATGGGGGCCATCGACAAAGTGCCTGAAATACAAGGAAATAAGGGTTAACGCCGCTGTCGTGTAACCTGAAATTAGCGGTACTCTGTGTTAAGACGTCTGATGACATAACGCTCTCGGACGTGCCGCTTTCCAATCAGATCGCCGTCTTCACAGGGAGGCATCATGCCGTCTTCGTCACCGTATCAACCGCTGCCCAACTCATTCCGAACGTCGCTGCGCGAACGAGAGAAGCTGATCGGCTGCTGGATGTCGCTTGCGAGCCCGATCGTCACCGAGCTCGTCGGCGTGGTCGGTTTCGACTGGATGCTGCTCGACGCGGAGCATGCGCCGAATGACGCGCTCACCCTCATTCCGCAATTGATGGCGCTGAAGGACAGCCCGAGCGCGCCCGTCGTGCGCCCGCAGGCGAACGATCCGATCGCGATCAAGAAGCTGCTCGACGCGGGCTTCGTGAATTTCCTGATCCCGTTCGTCGACAACGCCGCGCAGGCCGAGCGCGCCGTCGCCGCGACGCGTTATCCTCCTCAGGGCATCCGCGGCGTGTCGGTTGGGCATCGCGGCAATCGCTACGGCACGGTTTCGAACTACTTCCAGGTGGCGAACGACAACATCAGTGTCGCGGTGCAGATCGAAAGCCGCGCGGCTGTCGAAGCAATCGACGAGATCATCGCGGTCGACGGCGTCGATGCGCTGTTCGTCGGCCCGTCGGATCTCGCGGCGGCGTACGGTCACCTCGGCAACGCAAACCATCCGGACGTGCAGGCGGCCATCGCACACGTGTTCGAGCGCGCGCACGCGGCGGGCAAGCCGAGCGGCATCCTCGCGCCCGTGCAGGAGGACGCCGAGCGCTATATCGCGATGGGCTGCACGCTCGTCGCCGTGTGCGCGGACCTCGGCATGCTCAGGAACGCGGCACAGGCCGTCAGGAAACACTTCATCCCGGCGTGAGCGCGGTAAGCGCTATCCTCGACCGGACCGACACCGAAAATCGACATCAAGGAGCGATACATGCAAAAGGCAGGCTTCATCGGACTGGGCATCATGGGCAATCCCATGGCGGCCAATCTTCTCAAGAACGGCGTCCAGCTCGCGGCATTCACGCGTAGCGGCGTGAGCGCCGATCTCACCGGCGCGGGCGCCACGGCATGCGATTCGCCCGCCGCCGTCGCCGAGAAGGCGGATGTGATCTTCGTGATGGTGCCGGACACGCCGGACGTCGAGCGCGTGCTGTTCGGCGAGAACGGCGTCGCGAGCAAGCTGAAGAGCGGTCAGATCGTCGTCGACATGAGCTCGATTTCGCCGATCGCCACGCGCGAGTTCGCCGCGAAAGTGCGCGAGAAGGGCGCCGATTATCTCGACGCGCCCGTGTCCGGCGGCGAAGTCGGCGCGAAGGCCGCGTCGCTCACGATCATGGTCGGCGGCTCGCAGGCGACCTTCGACAAGGTCAAGCCGCTCTTCGACATGATGGGCAAGAACATCTCCCTGATCGGCGAAGTCGGCGCGGGGCAGGTCTGCAAGGTCGCGAATCAGGTGATCGTCGCGGCGACCATCGAGGCGGTCGGCGAGGCATTGCTGCTCGCGTCGAAAGCGGGCGTCGATGCCGAAAAGGTTCGCACCGCGCTGATGGGCGGGTTCGCGTCGTCGCGCATTCTCGAAGTGCACGGCGAGCGCATGACGAAGCGCACCTTCAATCCGGGCTTTCGCATCGAGCTGCATCAGAAGGACTTGAATCTGGCGCTCGCGACCGCTCAGGCGCTCGGCGTCGCGCTGCCGAACACGTCGAACTGCATACAGCTTTTCAACGCGTGCGCGGCGCACGGCGGCAAGGCGTGGGATCACTCGGGCATGGTGCGCGCGCTCGAAATCATGGCCAATCACGAGATCGGCCAGAAAGCGAAGTAAGCTCTTCCGCAACTTTGGTGCTGCCGGTTTGCGCCGGCGGCATCGTCTCAACGCTTCCCGATTGGCGCGAAATGCCCGATCGCGAAGTCGTCAAAACTTTTCCCGTATCGCTTCTTACGCCCACGCGAGATCGATGTCCGCGTGCGCCTTCTTGCGTTCATAGCAGTCGGAACTCTGGCTCCACGGTTGCGTACTACTAGTCATCAGACCTCTTAACTCGAATCTGTGCACGACGGGCTTCATAACAATGTTCAACCGCAAAAGCCCGTCATTAAAGGCCAAATTAGAAAAGGGTAAACGCGCAATTGGCAGGATTGGAACGTCATCATAGAATGTCATCAGACGACGTACCACATGATTTGCCTGGGAGACGTTTTTGAATCCACCACTTGCCGCACCAACCGCCGACCTGCTCGAATCGGCCAGCTCCAAGGTCAAGCGCCACGTGTTGCCCTTGTTCCTCATCATGTTCATCGCGAACTACATCGATCGGGTGAACGTCGGTTTCGTGAACTCGCACATGCAGGCCGATCTCGGCATCGGCGCGGCGGCGTACGGTCTCGGCAGCGGCTTGTTCTTCGTCGGTTATGCGCTTTTCGAAGTGCCGTCGAACGTGATGATGCAGAAGTACGGCGCGCGCGCGTGGCTCACGCGGATCATGGGGACGTGGGGCATCGTCGCGGCGGCTATGGCCTTCGTCTGGAACGACACGTCGTTCTACGTGCTGCGCTTTCTGTTGGGCATCGCGGAAGCGGGATTCTTTCCGGGCGTCGTCTACTACTTCACGCAATGGCTGCCGCAGAAGGAGCGCGGCAAGGCGGTCGCCATTTTCCTCGGCGGCTCGGCGTTCGCATCGGTGCTGTCGGGTCCGATTACCGGCAGTCTGCTGTCGATCAGCGGTTTCGGCCTGCACGGCTGGCAGTGGATGTTTCTGATCGAAGGCGGCTTTTCCGTATTGCTGTGCGGCGCAAGCTGGATGCTGCTGAAATCGCGCATCAGCGATGCGCACTGGCTGACCTCCGGCGAACAACGCGCACTGCAACACGCGATCACGACGGAACAAGCCGAGCGCGAAGCCGCGAGCGGCAGCGCGCACGTCTCCGCGATCAGACTGCTGAAAGACCCGCAGATCGTGCTGTTCTGCTTCCTGTACTTCGCGATCCAGCTCACGATCTACGCGGCGACCTTCTGGCTGCCGACGATCATCCGCAAGATGGGCGGCCTCACCGATTTCCAGGTCGGCCTGTTCAACGCGGTGCCCTGGATGATCGCGATGGTCGCGATGTACTGCTTCGCGCTGCTCTCCGCGCGCTGGCGCTTCCAGCAGGCGTGGCTCGCCGTGGCGCTCGTGATCGCGGCGTGCGGCCTGTTCGCATCGACGACGGGCAACGCGGTGCTCTCGTTCGTCGCGATCTGCTTCTCGGCGATCGGCTTCAAGGCGGCGGCGTCGCTGTTCTGGCCGATTCCGCAGGGCTACCTCGATGCGCGCGTCGCGGCCGGCGTGATCGCTCTCATCAACTCGGTGGGCAATCTCGGCGGCTTCTTCGCTCCCGCGACTTTCGGCTATCTTCAACAACATACGGGTTCGGTGTCGGGCGGCTTGTACGCGCTCGGATTCGCGTCGCTGATCGCGGCTGCCGCAGCCTTCCTCACGCGCAATCGCCGCTCCGACCACTTGCAGGACGGGCCCGCGATCCATCGCGGCGCGCACTGACATCACTCGCTCAACTCACAGGATCACGCTCATGTCCACGAAAGCCAATTCCACTCCGAAAGTCACCGAACTGCGCGTCGTGCCGGTTGCCGGCCGCGACAGCATGCTCATGAATCTCTCCGGCGCGCACGGCCCGTTCTTCACGCGCAACATCGTGATCCTGAAGGACAGCGCGGGTAACACGGGCGTCGGTGAAGTGCCGGGCGGCGAAAACATCCGCAAGACGATCGACGATGCGCGCGCCTACGTGGTCGGCCAGTCGATCGGCAACATGCAGGCCGTGCTCAACCAGGTGCGCAAGGCGTTCGCCGATCGCGACGCGGGCGGCCGCGGCCTGCAAACTTTCGATCTGCGCACGACCATTCACGCGGTCACGGCGCTCGAAGCCGCGCTGCTCGATTTGCTCGGCCAGCATCTGGGCGTGCCCGTCGCGGCGCTGCTCGGCGAAGGTCAGCAGCGCGATGAAGTCGAAATGCTCGGCTATCTGTTCTACATCGGCGATCGCAACAAGACGGATCTGCAATACGCGTCCGGCGCGGATGGCCGCGACGACTGGGAGCGCCTGCGCACCGAAGTCGCGCTGACGCCGGAAGCGGTCGTGCGTCTCGCGGAAGCGGCGAAGGCGCGCTACGGTTTCAACGACTTCAAGCTGAAAGGCGGCGTGCTCGCCGGCGACGCGGAAATGGAAGCGGCCACCGCGCTCGCCGAGCGTTTCCCCGAAGCGCGCGTGACGCTCGATCCGAACGGCGCATGGTCGCTCGCCGAAGCGATCCGACTGTGCCGCGACAAACACGACGTGCTGGCCTACGCGGAAGATCCGTGCGGAGCGGAAAACGGTTATTCGGGCCGCGAAGTGATGGCGGAATTCCGCCGCGCGACCGGCCTGCCGACGGCGACCAACATGATCGCGACGGACTGGCGTCAGATGGGCCACGCGATCCAGTTGCAATCGGTCGACATTCCGCTCGCCGATCCGCATTTCTGGACGATGCAGGGTTCGGTGCGCGTCGCGCAGATGTGCAACGACTGGGGCCTCACGTGGGGCTCGCACTCGAACAATCACTTCGACGTGTCGCTCGCGATGTTCACGCACGTCGCCGCTGCAGCGCCGGGCAAGATCACGGCGATCGATACGCACTGGATCTGGCAGGACGGCCAGCGTCTGACGCGCGATCCGCTGCAGATCGTCGGCGGCAAGGTGAAGGTGCCGGAAGTGCCGGGCCTGGGCGTCGAGCTGGATATGGACGAAGTCGAGAAGGCGCACGCGCTCTATCAGCAGCACGGCCTCGGCGCGCGCGATGACGGCGTCGCGATGCAGTATCTGATCCCGAACTGGAAGTTCGACAACAAGAAGCCTTGCCTCGTGCGCTGAGGCGCGCTTATTTCTTCAACCGCTCGATGAGCGCGATCGCCGCGGAGGGATTGCGCTCCTTGAAGCCGCTGATGACGTAGAGAAACACATCGCGCGACGCCGCTTTCGGCGCGGGCTTGCCGAAGGTCTGCAAGTCGTCCGGCGAGCCGCCTGCGGCCCACGTTTTCGCGCGCTCGGTCCATCGATCGAGCGCCGCTTTTGCATAGCCCTTCGCCTGCTTTTCCGTCGTGCCCATGATGCGCGCATAGACGAAAGGCGCGGTCACATCCGCGATTTGCGGATACTTCGAATCCCCCGCGATGACCACCGCGACGCGATACTTTCGCGCGAGCGCGATAAACGCCGGATCGCAGAAACTATCGTGCCGGACTTCGACCGCGTGACGAATCGCGCGCCCTTCGACTTTCGCGGGCAGCAGTTCCAGAAAGCGTTCGAAATCGTCGGGATCGAACTTCTTGGTCGTCGCGAATTGCCAGTTGATCGGGCCGAGCTTGTCCTTCAGTTCGAGCACGCCGCTGCCGAAAAAACGCTCGATCGTATCGCCTGCTTCGGCGAGCACACGGCGATTCGTCGCGTAGCGCGGCGCCTTGAGCGAGAACACGAAATCGTCGGGTGTTTCGTCGCGCCATTTGATGAACGTCGCGGGCTTCTGCGCCCCATAGAACGTGCCGTTCACTTCGATGCTCGTGAGCGCGCGGCTCGCGTGTTCGAGTTCGCGCTTTTGCGCGAGGCCTTCGGGATAAAACGTGCCGCGCCACGGCTCGAACGTCCATCCGCCGATGCCCACGCGGATACGTGCGGTCTTGCTCTTCGATGTAGCCATGAATGCGCTTATTTGCGGCCGACGAGATAGCTGACGCCCTCGGGGCCGTACTGCTCCGAGTGCTCGATGTTCGTCGCGAGATGGAAGATATCGCCCGGGCGATACGTGTTCGCGTCGGCGCCGATGCGGATGGAGAGATCGCCTTCGAGAATCAGCGCCTTGGCTTCGAACGGATGCGCGTGGACATCCATCGAACCGTCTGGCTCGCGCGTCACGGTGACGACTTCGCGAAAGCCTTCGCTGGCAAGAAGTGCGAGAAATTCGTCGCGTTGCACGATGGCCGTTCCGTAGAAAAAGGGAATGCGCGCCCGCTCGTTTCGAACGGACGCGCCGGGTCATGCACTCATGCTAACGCAGTTGGACTGGCTTCGTTGCGCGCTCAGTTGCCGAAGAAGATGTTGCACTGCGGACCGCGCGTGCAGGGTTTGGAGGCTGCGCTGTCCATCGTGCCCATCGTCGTCGCGCCCGCCGCGCCGCGCGTCATCGGCGCGCCGCCGTACGACATGTCGGTCGACTGGTCTTGTTGCATCGCGCTTTGCTGAGGCGCGCCTGGATCGGTCCACGTATCGGCGGTGGCCTGTCCGGGCACCTGCGCGGTGCGATAGTAGGTCTGCTGGGCAGAGGCGAGGCCGGCAGTGGCGAGTAACGAGGCGGCGAGCACCGCCATGGCGATACGAGATTTCATGTCGACTCCTTGATCGGAAGGCGCGCTCGCGTGCTAACGCGTAACGCTTTTCGCTGATTCGGAACGTTGGACCGCACGGAACGTGCCACGTGTGCTGCATGTGCCATGCGTGGCGCGCGGGCCGGACGGTCATCGGCGCCGGTTCACGGCGTGGCTGCGTGTGCCGTGGCCGGTTCCCGAACTTTTTGATGTGCGATTCACGCACGGCATCTCGCCGATGCGATGCAGACGGAGCGCCGGTGCGCTTGCCGGCGAAAGGGGACCCGCAGGTCCGCAGAAGACGCATGCCGCGCTGCACACTTCGTTATAGGCCGTGGATGTCCGAATGAACAGCACAATTGATCTTGCATCCCCGACACGGTCGCGCGCGTGACATGAGGCTGTCGGTCGCGTCATCGCGGCTTCGGTTCTAGAATGCGAGGCGTGCATCACGCTCACTCACGAACGCAGGGACATCGCGACAATGACCGTCACCATCTACCACAATCCGAAGTGTGGAACCTCGCGCAACACGCTCGAACTGATCCGCAACGCGGGAATCGAGCCGGCGGTGATCGAATACCTGACGCATCCGCCGAGCCGCGAATCGCTCGTCGCGCTGATCGCCCGCGCGGGGCTTTCCGTGCGCGAAGCGTTGCGCGAGAAGGGCACGCCGTATGCCGAACTCGGCCTCGACGATCCGAGCCTCACCGACGATCAGCTGATCGACGCGATGCTCGCGCATCCGATCCTCATCAACCGGCCGTTCGTCGAAACGCCGAAGGGCGTGCGTCTGTGCCGTCCGTCGGAGCTCGTGCTCGACATCCTGCCCGAGGCGCAGAAAGGACCGTTCACGAAAGAGGACGGCGAAGTCGTCATCGATGCATCCGGCAAGCGCGTGCGGTAAAGCACATTCGCTCTGGCTGACCGTTACCTGACGTTACCTTTCTGGCAAACCCGTTGCACCTGTATCCGGCATCGCTTTTTAGACTGCACTGACTCACAGAGCACTCGGTGCAAGGAGAAAGCGACATGAAGAAGAAACTTCTTGGAACGGCCATCGGGCTGGCGGGGATCGTGGCACTTGCAATGTCGGCATCGGCGAATGCGCATGTCGATGTCGCGGTGGGCGTCGGCGTGCCGGTGTACGCGCAGCCCGCGGTGCCGGTCGGCTATTACGGATATGGCGATGGTTACGGCTACCGTCGCGATGACTGGCGCGAGCGCGAATGGCGCCGTCACGAATGGCGCGAGCGCCGCTGGCATCACGAGATGCGCCGCGAGGAGCGCTGGCGCGACCGTCACGGGTGGTAAAACGCGGGAAATCGCGTAATCGAACGCGGCGGGCCGGAAGGCTGCGCCGCGTTTTTGCGTCGATGCGCGACCGCATGCCGCACGCCGGACCGTTCAAGCTGCGCCCGTTCGTGCCGTAAATACGTGGGCGATATCGGATACTCGTGCTGCTTTCGCCGCGATCCCTTTGCGCGAAACGCCGTCTTCCTTCAGCACGAGCGATATCCCGTCCACTTTCAGCGATGTTCAGTCCCGTCAGCATCCTCGTCGTCACCGCGCTATCGAGCATTCTCTCGATACTGGTGCTGATTTCGCTGCTCTCGCATGCGATCGCGGGCGTGCGGCGCTGGCTTCTCGCGAATGTGCTCGCAATCGGTTCGCTCATGCTCTTCGCCGCGCAGAACGTTGCGCCCGCGTGGCTCGGCATTGTCGTGGCGAACCAGTTGCTCGCCGCGACGATCCTGCTCATCTACGAAGGCTGCAACGATTTCTTCGATGTGCGCATGGGTCACGCCCAGCGCTGGACCGGCTGGATCATGTGGCTCGGCGTGATGGTGGGCATCGCGTATTTCACCTATGTCGTGCCGGATGTGCACGTGCGCGTGGTGATCGTGTCGGCGTTTCATGCCGCCTGCTGTCTCGCGATCGCCGGCCGCGTGCTGCTGGCGCGCCCGAAAGACCGGCCGCGCTACAACTATTTGTTCGTCGTCGGCGCGGCCGCGCTCGGCGCGTTCGGCCACACGGTGCGCGGCGCGATCTACGCCGTGAATCCGCCCGCACAGGCCGCGCTGCTGCAGCCCGGGCCGATGCAGATCACATTTCTCGCGCTCGGCATTCTCGTGTTGCCGTCGCTGTGCATCGGCCTCGTGATGATGGCGCACGACCGGCTCGCGCAGCGGCTCGAACGGCTCGCGCGCTTCGACGATCTCACCGGCGCGCTGTCGAGAAAAGCATTTCTGGCCACGGCGGCCGAGCGTCTCGCGCGCGGCGGACAGAAACGCGGCCGCGAGTATGTCGCCGTTGTCGATGTCGATCATTTCAAGAGCGTCAACGACCGCTACGGTCACGCGGCGGGCGACGAAGTGCTGCGCCATTTCGCGTCGATCGTGCGAGCGCGCATTCGCGACGACGACGCGTTCGGGCGCATCGGCGGCGAGGAGTTTTGCCTGTTCTGCGCGGCGGAGCGTATCGAGGATGTCACCGCGCTCGTCGAGCGTCTGCGCAAGACGGTCGAGGCGACGCCCTGCGATGTGCCCGGCGGCGTGCTGCATTACACCTTCAGCGCGGGCATCGCGGCGTGGGACGGGCGCGAACCGCTCGCGTCGCTGATGGCGCGCGCCGACAGTCTGCTCTATGCCGCGAAGGTCGCGGGCCGCAATCGCGTGAAGGCGCCCGTCGCGGGCGCGCTCGCTTAAACCTCTTCGATATCGCCGTATTTCTGGCGCTCGTCTTCCGGCTTGCTCATCCAGCGTCGCAGAAGACGCTTCTCGACGACTCGCCCGATCGTCATCAGCGCGATCATCAGGATCATCGCGATGAACGCGACGCTCCACACGCCCAGCCCGCACACGATGCCGACGGCCGCCGTCACCCAGATCGACGCCGCCGTGGTCAGCCCGCGCACGCGGTTCTCGCGCGGATTCTGCAGGATCACGCCCGCGCCGAGAAAGCCGACGCCGGTCACGATGCCCTGCACGGCGCGGGAGACGCCCGTGTCGTCGGAGGGCGTCATCGAGAAGCCTTGCGCGCACATCGTCGCGATGCACGCACCGAGCGACACGAGCCCGAGCGTCTTCATGCCGGTCGGCTTGCCGTGCAGATCGCGGTCGATGCCGATGATGCAGCCGATCAGCATCGCGCTCAGCATGCGCAACACGGCGTCGACGAGAAGAGGGTAGGGAAGCATCGGTGCGAGAAGGTAACCGTAAGCCGCATCATCTTCGCACGGGCGGAAACACGCGCGCAATTTTGGCGCGCTAACGTGGACGATACGAAAGCAAAAGCGAGGAGACGAAGTGAGCCAACTGCCCAAATTCACGATGGTCGATGCCGCGCCGACGCCCGTCGGCCCTTTCTCGCATGCGGCCGAAGCGGACGGCTGGGTGTTCCTCACCGGCCAGATGCCGACCGATCCGAACGACGATGCCGCGCCGCTGCCCGAAGGCGTCGCGGCGCAGACGCGTCGCGTGATGGACAACCTGAGTCTCGTGCTGAACGGCGTGGGACTGACGCTCGACAACGTGGTCAGCGTGCGCATCTTCCTGACCGAATTCAAGCGCGATTACGACGCGATGAACGCGGTGTATCGCTCGTACTTTCTGCCGAAGCCGCTGCCGGCGCGCACGTGCATCGGCGTGACGGGGCTTGCGCGCGATGCGCTCGTCGAGATCGATTTCGTCGCCAAACGTCCGTAGGCGGCTTCACTTGCGCTTCGACGCATCGACCCAGCGGAAGGTGAGATTGATGCGTTCGCCGCGTGCGCCCGGCTCCTTCGGCACGCGATGCACCCATTCCTGCTGCGTGCGTCCGCGCATCACGAGCAGGCTGCCGTGCGTGAGCGCCAGCGTGTGCGTGGCATGCGTGCGCGCGTGACGGAATTCGAAAGTGCGCGTCGCGCCCAGACTCACCGATGCGATCACCGGTTCCGGGCCGAGTTCGCGTTCCTTGTCGGCATGCCAGCCCATGCTGTCGAGCCCGCCGCGATAGCGGTTCAGCAGCACGCTGTTGAAGCGCGCACCGCACGCGGTTTCGGCGCGCTCGCGCAGAAGCGCGACAGCGGGCGTCCACGGCTGCGGCACATTGCGGATGCCCGAATAGACATAGACCGCGTCCGGCTCGCCTTGCCACGCCGTCAGGCGCGGCAGCGGCACGCGGCCGCCGGGCGTCGTCATCGTGTCCTGCTGCCAGCCGACTTCCGCGATCAGCGCGCCCATCAGATCGGAGCCTTCGTCGGCATCGATCCAGTCCGGATGCCACACGATGTCGGGCTTGGGAATGTCGTCGAAGAGATCGAACATGGCTGTGTTGCGGGACGGCAGCGGATGAAGCATTCACGATAGCAGAGCCGTGCGCACCGTGATTGCTGGCTCATTTTCCAGCACGCAAACACGCTGTGCTACATTTCCCGAAACCATCTCAAAAAAGTCGGGCGAGGGCCGGAACACCGGTTTTCGCGCGGCGACGACTCACGGGGAATCACATGAACATCACCGCCGAAGCAAGCGGCGGCGCGGCGCCGGGCCGCCGCATTCTGCTCGTCGACGACAGCGACGACGCGGCGCTTGCCATGTCGATGCTGCTCGAAGCGCTCGGCCACGAAGTGCGCACCGAGCATGACGGCCCTCGCGCGCTCGCATCGATCGACGATTTCAAACCCGATGTGGTCGTGCTCGATATCGGCTTGCCGGGCATGAGCGGCTTCGACGTAGCGCGCGAAATGAGAAAGCGCGATGCGACCAGAAGTGTGTTGCTGCTCGCGTTGACCGGCTGGGGCAGCGAAGCCGACCGTCAGAGCGCGCTCGACGCGGGCTTCGATCATCATCTGACGAAGCCTGTCGACGTCACCGATCTGGAAGCGCTGCTCGCCCGGCCGCGCGCGTAAGCGCTTTTCTATTCCACGCGCAGGCGCGCCATATACGGCAGGTGATCCGAGAGCCACGCCGTGTCCTGCGTCGGGATGAGCCATTCGACTGGCTTCAGGCCGCGCACGAACATCTTGTCGAGCGCGAGCGCGGGCGAAAACGCCGGAAACGTGCGGCCCGATTCGCCGAGCATCGTCGCGACTTCGTGCATGCCGAGTTCACCGAAGAGCGGCACGGAGTCGTTGCGCCAGTCGTTGAAATCGCCCGCGAGCACGAGCGGACCTTCCGGCGCTTCCTTCGCGATCCAGTGCGCGATCCAGTTCATCTGACGCAGCCGCGCCTGACGCGTCAGCGCGAGATGCGCGCACAGCAGCGTGATCGACTGCCCGGCGAACGTCGCGCGTGCGACCAGCAACCCGCGCTTTTCGAAGCGGTGCGCCGAGATGTCCCAGCGCCCGGAAAGATCGAGCGGATGCGGCGAAAGAATCGCGTTGCCGTGCCGCCACGATGGCTTGAACACGTTCGGGCCGAGCGCGATC
Organism: Caballeronia sp. EK; assembly: GCF_014384845.1. Taxonomy (NCBI): domain Bacteria; kingdom Pseudomonadati; phylum Pseudomonadota; class Betaproteobacteria; order Burkholderiales; family Burkholderiaceae; genus Caballeronia; species Caballeronia sp. EK. Next base: position 589,349 of record NZ_JACSUE010000006.1, read on the forward strand.
TGCAATTCGAGCGCGGTGGCGATCTCGGTTGCCTGGCAATGCCAGACATCGTCGAGGGGTGCGTTGAGTGGCTTGCCGAAGCCGCTTGCGAGCATCGGCTGCGGCATGCGCCGCGCCATCGCTTCCTGAAGAAAATAGACGTCCGCGTTGGTGGTCTGAACCCACCGCTGCATCGCTGTCCACGCGCGCAGGCCGAGGGGCGATCGTCCCTTGTGCAGATTCCAGCTCACCGCCGTGAAATCCGGCGTGGCCGAACGAGCGGACGGACCTGGCGGAAGATGTTCTGGGTTTCGCATGCGTTCTTTGTCTTAAGCGGCGGCCTTTGAAGGCTATGTCGCCGCGGTTGTCATTGCGCCGCCGTCGATGAACCCAGGCTCGCGCGCACCCGATAGGCGAGCGACGGGTTGCTGTCGATTATCTGCCATTGCCCCCATTCGCCCGGCTTGAGCACGAGGCCCGGATGCGACCCGCTAACCTGACGCGGCACCGGCGGCAGCTTGCAACCGGAGGACGTCACACGCGTGCTGTCCTCCTGCAAGGTTTCCTGCGCGTCGATGGCGAGCGTGACGTCGTCGGCGCTGGCGTGTGTCGGCGAAACGGTGATCGTGCGTTGCAGGTCGATATCGCCCGCGGGCTGATCCGCACAGCCGACGCGGTTCTGCACCTTGTTGTGATGCGTATCCGTGCGCGCCTGGCCGACGTTCGTCGTGCCGGAGAACGAGTCGATCTGCTGGCCGTCGCGCACGACCTGCAATTCCCACGTCACCGGCTGCGAGGCCGTGGTTTGCGCATACGCGCCGAGCGTGGCGAAACACGCGAGCGTCACGAGCGCGGTATTCAAAAAGGCGGTGCGTATCGTTTTATGCATTGAAAGCGACTCCTGCGCGCGGACTGTTCGGATGGCGGCGCGCTTCGAATAGCGCCCGCCGGATCGGCGATCCTCGGCGACTTCCTTGTGACACGGCGGTGCGGGCCGGGTTCAGCCGCCCGCTGAAATACACGTTTGAGGGCAGAGCAGATTTCGAACCCGCTCGCATCTCGATCCCGACGATGATACTAGCGCGCGCCGATCGTGGCTTTATCGGGGAAAACGGGCGTCCGGATTAGCAGCACACGTGTGCGACTGCTCGCTTGCACGCGGTTTTGGCGTCGATACACTGGACTCGTCGACCATAAAAAATGACGGGGTGTGACATGACGACAGCCGTGGTCAAACAGGAACTGGCGGTGGCGTCGTTCAGCAAGGTCTACAGTCTCGACGATGTGGAATCCGCGCTCAACGATCTGTCCGAAGGCGCGAGCGACGCCTTGCGCGCTACCTACGAAAAGATGCTCAAGGTGGGCAATCTGCGCTTTTGCGTGAAGCCGAACCGCATGCCGTCCGTCGACGATCTCGCCGCCGATCTGCCGAATTTCGAGGAGCCGCTCGCCGATATCCGCAAGCAGATCGCGCTGTGCCTCGAAACCGAGGATCGCCTCGAACTCATGCCGATGCTGCTGCTCGGCGAGCCGGGCATCGGCAAGACGCATTTCGCGAAGCAGCTTGCGCGGCTGCTCGGCACGTCCAGTCATTACGTGGCGATGAGCTCGCTCACGGCGGGCTGGATTCTGTCGGGCGCGTCGTCGCAGTGGCGCAACGCCAAGCCCGGCAAGGTCTTCGACGCGCTCGTCAACGGCAGCTATGCGAACCCTGTGATCACCGTCGATGAAATCGACAAGGCCACCGGCGACGCGCAATACGATCCGCTCGGCGCGCTCTATGCGCTGCTCGAACACGACACGGCGCAGACTTTCATCGATGAATTCGCCGAAGTGCCGATCAACGCGGGCAATGTCGTGTGGATCGCGACGGCCAACGACGCGCGCGCGATTCCCGAGCCGCTCATGAACCGCATGAACGTCTACGAGATTCCGCCGCCGGATCGCGACGGCGCGCGACGCATCGCGCAGGCGATTTACGCCGAAATCCGCAATGCCCACGCGTGGGGCGCGCGCTTCCCGGAAACGCTCGGCGATGCGCCGCTCGATGCGCTCGCGCAAGCGTCGCCGCGCGGCATCCGGCGCGCGATTCTCAACGCGTTCGGCAACGCACGTATCGACCAAAGGCATCACATCGAGGCGCGCGACATCCAGCTCGACCGCAATTCGCGCAAGAAAGCGATCGGTTTCTAAAAAACCTTCGATCGCGATTTTGCCAAAAAGGCCGCCAAAACCTGTCATTTTTGACATCTGGCGGCCAGATTCTTGCCTTTTTCTGAATTACACCGGAAAACGGTAGGATCGATGTGCGTTTGTTGTGTATCCCGCAATAGTCCCGAACGTAAAATAGTTGGGTGTATCTGCGGCGGAAAAAAGACATGGATCGGATCGAGTGCGTAGTAATCGGAGCGGGCGTCGTCGGACTGGCGATCGCTCGCGCCCTGGCAATGCGCGGACGCGAAGTCATCGTGCTGGAATCGGGCGAGGGCATCGGCATCGGTACGAGTTCGCGCAACAGCGAGGTGATTCACGCGGGCATCTACTATCCGCGCGGGTCGCAGAAGGCCGAGTTGTGCCTGCGCGGGCGCGACATGCTCTACGAGTTCTGCCGCGAGCACGGCGTGCCACATCGGCAATGCGGCAAGCTGCTCGTCGCCACGGCGCGCAATCAGGTGCCGCAACTGGCGGCGCTGCAGCAGAAGGGCATCGAGAATCGCGTCAAGGGACTCGAGCGCATCAGCGGGGCGCAGGCGGCGGAGATGGAGCCGCAACTGCAATGCGTCGAGGCGGTGTGGTCGCCGCTGACGGGGATCGTCGACAGTCATCAGTACATGCTCGCGCTGCAGGGTCAGGCGGAGAACCACGGCGCGAACATCGTGTTCCATACGCCGGTCGCTTCCATCGATGCGCGCGAGGGCTGCTTCATCGTCGAGACGGGCGGCGAGTCGCCCGCGCGTTTCCGGGCGTCGTATCTGATCAACAGCGCGGGACTGCATGCGAACGCGATCGCGCGCAGTATTCGCGGCCTCGACGACCGCCACGTGCCGCCGCTCTACTTCGCCAAGGGCAATTACTTCAGCGTGAGCGGACGCGCGCCGTTCGAGCGGCTGATCTATCCGATGCCCAACGAAGCAGGGCTCGGCGTGCATCTCACGATCGATCTCGGCGGGCAGGCGAAGTTCGGCCCGGACGTCGAATGGGTGCAGGCGCTCAACTACGATGTCGATCCGCGCCGCGCCGATTCCTTCTACGCCGCGATTCGCGCGTATTGGCCCGGTCTGCCCGACGACGCATTGCAGCCTGCCTACGCGGGCATCCGGCCGAAGCTCTCAGGTCCGGGTCAGGCCGCGGCGGATTTCGTGATTCAGGGCAAGTCGGCGCACGGCGTGCCGGGGCTCGTGAACCTGTTCGGCATCGAATCGCCGGGATTGACCGCATCGCTCGCGATCGCCGAGCGCGTGGCGGACATGGCGCGCTAGCTTACATGCGACTTTCCGCCGTCCCTTATCTCTAACATTTGGCGTCGTCGCGTCGCTCGCAGGTTGTTATGCTCGGATTTCGCCGTCGCCCAAGAACGGCGCTTTCCCCCCAATACAACATGGAGCGAGTCACCATGAAGACATCACGTCGCGCGTTTCTCATCACCAGCGCGGGCGTCGCCTCGACGTTCGCGCTCGGCTCCCGGGCAGCCTTCGCCGCCGACGCGCCGAAAGTCGCCGAGAGCGATCCCACCGCGCAGGCACTCGGCTACAAGGAAGACGCGAGCAAGGTCGACAAGGCCAAGTTCGCGAAGTACGCCGCCGGGCAGGACTGCGGCAACTGTCAGTTCTATCAGGGCAAGCCGACGGACGCCTTCGCGCCGTGCCCGATGTTCAGCAACAAGCAGGTCGCATCGAAGGGCTGGTGCAGCGCGTATGTGAAGAAGGCATAAGCGCAAAGGACATCGCACGAAAAGCGCGCCCGGCCGAAAGGCCCGGCGCGCTTTTCTTCGTTCGCAATTCGCTTGATCGCGATAAAAAGCGTCTTTACACTCGCCAAGGCAAAAAGAGCCGCGCGTGCGCATCTTTAGATGGACGCGAACAGAGCGCGGACAGGCCTAACGCCGATCGATGCACACACAGGGGATCGCATGCCAGGAAGACGACTGAACGCGCGCGCCGTGACGGCGGCGGTCATCGGCAACGCGCTGGAGTGGTACGACTTCACCGTGTTCGGTTTCATGACGGTCGTCATCGCCCGCTTGTTCTTTCCGAGCGACAGCGAATACGCGTCGATTCTTCTGACCACCGCGACCTTCGGCGTCGCGTTCGTGATGCGGCCGGTCGGCGGCATCGTTCTCGGTCTCTATGCCGATCGCGCGGGGCGCAAAGCGGCGCTGACGCTCGTGATCGGACTCATGACGCTGGGCATCCTGCTGCTCGCGATAGCGCCGCCGTATTCGGCGATCGGCATCGGCGCGCCGATCGTCATCGTGTTCGCGCGGCTGTTGCAGGGATTCTCCGCGGGCGGCGAGTTCGGCAGTTCGACCGCGCTGCTGATCGAAGCGGCGCCGATCTCGAAGCGCGGCTTCTACGGCAGTTTCCAGATGGCGAGCCAGGCCGCTTCGCTGCTGCTCGGCGCGATCGTCGGTGCGGCGATCTCGCGCGGTCTTTCGCCCGAAGCGCTCGATGCCTGGGGATGGCGCGTGCCGTTCATCTTCGGTCTCGTGATCGGGCCGATCGGTTTGTATATCCGCCGGAACATGGCCGATACCGAAGCGTTCCTGCACGCGAAGAAGACCGCGCGCCGCGCCACGCTCGGCGAAGTGTTCAGCACGCATGGCCGCGAAGTGTTGTGCGGGCTCGGCTCGGTGATCGCGCTGACGGTGACCGTGTATGTGCTGATCGCCTATCTGCCGACCTTCGCCGTCAAGCAACTGAAGCTGCCGTTCGGGCAGTCGTTCACGGCGTTGATCGTCGGCAATCTGCTCTTGACGGTGCTTTCGCCGGTCGCGGGCGCGTGGTCGGATCGCATCGGACGCAAAGGGCTTTCGCTGTGGTCGCTCGCGATCACGCTCGTCGTGATCTATCCGCTCTTCGCGTGGCTCGCGGCGGAGCCGAGCGTGATGCGGCTCGTCATCGTGCAGGCCGTGCTGTCGATCGCGCTCTCGGGCTACTATGGGCCGTTCGGCGCGCTCATCGCCGAGCTGTTCCCGGCGCACGTGCGCTCGACGGGGCTCTCACTCGCGTACAACATCGCGGTCATGATCTTCGGCGGCTTCGGGCAGCTCATCGTGACGTGGCTCATTCGCGTCACGGGATCGCAACTCGCGCCCACCTTTTACGTGATGGGCGGGATCGTGCTCTCGTTGATCGCGGTAGCGTGCATTCCGGCGACGCGCCACGCGGACGTCGATGAAGCACGCGATTTCACCCGCTAGGCGACAACAAATGAAAGTCATCGAAAGTGGCAAATTCACGGCCGACCGCGCATGGGGCGCGCTCGATATCTGCGTGATGAACGGCACGTCATGCCGTCTGCACTGGACGGACAAGCCGTACAAATGGCACGTGAACGACGGCGAGGAAGTGTTCGCCGTGATGCAGGGCGAAGTGCGGATGCACGTGCGCGGCGGCGAAGGCGAGCGCGTTCTGACGCTGCGCGCGGGCGATATCTTTCACGCGCAAGCCGGCGATGAGCATTTCGCCGAACCTGTCGGCGAAGCGCGCATTCTGGTGATCGAAAAGGAAGGCAGCGTGTGAGGCCTTAGCGTTCCAGACCCGCCTTCACCAGCAACTCCGCCAGCACTTCCGTCATCCCGCCTTCATGCGCTTCGGCGCGCTCCTTGAGTTGCTTCGCGAGCTTTTCATCGAGCTTGCATGCGAACGGCACGAGGCCCTTCGCCTGATCGAGCTTGCGCTGTTCGCGGCGATCGGTTTTTTGCGCGTCTGCGCCCGCGCGTGCGCGGCCGCCTTGCTTCAGATCGTTGGCCAGTTTGAATGCCTTGGTCTGTTCCAGTTGAAATTTGTTCACGCGGTGCTCCAGGGGCGAGGATTGAGGTCAGGGGCCGTATTGTACGGAACGCGACGACCGCGCTAGCGGCCCGTTTCCGCCAGCGCGTCGATTCGCGCGCGCATGCGCCGCCAGTGCGAGCCTTCCCAGAACACGCGACGACATACGTCGCAGGTGGCGAAGCGTGTATGCCGCTCGCGCACGCCGTCGGGCACGCGGCCATCGATTTCGCCGGGCATGGCCGGACGCAATGGCGCATTGCACATCAGGCAGAGCCGGAACGCCCGCACGTGCTGCACGAGATCGAGGCGCTCCGAGACTTCACGGAACTGTTCGTCGGCTTGCAGCGCGCGCACATAGCAGCCGCGCAACACGGTGCGGCGCTTGAGCAGTTCACGATCGCGCGTGAGCACGATGCGCGATTCGTCGTGCGCGAGCTGCTCGATTTCATCGTCGGGGAAGTTGTTGTCGTAGCGGGTGTCGAAGCCCGCCAGCCGCAGCAGTTGCGCGAGCCCGCCCAGGTGTGCATCGGCGATGAAGCGCAGGTCTGCCGCATGCAGCGGTGGCCGAAGCAGCGGCGCGCCGTTTGCCGTGTCCGCGGGTGCGTGATGCGCGGGATAGACCTCGATGACGTCGTCCGCCTCGATCTGCGCGTCGAACCCGACCGGGCGACCGTTACTTACGATCAGATCGACTTCCGTGTGCGGCACGCCGAGCGCTTCGATCATGTGCTTGGTCGACGAAGACTTCGCGCACGCGCAAGCGAACGCGTGCCCGCGCAAGGGTCGAGCAAGGAAATCGTTCAGTTCGCCATGGAAGTGAAAGCGCGCCTTGACCATGCAGCCAGTATCGCATTGCGCGCCTCTGCGCGCTTCGCCTCGATATGCTCTACTGGCGCTCGGGCCGCGCGCCTTCCCGTGCGCGGCGGCGAACAAGGCAAAGGAGCACGCGAGCATGGACATCGGATTCATTGGACTGGGCGAAATGGGCGGCGCGATGGCGAGCAACGCGCTCAAGGCGGGGCACACGGTGCGCGTCTGGAACCGCTCGCGCGACAAGACACGCGCGCTCGCGGACCAGGGCGCGACGGTAGTCGATACGCCCGAGCAGGCGTTCGCCGGCGACGCCGCGTTCTCCATGCTCGCCGACGACCACGCGCTGCGCTCGGTGCTCGTCGATGGCGGTTTGCTCAAGCACGCACCGAAGGGCCTCGTGCACGTCAACATGGCGACGATTTCGGCGGCGCTGGCCGTCGAGCTGACCGAACTTCACGCGCAGCACGGCGTTGCGTATGTTGCCGCGCCGGTGCTCGGGCGGCCGGACGTCGCGGCGGCGGGCAAGCTCAACATTCTCGCCGCGGGCGCGAGCGATGCGATCGACCGCGTGCAGCCCGTGCTCGATGCGATCGGCCAGAAAACCTGGCGCGTCGGCAGCGAACCGCAGCACGCGAACGTGCTCAAGCTCGCGGCGAATTTCATGCTCGCATCGGCGATCGAAAGCTTCGGTGAGGCCGCGGCGCTCGTGACCGGCCACGGCATCGAAGCGCAGACGCTGCTCGACGTCATCACGAATTCGCTGTTTCCGGGTCCGGTGTATCAGGGCTACGGGAAGATGATCGCGGAGCGCCGTTACGAGCCCGCGCTCTTCAAGGCGCGGCTCGGGCTGAAGGACGTGCGTCTCGCGATCGCCGCCGGCGATGCCGTGAACGTGCCGCTGCCCGTGGCGAGCGTCGTACGCGACAACCTCGTCGATGCACTCGCGCACGGCGACGGCGAGAAGGACTTCGCCGTGCTCGGTCAGGTCGCGGCCCGTCGCGCCGGAGGCTGATTCCATTTCCGCGGTGTGGCGAAGGCGGCATTGTGCCCGGATCGGCGCGGGCAGACGGCATAATGCGAGTCCCGTTCTTTTCTCCGCCACGCCGCAATGAGCCTGCATCTCTGGTGGCTGTTCGTCGCCACTGTCTTTGTCGTTTCCGCGATTCCCGGTCCCAACATGCTGCTCGTCATGACGCACGGCGCGCGTCATGGCCTCAAGCGTTCGACGGCCACCATGGCAGGCTGTCTCACGGCGCTTGTCATCATGTTGTCGGTATCGGCGGCGGGCCTGGGCGTGTTTCTCGAAGCGTGGCCGCGTCTTTTCGATACGCTGCGTCTGATCGGCGCGGCTTATCTCGTCTGGCTCGGCGTGAAGAGCTGGCGCGCGAAAGCGAGCGCCGTCGATGTTCGCGATGACAGCGGCGCCGCGCATTCTTCCCGACGCTTCACGCTCTTTCGCAACGGCTTTCTCGTCGCGAGCAGCAATCCGAAGGCGATCCTCTTCGCGGCGGCGCTGCTGCCGCAGTTCATCGACGCGAGCCGGCCGGTCTTGCCGCAATTCGCCGTGCTCGTCTCGACGTTCGCGGTGATCGAAGTGAGCTGGTACGCCGTGTACGCAGGTCTCGGCGCGCACATCGGCGACAAGCTGAAAAGCGCGAACGTCGCGCGGGCGTTCAACCGTTTGACGGGCGGCGTGTTCGTCGGCTTCGGGGCGATGATGGCGCTCGTGCGCCATTGACGATTCAAACGTCTGTATGAACGGGTGCACGGCTTGCTTTCGCTTGCAGTGCTTCATTCGCTTTCGAACATACATACGCGGCGGGCGCGCGCATAGTCGCGCTCGTCCCGGTTCGTGGCGAACCCAGAAAAACAGCTAAAAAGGAGGCGCCTCATGCATCTGTTTGTCCGACGCCCCGCTTGCGCCGCGCTTCTCGCGCTCTGTTTCGGCGTACTGGCGACGACCTCCGCGCATGCCGACGACACCCCGAGCCCCTGCGATGCGCTCAAGCGCATCGTGGCCGCCGCGCCGAATTTTTCCTCGCTTTCCGCGATCGATGGCCGGGCCGTCGCGCTGCCTTACGGCGACGACGCAAAGTGCGCCGCATCGCAGACGAACTATCGATGCACGTGGACGCCGTACGGCGGCGCCAGCGCTGACGCGCTGCAGGGTGTCGCGGCGGACATTGCATCGTGTCTGCCCGACGCGACGCACGACCAGAATTCGCCCGCGCGCCAGCATTTCTATCTGGGCGCACGCGGCGCGCGCACCGAGATCGCGGCGGCGCAGGCGGGCTCGAACAAATTGAAACTCGAAATCTACGGTTCCCGGTGAGGCCATCGTGAGCAAGCGCATCCTCATAGCCGATGACGACGACGATGCGCTTTCCGGCCTCGCGAATCTGCTGACCGGCATGGGCCACGAAGTGGCGCTCGCGGCGAACGGCGCGCAAGCCGTCGATGTCGCCGCGCAGTTCGATCCGGAAGTCGTGATTCTCGATCTCGGCATGCCGCTCGTCGATGGTCTGGCGGCGGCGCGCGCGTTGCGTGCATTGCCGAACGGCCACGCGAGAATGCTGGTCGCGCTGACGGGCTGGGGACAGCCGCAGCATCGGGAAATGACGCTCGACGCCGGTTTCGATGTCCACCTCGTCAAACCGATATCCGCCGACCAACTGCAATTCATTCTGTCGATGATGCAGCCCTGATTGCACCGATCACGCTTGTGTCGGCCCGCTGCAACACGCGATGTTGCGACGCACCAATATTATTGGTATATTTACTCCTGTCTCCTCCATGTCTCCACTGATATGGATTCAGCCCGCCAGCTTTGGCGGGCTTTTTTTCGTCCGTACGGTTTAATGTTGCGCTGCATCGACGGACGCAAAAAAGGCCAATCCGCTGTGGAGCGAATCGGCCTTCTGGTTTCCCGCGAAATGTGTCAACGGGCGAGACCCGTCTCTTCCTCCGCGCCGATCGCCAGATTCATGCACTGGATCGCCGCGCCCGACGCGCCCTTGCCGAGATTGTCCAAACGCGCGACCGTCACGAAGCGCTCGTCGTTGCCGAACACGAAGATATCTACGCGATTCGTGTCATTGCAGGCTTGCACGTCGAAGAAACCGTCGTCGAGATTGCTCTCGGCGTCGAACGGCATCACGCGCACGAACGGCTCGTTGTTGTAATACTCGGCGAGCATGTCGCGCACGTCCTGCGGCTTCGCCCGCCGCGAGAGCTGGTCCGGCGAGAAATACGTCGTCACCGCGAGACCTTTCAGGAACGGGCCGACGATCGGCGTAAAGACCGGCGCGCGCGCGAGGCCCGTGCGCACCGACATTTCCGGCAGATGCTTGTGTGTCAGACCCAGCGCGTACGGGCGCGGGCTCATGAGTCGCTCGTTGCCGCCCGCTTCGAACTCCGCGATCATTTTCTTGCCGCCGCCGCTGTAGCCGGTGATCGAATAGGCGTGCGCGTCGAAGTTGGCGGGAACGAGGCCGCCCGCGACGAGCGGCTGCACCGACAGCACGAACGCCGACGCGTGGCAGCCCGGCACGGCGATGCGCTTCGACGTGCGCAGACGCTCGCGCTGCGCGCGCGTGAGCTCGGGCAGGCCGTACGCCCAGTCGTCCTGCGTGCGGAAAGCGGTGCTCGCGTCGATCATCACGGTGCGCGTATTGTCGCGGTCGACGAGCGAAACCGACTCGCGCGACGCGACATCCGGCAGGCACAGGAACGTCACGTCCGACGCGTTGATGAGCCGGCGGCGCTCCTCGATGTCCTTGCGCTTCGCTTCTTCGATACGCAACACCTCGATGTCACGGCGCTGCGACAGATATTCGAAAATCTTCAGGCCGGTGGTGCCTTCCTGTCCGTCGACAAATACTTTCGTGGTCATCTCGATCTCGCTGGTTCGTGCGGGCGCTCGCCGCAAAACCGACATTTTAGTGCGATTCCGAGACGGGCTGATGTCCGCCGTCTTCGACGCCGCCGCGATTGCCGATCCAGCGCGCCGTCACCGCGGCGATGCGCGCGCCGAAGACCTTCGCCGTTTCGAGATCGCCGGGCGGCGGCGCTTCGTCCGGCGAGGCGTCCGCGGGCGATTGCGTCAGGAGACCCGTAAAGCCGCCGACGAAGTTGAGATCGTTGCGCGTGGCAGCCTTCGTGTTCGACGGCATCATGCCCGTACCGATCCAGACCATGCCGTGCTGCATCGCCAGCGTGACGAAGTACGAGATGGTCAGGAATTTGTCGCCGTTCATATGGGCCGAATTGGTGAATCCGGCCGCGATCTTGTCCTTCCATTTCTGCGCGAACCAGGGCTTCGAACTCGCGTCGGCGAACTTCTTGAAGTCGGCGGACGGCCCGCCCATGTAGGTCGGCGCGCCGAACACGATGGCGTCGGCGGCGTCCAGTTCTGCCCAGGCGGCGTCGTCGAGTTCGGCGACGGCGATCAGTTTCACGTTCGCGCCGGCGTCGGTCGCGCCGACGAGCACCGCTTCGGCGACCTTCTTCGTGTGGCCGTAGCCGCTGTGATAAACGATGATGATGTTCGGCATGGTCTCCCCGAGTCGTTCCTGCGCCGCGCCGCGCACGCGTGCCTTGCGGACGGTCCGGGCCAGTCTAGCAAGACAATTTTTCGCCGAGCGGCGCGAGCGCATGGTTCTCGACTTCAGATTAGCGGCCGTATGTGAACGTGAGCTGTGCGCTGGCGATCGTCATCGTGCGGATTTCGTGCTCGAACATGAGCGCGGGCGTGCCCTGACGCAGGCGCAGATCGGCGCTGTCGAGCGCGTAAACAGTCACTATGTAGCGATGCGGTTTGCCGGGCGGCGGGCACGGGCCACCGTAGCCGTCCGTATCCCAGTCGTTGCGCGCTTCGATGGCGCCCATCTTGCGCAGCGCCCCCGATCCGCTCGCATTGTTCGGCAGACGATCCGTGCCGATCGGGATGCCCGCGACCGCCCAGTGCCACCAGCCGCGTCCGGGAGCGTCGGGATCGAAGATCGTTACAGCGAAGCTGCGGGCGTTTGCGGGTGCGCCATGCCAGGAAATCTGCGGCGAGCGGTTGCCGCCCTTGCACTCCGACTGATCGAAAAGCAGATCGCGCCCGATGGTCTTGCCAGGCGCGAGGTCCGTGCTGGACACGGTGAAAGCGGGGTCGGCGGTGACCTCGTGCGAATACGCGAAAAACGCCGCCGCCAGGGCGATGAAGAGTACTGATGCGGCAAGGCCAGTCGAACTCACGCGTCGCCCGGAGAGGCGCATGGGCTGAACTCCTGTCAGTATCGTCGCGCGTTATAGCAGCGTTTCGCCGGCTGCAACGATGTTTTTTGTCTCATGATGCGCTTCGTACCAGCTTGCAGTTTAACATTGCAACAAAGCATTAAAGCTTTACATCCTTGAGACTTTACCGATGGCGCGTTGCGCGCCCAGCGGCTTGGACGTAGCACGCAGCGCCTTGACGGCGATGACTTCTGACTCTATTAAACGTAGAAATGAGTAATTCGACGCAGATTCGCGCGGCAACTAATCGACCGAAATACAGGAGAAGTTAAATGAGCCAGCGAATAAAAGTCATCATCGCCGACGATCATCCCGTCATTCTGTTTGGCGCGGCACAGGCGCTCAACAAGTTTCCGGAGGTGGACGTTATCGGCCAGGCGCGCCAGTCGACCGAACTCATCCAGTTGCTTCAGAAGGAGCCATGCGACGTCCTCGTCACCGATCTCGCCATGCCCGGCGGTTCGTACGGCGACGGCATGCCCCTGCTCGGTTATATCGGCCGGCAATTCCCGCGGGTGAAGCTTGTCGTGCTCACCATGCTCGAGAATCCGGCCTTGCTCAAACGTTTGCGCGAAGTGGGCGTGATGTCGATCATCAACAAGGCCGACGACATGAACCACATCGGCTGGGCCATCCAGCACGTCATGCGCGGGCAGGAATATCTCGGCCCGTCCGTGAAGGCAGCGCTCGACAGCATGGGGCTCAGTTCGAGCGGGCAGCAACGCAGCGTGATCCTGTCCAAGCGCGAACTCGAAGTGGTGCGCCTGTTTGTTTCGGGCATGACGATCACGGAGATTGCAGGGCAATTGCGGCGCAGTATCAAAACCATCAGCACGCAAAAGAACACCGCAATGCGAAAACTCGGCATCGAGCGCGATTCCGAATTGTTTCAGTACGCGCAAAGTAACGGGTTAATGAATCTTTCGGCATATTCCGGCGACGGTTCGCTCGACGACTCGCTTCCCAATCCGAATTCGCTATAGACGATTTTGCTTGCCAAATAAAAAAGCCGCTGATTTCGATCAGCGGCTTTTTTTATCAATTGCTTCGCGGACGTTAATACTTATTGCGGAGCAGCGGTCGCACCGCCGTGCGCAGCCGACCATTCCGCCGGCGAGTGCAGGAATTTCTCGACTTCATCGAGCGTCTTCGACTCGAAGTAGCCTTGCTCCTTCGCGACGCGCAGCACGTCCCACCAGGTGGCGAGCGCGTGCAGATCGACGTCGATGTCCTTCAACACCGACACGCTCTCCTTGAAGATGTTGTAGTGGAAGAGCACGAAGCAGTGATTCACCGTCGCGCCCGCCGTGCGCAGCGCGTTGATGAAGTTGATCTTGCTGCGGCTGTCCGTGGTCAGGTCTTCGACCAGCAGCACGCGCTGGCCTTCGGTCAGCAAACCTTCGATCTGCGCATTGCGGCCGAAACCCTTCGGCTTCTTGCGGACGTATTGCATCGGCACCATCAGGCGGTCGGCGATCCAGGCGGCGAACGGGATGCCCGCAGTCTCGCCGCCAGCGACGGCGTCGATCTGCTCGTAGCCGACATCGCGCAGAATCGTCGCTTCGGCCATCTCCATCAGGCCGCGGCGCACGCGCGGATAAGAGATCAGCTTGCGGCAGTCGATATACACCGGGCTCGCCCAGCCGGACGTGAAGATGTACGGTTTTTCCGCGTTGAAGTGCACCGCCTGCACTTCGAGCAGCATCTTGGCGGTGGTGTCGGAGATCGTCTGGCGATCGAAGCCTGTCATGGGCGAATCCTTGGACTTGTGTGGCGCTTGAAGAAGCGGGAGGCGGCCGCGAGGGCCTTTGGCGCATGTTTCGATGCAGAACACGCCGTTTTGGACGACGTTTTCGCACTCACTGCGCGCGTAGCCCGCCATTTTACCCGAGCGGACGAATGCGGGCGAGTGGGCTTTTTTCGATCGATTGAACGATTCGGGTGCTCGCGCTTACACTCCCGGCACTTCCCGCAGAACGCTCCGATGACGCCCGCTTCCTCTTCCACTGCCTCCGAGCCGCTTTCCCGTCACGCGTTGCAGGCGCTCGTCGCGTCGATGCTCGGCTACGCGATGGACGGTTTCGACCTGCTGATCCTCGGCTTCATGCTGCCCGCGATCGCCACGGACCTGCGTCTCACGCCCGCGCAATCCGGCGCGCTCGTCACGTGGACGCTCGCCGGGGCGGTCGCGGGCGGCGTCGTGTTCGGCATGCTGTCCGATTATTTCGGCCGCGTGCGCATGCTGACCTGGACGATTCTCGTGTTCGCCGTCTTCACCGGCCTGTGCGCGCTCTCGCAGGGCTACGGCGATTTGCTGATCTATCGCACCGTCGCCGGAATCGGGCTGGGCGGCGAGTTCGGGATCGGCATGGCGCTCGTCGCCGAGGCGTGGCCCGCGCGGTTGCGAGCGCGCGTGTCGTCGTATGTGGGGATCGGCTGGCAAATGGGCGTGCTTGCCGCCGCGCTCATCACGCCGATGCTCCTGCCCGTGATCGGCTGGCGCGGCATGTTCGCGGTCGGGCTGTTGCCGGCGGTCGTTTCGTTCTTCGTGCGGCGTCATGTGGACGAGCCCGCGCTGTTCACCGAACGCCGCGCGGCCGCCAAAGCCGACACCGCCCGCAAGCTGCCGCTCAGGCGTCTTTTCGACGACTCCCGCACCGCGCGTGCGAGTCTCGGCGTGATCATCCTGTGCTCGGTGCAGAACTTCGGCTACTACGGCTTGATGATCTGGCTGCCGAGTTACCTGTCGAAGACGTTCGGCTACTCGCTGACGAAATCCGGTCTCTGGACTGCGGCGACCGTGCTCGGCATGGCGTTCGGCATCTGGCTGTTCGGCCTGGCGGCGGATCGCTTCGGACGCAAACCGGCGTTCCTCGTCTATCAGTTCGGCGCGGTCGCGATGGTGTTCGTCTATTCCAGTCTGACGAGCCCGGCGGCGCTCCTGATCGGCGGCGCGGTGATGGGCGTGTTCGTGAACGGCATGCTCGGCGGCTACGGCGCGCTGATCTCCGAGATCTACCCGACCGAAGCGCGCGCAACCGCGCAAAACGTGTTGTTCAATATAGGGCGCGCGGTGGGTGGACTCGGTCCGGTCGCGGTCGGCGCGCTGGCGGCGCGTTATTCGTTCTCGGTGGCGCTCGCGTTCCTCGCATCGATCTATCTGCTCGACGTCGTCGCGACGCTCTTTCTGATCCCGGAAAAACGCGGCGCCGAACTCGACTGAGCGCCCAGTCGTCGGACGAAATTGCGCTGAAACGTTGCATCGCGTCATTTCAGGCGCGCGGTGTACACTGAACGTCCCAAAAAAAACCAAAGGCTCCGTCCGCTCGTTCGATTCCGACGAGCGGCACGCCGCGTCTATCCGACGCGCCGAGCCCATGAAAATTGGTCCATCGATTCACATTCCCGCATTCATTGCAGCACGGTCGACGGCGGTGTGAACCCTGTTCAAATAATTCTCAAACGTCTCAGGTCAAATCATGGACGAACAACTGAAGCAAAGTGCCCTCGCGTATCACCAGAATCCCCGTCCCGGCAAGATTTCGGTTACTCCGACCAAGCCGCTTTCCAACCAGCTCGACCTCTCGCTCGCCTATTCGCCGGGCGTCGCGGCCGCGTGCATGGCGATCTACGATGAGCCGCTCGACGCGCAGAAGTACACGTCGCGTGCGAACCTCGTCGGCGTCGTGACGAATGGCACCGCCGTATTGGGCCTCGGCAACATCGGCCCGCTCGCGGCCAAGCCGGTGATGGAAGGCAAGGGATGCCTCTTCAAGAAGTTCGCGGGCATCGACGTGTTCGATATCGAGCTGGCGGAAACCGATCCGGACAAGCTCGTCGATGCGATCGCAATGCTCGAACCCACGCTGGGTGGCATCAACCTCGAGGACATCAAGGCGCCGGAATGCTTCTATATCGAGAAGAAGCTGCGCGAGCGCATGAAGATTCCCGTTTTCCATGACGATCAGCACGGCACGGCGATCATCGCGTCGGCGGCAATCCTGAACGGCCTGAAAGTGGTCGGCAAGAAGCTGGACGAAGTGAAGCTCGTTTGCTCCGGCGCGGGCGCGGCGGCGATCGCGTGTCTGGACCTGCTCGTTCACCTCGGCCTGAAGAAGGCGAACACGCTCGTGATCGATTCGAAGGGCGTGATCTACGAAGGCCGCGGCAATCTGGACGCATCGAAGGAGCGCTATCAGGCGAGCACCGACGCGCGCACGCTCGCCGATGCGATGCACGGTTGCGACGTCTTCCTCGGCTGTTCGAGCGCGGGCGTGCTGAAGGCGGAAATGGTCGAGACGATGGCCGACAAGCCGCTGATTCTCGCGCTGGCGAATCCGGAACCGGAAATCCGCCCGGAAGAAGCGAAGCGCGTGCGTCCGGACTGCATCGTCGCAACGGGCCGTTCGGATTATCCGAATCAGGTCAACAACGTGCTCTGCTTCCCGTTCATTTTCCGTGGCGCGCTCGATGTGGGCGCGACGACCATCACCGAGGAAATGAAGCTCGCGTGCGTGCGCGCGATCGCCGAACTCGCGGAAGAAACCGATCAGGGTGATGAAGTTGCAAAGGCTTATGAAGGCCATTCGCTGGAATTTGGCCCGGAATATCTGATTCCGAAGCCTTTCGATCCGCGCCTGATCATCAAGATCGCGCCGGCCGTGGCGCAAGCCGCGATGGATTCGGGCGTCGCGACGCGTCCGATCAAGGACATGGATGCGTATCGCGAGACGCTCGGCGCCACGGTGTATCGCACGGGCATGGTGATGCGTCCGGTGTTCACGGCGGCGAAGGCGGCTCCGGCGCGTATCGCGTTCGCGGAAGGCGAGGACGAGCGCGTGCTGCGCGCCGCGCAGTTCGTGTTGCTGGAGAAGATCGCGAAGCCGATCATCATCGGCCGTCCGGCTGTCGTCGAAATGCGTCTGCAGAAAATGGGCTCGAAGCTGAAGCCGGGCGTCGATTTCGAGATCGTGAATCCGGAAGACGATCCGCGCTATCAGAAGAGCTGGCAGGCGTATCACGAGATCGCCGCGCGTCAGGGCGTGACGCCCGAAAGCGCGAAGGCCGCGCTGCGCAAGTTCAACACGCTGATCGGCGCGATCCTGGTTCACACGGGCGACGCGGACGGGATGATCTGCGGTCTCATCGACACGTATCAGGATCACCTGAAGTTCATCGATCAGGTGCTCGGCAAGGCGGAAGGCGCGAACAACTTCGCGGCGATGAATCTGCTGATGCTGCAAGGGCGCAATCTGTTCATCAGCGACACGTACGTCAACGAGACGCCGACGCCCGAGCAACTCGCCGACATGACGATTCTGGCGGCGCGCGAGATCGAGCGTTTCGGGATTCAGCCGAAGGTCGCGCTGGTGTCGAATTCGAACTTCGGCAGCGTGCAGAGCGCGTCGAGCAAGCGGATGGCCGAAGCGCGCAAGCTGATTGCCGAGCGTGCGCCGGATCTCGAAATCGACGGTGAAATGCACGGCGACGCGGCGCTTTCCGAAGCCGTGCGCAAGGCTTCGTTCCCGGGCACCACGTTGCACGGTGAGGCGAATCTGCTGATCATGCCGAACGTCGAAGCGGCGAACATCACGTACAACCTGCTCAAGATGGTGAGCGGCGAGGGCGTGACCGTCGGGCCGATCCTGCTCGGTGCTGCGAAGCCTGTGCATATCCTGACGCCGGCCGCGACGGTGCGGCGGATCATCAATATGACGGCGGTGGCGAGCGCGAATGCGCGTGTAGCGAAGTAACACGCCAGCGCGCTAGAAAGACGAACGGCGATCCGGGAGACCGGATCGCCGTTTTTTTGGCCGATAAAAAAGGCGGTCCGTTTTCACGAACCGCCTTCGAGCGTGAAGCAACGAGAATTACGCGACCTGCCGCTTTTCCCCGCCTTCGTTACTCCGCCAGCGCGCGAGCAAGGCATTCCACTTGATCTTCGCAGCCTTGACGTTGTTTTCCTTGACGTGACCGTAGCCGCGCATCGAATCGGGAAGATTAGCGAGTTCGACAGCGAGTGACAGTTTCTGCTCCGTGAGTCCGCCGATCACCTCACGCACCAACGCTTCGTACTCGCCGATCAACGCGCGCTCCATCTTCCGCTCTTCCGTGCGGCCGAACGGATCCAGCGCCGTTCCGCGCAGGAACTTCAGCTTCGCGAGCACGCGCATCGCCGACATCATCCACGGACCGTATTGCTTCTTCACCAGATGCCCGTGCGCATCCTTCTTCGAAAGACTCGGCGGCGCGAGATGCATCTTGATCTTCCAGTCGCCTTCGAAACTCGCGCGAATCTTGTCGAGGAACACCGGATCGGCATACAGACGCGCGACTTCGTATTCGTCCTTGTACGCCATCAGCTTGTGCAGATTCTTCGCGACGGCTTCGGTCAGCGGATACTGCCCGTCCCCGGCGCCCAGCCCGGCTTCCTTTGCGCGCACTTCGGCAACCAGCCGTCCGTATCGCGCTGCATAGGCCGTGTTCTGATACTCCGCGAGATAGTCGAGCCGCTTGTCGATGAGCGTGTCGAGCGCCTTCGGCGTATGCAGCGCGATGACCTTGCCCGGCGCTGCCTGCGCGCCATGCTGCGCATCCGCGAGACGGCGCACGGCTTCGGGATCGTGCGCCGCGCGACGGCCCCATTCGAACGCCGCGAGATTCTTCTCGACCTGCACCGCGTTCAGCTCGATGGCGCGTACCAGCGACTCATGCAGCAGCGGCACCCAACCCTTCTGCCACGCGAAGCCGAGCACGAACGGATTCGTGTAGATCGCATCGCCCATCAGCGCGACGGCGAAGCGGTTCGCATCGACGAGCGCGACATGCTCGCCCGCGGCCGCGCGAATATCCGCCTCCGCGCTCGCGCCCGGGAAACTCCAGTTCGGGTTCTTGATGAACTCGGCGGTCGGCGTCTGCGCGCTGTTCACGACGACGCGTGTGTGATCAGGCTGCATCCGCGAGCCGCATTCGTTGCTCGCGGTGACGATCGCATCGCAACCGATGACGAGATCCGCTTCGCCCATCGCGATACGCGTCGCGTGGATATCGGTCGGACGGTTGGCGATCTGCACGTGGCTCATCACGGCGCCGCCTTTCTGCGCGAGCCCGGTGACGTCGAGCACGGTGACGCCTTTCTGCTCCAGATGCGCCGCCATGCCGAGCAGCGCGCCGATCGTCACGACGCCCGTTCCGCCGACGCCCGTGACCAGCACGCCATACGGCCGCCCGATCTCCGGAAGCTCGGGCGTGGGCACGGACGGCATCGCATCGCTCTCGACGCTCGTCGCCTTCGGCTTTTTCAACTGGCCGCCTTCCACCGTCACGAAGCTCGGGCAAAAGCCGTTCAGACACGAGTAGTCCTTGTTGCACGTCGACTGGTTGATCTGCCGCTTCGTGCCGTACTCGGTATCGAGCGGCTCGACCGACAGGCAATTCGACTTCACCGAGCAATCGCCGCAGCCTTCACACACCGCTTCGTTGATGACAACGCGCTTCGCCGGATCGGGGAATGCGCCGCGCTTGCGACGACGACGCTTCTCGGTCGCGCAGGTCTGGTCGTAGATCAGGATCGACGTGCCCGCAACCTCGCGCAGTTGACGCTGGATTTCGTCCAGCTTGTCGCGATGATGCACGTCGATGCCCGGCGCAAGTCCGACGCTCGCCGTGTACTTCTCCGGCTCATCGGTCACGATGACGATTTTCGCCGCGCCTTCCGCCGCGAGCTGATGCGTGATCTGCGGCACGGTCAGCACGCCGTCGACGGGCTGACCGCCGGTCATCGCGACGGCATCGTTATAGAGAATCTTGTAGGTGATGTTCACCTTCGCCGCGATCGCCGCGCGGATCGCGAGCAGGCCCGAATGGAAATACGTGCCGTCGCCGAGGTTCGCGAAAACGTGCTTGTCGTTCGAGAACGGCGACTGGCCGACCCACGCCACGCCTTCGCCGCCCATCTGGCTGAACGTGCTCGTGTTGCGGTCCATCCAGACCGTCATGTAGTGGCAGCCGATGCCCGCCATCGCGCGCGAGCCTTCCGGCACGTTCGTCGATGTGTTGTGCGGGCAGCCCGAGCAGAACCACGGCTTGCGCTCCGCCTCGACACGCGGCCGCGCGAGCGACCGTTCCTTCGCCTCGATCACGGCGATGCGCGTCGCGATGCGCGCGCGCACATCGGCGGGCAAATCGAATTTGTCGAGGCGCGTGGCGATGGCCTTCGCGATGATCGCGGGCGACAGCTCGTAGTGCGCGGGCAGAAGCCAGTTGCCCATCGGCACGGACCATTCGCCGCCGGCGCCGTCTTTTTCGTCGAACTTGCCGTACACGCGCGGACGTTGCGCATCCGGCCAGTTGTATAGCTCTTCCTTGATCGCGTATTCGAGAATCTGCCGCTTTTCCTCGACGACCAGAATTTCCTCCAGCCCGCGCGCGAATTCATGCGCGCCTTGCGCTTCGAGCGGCCACACGCAGCCGACCTTGTAGAGACGGATGCCGATCTGCGAGCACGTCGCGTCGTCGAGACCGAGATCGGTCAGCGCCTGTCGAACGTCGAGATAGGCTTTGCCGCCGGTCATGATGCCGAAACGCGCATGCGGCGAATCGATTTCCACGCGGTCCAGCTTGTTCGCGCGCACGTAGGCGAGCGCGGCGTACCACTTGTAGTCGAGCAGACGCGCTTCCTGCACGAGCGGCGGATCGGGCCAGCGGATGTTCAGGCCGCCATCGGGCATCGCGAAATCGGTCGGGAGCACGATCTTCGTGCGATGCGGATCGATATCCACCGAAGCCGACGACTCAACGACATCCGTCACGCATTTCATCGCGACCCACAGGCCGGAGTAGCGCGACATCGCCCAGCCGTGCAGGCCGAAATCGAGATATTCCTGCACGTTCGACGGAAACAGCACCGGCAGTCCGCACGCCTTGAACACGTGCTCGGACTGATGCGCGAGCGTCGATGATTTCGCGGCGTGATCGTCGCCGGCGAGCACCAGAACGCCGCCGTGTTGCGCCGATCCGGCGGAATTGCCGTGCTTGAAGACATCGCCCGAACGATCGACGCCCGGACCTTTGCCGTACCACATCGAGAACACGCCGTCGTATTTGGCGCTCGGGTACAGATTCACTTGCTGCGAGCCCCACACGGCGGTGGCAGCGAGATCTTCGTTCACGCCCGGCTGAAACACGACCTGATGGCCGGCGAGATGCTTCTTCGCCTTCCAGAGTGACTGGTCAAGACCGCCGAGGGGAGAACCGCGATATCCGGAAATGAATCCGGCGGTGTTGAGGCCAGCGGCCTTGTCGCGCTCTTGCTGCAGCATCGGCAGGCGCACCAGGGCCTGGATGCCGCTCATATAGGCGCGGCCGCGTTCGAGCGTGTATTTGTCGTCTAGCGTGACGGATTTCAACGCGGCTTCTAGCGAAGCTCTTTGTTCTGCGTCTAGCGGGGCGTTCATTATGTGTATTCCTCCACCCGAGGTTTGGGATCACCAAAGCATGTTTCGGGCCGTCGCGTCTTGTGAACGCGTAGGCCGGGACTACCAGTTTGCCGGTGCGATGATCTTTCAGGCACTGGTACAAACCCGTTAAAAATTCCTCACTTAGCCGCGCTTTGCGTCAAATCCTTGACGATTTGACCGTCATCAAGAGGGTTTTGTTACAGCATGTAAATTCGACCGATTCACGGAACCCTGCCGTTCATCCCTGTCTAAAATGACGCTTCCGGAACTTCCGTGCCAATTTTCTGTGCACGCTTTGAGTTTCGGAAGCAAGTTGTACGTTGCAGTTAGAAGGAGATAACGATGAAACAACGCCACATCCAGAATTTCTTGGTCGTTTCGGCGGCTTTTTTCGCCATCAGCGCGCCGGTGGGCGGCGCACGTGCGAATAATGGCTCGCCGTTCGGGGCGTCGTCGGTTGCACAGGTCGCGCAAGTGCGCGTTCAGTCGGTTAAGGCGGGTGCTGAAAAGCGCCGCGAATCGGAAAGCAGCGACGACGAGACGGCGGGCTGACCCGCTCATCGCGGTCCGTATCGACCAAACGGGCCGCCAGAATGAACAAAGGGACATGGACCTTCGCGGTCCACGTCCCTTTTTTGATGCCTGGGTTTTCTGCGCGATCAGCCCGCGGTGGTGTCCTTCAGCACGCCACGGCGCATCTGATCCAGTTCGATCGATTCGAATAGCGCCTTGAAGTTACCTTCGCCGAAGCCCTGATTGCCCTTGCGCTGGATAATCTCGAAGAAAATCGGCCCGATCTGGTTCTCCGTGAAGATCTGTAGCAGGATTTCGTCCTTGGTGCCGTCGATCAGAATCTTGCGCTTCTTCAACTCCGCGACCGTTTCGCAATGGCCGGGCACGCGGCGATCGACCAGCTCGTAGTACGTGTCGATGGTGTCGAGCAGGGCGATCTTCGCGCTGCGCAGGCCGTCGACGGTGCTGTAGATATCGCCCGTGCCGAGCGCGATGTGCTGAATGCCTTCACCGTGATACGCGTCCAGATATTCCTGAATCTGTCCCGCGGTTTCCGAGCCTTCTTCGTTGATCGGAATGCGGATTTTGCCGCACGGTGACGTCATCGCCTTCGACTTCACCGCCGTGACCTTGCCTTCGATATCGAAATAGCGGACTTCGCGGAAATTGAAGAGCCGCTCGTAGAACTCCGCCCACTCGACCATGCGGCCGCGGTGCACGTTATGCGTCAGGTGATCGATGTAGGTGAGTCCGTGGCCCACAGGGTTTTGCTCCGCGCCCGGGATCGGTTCGAAATCGACGTCATAAATGCTGATATCGCCGATGCTGCCCGGCTGCGCGCCGTTCTTGCCGCGCCAGCGGTCGACGAAGTAGATCAGCGAATCGCCGATTCCCTTGATCGCCGGGATGTTCAGCTCCATCGGGCCATTCTTGTTGTCGAAGCCCCATGCGCCGAGTTCGAGCGCGCGCTTGTACGCTTTGGCGGCATCGGCGACGCGGAAGGCGATCGCGCAGATCGACGGACCGTGCAGACGCGCGAAGCGCTGCGCGAACGAATCCGGCTCGGCGTTGACGATGAAGTTGATTTCGCCCTGGCGGTAAAGCGTGACGTCCTTGTGACGATGCTTCGCGATCGCGGTGAAGCCCATCTGCTCGAACAGTCTGCCGAGCGCGACCGGATCCGGCGCGGTGTATTCGATGAACTCGAAGCCGTCGGTGCCGACGGGATTCTCCCAGGTCGTTGCGGTCATGCGTGTCTCCTGATTTAGATGCGGCGCGATGTGCGCGACGTTGAGACAGTTTAGTCAGGTGACGCTGGCAAAAACTTGCGAAACTAATCGGTGATTCATAAGATTGCGCACGATGCTGCCAATTGAAAGCGGCCGGGAGCTACAAAATGGCTGAACTCGAACTGGACACGATAGACCGCCGAATTCTGGCCATTCTTCAGGAAAACGGACGGCTATCGAATCAGGAGATCGCGGATCGCGTGAATCTGTCGCCGAGCCCGTGCCTACGGCGCATTCGGAGGCTGGAGGAGCTCGGCGTGATTCGCGGTTATGTCGCCCTGCTCGACGCGAAGAAGCTCGGGCTTGGTTTACTCGCCTACATCAACGTGCGTCTGGAAAAGCGCGGCGGCGTGCAGGCTGCGGCGGGCACGCCGAAAGCGCCGACGCACGGCGATCTCTTTCGTGAAGCGGTGCGTTCATGGCCGGAAGTCGTCGCCTGCGACGCGATGACCGGCGAGATGGATTTTCTGCTGCGCGTTCAGGTGCGCGACATGGATGATTTCTCGCGCTTTGTGCAGGATGAATTGCTGCACCATCCGTCCGTGATCGATGTGCGCTCGAGCTTCTCGCTGGAACGCATCAAGGAGACGACGGTTCTGCCGCTGCGTTAAAACGACGAAGGGCGGTCAAATCCGCCCTTGTTGGTCCCGCTCGCAGCGCCATTCCCGCGCTGTTCCTGAGAAAAATTACGCGACGCCCGCTGCCGGCATGAACGCCTTGAAAACCTGCGACGCGCGTTGCGCCTGGCGCTTGATCGCGTAGTCGAATACGGCGGCCTGCTCCTGAAGCATTTCGGCGACGATGCTGGTCTGGTCAGCCGGCGCGAGCGAGAGATACGCATCCGCTTCGCCGTAAGCGTATTCGATCTTCATGCCCGACTTTTTCGCGATATGCATCATGGTCGAGTTGCGCGACAGGCAGTGCATATAGAGCACCGATACCTGCGTGTTGCGGCTGCGCATGGCGGCGCGCTCGAACAGCTTCGAGCCGATGCCACGGCCGCGCGCGCTTTCGAGCACCGAGACGCCGAATTCGGCAGTTCGCTTGTCGCCTTCGGCGGGCAAATACGCCAGATGGCCGACGCCGATCAATTCCAGGGCGCCGCCGAACACGCCGAACACTTTGTCGT
This sequence comes from Caballeronia sp. EK, assembly GCF_014384845.1. NCBI lineage: Bacteria > Pseudomonadati > Pseudomonadota > Betaproteobacteria > Burkholderiales > Burkholderiaceae > Caballeronia > Caballeronia sp. EK. Next base: position 613,803 of record NZ_JACSUE010000006.1, read on the forward strand.
TCGAGAAGTTGATGTTGCGCACATAGTTCTCGATGACGTGATCCGGCACGACCTGCCCGAAGCGCAGGAGACGATCGTCTTCGTCGAGAGCCAGAAAGTGCGTGAGGAGACGCTCGCGATCTGCCGAGGACAGTTCGCGGACGAGAACCGGCATACGCGCGTCTTTGAGCGGCTGATCGTGCGCGACGATCGGCTCGGCAGTGCGGTTGATGGTCAGTTCCATATTCGTTTCTCCTTCGTTCGTCATGCAGCATGCTGCAAAGCAAAACGAATTTTAGCCGATTACGGAGAGGCGGATACGGGAAAACCCTTAAAACGACCTAGACGGCGCGTTCTAAACAGCTACTGAAAACGATTAGATAGTAGTTAAATCAATAACTTAACGAAGTGTCGCAAACGCGACAATTTACCGTCCAGTCGGTTTGTTGTGCTGCAACATCGAGCTATTCGACATTGAGGCCGTTTTCGATCATGTCGACGACCTGTTCCGCGAACTCGCTGTAGCCCAGCTTGCCGCCCGGCTTGAGCCACGTGAACGTCCAGTTGATCATGCCGAAGACCATCATGGTCAACGCGGTCTGGTTGTCCTTGGTTGCGCGTTTCGGATAAGCCCGCGCGAGCTGACGCGCGAACGCCGCCACGATGTCGCGCTGACGATCGAGGACGATCTCGCGCTGCGCCTCTTCCAGATACTTCACGTCATTCAGAAGCGCGACGTGCCGGCTGTGCGATGTCTCGTATTCGGCGAGAAACGCGCGCACGAGATCGGCGAAAGCCTCGCGTTCGCTCAGTCCGCGCCGCTGGCTGGCGCCTTCCACTTCCGCGATGATCAGCATCAGCCGCTTGGTGTAGCGGTCGAGCAAATCGAAGAGGATCGCTTCCTTGCTCACGTAATAGTGATAGAGGCGGGCCTTCGACGTGCCGCTCGCGGCGGCGAGATCGGCCATCGAGGTGCTGGGATAGCTCGTCTGGGCGAATTTCGCGGCGGCGAGTTCGAGGATCTGTTCGCGTTGTGTCTCGTGATCGGGCGCTTTGGTACGGGCCATGTGTTCGGAAAGTGCGTTCTTATAGGTATGGATTCAGCGGCGCAGTTCGGCCTGACTGATTTCGGACGGCGTGCCGCGGATTTTAAGCCGTCCCGCCGTGACGAGTTCGCGGCAGCGCCAGAATGCGATGGAATCGGAAAGCATGAAATCGAAGCGCTGCCCCATTGCCGCGCCGGCGATCTGGCGCGCCGGTTTCCATTCGGGACCGGCGATATCGAGCAAGGCTTCGTCGATATCGATCCATGTTCCTGTTACGAGCATGTTGTCGCGCAGGCGGCGCGTGTCGGCGCTGGCGTATTTCGCTTCCTGCCACTCGAGCGCGAGCCGGCTGATGCGCAGCACGGAAATCGGCGCGGCGGTCGGCAGCTTCGCGAGCAGTTGCTTCGGTGAAAACATGCCGACGGCCGTCGCACGGTCTTCGCGGCCGATGTGTTCGGGATCGCTGTCGCCGGTCGCAATCGTCAGATCGTCGTGAGTGAGCTTCGCTTCGTTAAGGCGCTGCGGGACGTTGCGCATGTGATAGGCGACGCGTCGCAGCGTGAGCTGGTCGGCCGCGCTCTGGCCGTGCCACACGACGATCTGATCGTCGCCGCGCGCGAGGCGGCCGAACAGTGCCTGCTGTTCTTCGAGTTCGCCCTCGAAGTCGATGGCGCTGTTCAGGACCTGGCGCCAGAACGTGGCGCGCGCGAGCGGCGATTCGTCGATGTCCCTGATCGGACCGACGGCGAGATCGTCGCGCAGCGCGATGACGCGCTCGTCGCGTTCGGCGCGCCGCAATGCTTCCGTGAGGGATTGGGCCGCGCAATCGCCATTCGTGACGTGAATCATGTTCATCGGTGTCGGGAGCCCAGAAGGACGAAAGGACCGCTCGGGTGAGCGGTCCTAGTTTACGCGAATCGAATGACGCCGGGCTGCGATCTAGCGCTCGTCGAAACTCACCACCACGCGCTCGCTCACCGGATGACATTGGCAAGTCAGCACGAAGCCATCATCGATTTCGTGTTGTTCGAGCGTGTAGTTCTTCTCCATCTTCACTTCGCCTTCGAGCACTCTTGCGCGACACGTGCAGCACACACCGCCCTTGCACGCGTACGGCAACGCGAGTCCCGCTTTCAAACCCACATCGAGCACGCTCACGCCTTCATACGGCAACCGCAATTTGCGCTTCTTGCCGTCGATGATCAACTCCAGATCCGCCGCCGGCGTGCTCTCCGTGATCTCGATGGCAGGTACGCCCGCCTGCGGCAACGGCGTGCCGAAACGCTCCACGTGTATCTGCTTCGGTGCGACACCCGAGTCCTTCAACGCCGCTTCGGCTGCATCCATCATCGGGCCGGGGCCGCAGATGAAGGCCTCGTCGATTTCTTCGGGCGAAAGCAGCGTCTCCAGAAACGCCTTGCACTTCGCTTCATCCAGCACGCCGTTGAAGAGCTCCACGTCCTGCAGATCGTCCGACAGCACGTGATACAGCGAGAACCGGTCCATATACCGGTTCTTCAGATCTTCGAGCTCTTCGGCGAACATGATCGCGTCGACGCTGCGATTGCCGTACACGAGCGTAAAGCGGCTCGTCGGCTCCGTATCGAGCGTCGTCTTGATGATCGCCAGCACCGGCGTGATGCCCGAGCCGCCCGAGAACGCCACGTAGTGTTTTGCGTGATCCGCGTTCAGATGCGTGAAGAAGCGCCCGTCGGGCGTCATCACGTCGATCTCGTGGCCGGGCTTCAAGGTATCGAACGCAAAGTTCGAGAAGCGCCCGCCACGCACGCGCTTGATGCCGATGCGCAATTCGCCGTCGCGATCGTAGTCGGTCACGCCCACGCAGATCGAGTACGAACGGCGCGTCTCCTCGCCATCGATATGCGTCTTGAGCGTCACGAACTGACCCTGCGTGAAGCGAAACGCATCGCGCAGCGCGGGCGGCACCTCGAACGAAACGGTAAACGCGTCGGCGGTTTCGGGGCGGACCTCACGGATGCGCAGCGGATGGAATTGCGGAGTCGCCATGTTTTTCGGCTCGCTATCGTTGGTTCGGTTGATTCGGTTGATTCGGTTGATTCGGCTCAGTACGGCTTGAAGTAGTCAAACGGCTCGCGGCAGTCGATGCAGCGATACAGCGCCTTGCACGCCGTCGAGCCGAATTGCGCCAGCTTCTCCGTGTGCGTCGAGCCGCAGCGCGGACAGGCGATCGTTTCCTTCCTGTACGGTACGAAGCGGATCGGCTTTGTGCTCGATGCCGAAGTGCTGCTGCATGCGCCCGTCGGCGGTGCGATGCCGTAGCGGCGCAGCTTCTCGCGTGCTTCGTCGGTGATCCAGTCGGTCGTCCACGCGGGCGCCAGCACCGTCTCGATGCGATGCGCGCCGAGCTCAGCCCGATCGATCGCCTGCGCGATGTCTTCCGCAATCTGCGACATCGCAGGACAGCCCGAGTACGTCGGCGTGATCACCACTTCGAGCACGCCGTCGTCGCCGTGACGCACATCGCGCAGAATGCCCAGCTCGCGGATCGAGACCACCGGAATCTCCGGATCGGGCACCGCTTCGAGCACGTCCCACGCGCGTTCGATGGTTGCGTTGGCGGTATTCATTACCAGCTCGCGCCCGGATGTTGCCGCGCGAGACTCTGCATCTCCGCGAGCAGATAGCCCATGTGCTCCGAGTGCTCGCCGTGCTTGCCCGTGGTGATGTGCTTCACATCGGCGGGCGCTTCGAGCGTGGCTTCTTCCAGTGCCGATGCGACCTGCTCACGCCATGCCGCTTCGAACTCGCTCGTGAGCGGCGCGATGCCTGCATCGGCGACGGCTTGTTCGATCGCATCGGTGGCGAAGAACTCGCGCGTGTACGGCATCAGATAATCGAGCGCGGCCTGCGCACGACGATGCGACTCCTCCGTGCCGTCACCGAACCGCACCAGCCAGTCGCGCGCATGATGCAGGTGATAGCTCGTTTCCTTGATCGACTTCGCCGCGATCGCCGCGAGTTGCGTATCGCTCGATGTCTGCAGCGCGCTCCACACTTCGATCATCAGCGCGCAGTACAGGAAGTTGCGCACGATCGTCACCGCGTAATCGCGCTCGGCGCGCGTCGTTCCCGCGAGCGGGCCGAAGTGCGGCAACTCCGCGATCGTGTAGTTGGCGAACTCGCGCTCGCTGCGAAAGTACGCGTAGTCGTCTTCGGTCTTCTTGCTGCCGTTAAGCGCGGCTTCCAGCGACGCCGCGTGCGTGTACAGCAGGCGCGCCTGACCGATCAGATCCAGACTGATGTTCGCCAGCGCGATGTCTTCTTCCAGCGCCGGGCCGTGGCTGCACCATTCGGCGTTGCGCTGCCCGAGGATCAGCGCGTTGTCCGCCAGACGCAGCACGTAGGCGAGATGGTCCTGACTCATAGCTCTGTCGCCCTTACATGTGATTGATTTCGTCGGGCAGCACGAAGAATGTCGGATGCCGATAGATCTTGTCGGCCGCGGGCTCGAACAATTCGCCCTTGTCCGCCGGGTCCGATGCGGTGATCGCCGCCGACGGCACCACCCAGATGCTCACGCCTTCCTGACGGCGCGTGTACACGTCGCGCGCCATGCGCAGCGCCGCACCCGCATCCGGTGCGTGCAGGCTGCCGCAATGCTTGTGATCCAGTCCCTGCTTGCTGCGCACGAACACTTCCCAGATCGGCCATTCCTTGTTCATCTTCATCGTCTCCATGCTCATGCAGCTTGTTTGTGGGCGCGGACCTTTTGCTTCTCCGCGTAGGCGAGCGCCGCTTCGCGCACCCAGGTGCCTTCGTCGTGCGCCTTCACGCGTGTGGCGAGGCGCTCCTTGTTGCACGGGCCGTCGCCGTTGACCACGCGCCAGAATTCTTCCCAATCGATCTCGCCGTAGTCATGCGCGTTTCTTTGCGCGTTCCACTTCAGATCGGCGTCGGGCAGCGTGACGCCCAGAATCTTCGCCTGCTCGACGGTCGCATCGACGAACTTCTGGCGCAGGTCGTCGTTCGAGATGCGCTTGATGCCCCACGCGAAGGACTGGCCGCTGTGAATCGAATCCTTATCGCTCGGGCCGAACATCATCAGCACCGGCCACCACCAGCGGTCCACCGCCTGTTGCACGAGGTCCTTTTGCGCCTGCGTGCCCTTCATCATCGCGAGCAGCGCGTCGAAGCCCTGGCGTTGATGGAACGACTCTTCCTTGCAGATGCGGATCATCGCGCGGGCGTACGGCCCATAGGTGCAGCGGCACAGCGGAATCTGATTCATGATCGCCGCGCCATCGACCAGCCAGCCGATCACGCCGACATCGGCCCAGGTGGGCGTCGGGTAGTTGAATATGCTCGAGTACTTCGCCCGGCCGGCGTGCAGCGCGGCGACGAGCTGATCGCGCGAGACGCCCAGCGTTTCGGCTGCGCTATAGAGATACAGCCCGTGGCCGCCTTCGTCCTGCACCTTCGCGAGCAGGATCGCCTTGCGCTTGAGGCTCGGCGCGCGGCTGATCCAGTTGCCCTCGGGCTGCATGCCGATGATCTCCGAGTGCGCATGCTGCGAAATCTGCCGCACCAGGGTCTTGCGATACGCCTCGGGCATCCAGTCCTGCGGCTCGATCTTGCCGTCGGCCTGCATCACCGCGTCGAAGCGGGTTTGGTCGGGGGTCGAGGCGGATCGGTCCGCGTCAGTGGCTTGGGTGGGGCTCGGGAGGTCGAGGGATTGGGTGTACATGCGGGGCTCGCTCCTGGATAGTCGCTGTCCGGCGATTATAAACCGACCGGACGGTCGGTAAATAAATTTTTGAGACGTACTCGGGTAACTCCGCATGAATGGGGCGCGCAGAAGCGCGCGCGAATCCACGCGCTATTCAATCTAGTGCAGACGAGGGAGGCTTGCCGGACGGCGAGAGAAACGAGAAGCGGCGGCGATGAATCGCCGCCGCTTTGAAAAGGAGGGAAAGCGCGCGCTTATCGCGTCTGTTGCGCGGCGAAATCTTCCGCGTCGACGTCATAGCCCGACGGCTCCCAGCGCACCGCGAGCAGCGCGACGAGCCCCGCGAGCGGCGCGACGGCGATGATCCAGAACACTTTCGTGCCGAGCGCCGCCGACAAAACCGGGAACAGGAAGAGCGAGACCGTCGAGCTGGCGCGCATCAGCGTCTGATTGAAGCCGACGCCGACGCCGCGCAGCGAGGTCGGATAGCTCAACGATGCGAACGTCATGCTGTGCGAACCCGGTCCGACGCCTTGCCCGAGCAGGAACGCGGCGAGAAACGCGATCGCGATCACGACTTCGGCGCCCGTCGACGGTTTCCCGACGACCGCGAGCCCGATGAGCGCCGCAAGTTGAAACGCGTAGCCGACGACAGACAGCTTCCACGCGCCATACTTCGGCACGGTGCGCACGGAGAACAGCCCGCCCGCGAACGCGAAGCACAGATTCAGCGCGAGCGACGCGAGAATAGTGGTGAGCATCGACTGCGCGAGAAAGCTCGAAATGATGACCGGCAATCCGAACGCGACGGCGTTATACGCGAACGACGACGCGATCGCGATGACGGTCGCCAGCACCGTCCGGCGCAGATAAACGCCGCGCAGCAGCGCGCCGTAGTTACTCCACGTCGCGCGACGGGCCTTGGGCGGCGCGACGGCGGTTTCGTCGACGCGGGCATCGATGCCGTATGAGCGCTTCAGAATCGCGGCCGCGCCTTTCAGATCGCCCTGATTCGCGGCCCACACGGGCGATTCGCTCATATAACGGCTGCGGATCGCGATGATCGCGATCGCCGGCACCGCGCCGAAGCCGAGAATCAGACGCCAGAGCCAGCCCGCGTTGTGCTCGGGCAAGACAGCGTACAAACCGAGCACGAGCAGATACGAGACGCTGATCGCCGCGTACCAGACCGGACACCACATCGCGACGCGCGCCGCTTTGTTTCCGCGGCCCTGCAGACGCGAAAACTCCGCGAGAAACGCCATCGCGACGGGCAGGTCGATGCCGACGCCCAGACCCATCACGAAGCGCGCCCCGCCGAGCACCCAGGCGTTGGGCGCGAGCGCGCAGGCGATCGCCGCGACGACGAAGAAGAACATGTCGGCCATGAAGACGCGATAGCGGCCGACCTTGTCGGTGAGATAGCCGCCGAGAAACGCGCCGATGATCGCGCCGAGCGTGATCGCGGCAGCGACGAAACCGGTACCAGTCGGCGTCAGCGAAAACTCGCGGGCGATGTCCTTCATGCCGAACGCGAGCGCGCCGAGATCGTAGGCATCGAGAAAAATCCCGCCCAGCGCGATGGCGACGACGACACGCGCATCGCTGCCGATCGCCGCGCCGCTATTGACGAGACTGGAGACATCGGCGGGACTGTTGATGACGGGCCGCGAATCGTTTGCGGCGGCGCCGACGACAGCGCGTTCGGGCGCGAGAGAAACGGACATGATCGGGCTAGTTTGGTAAAAAGTTGTCGATGCAACGAATCGACGGATCGTACTGGCCCGAACGCAGCCGGCCAAATTCTTTTTTGTTATTTAATGACTTACGACGGGTCTGCAATGCTTTTCACGCGCGGTGCGATCGGTGCGAAGCCGTCGCGACGACGCGCGATGCGACAATGTCGCTCCGTTCCGTTTCTTCTATTTGGACATGTCGTCAGTTGAAAACATCGAATCGGTGAGTGTCGCGGTGATCGGCGGAGGACCGGCCGGGCTCATGGCCGCCGAAGCGCTCGCGACAGGCGGCGCGCGTGTCGATGTGTTCGACGCGATGCCGTCCGTCGGGCGGAAATTTCTGATGGCCGGCAAGGGCGGCATGAACCTCACGCATTCCGAGCCCGCCAACGCCTTTCTCGCCCGCTACGGCGCGCGCAGCCCGGACATCGCGCCGCTGCTCGCGCGCTTCGACGCGGGCGCGTTGCGAGACTGGGTGCATGGCCTCGGCGTCGAGACCTTCGTCGGCAGCTCGGGCCGCGTGTTTCCCACCGACATGAAAGCCGCGCCGATGCTGCGTGCGTGGCTGCATCGGCTGCGCGCGTCGGGCGTGACGTTTCATATGCGGCATCGCTGGCTCGGCTGGGCCGACGAAGACACATCGTTATCCCGTTTCGCGACGCCATCGGGCGAAAAGCTCGTCCGGCACGACGCGCTCGTGCTCGCGCTGGGCGGCGCAAGCTGGCCGCAACTCGGCTCGGACGGCGGCGCGCTCCCGGTGCTCGCGGCGCGCGGCGTGCCCGTTCGGCCTTTCGTGCCGTCGAATTGCGGTTTCGACGTCGCGTGGAGCGAGCATTTCAGCAGCCGCTTCGCCGGCGAACCGCTCAAATCCGTGGCGATCGGTTTGCCGCGTGTGGACGGCACGCCCGACTGGCGCATCGGCGAATGTCTGATCACCGATCAGGGCATCGAGGGGAGTCTGATTTACGCATTGTCGGCGCCGATCCGCGATCGGATCGCCGAAAGCGGCGGTGCGGGGACGACGATCCTGCTGGACCTCGCGCCGCAATATTCAGTCGAGCGCGTGCGTGACGAAGTGCTGCATCCGCGCGGGGCGCGCTCGATTTCGAGTCATTTGCAAAGCCGCCTGCATCTGACGGGTGTGAAGGCGGGTTTGCTGCGCGAGTGCACGAGCAAGGGCGAATTCGCGGATCTGGAGACGCTCGCCGCGCGGATCAAGGCGCTTCCGTTGCACCTGTTGCGGCCGCGTCCTATCGAGGAAGTCATCAGCAGCGCTGGCGGCGTCGAATTCGAAGCGCTCGACGCGCGCTCGATGGTCCGCGCGCTTCCCGGCGTGTTCTGCGCGGGCGAAATGCTCGACTGGGAAGCGCCGACCGGCGGCTATCTGCTGACGGCGTGTTTCGCGAGCGGACTTGTCGCGGGTGAAGGCGCGCTGGCGTGGCTCGCCGAGCGCGCGTAGAGAATTATGCGGCGACGAGCCGCCACAGCGACGTTACTTCCGCTGAGCGCGCGGCGTAAAGCGGATCGGACTTGTCGCTCGCGCGCGGATGATGCGGCTTGACGTCGATGCGTCCATCGACCTTCAGGCCGGCCTTGTCGATCCATTCCTGCAACTGGGCGCGCGTGCGCAGTCCGAGATGCTCCGCGAAGTCCGACAAGATGAGCCAGCCTTCGCCGCCCGGTGTCAGATGCGCGGCGAGGCCGTCGAGAAAACCGCGTAGCATGCGGCTTTCCGGATCGTAGATCGCGTGTTCGATCGTCGCGCTCGGCCTTGCGGGCAGCCAGGGCGGATTGCAGACGATGAGGGGCGCGCGGCCGTCCGGAAACATATCGGTCTCGACGATTTCGACCTGGCGATCGAGCCCCAGCCGCCCGATGTTCTCCCGCGCGCAGTCGAGCGCGCGGGCATCGACGTCGGTCGCGACGATTCGTCCGACGCCGCGGCGCGCGAGCACGGCCGAGAGCACGCCGGTCCCGGTGCCGATATCGAACGCGAGTTCTTTCGACGGAAGCGGCTGATTCGCGACCAGATCGATGTACTCGCCCCGAACCGGCGAGAACACGCCGTAATAGGGATGAATCCTCCCGCCGACCGCGCCGATTTCGACGCCTTTCTTGCGCCACTCGTGCGCGCCGACAAGCCCCAGCACTTCGCGCAAGGACACGACCGACGGCTCATTCGTCGGCGGTCCGTAAGCTTCCTCGCACGCCTGACGCACATCGGGCGCGCGGCGCAGTGGGATCGTGTACTGCTCGTCGAGCGGAAGCATGAGCATCGCAAGGGTGCGCGCGCGTTGCGATTGCGCGAGGCGGTGCAGATTGAAGGCGTCGATCGGCGATGGCTCCGTCGCGTGCTTTTTTGCCTTGCGGGGCTTGCTGTCGATGCGGCGCGCCATCGCCTGCAGGAGTTGCCGGGCGTTCTGGAAATCGCCGCGCCAGAGAATCGCCGTGCCTTCGCAGGCGAGCCGATAGGCGTGATCGGCGGTCATCTGGTCATGTCCGATGACGACGCGCTTCGCGGGCGGATTGCCGCTCTCCGATCTCCAGCGGGCGGAGCGGCTTTCGCCGTCCTCGTCCCAGGTGAGTTGTTGTGGTGCTGAGTTTTTCGATTGCATATCTAATCTATATAGATGCCTGAAGCGGGAGTCGTCGCGCCGGCGAAAAAGAACTGGCTGCATTGTGAGGCTATTTGGGGCGCGTCGCTGCGGGTTGTTCGCGGTCAGGGCAATCGGGCGGCGCGAGCGTTGTGACACTTCAGGCACAATCGAGCCTTTTCCGCACGCCATCGCCGAATGAAACTCCGAGTTCTCGCCGCGATCTGCGCGGCCGCGCTTGTCGCGCAGGTCAATTTCGCACCGCACGCTTTCGCCGCCGACGCCGCCGAAGCGCCCGCCAACGAACATTGGGTCAGCGCATGGGGCACCGCGCTGCAGTCGATTCCGCAACTGGCGAATCTGCCGCCGCTGTATCGCGCGCCGGACGTCGCGGGTCGCACCGTCCGTCAGCTGATTTATCCGCAACTGGACGGCAAACGGATGCGCCTGCGCATCAGCAATCTTTATGGGACCGAGCCGCTCGTCGTCGAATCGATGACCGTCGCGCGGGCCGCCGCGGGCGACAGTGCCGCGATTCGCGCGGGAAGTGCGCGTCCGGTGCTGTTCGGCGGACGCAAGAGCGTGACCGTCGCGCCGGGAGCCCAGGCCACGAGCGATGCGGTCAATTTCGATGTCGACGCCTTCCAGCCCGTGGCCGTCAGCATGTTCATGGGGAAGGATCAGAGACTTGTCGCCTGGCATCGCGTGTCGAGTCAGGTGAACTACATCTCGACGCCGGGCGATCGCACCGAAGATGCATCGGCGGGCGCGTTTCGCACGCGCTTCACCCAATTCGCGTGGCTGACCAATGTGACGGTGGAAAGCCCATCGGCGCAGGCGATCGTCGCGATCGGCGATTCGATCACCGATGGCATGCGCTCCTCGGTCAATGCCAATCGGCGCTGGCCGGATGCGCTGGCGAAGCAGGTCGCGCGCAAAGGCGGCGGGCAGACGGTCGTAGTGAATGCGGGCATCAGCGGGAATCGGCTGTTGAGCAATTCGCCGTGCTATGGCGAGGCGGTGGTCAGCCGCTTCGAGCGCGACGCGCTGCGTCAGCCGGGCGTGCGCGCGGTCATTGTCCTGATCGGCATCAACGACATCAATTTCATGGCGATGCCCGCGCACGCCGGACTCGATTGCGACGCGCCGCACACCGAAGTCAACGCCGACGCGCTTGTGCGCGGGTATCAGCGGCTGATCGCGCAGGCGCACCAGCGCGGCATCAAGATCTACGGCGCGACGCTGACGCCGGCCTCGCTGCCGCCCGAGCGGGAGGCGATCCGCACGGCGGTTAACGAATCGATCCGATCGAGCAAAGCTTTCGATGGCGTGATCGACTTCGATCAAGCGCTGCGCGATCCGGCGCGCCCGAGCGTGCTCCAACGCCGATACGACAGCGGCGATCACATCCACCCGAGCGATGCCGGCTACGCGGCGATGGCAGCGGCGGTGCCGATGGAATTCTTCTCAGGAGCGACGAAAGCGACGCATTGAAGCGACCGCCAAAAAAAGTTGCTTCATCACCTTGTCATTCGAGTCTGCTTGACCTAATATTCAGCCCCTCGTCGCAAGACGACGGGCCGTCGAGCGAAACAGACGGCCTCCGAAGTTGACAGGTTTTGAAGCAAAAGCTCAAAAATACTGTTGACAAGGAGAAAAAGATTCTTCATAATCTCGTTTCTCTGCTGCTGATGCAGCGACGCAAGACGGAAGTTGAAGTGGTAGCGGTCTTGCGATGTGCTCTTTAAAAACTAACAGCCGATAAGTGTGGGCGCTTGATAGCGAGTGCGGTTTCAGTCTTTTTGGGCTGGAGCGACAAGCAAAAGTATCAAGAGTCTCACACGAAGTATCAGAGGAAGGTTTTTCATCTTTAAGATGAACAATCATCGTCAGAACGTTGAGTGAGCGACCGGTTTCTAACGGAACCGAAAAACAGTA
>NZ_JACSUE010000060.1:0-3151 GCF_014384845.1 Caballeronia sp. EK
CGATGGAGGACTGGCTGAGTGGTATCGCCCGCGCGCTGACCTTCTACGGCGGCGTTCCACAACTGATCGTGCCGGACAACCCGCGCGCGATGATCGCCGACCCCGACCGTTACGAGCCGCGCGGGCGACACCGTGCTGGACTTCGCGCGTCACTACGGCACCTCATTTCTGCCTGCACGCGTTTATCGCCCGCAGGATAAGCGTAAGCGCGGCACCAGCAACGTCTTGACTGGAGATTGTGATTCTCAGACTGCGGTGCGGAGCTGATCGGCAACGGCCCACGGTGCGAGTTAGTCGATGCGGTTAATCACATGGTCGGCGATGCGTGCGAGCACGAAGCGTAGATATGCCTCAGGATCCCCGTGTTCACGACTTCCGACATAGCTTCGCCATCCGGACGCTTCTTGACTGGTATCGCGAAGGGCTCGATGTTGAGCAGCGGCTTCCGCTGCTTTCTACCTACCTCGGCCACACCTGCGTGCGCGACACGTATCGGTATCTATCAGCGTGTCCGCAGTTGATGGAAGAAGCTGCAGAGCGCCTTGATCGACGGTGGGAGGCCGGCCATGAAGTCAACGCCTGATGTCGCTCCGCTTATGGAGCGCTACTTCACGATCCGACTTATGCAGCAGCGCAACGCCAGCAGCAATACGATTGCATCGTACAGGGATACGTTTCGGCTATTGCTCAAGTTTGCCCAGACGAAGCTCCGCAAACCGCCTTCGGCCTTGACCCTCGATGATCTGGATGCGCCGTTCATCAGCACGTTTCTTGCCGACTTGGAAATGGCACGTGGTGTCAGCGTCTGCACGCGCAATCTGCGTCTGACAGCCATTCGCTCATTCTTCCGGTACCTCTCGTTTGAGGAGCCAGCATACGGCGCCCTCATTCAACGGATACTTGCGATACCAAGCAAGCGCCATGACAAGCGCCAAATGCACTTCTTGGAACGCCCGGAGATTGACGCGATTCTCGCGGCGCCCGACCGCTCGACGTGGCTAGGACGCCGGGATCATGCCTTATTGTTGCTCGCGGTTCAGACTGGCTTGTGTCTTTCTGAACTTATCAACCTCGACAGGGATTCCATTCACCTCGGCATTGGAGCTCATGTGAGGTGTGTCGGCAAGGGTCGAAAGGAACGATGTACACCACTGACATCGTACGTGCAGAGCGTCCTCAAGGCCTGGACCAGTGAGCCGGCCCGCCGCAACGCGAGACCGTTGTTTCCCAATGTGCATGGAGGCCGGCTTAGCGCTGACAGTGTCCAAACCCTCCTCGCCAAGCACACACGCACCGCTTGTGAGAGATGTCCATCCTTAAGTTCAAAGCGCGTCTCGCCGCATGTGCTGAGGCACAGCGCCGCAATGGAGCTACTGCAAGCGGGTGTCGACTCCTCTGTGATCGCACTATGGCTGGGCCACGAATCAATTGAAACAACGCAGACCTATCTGCATGCCCATCTCGCGCTCAAAGAGGCGGCACTGAGCAAGCTTAAGCCCTACGAGAACCGCAAATCGAATCGCTTCCGGCCAGACGACCGCCTGATCAGCTTTCTTGAATCGCTGTGAAGCGAAGGACTATGCCGAATGGAGCCTGCACCACGCGGGCGCCGCACTTCGCAATCGAGCGCGTAAGTGCGGCTGCCCAGAGAGCCGCTCGGCATAGTTCGGTAGACGGCATAAACCGCCTTATGCCGGGCGCGGCATAAGGCGGTGCCAATGAGGCTATAGATTGCGGCGGCACGTTCACCGCCAGAATCTGCTCCTGCGAACAGGTAGTTACGTCGCCCTATGGCCACCCCGCGTAGCGCGCGCTCGACTGGAAGGTTGTCGATTTCAAGCTGGCCGTCATCGCAATAGCGTGTGAACGCTTCCCACCGGTTCAGCGCATAAAGGATCGCCCGACTCGTGTCCGACTTGCGCGAGAGCGTTGCCAGCATCGTTGTAAGCCACGCACGGAACTCATCGAGTAGTGGCCGCGCATGCGCCTGACGATACGCACGGCGTTCGTCGGGCGGTTTGCCCCTGATTGTCTCCTCAATCCTGTATAGCGCGCCGATGCGCTCAAGCGCTTCAGTGTTCAAGGCATTGGGACGCGCTGCGTGTAATTCATAGAACTGACGTCGCGCGTGCGCCCAGCAAGCCGCCTCCGTGACGCGCCCGCTTTCGTAGATGGCCTGGTAGCCCCCGTATGCGTCGGCTTACTGTAACACCCTTCAGCGTTTGGGCTTTTGCTGGAGCTCACCGCATGAATCTGCAACATGAGCGCATCGCCGCGCTGTGCGCGCAACTGAAGCTCGACTGCGTCGCCACCGATTGGGCGCCGCTGGCACAACGCACGGCCGCAGCCGATTCGAGTATGGCCGACTTCCTGGAGCAACTTCTGCAAGCCGAACTCGGTGCTCGCGAAGAGCGCAAGCGCCAGGTGCTCACGAAGTTGGCGGCGTTGCCCGGTGTCAAAGCGGCATGTTCTGAGCGGACCTCAATGCGGCGAGAAGCTGCTCCCCATCAGATTTGGCCAGTTCAGCAACAGCAACGTAAAGTCGGTTCCAGTATGTCCTGAATTGGTGCCAATTAGTAAGCTGCTCGAACCGGCTGATGATCGCAGCCTGAGAACCCGAAGATGACAAAGCGCAACCGACGGACGCACTCACCTGCGTTCAAGGCAAAAGTGGCTCTGGCGGCGCTCGAGGGCGACAAGACGCTTGCAGAACTGGCGCAGCAGTACGGCGTTCATCCGAATCTGTTAGCGCCGATGTAAATCTATGGTCCCCTCCGTTTTTGCAACCCTGAATTTTGACGGTGTGGTTGGCCTGCCCAAATCTATCCGGCGTCGTTTGAGGAAAGTGCTCCCCGCGCCACGATGAGAGTCGCGCCTGACAATCCTTAAAACTGTCTCGGCCTCGAAGGCCGATTTACATCACAGGTTGTCTGTCAGGCCGTTATGCCGTTCACGTCATCAAATGTCAGTCATCGCAAAACCAGACGGATACGTCAGTACAACTGTAGACCGAGCGTTCAGGCGAGCTTTTCGCCTCATCATGGTTGGAACGTCGTATGGTGCGTCGCCAGCGCCCACGCGGTACGCGCCAGCTTGTTGGCCAGCGCACAGGCCACCACGTTGGAATGTCGACGCGTGAGCATTGAACGGA
>NZ_JACSUE010000061.1:0-3138 GCF_014384845.1 Caballeronia sp. EK
GCCGCGCGTTCGGCCTGAGGGCAACGGCGGGGCTTTCACGACTCACCTCCTTTCGCAGATTTGCCGGGACCGCGCTGGCGGGCGCGTTTGTCGGCCCGGTCACGCGCTTCCTTGAGACGGTACGACTCGCCCTCGATCGAGATGACCTCGGCTTGATGCACAAGGCGATCGACGAGCGAGACGACACAGGCGGCGTTCGGGAACACTTCATGCCATTCGGCAAACGGACGATTCGATGTGACGATGGTGCTGTTGTTCTGATATCTACGGCTGATCAGCTCGAACAGCAAATCGGCATGGCGATTGGAGTATGAGAGGTAGCCGACCTTATCGATTACCAGGACGTCAGGCGCAGCATAGCGACGCAAGCGCCGGCGCAGCGTTGAATCGCTATCGAGCGCGGCGAGTTCGCCCAGCATATTGCCGGCGGTAGTGAACAGCACCGTGTGTCCATGCACGAGCGCCTGATGCGCGACGTTCTTCGCCAGCGTTGATTTGCCCACGCCGTTCGGGCCGATGAGCACGACGTTGGCAGCGTCGTTCAGGAACCCGAGTGTCATCAACTCTTCGAGGGCGCCGCGATCACACCGTGATGGCCAACTCCAATCGAAGTCGCACAATGCCTTGAAGCCGCCCAGATGCGCGTCCTTGATGCGCCGCTCGAGCGAGCGACGGGCTCGCTCGTCTTCCTCCCACTGTACGAGCGGAGCGACCCAGGGCTCCTGCGCGACTTCAGCCCAGTGGGCCAGCAGCCCATGCAAACGCAATTCGTGCGCGCGCGTACGCAATGATTCAAGCGAGCTCATCGGGATCTCCAGCAAGTTGGTCATAAGTATCGAGCCGGTGCGGTTGGACCGGCGTGTCCTTCTGGCGCACGTGCGGCGGCAAGCACACGGCAAGCGGTGGCGGCAGTTGACGCGCTTCACGGCGCCGCTCCAGCGCAAGGCGCACAGCGTTGGGGTGCGGCACGCCGCTTTCGAGCGCATCGCCGATCGCAGCCTGCAATTGGGCGGCGCCGTAGCGATCGAGCAGGCGCAGCAGCGCCGCCGTGATGGTGCCCAGATTTGCACTGCGTTCGGCCGCGCGGCGCAGCAGATCCTCACTGGCGGGGGCAGCCCTGGCCAGGCGGTCCATGCCGCGATGATGACGGGCCTCGCGTTTGACGCCGACGAGCGTCTCGATGTGCGCCGGCTCTTCGATCTGCGCGCTGCGATCGTAACTGCGATCGTGACGCGCAATGACCTCGGCGCCGTCGAGCACGCGTACCTGTTCGAGATCAGCGCGCACAGTGAGCGTGCGCCGCACGTGCGTGTGCGGGATCGAGTAGTCGTTCAGATCGAAGCGCACGTAGGGCGTCTTGCCGACCTTGACGGCGAGGGTTTCCTCGACGGGATACGGGTTCTCCGGTAACGCAAGCAGCGTCGGCTGCTCCTGGGCAAACGCCTGGCGCACACTGATCGCCCGGTCTTCCGGGCACGGGCGATCGGCCGCCTGCGTGCGGCACCAATGCTCGGCCTGCGCATTCAGATCGTCTAGATCGACGAACTGCCTTGCTGCGAAGAACGCGTCGCGCACATGACGAATCGCACGCTCGACGCGCCCCTTCTCATTGCCGCGCGCAATCGCCACCGGTCTGGGTTCGAACCGATAGTGAGCGGCAAAGGCGAGCAGCGTCGGGTGGAAGCGAATCGCGTCGCCCCGGCGTTCGAGTACGGCGCTCTTGAGGTTGTCGTAGAGGATGACCCTGCCGAGTCCGCCCCAGTGCCTGAAGGCGCCGATATGGCCGCGCAGGAAGTTCTCCATGCGCGCGTCGAGAAAGAAGCGGAGATACAGATCGCGCGAGTACGAGAGCACCATCACGAAGGCCATCAGCGGCCGGCGCGCGCGGCCAATCTGCAGGTAACCAAAGTGACCCCAGTCGCATTGCATCTGTTCGCCGGGCAAGGTGCGCAGCCGCAGATACGCTTCGGCAGCCGGACGTGGCCGGTGCAGCGAGACCAGATGCCGGAAGTGCGTGGGGCCACCCTGATAGCCGCGCTCGCGCACCATGCCGTAAAGGCGACTGGCCGTGAGCGTCGGATACTTCTCGAGCGTCCGGCGAATGAACGGCAGGTATGGCTCGATCATCGAAGGCCGCGGCGCCGGACCGTGGCGCGGCAGGCCCGCCTGTGCGAGCACGCGTTTGACGGTGCCGCGATGCAAATACAGTTGCCGCGCGATCGTGCCGCAGCGCCACTTCTCAACGTGATAGAGCCGCAGGATATGCGCTTCGAGTTCAGCGTCAATCGTCACCTTCAGAGCCTCCCCGGAATCGATAGATGGAGCGAGGAGCTCGACGGCGCAACGGGCTCAGGCGCACGAACGGCGAACAGGCACAGCCGCATAGGTGGCAATGCGTTGTTGCCGGCGCCGATGCCGTGACGCGACGGTGAGTGACAGCGGCGCGCATCGAGTCCGCTGGCAGTAGAGCACTCGGCGCCGTCGCAGGTGAACCCTGATGCGTCACTTTATTGTGCTGCGCCCGATAGCGGCGGGCGCGCTGCGCATGGGCAAGACGCCCGCGACGGGAGCGCTGGTAACGCTGAGCCGCTTCGCGCAAGCTCGCGCGCCGGGCCGCTTGCGCACAGCCGCCGGCGCAATAGATCTGGCCTCGGTCACAGCGGCGGCAAATGAACACCTGCGTGCGGCAGCGGGCGCACAGGAAGAAACGGCCCGTGGGCAGCATCCCACCGGCAGCATTGCCTTCGGTCATCGGCGATCCCCGTAGAACGCCGAAGACAATGCGATAGACAGGGGCGCACGAGCCGTGGAATACTGCGGCTGCACGCGATCCTGTGTTAAGCCCCGTGGCTTTGCACTGCGACTTGTGTGGCGCGACTCCGGGGTGAACTTGGCGGTTTACCGGTGTCGCGCCAGTGGTTTCTTCGGCGCAGCGCCTTTCTACCGCAACTGCTTGCCGCCGTCATCTCCCAACGCGCTTTGCGCGTCTGCACTCGCCCTGCGGGCTCCTTACGACGCACAAAGCGCCATCAGTGCCCGGCTGCACGCTCCCTGCCATTCCTCAACGAGAAACCGCTCGTTTAGCGGATCAATTCCACGACGCCGTCGCTTAGTGTCGGATTTAGACCGGCGTTCACA
>NZ_JACSUE010000062.1:0-3069 GCF_014384845.1 Caballeronia sp. EK
AACCCAGTTGCCTAATTGTCGCCTTGATCCGCTTGCCCAACTTCAGATACAGCCGAACTGCTTGAATGCGGTCTTCGTATGAGTACACGGACTACCTCCAGGTAGTCCAAGATTTTGTCCGCACCCCCATCGCGCGAGACGCGAACTCGATACCGCTCAAAAATAAAAATTCAACCCAACGCCCTATCCCATGAGCCTTCCCGTCGAATCATTTCTAATATTATGCGTACATTTTAATCAAGCTCCGCCGCGGTTTGCGGATCGACATGCGCTGGATATTAGAAGCGAAAGGGGGACCCTTCGAGTGCTCCAACACCCGGCGAGTCCCTGACCACATCACGGACAACGGGAGTCCGTTTCATGGCTACGGAACTGCTTATCGCAGGTGCTGCGATCGCACTCGCCGCGCATCCACTCAACCCATTTCGAAAACTCGAATCCACTTCGCCAAAGTGCCGTCATGGTTTGACACGTACATTTGCCGTCCAGTCGGACGGTCTCTGTCTCGCCCGCCCGGAGCACATCGAACGTACTCGGGGCCAGCCGCTGCCGGCGCAACTCGGACCATTC
This sequence comes from Caballeronia sp. EK, assembly GCF_014384845.1. NCBI lineage: Bacteria > Pseudomonadati > Pseudomonadota > Betaproteobacteria > Burkholderiales > Burkholderiaceae > Caballeronia > Caballeronia sp. EK. Next base: position 571 of record NZ_JACSUE010000062.1, read on the forward strand.
ACCTTGGAATGCCTCACACCCGCTCCAAGGAATTCCCGTGGATGTGAAAGGAACATAGAGGATATTCGAACGTGGCAGATATTATTGGATTGACCACTCATCATCGCAGCCCCCGCCTTGAGCTGCTTTCATCTCACGAGCACATCGTAAAATCGCTTCAGTCGGTTGATTTTTCTGATCCGGCCTCGATTCAGCAAACCCGCGACAGCATCTGCAGTGCGTTGGGGGACGCCTTGGGCGATCACCTATTTGAGCACGGTGCCAAGCAAAGCGCGCTGCAGCAAGTCGCGAATTGCGTGCTGACCAGGGAGGCGCAGCGTCAGGGCTATGGCGACGTCCTGGGACTGACGTCGCAGGATACCCGGACGGCGCAAGTTATACTGGTCTCGCTCCTTTCGCAGGTGGGAGTAAGTACATTCGTCCCCGGGGAACTTAACCATGACCATGGTCACGAGGCACTGGCGTTTCACTTCGATTCCGGGCGTGAGCCGCTCGACACTCTGATGATGCTCAGTTTCCCTGCCCCGAACCTCGGCTATGAGCTAAAAGACCTGCCCGGTGGAGGCGAGCAGTTCGTTTCATCACTTCACGCGACAGCGCTTATCGAAGCACGCCATCTTGATCCAGAGGAGCTCGATCTGGAGATTCAAGCGGCAGAGACAAGGTTGAACTCACTTGCATCAACAAATGTGCAGTCGAAGTATGCGAGTTCGCAGGCGATTTTGTCTCCCCACACTGAGCTACCGCCAGAAGTGCTGCTGAAGATTCAAAGCTATATGCATAGCCAGGACCTGAATGCAATGCGCTGCGCCAACAAGGAATTTTCCAACCTAGATGCTCTCGAAGTTGCTAAGGCTAAAGCATTGACAAAGCGGATCGCCAAGATGGGAAGTACAGAAGACTTTGAGGCAGTCTTTCTGGACTTTCAGAAGCTGTCGGCAGGGTATCGGCAAAAGCCGGTGGAAACATTAATCGCGTCAATCAGCTGGCTGCCTAAAGACCTATGCCGGACACTCCTCAATCGGATCATAGCTGTTACCGAGCAGCACAACACAGATGACAAAGCCCGATCATGGATCGCCATCATGTTGCTCGAGGTGATGCTCTTGACGCGCAAAACTACGAAGGAGCTTTTTGAGCGTACTTTGAGTGCTATTGAGCAACTCAACGGGCCATACCAGAACCGATCATTCCGATTATTGGCCATACTCGCGGGAAGGATCAGATGGCTCGACGACAAAGGGGCGCGAAAAATAATGTTCGATCGTATCCTAGCAAGGATTGGACAGGTCAACGGCCACACGCAAGGGATCGTGCTGGGCAAGCTCGCCGGAGAAATCACTGGACTTCCTCGGGAGGAGCGTTTTGCATCGTGCGAACGAATCCTCGATGCAATCGAGCAATTTGACCCTTGCGACCGACATAGACCCTTGATCGCATTCGCCGGCGTAATCTACCGCGTGGCCAGACAATTGCCATCAGATCAGGTGCAGCATACCATTGGTCGCTTACTGGGAACGGCGGCGCAGCTCAATTTCACTGACCGAAAACAAATCTGCAAGGTGCTCGCTGACAATGTTGGAGAATATGTGCACTCATCTCAGCGACTGGGCGTTATAAAGAATTTGGAGTTGGCGTTGGAACTGCGTTCGCCTCCGCGCCAAGGCTGCGCCATTCAGTAGTGCCAATGGGCCTCTATAAAAATCTCTTTAACGAACTCCCGGAATGCGGCAGGAGCTTCCGTGTTGCCCGATGTCGTGCCGCAAACTCGGATGGCGTGAGGTTATTCAGTGCGCTGTGCAGCGCTCGGCTCATTACTGCCCTGACGCCATACTGGAGTTGACCCGCTTTCGTGGACATCTATCCTTTTGTTCAGGAGGTGCCCATTATGGCGAAGCACCGTACCCCGTACCCGGCGGAATTCCGGGCCCAGATAGTCGAACTGGTCAAGACCGGTCGCACGCCGGAGGAACTGGCCAAGGAGTTTGAGCCGACGACGCAAACCATCTACAACTGGGTCGCGCAGGCAGCTCGTGACGCCGGTACACGACTCGATGGGCTCACCACTGCCGAGCGCGAAGAACTTACACGCCTGCGCCGCAAGGTGCGCCAGCTTGAGCTTGAGCGAGAGATCCTCTCAAAAGCCGCGGCCTGGTTCGCACGGGAGACCGGAACGGTGCCCGAGAAGGGTTCGAGTTCATGAAAGCGAATCGGGCCGCATGGCCCATTGCCACGATGGCACGGCTGCTCGGGGTCTCCGCCAGCGGCTTTTACGCGTGGCTTGAGCGCGCACCATCGAAGCGAGCGTGCAGCGACGCCGATCTGCTCGCGCGCATCCGGGCGATCCACGCAGGCTCGCGCGGCGTCTATGGCATGCTGTGAACGCCGGTCTAAATCCGACACTAAGCGACGGCGTCGTGGAATTGATCCGCTAAACGAGCGGTTTCTCGTTGAGGAATGGCAGGGAGCGTGCAGCCGGGCACTGATGGCGCTTTGTGC
>NZ_JACSUE010000063.1:0-2629 GCF_014384845.1 Caballeronia sp. EK
TGGCTCGTGGCAGGATCCCCTATCGTCTGGATACGGGCGATCCGGCGCTAGACGACCTGCTGAGTCTGACTTTCGACGAGCCGGAGCTTGACGCGGTTCAAAGCGGGTATGAGATTCAGGTCTTTGGGTTGGTCAGCGCGGCGCTTCGTGAGGGGCGGAAACTGGAAGCGAATGATCCAACCGTCCGGGAGGCGCTGGACAGGCTCACGGCGTATGGCCCGGAGTCCGACGGAATCTGCACGATTGTGCAGCCTGGAGCTAATCGTTTCGAGAGTCTTCCCAGGGAAACCCTGCTGAACATCACCGAGAATCTCCCTGGCGAGCATCTAGGTGCGGTGCGCTGTGTCAACCACCAGTGGGCGGCCCATGATGTTCACCTTGTGCGCCAGGCCAATGACATGAAAGCACGTGCTTCGGACGTGGAACAGTGGGAACCCGACGGCGCGCAGGTCCTCGAGGACATCCAGAAGCTGCCGCCCGGGTATCGGCGCGAACCGCTGACCGCGCTCGCCGGCCAGGTCTGGTCGCTGCCAGAAGGGACCCGCTCGGCCACCTTCGAGCGTCTGCTGGAGGCGGTTCTCGCACTCGACGTGGCCGACCGGGGCGAGCCTCTGGCCGCGCTCGCCCGCCAGATCGGGTCGCTGCCTGAAGGGACCCGGCCGGCCGCCTTTGAGCGTCTGCTGGCGGCGGTTCGTGAACTCGACGTGGCCGGGCGGGGCGAGCCCCTGGCCGCGCTCGCCGGCCGGATCGAGTTGCTGCCTTACGGGACCCGGCCGGCCGCCTTCGAGCGTCTGCTGGCGGCGGTTTGTGAACTCGACGTGGCCGACCGGGGCGAGCCCCTGGCATCACTCGCCGGCCTGATCGGATTGCTTTACGGGGACCGGCAGGGCGCCTTCGAGCGTCTGCTGGCGGCGGTTCGTGAACTCGACGTGGCCGGGCGGGGCAAGCCCCTGGCATCGCTCGCCGGCCGGATCGGGTTGCTTTACGGGGACCTGCAGGGCGCCTTCGAGCGTCTGCTGGAGGCGGTTCGTGAACTCGACGTGGCCGACCGGGGCGAGCCCCTGACCACGCTCGCCGGCCTGGTCTGGACGCTGCCTGAAGAGACCCAGCAGGCCGTCTTCGAGCATCTGCTGGCGGAGGTTCTCGCACTCGACGTGGCCGGGCGGGGCAAGCCCCTGGACGCGCTCGCCGGCCAGATCGACTACCTGCCTCAAGGGACCCGGCAGGGCGCCTCCGAAAGTTTGTCTGCTGCGCTTCAATCAAGATGAGAGCGCGCCGGGAGACCAAGGAGTAGATGGTGAGGCGTTGTCAAGTTGAGATCGCAGACGGGTAGAATGGCGAGATGAAGAAGATCAAGCCGCATTATCACGGTTTCCGTTTCCCCACCGCGGTCATCAGTTGCGCGGTACGTTGGCACCACCGATTCAATCTGAGCCTGCGGAGCACCTCGGGCTCGACCTGGAGGTGTTCGTGAAGCTGCAGGGTGTGCGAGCCGTACGTGCTGTGGCACGCGGTGGACGAACACGGAGCCGAGCCTGAGGTGCTGCTGCAAGGGCGGCGCGACAAGGCTGCAGCCAGACGCTTCTTAAGGAAAGTGCTGCGTTCACATCCGGTACCCACGAAGATCGTGACCGACCTGCTACGTAGCTTCCCGGCTGCAAAGGCGGAACTGCCTGAGCTGGCCAGTGTGAAGCACGTCGCTTGGTCCGATCCGTCAGCACTTCGCATTGCCCCGGCACCGGATGGACGCGGCATGCCACCGCGAACAGCGGAAGGCGCGTTTGCGCGCATGGTATGACTGGGCTGGCGTGCGCTTCTTTCATGCGATTTAACAGGATACCTTAATTTGTTAGAATAGGTCGCCGAAATACGCACGATTCGGCTGACGGCGGGTCGAGCAGCACGCAGATTGGCGAACTTCAGATTCGCCAATGCGCGTTAACGCAATCATAGTCATCATGGAGCGTGTTGACCTACAGCCATCCGGGCAAGCGAATTGTCCTGCACGTTCGATGGTGAAGCCGAATGCAAGGAGAAGGGAACCATCTTTCAGCGATCCGTGCATCAATGGCAAGCTAAACAGCGTAAATTGACCAGGACCACCTCCGCTATGCCGGTTGTAACTGTGTAGTGGTTCACTATTCCTGGACACAGCTTACGCAGTTTCTACCTTTAATTCCTCGAAGTCGGCTGGCGGCATATGACTGGCAGCCGAGTGCAAGCGGTCCTGGTCGTAGTACATCAAGATGTAATCCAGCACATCAGCACGAGCCTCGGCGTGATTACGGTATGCGTGCTCGCCGATGCATTCTCCTTTGAGCGTACGGAAGAAGCGCTCTACGACCGCGTTGACGCTCTTATGTCAAGAAGGTCGGGCGGAATCGGCCAAGTCGGCCAGAATAAGCTGATACAGTTCTCTGACGATATAGTGCTTTGGGCAGCGATGAATTTCCTTGTTCGACATTCCTTCCTTAGTCCGTCTGTCGACGTACGCCCGGGTTCTGGGGTCACTGCGCATTCGCACCATTGCAATGGTCCACAGAGCGTTGTTTGCAGCGCGGTCGCCTCCACGGTTCAGGCGATGTCGGACCGTTTTGCCAGAGGAGGCTTGCAATGGGCTCGTACCGCA
>NZ_JACSUE010000064.1:0-2506 GCF_014384845.1 Caballeronia sp. EK
AACCCAGTTGCCTAATTGTCGCCTTGATCCGCTTGCCCAACTTCAGATACAGCCGAACTGCTTGAATGCGGTCTTCGTATGAGTACACGGACTACCTCCAGGTAGTCCAAGATTTTGTCCGCATCCCCTCGCGAGCCGGTTTACGACCTCGCGGTCCAGAAGCGCTGTGCGCTCTTCGAGGTGAGCGACATGTTCAAGGGCTGCATTCCAACGCGCTTCAAGCTCGCGTGCAACCAATCGTTTCGTCGGATCCACAACCTCATACCGGCGGGCGGCAAGAGAGGCATCGTTGCGCGCTTCTTCGAGCTCGCAGGCTAACGCGCGACGCGCATCGTCGCCTGCGCGCGATGTTTGCTGTGCAGCGCGAATGGCCGCTTCCACCGCATGCTGCGAAACCGCTTCGAGAAATGCGGCAGCCACCGCATTGTCGATACGTATTCCACCGATTCCGATACAGCGAAATGCTCCGACATGTGCTTCGTCGCCACGGCAATAATAGCGATGTGCGTGGCCGGCTCTCATGCCGTAGTTGACCCGCATCATTCGACCGCACCGGCCACATCGCGCCAGGCCAGTCAACAATGCCCGCCCGCCACGAGCAGATCGACGGGAAGCCCGCTTCTTCATGTGTGTGTTCTCGGCAATCATCCTCTGATGCTCCTCGAACTGATCCCACGTGATGTACCCCGGGTGGTGGTCTCGCAACAGGACGCTCCAGTCCTTCATTGGCTTGGAGTGGCCTTCAGTCTTACGAGCCCGTCCGTCAACGACCGCAGTGCGTTGGGTCGTCCTTCCAAACACATACGCCCCAGCATAAACCGGATGCTCCAGGATTTGGACGACCGTGTGATATGCAGGCCGGCTCCATTCGATCCGGATTCCCGCGGGGCCGTGCCGCGTTACGGGCAGCTTGACTTCCGATTGTATGGCCCATAGCAGCACCTGACGGGCACTGCCGAGTTCACGAAATTTACGGAAGAGCACCCGGATGGCCTCGGCAACCCGTTCGTCTGGGTCCATCTCGATCTGCCCCAGCTCGTTCCAGCAGTAGCCAGGAGGTAGCGCAAAGCGCAATTCCCCTCGCTGGGCCTTCGAGTCGCGCGCGGCAATGCCACGCTGCCGCAACAGACTGAGCTCGTACTCCGACATCGTGCCTTTGAGTCCCAGCAGAAGCCGATCGTTGACCCGCCTGGGGTCGTAAATGCCGTCGTGATCAACGACGACCGTGCCGACCAGCGCGCAAAGATCAATGAGATGGTGCTGCGTATTTCGGCGAACGTGACCGCCGATTTCGGGAACGTGACCGTTTGACTTGGTCGGGCGTTGCGCGGTGTCGATTGTAGATTTCCTTGCTAGTTCTGGTCGAGTTCTGGTTCGAGCACGCTGGGTTTCGGAGATGGTTTTCTAAGAGATTCGCCCGTCAGTTTGATGCGGTGATGTCGCTGCATAAGGCGATCGAGCATTGCGTCGGCGATCGTCTCGTCGCCTAGTTGCGTCAAGGTTTGATGCATCATCATGGCGGGTTCTCTTTATTGGTAGTAGCTGGAGCCGCGTACATGCGCGTGACTCGGACTGACCCATTCGACAGGCGTGGTCGCTGCCGCGCGGTCGCGGTTGTTGATGAGGATGTCGCGCACGTGGCGGTAACGATGCACACCCAGTTCGAGCGCCAACGCACACGCCGCTTCGAGGCGGTCGCGACCATAACGACGTGAGAGTGAGAGCAAGCCGAGGCACGCCCGATAGCCGTGCTCGGGATGGCGCTGTTCCGGCAGAAGCCGTGCGACGAGCGCGCCGGTGGCGCCGCCAATCTGCTGACCCCAGTGGATAAGCCGCTGCGGAGTCCATTCGAGATGGGCGCGGTGTGCAGCCGGCATGTGCTCGACGACGGTGGTGTAGCCTCCCACACGATCGTTGCGGGCATGGCTGGCCACACGGCGACCGCGATGCAACAACTCGACGGCACCCGCTGTGATGCGCGCATCGAGCTTGAGTCCGACAAGCGCGTGCGGGACGCTGTAGCGATGTTTATCGATCTCGATGTGGTAGTCGATGTGGACCGTCACTGCCTTGAACCGCGCGAGCTCATACGGCTGCACCGGCAGTGGCTGTAGGGCCGGCGCGTCTAATCCGGTGAACGCGCTGGCGCGGCATCCCGGCAGCTTCTGAAATGGGCGCTCGTTCAAGTTCTTCAGTAGCGGGCGGATCGCGTCGTCCACCGACTGGACCGACTCGAACTGGCGATGACGCAAGCGCGCCATGATCCAACGTTCGACCACCTGAACCGCCACTTCGACCTTCGGCTTATCCTGCGGGCGATAAACGCGTGCAGGCAGAAATGAGGTGCCGTAGTGACGCGCGAAGTCCAGCACGGTGTCGCCCGCGCGCGGCTCGTAACGGTCGGGGTCGGCGATCATCGCGCGCGGGTTGTCCGGCACGATCAGTTGTGGAACGCCGCCGTAGAAGGTCAGCGCGCGGGCGATACCACTCAGCCAGTCCTCCATCG
>NZ_JACSUE010000065.1:0-2499 GCF_014384845.1 Caballeronia sp. EK
GTAAGCGGCTCGTCTCGACCGTTGTAGGGGGTGACCTCAGTACGCAGCACAATGATGTCCATCACTTTCGATTTGATGGACACCACTTTGTCAGAGTTCTCAGAGAAGAAGCCGGGTAGTCGAGCGGGCCGTCCAAACTACCCAAGGGAGCTTCGGGACCGGCTGGCGGCAGCGGCGTGTGAACCAGGCGTCTCCGTTGCGAGACTCGCCCGTGAGAATGGCATCAACGCGAACATGCTGTACACCTGGCGGCGCCGATATCTTACCGAGCGGCACGCTCAGCCTGCCGGCATGCTGCCAGTCGTACTGCTGAGTGACCCACCGACGCAGGCCCTGGCCGCGCCGTCAGGCGATTTACCAGCATTAGATGCAAACCCGGCGCCACCTGCGGGCACGATTGAAATCCGAATCGGCCGTGTGGTGGTCAAGGTAGATGGTCTGGTCGACGCCGACATGCTGCGTACCGTGTTGGGCAGTCTGCGATCATGATCTCGCTCCCGGCTGGCACGCGTATCTGGATTGCTGCAGGCGTGACCGACATGCGCTGTGGGTTTCAGGGGCTAGCGGCAAAGGTGCAAACGGCGCTTGAAGAGAATCCATTGGGCGGCAACGTCTACGTCTTCCGAGGCCGCCGAGGCGATCTCATAAAGGTCCTCTGGGCGACGGAGGATGGCATCTGGCTCCTGGCAAAGCGTCTTGAGCGGGGCCGCTTTATCTGGCCCCAGGCCAACGGCGGGAAGATTCATCTGAGCTCCGCACAACTGTCAATGCTTCTCGAGGGCATCGATTGGCGACAGCCCCGGCGCACCGCCGCGTTATCGATGTTGTAAACCGCGCGGAACACTCGTAAACTGCCGTGCATGTCGAACGGCGCCGATCTTCCTGACGATGTCGATCTCCTGAAGGCCTTGTTGGTCGAGGCTCGTAGTCTGCTCGCTGAACGCGATATCGAGATCGATCAGCTCAAGGCACAGATCGACAAACTTCGGCGCATGCAGTTCGGCCGCAAATCCGAACAGTTGCAGCGGCAGATAGAGACCCTCGAGACCCAACTCGAAGATCTGGCCGCCGGACGCGGCGTTGCAGACGTGCAGCGCGCGCAGGCTCAAGGCGCCAACGCGTCCGCCTCCAACGCAACAACCGGCAACGCGGCTTCGAGACATGCATTAGCGGCGCACCTCTTGCGCGAAGATCATGTGCTCGAGCCGGAATCCAGTTGCCCGGACTGCGGTCAAACAATGCAACTGCTCGGTGAGGACATATCCGAACAACTCGCCCGAGTTGCGGCCGCCTTCAAAGTCATTCGCACGATCCGGCGCAAACTTGTTTGCCCTTGCTGCCACGCCATCAAACAGCCGTCGATGCCGGGACTGCCAATCGAGCGGAGCATCGCCCACCCGAGTTTGCTCGCGGATATCCTCGTCTCGAAATACGCAGACCACCAGCCGTTGTATCGACAATCGGCAATCGCCGCTCGCGACGGCGTCACGCTTGACCGTGCCAGCATGGGGCGCTGGGTCGGCCAATGCGAAACGTTGTGCGCGCCACTGATCGAGGCGCTGCGCCGATATACGGTATCGACCGCCAAACTGCATGCTGACGATACGCCGATTCCCGTGCTCGCACCAGGCAACAGGAAGACCCGAACAGGTCGTCTCTGGGTCTATGTGCGCGACGATCGTCGCTCCGGCTCCACGCAACCGGCTGCGGTATGGTTCGCATACTCGCCGAATAGGCAAGGCATCCACCCTCAAACTCATCTCGCTGGCTTCAGAGGGACGCTACAAGCGGACGCATACGCGGGCTTCGATGAACTGTTCCTGGATGGCTCAGTACTGGAAGCAGCCTGCCATGCTCACGCAAGGAGAAAGTTCTACGATATCCACGTACGAACGCCGTCCGACACAACGCAGAAGGCCCTCGAATACATTGGTGCGTTGTACGACATTGAAGCTTCCATTCGCGGCAAGCCTGCGGACGAACGGCTGCGAATACGGCAGGAGAAAGCCAAGCCACTGCTTCGCATCTACGAAGCGTGGCTCAAGACCAAGCTCGAAGCGTTGTCGTCGAAGTCTGACACAGCCAAGGCGATCAGCTACTCGCTTAATCAGTGGCGCGCGCTGACGCTCTACTGCGAAGACGGTACGCTCGAGATCGACAACAACATCGCGGAGAACGCGCTGCGCTGTGTGAGTTTGGGCCGCAAGAACTTCCTATTCGCGGGCTCCGACAGCGGTGGTGAACGTGCTGCTGCAATGTACTCGTTGATTGGCACGTGCGCCCTCAACGACATCGATCCGCGCGCGTACCTAAACTATGTGTTGCCGAGAATCGCCGACCATAGAATCTCTGTCATCGACGAGCTCTTGCCATGGCGTGTGGCCGAGAAGCTGCACGCAGCGGCAAGTTCACCACATCAAGATATCTAGCCGCTCCACCTGAGGCAATCCTGCGCCCAGGCGCGCACGCCTCTACACACGGCCTAGGCGAGCCGCTTAC
>NZ_JACSUE010000066.1:0-2488 GCF_014384845.1 Caballeronia sp. EK
TCGACTACCCGGCTTCTTCTCTGAGAACTCTGACAAAGTGGTGTCCATCAAATCGAAAGTGATGGACATCATTGTGCTGCGTACTGAGGTCACCCCCTACAACGGTCGAGACGAGCCGCTTACTTTTCTCCGACTTGCGCCCGAACTGCATGCGCTGGAGCTTCGCGATCCACAGCTTCAGGTGCTCGATCTCGAGCGCCCGGTCCGAGAGCGTCTTCTGAAGTGTTGTGACGGTGTCGCGCAGATTCGCAAGATCATCCTCGCGCTCACGTAACGCCGTCTCACGCGCGAGCAAGAGAGCCTTCAAGGCCTCGATGTCGTCTGGAAGGATAGCGTCGCTGGATGACATGCAGGCAGTTTACGCGCGTAGCTTGTGCTAGGCGCGCGTTGTCACAGACGTTTACAAAGCGCTGCAGGGTCGGGCTGCGTCGATAGGATGCCGCCAGTCGAATCCTTCGAGCAGAAGACTGAGCTGAGCGCTGGTCAGTGAAACAACGCCGCCGTCAGCACGCGGCCAGGCAAAGCGCCCACGCTCCAGGCGTTTGGCGAACAGGCATAGCCCGCCGTCACGCCAGTACAGGCACTTGATGAGGTCGCCGCGTTTGCCTCTGAACACGAAGATGTGCCCGCAAAACGGATCCTTCGCCAGCACGGTCTGCACTTTCGCGGCCAGGCCGTCGAAGCCGCAGCGCATATCCGTCAATCCGGCGGCAACCCAGATTCGCGTGTTGACTGGTGAGCCGATCATCGGTTCAGGCACTGGATGACCACGCGCAGCATCTCGGGATCGACACGCCCTTCAACGTGGACGTCGCCTCGTGGCAACTGGATTCGGATCGTGCCGGGCGCCTGTGTCGCAGGCGTAGATGTAGCCGATTCGGCCACGCCGCTCTCGCTGGCCTCGTTCACGGTGACCGGCAGCAAGGTACAGCCGCGTTTGTCGGCGCCGAGCCGTCCTTCGAGATACTGCTTACGCCAGTCGAACACCTGATTGGCATTCACTTCGTGACTGCGTGCAATCTCCGCCACCGAACGTCCACTGGATAACGTCTCCTCGACAATTTGGCGCTTCTCGTCCGCTGTACGCCGCCGATACTTGCGGGCACCTTTGATTTCGTGGAATGCGGTGACTGTGTCCATGATTTCCTTTCTGGGCACAGTGACATTTGTGCCCCGGGAAAGCATGCCGAGACGTTTATCTGGCGTCTACACGGTCACGATCGGACGGTTACGATGAGCAGAAGAAGGTGGCTGTCAATCATTATTTGAGTCATGGCCGCTGTGCTGCCGCAACTTTGAGGGCTTTGGGTTATCCGAGTCGCGAGACGCTCGCGGCCTGGATCGAAGAATTGCGTCCAGAAATCAAAAAACGTAATGTTGGCCGAGCCGCTGGAAGCGTTCCAAAATCACAAAAGGTAAAGCAGGCAGCAGTCATTGGATTGTGCACCAGGGACCAAAGCGCACGCGTGGTTGCCGAGAAAGCCGGTGTGAGCCGGCCAACGCTGTATAACTGGAAGAATCAGCTACTCGGTCGAGAGGTTCCGGCATCTATGAAACGCAAAAAGAAACCAGCATCAGACCATCAGCGTGCGGAGCTGGAACAACAGGTCGAATCGCTTCGATGCGACATCCGACAGCTGCAGCTTGAGCACGATAGTCTGAAGAAGGCGAACGAACTGATAAAAAGGGGATGGGCATCAGCCCGCAGCTCCTGAGCAACCGGGAGAAGACGATGCTGGTTGATGCCCTGAAACAGACCTATGCGTTGCCGAAGCTGTTAGCCGCTTTGGCTCTTGCCAGCAGTTCTTACTTCTATCACCGTGCACGGCCGTTGGTTGCTGACAAGAATGCTGACGCGCGTCGCGTCATCGCGGACAGCTTCGAACTCAATCACCGTTGCTACGGTTATCGTCGGATTCGCTCGGCATTGATCAGGCAACAGGTCTTCATCTCGGAGAAGGTTGTGCGTCGTTTGATGCGACAGGAAGGTCTGGCCGCTGCCACGACCAGGCGACGTCGTTACCGCTCCTATCGTGGAGAAATTAGCCCTGCGCCGGAGAACATCATTAATCGCGACTTCTACGCCGCCGCTCCTAATCAGAAATGGCTCACGGACCTTACCGAATTCCAGATCCCGGCAGGCAAAGTGTATTTCTCGCCGGTTATCGACTGCTTCGATGGTCTCGTTGTGAGCTGGTCAATCGGTACGCGGCCGGACGCCGAACTCGTCAACACCATGCTGGATTCGGCAATCGAATCAGTGGCTGGCTGCATGGAGCGGCCCGTCGTTCACTCGGATCGTGGCGCCTTTCTCGAGCCACGAGTCGCCGCTCGCGAGCGCCATTACATGTGCCTTGGACACCATCGGTACCAAGCCGAAGTCGAAGGCCTCGAGCGTCTTGCTTGGGTCCAGATGCGATTCGACGCGATGCCGCTCGATGCGCCGTTTCGCGCGCTCGGCCAGTTCGTGCTCGAGCAGCGCGCCGAG
>NZ_JACSUE010000067.1:0-2051 GCF_014384845.1 Caballeronia sp. EK
TCGCTGCCAGAAGGGACCCGCTCGGCCACCTTCGAGCGTCTGCTGGAGGCGGTTCTCGCACTCGACGTGGCCGACCGGGGCGAGCCTCTGGCCGCGCTCGCCCGCCAGATCGGGTCGCTGCCTTACGGGAGCCGGCGGGCCACCTTCGAGCGTCTGCTGGCGGCGGTTCGTGAACTCGACGTGGCCGGGCGGGGCGAGCCCCTGGCCGCGCTCGCCGGCCGGATCGAGTTGCTGCCTGAAGGGACCCGGCCGGCCGCCTTCGAGCCTCTGCTGGAGGCGGTTCGTGAACTCGACGTGGCCGGGCGGGGCCAGCCCCTGGCCGCGCTCGCCGGCCGGATCTGGGCGCTGCCTGAAGGGACCCGGCCGGCCGCCTTCGAGCGTCTGCTGGAGGCGACTCTCGTACTCGACGTGGCCGGGCGGGGCGAGCCCCTGGCCGCGCTCGCCGACCAGATCTGGGCGCTGCCTGAAGGGACCCGGCAGGCCACCTTCGATCGTCTGCTGGAGACGACTCTCGTACTCGACGTGGCCGACCGGGGCGAGCCCCTGGTCGCGTTCGCCGACCAGATCTGGGCGCTGCCACAAGGGACCCGCTCGGCCACCTTCGATCGTCTGCTGGAGACGACTCTCTTACTCGACGTGGCCGACCGGAGCGAGCCCCTGGTCGCGCTCGCCCGCCAGATCGGGTCGCTGCCTGTAGGGACCCGGCAGGGCGCCTCCAAGAGTTTGTCTGCTGCGCTTCAATCAAGATGAGAGTGCGCCGGGAGACCAAGGAGTAGATGGTGAGGCGTTGTTAAGTTGAGATCGCCCCCCGCAAAACGAATCCCTTGCTGAGCGTTTAAACTCAAGCAAGGAGAGTTAAGAAGATGGGCATGACGAAGCGGGCGCGCTACACGCTCGAATTCAAGCTGAAAGCGGTTCGGCTGGTCAGGGCCGGCCAGAAGCGTTGCGGCAGTGGCTGCGATGCTGGACGTGCCAATGCAGTCGATATCCAACTGGGTCAAGGCTGAGCAGGAAGGCAAGCTCAGCGGAGCCGGAACAAAGCCGGTCAGTGCGGAGCAGATGGAATTGTCCAGACTTCGTGCCGAAGTGGCGCGCCTGAAGATGGAGCGTGACATCCTAAAAAGGCGTGCGCGTACTTCGCGAAGGACTCGACGTGAAGTACGCCTTTATCGAACACAATCGTCGCCACTGGCCGATTTCGGTGTTGTGCGAGGTGCTGGAAGTCAGCCCCAGCGGTTTTCATCAGCGGCGGAAACGCGCCGCTCAGAACAAGCCGCAGCGCAGTCGCGTGAGCAACGACGCGCTGCTGGCACACATCAAGGCGATTCACTCGGAGGTCAAGGGCGAATACGGTTGGCCGCGCATGTGGAAAGAGCTGGTTGCGCGCGGCGTACGCGTGGGCAAGGAGCGGGTTCGCAAGCTGATGGCGCAGCACGGCATCCGTGCCCGGCACAAGCGCAAGTACGTCGCGACGACGAACGCGAATCACGGCCTGCCGGTCGCGCCGAACCTGCTGGAACGCAACTTCACCGCGACGGCGCCGAATCAAGTCTGGACGAGCGACATCACGTATGTGGCGACGGCTGAAGGCTGGCTTTACCTGACGGTCATCCTCGACCTGTTCAGCCGGCAGGTGGTGGGCTGGTCGATGCAGCCGCACATGCGCACGGGGCGGGTGTCCGACGCGCTGCGTATGGCGTGGTTTCGCCGCCGGCCGGAAGCGGGCCTGATCCTTCATAGCGACAGGGGTAGCCAGTATTGCAGTCGTGACTTCCAGGACCTACTCAAGGGCTACGGCATGCGTAGCTCGATGAGTCGCAAGGGAGATTGCTGGGACACTCAGTCCAAAATACGTCTTGAACGTCGGACCGATCTGACCCGTGCTGGGATTGGCCGGGCTGCCTTTGCATTGACCTGTCGATCGGGCTCCGGCGTTTCCCGAGCATTGCCGGGCCCAGCGTTTGTGACCTGATAGGAGCTTTGTCCTGCACCGTGAGTGTCCTGTCCAGCGAATGGGGTTGGCGATGCGCCCACCACGACGGAAACAGGCA
>NZ_JACSUE010000068.1:0-1977 GCF_014384845.1 Caballeronia sp. EK
TTCAGTACCGTACGTAGTGTTTCGGCGTCGACCGCTCCATCGACCTTGACCACAGCACGTCCGATCCGAACTTCGATCGTGCCCACGCTCGCGGCGGGCTTTACGATTAGCTGTTCCTGTTGGACCGACGGTGTCGGAGTGACTGTGCCCGGCGCGTCCTCCACGACCGTCACCGGAACAAGCTCGGTTGATACGGCGAGCTGCTCGGCCCGATATCGACGTCGCCACTTGAACAACATATTGGCGTTGATGCCATGCTCTCTGGCGAGTTTCGAAACCGAGACGCCCGGCTCACACGCCGCTGCAGCCAGACGGCGTCGAAATTCAGGGCTGTGGTTTGGGCTTCCTCTACGCGTTCCTGAGGCCAGCTTCTCTTCCGATCCCAAAGTGGTTCCCGCTACTTGAAGTCTGGTCTTTACCCACAAATAAGGTCATTCGTTCTGCCTAAAGATGCGGTACATCTCCGTAATCTCGTGCAGAGCGAGAAAGCCGCGCCACATAACGGTTGGCCCAGGTGGACGATCATGCTTGCGCGCGAGGTAACCTCCGAGTTTTGCGATCCATAGCACGACCTGCGTCAGCGTTGGAAGCCGAGCAGGCAACGTCGTCGTGTTGTGTACGCGGCAATACAACGCGCGCCATTCAAGTGGTTGAAGCAGCACATCGCATGGAAGTTCGCCGTCTATTCGGGCCAGCAACGTCGCGTACAAGATGCGCCAACTGATTACGGCAAATAAGGCGGTGGCACGCACGAATCGATCGAGATTGCCGAATTGCCGTGCCTCGACGCGACAACCGCTCTTGAGTATGCGATGCCACGACTCGATCGTCCAACGCCGCTCATACCATTCCAGGCGCTCCAGTGCTTCTTCGCGAGTATTTGTGGGCACCGAAGTGAGTAGCATCCATTCAAGGGGTTCATGACCTTCGGCAACATCCGCTTCTATGGCGTGAATCGCGAACACCTCAACGTTGGGTAATCTTCTGGGGCGTCGATAGCGCGGTGGGCGCAAGCTCACCGGCGCGCATCGCAATGTTAGGCGTGCGGTGCGTGCGATCGTGCTACCCGAACCTGGAATCTTCAATTCAGTGAAGCCTAGCACCGGCGCTGCAACGATCGTCTCCCACAGATACTTCTGCGGATGCGCCACCCTGCGATTCCAGCTCGCACGGACTAGCCAGTCGACGCCAGCAGGGCGATCGGCCCTGAATACGTCGTAGATGTCTCCCTCACGATCGCATACGCCAATGCAATGCGTCTGCGGACAATGCGCTTTGAGCGCGCTCAGGTGTTCCACTCCTTCAAGCCATTTCGCGCTTTCCTTCTCCCCGATCGTGCGCCGCCTGCGCAACTCGCCCTTACCGCGCTCCTCGGGTGTACGCGTCCAGGTCTTCATACCCAACACACCCAACGGCAACCCTTCTGGGGTTACCGCCAGCATGCTATGCATCATAAAACCGCGAAGATTATGGCCTGCGCAATGGCCTAGACCTTCCGTCGCATGCAGATGCGTAAGATTGAATTCGGTCGTGTCCTGTACAGCCAACACGACCGACGCCTCCCGCATGCGTTCGAGCGTTCGACCAATATGCGAACCGAGCACGCCGTCAGGATCTACCTTCGGATTATCAAAAAACCGGTACGCAGCTTTAAGGTCCGCGCCTTTAAGCGACTGGGGAAAAGAACATTGTGGAGCGCCCGACAATCTACCTGCAAGTGCGATCAAGCGCTGAGTTAGGCGAGCGTCACCCAGTTGCGCCGCGCCGAACTCAACACTTGCCCAGTCATCGGGATCGCTCGCATCAGACAATGTTGAACATCGCCCACAAATGTCGTATGGGCGGAAGTTAACATCACTCGTCGCAGTTTACAAGTCAACCCGCCAAAGATGTGGGTAAAGACCAGACTTGAAGTGGTGGGAACCACTTTGGCGTCTCTGATTGCGCGAATCAAGACGGCCGTGCCGCGACGCTTAC
>NZ_JACSUE010000069.1:0-1871 GCF_014384845.1 Caballeronia sp. EK
GATCGGGATAGGGGCAGGCCTCGCGGCCCGACCCCTCCCACACCACCGTGCGTACGGGTCCGTACACGGCGGTTCGGATCGGTTGATCGGCTAGGGACGCAGTGATGGAAGACCGAGGGATCGCAGAAAGCGATTGGTCAACGCCCGTTGCAGTGCAGGGCTATTACTCAGCCGCCATGCATTATGGGGTGACCCGGCTGTCTGGGCAGCAAGGGACCGGTCCACCCCTCGCGCCGTCAGTTCCCGGAAGCGGGTGTTCCCGCGTCGCCACTGCTTCCAGAAGAAGCAGCGAACCCGGCGGCGTACCCATTCGTCCAGACGCTGAAGGACGCTCGGCGTTTCGCAGAATCCAAAGTAGCCGCGCCATCCAGTCAGGTAACGGTTCAGCATGCCGATCAGTTGGTCAACGCTGACCCCGTGCGAGCGCTGGGTCATTTCCCGGATTCGCTCCTTGAACCGGCTCAGTGCCTTGGGCGCGATGCGCCGTTTGACGTGATCCCGGGTCCCGAAGGTGAATCCCAGAAACTTCCGCGTGTGAGGCTCGGCCACTGCGCTCTTCGTCTCGTTGACCGTCAACTTGAGCTTGCTGGTGAGGAAGGCTTTCAGCCCCGCCATCACCCGTTGGCCCGCGCGTTCGCTGCGTACATAGACGTTACAGTCGTCGGCGTACCTCGCAAATCGCAGTCCGCGTCGCTCAAGTTCCCGGTCGAGGTCGTCGAGCATCAGATTGGATAACAACGGTGACAGCGGACCGCCCTGGGGCGTCCCTTCGTCCGTTGCGCCAACCAGCCCGTCTTCCAGCACGCCCGCCGTCAGAAAGGAGCGGATCAGCTTCAGCACTCGCCTGTCGCTGACACGCTTTGCCACCCTGCTCATCAGGATATCGTGGCTTACGCGATCGAAGAATTTCTCGAGGTCCAAATCTACAATCCATCGATGCCCCGACTGGATGTAGCTTTGCGCCTTTGCCACGGCCTGATGCGCCGAGCGTCCCGGACGGAAACCATAACTGGAATCCGAGAACGTCGGGTCCCACCGCTGTTGCAGCACCTGCAATACCGCCTGCTGAACGAATCGATCAAGCGCGCACGGAATGCCAAGCTTGCGCACGCCACCTCCATCCGGCTTGGGTATCTCGACTCGTCTGACAGGTTGTGGCTTGTACGTGCCTTCCAGCAGCATGGACCGTATCGTCGGCCAGTGCTCACGCAGGTACGCCGGTAGTGCCTGAACCGTCATGCCGTCCACGCCCGGTGCGCCTTTGTTTGCTCTCACACGTTTCAACGCCTGCTTCAGGTTCTCCCGTTCGCAGACTTCCTCCATCAGTCGGTCACTAGCCGACGGGCTTTCAGACTCGGGGTTCGCCGCCATAGGTTCAGCCCCTCGATCAGCAGCCCTCGGGGCTTCACCCCTGCCTCCGCTATCGAGGACGCGATGCGTTTTCTGCTGCGCTCCCATGTCGAGTTCTCCGGCTTACTCGCCGCTCCTCTCCGTTTGGGCCTTCAGGCATCGCTGCCCTACTATGCCCGCTGCTGACTCCTGCGCGGTGGTCAACAACCCTTGCGAGCCGTTCAGTCCTGAGTCCAGGACACCGCGCAGGCCTCCCGAGGTAAGCCCAACCGCCTTCGCCACACACCCGCCAGATCTACCACCCCGGACCTTGATGGCTATGGACTTCGCGATCATTGGCTCGCTCGTCCGTCCGGGTAGGCCTCCCATCTGGTTTCTGTTCGTCAGGTCGTGGCTTTGCTACACGCTTCCTTCAGACCCCGCCTCACGACGACGCCCTTGCGTTTCGCTAGTCCTTCACCACCATCAGGTTGGACAGGGGACTCGCACCCCCAAGCTGTTGTGCATGCTCGGCGCACCAA